>JAKAUC010000015.1 GCA_021827865.1 archaeon
TGCACGGTCCCTCGACCTAACCCCTTCACTCAAGGAAGACTCGGACCGCACCGAGAGACCGTCTGATTGCTCGCGTAGGGTGGGGGTTATATCTCGATGCTCGTGAAATGGGTCGGGAGACCATACCGCAGATGTCAGAGGAGCACGCAGGTGGGCAGCCTGCAGACCGGCCGCTGAAGATACTTGTCGACGGGGAGGAGTGCATTGCGATTTCAGGAAAGGATTCTGTGATGTTCAAGAAAGACAATGGAGCTGTATGGGGCTTCTTGAGAAGTGCAATCCAAACACGTACGTTTGATGCTGATGATGCGGTTATAGTAGCCTACAAGGACGGAGACTTGGTCAAGTCCGTTCGGATTACTTCCCGCCCTAGCCCATTTCGGCAAGGCGAACCTGAATATGCACCTGGCCTCATTTGTATGGCTCTGATGATCTAGGCCAGAGAATTACGGACCAACTTTGCTGAACTGGTTGGCGTCAATCATGTTCTTCAGATTTTGAAGAGCCACGACTCCGTCAACCGTCTTTGGGTCTATCACAGAGATTCTCTCGTGAAGTTGGCGTCCGAGACGATCCATAAGGAGTTCGTTGGTGGCCATTCCAGGAGAAATGAGCTTGTGAGATGCAAGTTCCTGACCCAGTTTGTTTCTGTTTAGCGACAAATCAAGCATCTGATCTCGCCATTTGGAAGCAGATACAAAATCAGGACCAGTCATTGGATTCATCCAAGTTGTGGCCCTAAAGTTTTGACCGCTCGGATTCGTGACATATGAAAAGTCCATTACGTTTCCGGAGAGCCCGCTGTCGATTATGCTACCGGCATGCCTAACCAGGTCGGGTGCGACAGTCTCTGCCTCCTGCTGCATCTGCGCAAACTGCATCGCCTGGGCGGCGTGCGTGTGCTCCCGCACTATCTGGCCCGGCGACTTCATCCCGCTCCTGGCGAAGAACCCGACAGGCCTCATCCCCATCCCGGTAAACATCCCCATCGCCAGCCCAGCGCCTGCCCCCTTCAGCCCCTGCAATGCTCCGAATCCGACGGTACCCATGGTTCCGTGCTGCATGGATGACGCAAGCCTGCTGCCTATCGACCCGGTGCTCCTCCCGACCGACCCTGCGAGCCCGCCGGAGAAACCGGCCACCTGGCCCATGGACTGCACCCCTCCCACAGCCCCCATGGTCCCCCCGGTCCCGGCCAGCACCGCCGCGGTCCCCGCGGCCATCGCCGCCTGCATCCCAGTCTGGAACATCATGCCAGTGAGAGGGGCGAAGACCGTCGGAAGAAGCAGCGCCGCCAGCAGGGAGATAGCCGCGAACCAGGTGTCGCTCCCTTGGAAGAGCGTCCCCGCTGTGCCTCCTCCGGCGCCGATGAGGTAGGCCGCGAGCCCCAGGACGACCGACGACATCACCGACGCCAGCATCAGGCCGTAGAGCGTGTCCTCGACCATCTGGCCGAGCTTGTGGGCGAAGGGGACCTCCTTCAGGGCGAGGGAGATAGGGAATGCGACCACCATGACCGCCACGAGCAGTATCCTGATGGTGCCGAGGATGAAGGACCCTATGTAGACGATGAAGTCTACGACCCAGGCCGCGAGCTGCACCAGCGGCTCGGAGAGGAACCCCCAGAGCCCGGACTGGGCCGTGGCGCCGGTAGCCGCCCAGATCGAGCTTATCCTGGCGGCGTACGTGGCGAAGTTGTTCCCGGGCCCGGAGATGAGGGCCATGTCAAGGTAGTCGATCAGGGTGGCGACCTGGTTGTAGATGTAGGGGAAGGCTAGTATGAAGAAGATGGCGATCGCAAGGTCGATGAATGGGATGCGGTCCTTCCCCTTCATGGAGCTGGAAGCATACGAAATCATGAAGCCAACGACTGCCAGGCCAAGAGCGATCCCGGCGACGAAGTCGTAGAAGCCCCCGAGAGGGACCTGACATGGGTTCAGGGACGTGGGACAATGGGCCGTCGTGCCGAAAGCGGTGTCATTGAACAGCGGGAGCGCCACCAGCAGCTGGAAAGTGGCGTCGTTCTGGCCGGCGTTGAGGGTCATGTTGGCCTGCTGGACCCCGTTGACCGAGAGGACGATCCAGCCTGAACAGGATTGGGCGGTGGGGAGGGAGTACCCGAACTGGGCGTCGATGTCATAGGCCCCTGACTCGTTGGTGCCCGGCCAGGCGAAGTTGTTGGGAGAGAAGGACGGGGACGCGCTCGTGATCGGCTTGAGGTTTGCGTCGAACCAGGTGACCTTGCCCGAGAGGGTGAGCTGGGCATTCACGGCCGGCGGGCCGACTATCCCGACGACCGCGCTGAAGTAGTACGTGGAAGAGAGCAGGGCGTTATCCGAAGGGCACTTGACCCCCGAGATGACGAGACTCCAGGACGCGGGGGGAGGGGAAGCCGCGTTCACGAAGAACGGGACAAACAAGGCGAGGAAAACGAAGGCGACCGCCGTGATCCTTGCGACGTTCCTGTACCCGACCGTGACCGTGCGGAAGGTTGACCCTGTTCTCACGGTGGAACGGACCCCGTGGCCTAAAAACGGGCGCGGAACCGCTCCCTAGCCTTCGTCTCCGCTGACCAGGTCCCCGATGGAGCCTATCATGGTCACCCCGGCGATTCCGGCGACGATGAACACGACCGCCCCGATTGCCAGGTTGAAGAACTGGACGAAGACCGCAGGGAGCTGCGGGCCGCCCGGCCACAGGCTGGCGATGAACGCGGGCGGGCCGGAGTTGGTGTACCCGAAACCGTAAGCGAACGGCGGCGGGGTCGCTCCAGACGCTGTGGCTGCCATCCAGGTGACGAACCAGAGCAGGACGGGTGACAGGAGGGCCATCCCGATGATGAGGAGGTGGCGCCTGATCTTCTGCTGGGCGCTCCCCTTCCTGTCGACACCCATTCCTTCAGGCCTCCGCTTTCGTTATCTGGATCCTGCGCGGGTCAGCCGAGACGGCCACCTTCTGTCCTGCGGACGCACCGATGAGTGTCAGCTCGTCTGTGAGGATGAGCAGCAGGCTGCCGCTGGATTCCCTGACAACCTTCAGGGCGCGTGTGCTTTCCATCGGATTCTGAGGGAGTCTCCGCTTTTAACGCCGGACGGGGGCCCTCTTCTTTTAGGGCAGTCGAGAGCATCATTCCGTGTCGGAATCTACCTGGTGGCGCGAGGAGTTGTGGTGGGAAAAAGGGCTCTTCCAACTAGGGGGGAGCTCGATTTCTGCGAGGCAGCTAGGAACCCTGGCAGTTGTCTGTGCGTTCGCATTCCTGGCTTCGCTTCCAGTCGGGTTTTCCCTTGACGGGATTTCATTCGCGGGCCGTCTCACGGTCTTCGGGCTGGTCGTCCTCGTCGGCTACTTCGGGCTGGTCCAGAGGCGGGTGAAGGCCGTCCCCCTCGAGCTACAGCTCTTCTTCTGGGTGACAAAAGGGAGGACCAGAGCTATGGCGAAGCAGGCCAAACCGGGTACTCCTAGAGCATCTGAGCCTGCCGTTGAGACCCATCAGATCCTCGTCGACGACTTCAAGGACCCGACACCCTTCAGTTTCACGGGGACGGTCAGGGTGGACACGCCTCGCATGGTCCAACTGCTCGTCGGAGGAGAGGCCAGAGACGAGGCGGCTGTGACACCTGAGAACGGCTCCTATCGTCTGATCTACCGGCCCCAGCCGAAGGACGTCGGAGTCCAGGAGGGCGTCCTGAGGCTCCAGGGCTCGGCCAAGCCCCTTTCGTCGTTCAAGGTGGTCGTGAGCGCGAAGGGCGTCAACCTGCTCGAGTCGAAGGAACACGCGCGTTAAGTCTGAGTGCGCGTTACCGTTACATGCCTCAGAAGGGTTCTTACGTTTACGAGCTGAGATCGATCAACCTGGGGAACCTCCCCGAGAATGAGCAGGCGCGCGTCCTCGACCAGTTTGCCTCGTTCCTCAATTCGCTTGCCGACCCGGTCACCTTCGAAGCCGTGAAAGACGTTCGCAGGGTGGCCGCCCTCGGGGCCTCGTACGAAGTTCCTTACATGCGCTTCTTCGTCACGTCAGATTCCCAGATCGACGAACTCCTCGGGGGCCTCCTAGGCACCAACAAGTTCGTGAGGGTCCCGTCGGCGCCTTCCATCGAGATCTCGCACGTGAGCAGCCGCTATGTGATGGACGCCCAGTCCCAGTTCGTCCAGACGTTCAACATAACGAGGCTCGGCGGCGCCATGGAGACCGCTTTCCTCACCCGGGTCTACGGCACGGCCCACTCGGTCAGGCTGCAGTTGCTCCCCGTGGAGCCGTACCAGGCCAGGGCCCTGTCGAGGGGGAGGGCAAGGGCCCTCAGGTCGGCGCTGGTCCTGCGGCAGTTGGGGGGATGGTCGTTCAACCCGGAGCGGGAGGCCGAGCTCCAGAGGGTGCAGGCCGCAGCCCAGCTGATAGCGGCGGGGGCGGAACGCCTCTTCAAGGCGAAGGTCAGCATCAGGCTGAGAGAAAAGACGTACCCGGACCTGGCCTCGGCGCGCAGGAAGCTCAGGCAGGCTCTCGGAGGCGTGGTCGAGGAGATGGACTCCCCCCGCTTCCTGCAGGAGGCTTTCCTGACCGGAAAGGGGCCGACCTGGGCGACCGGGAGGTGGTTCTATCTCACCACGGCAGCCGCCACGACCTTCTTCCCATTCGCCGGGCTGGACATCGTGGACCCTACCGGCGTATTCCTCGGCCAGAGCCGCCTGACCGGGAACGCCATAATCTTCGATGTCTTCGAGAAGGAGAACTACAACCTGGCCGTGATGGGGCAAACGGGATTTGGCAAATCCACCTTCGTGAAGACCCTGTTCTCGAGGATGCTGCTGACAGACCCGAACATGTGCGCCTTCGTCTTCGACTCAATCGTGAAGCCGGAATATTCCCTAGGCCCGGACGGGAAGCAGGAGACGTCTTTCGCCGGGATCACAGGCTGCCACGTCCACAGGTTCCTCCCGGACAAAGGCGCCGGCCTCGACCCGTTCGCGGTGTTCCCCGACAGGCGCAGGGCGGCCAACTTCCTCGCGAGCGTGGCGAAGATCGAGGACGAGCCTGACCTCATGGCAGACCTCTACCTCGCTTCGGCGAAATCTTCAAGCGTAGACGACCTCATGACGAAGGCTGAGGGGGAGCTGAGGAAGCGCCTCCAGGCCAACCTCCCTCCTTACAGCTTCCTCTTCGACGGAGAGCTGAGCGTGTACCCGAGGATGGTCTTCGTCCTCTACGACCTTCCTCCCGGGGAACTGAGAGACGCCGCCGCTTTCCTGTCGCTGTCGGCAATCTGGAAGTCGATCCAGGACACGGGCGTCTTTCCTGTGTCGCGCAAGAAGTCCATAATCATCGACGAGGGGTGGGCCCTGGTAGAGGTCAACCCGAGGACCGGGAAGCCCTACTTCCCGCTCGCAGTCGAGTACGTTCCCGAGATTGCCCGGACGGCTAGGCACTACAACACGAACTTCACTTTGGCGACCCAGTTAGTGTCTGACCTGATGGGGAGGGGCGGCTCCTACGGGCCTGGGAGGGCGATGGTCGAAAGCTGCGCCACAAAGGTGGTGCTCAAGCAGGATCAGGCAGCCTCGTCTACTCTGAGAGAAGCGTTCAACCTAAGCGAGGTGGAAGAGCGGTTCATCACGAACGCCAAGGTCGGGCAGGGCCTCCTCATTACGCAGGAGGGCCACCTGCCATTCTACAACTTCCTGAGCGACCTCGAGCAGAAGCTGTTTACGACAAGGCCGAAGGAAGTCACCGCATAGGGTTCATTTCGCCCCTGCGGAGGATGACTTCGGCCAGTCCTGAGCAAGTAGGGCAACGCCTTGTCTGAAAGGACCGCTACTTCCAGTGTAGTCTGCTGCAACCCCGACGGGAGTAATTCTTGTGGGCTTGACCCCTGTGCTGATCATGTGTCGACCAAGCGCTTTAGCGTAACCTGTTGCTTCCTCGACTGCGACACCTATCTTGGTCCAAGACTCTTTGCACTCCACAACGAAGAAATGCTCTCCTTTGCGATATACAAAGTCAACCCGCTGTCTGCGTCCCTTTGCTCGTTTTGATGCTGGAATCACAACCTCCAAGCCTACCAGTTTGACCCCTTTGCCAAGGTATTTCGCAACTAGTCCAGGGTGAGTAGCAAAGTATGTTTTCGTAAAAAATGACAAATCGGCAAAGCTGGGAGCTTCCGAAATGAAACCGCACCCGGGAGATGCCGGCTGCGACTTCGGCAGGGGCAGAGTCCGCCCGCCACTTGCCAGCCGTTGAGTGACCTCTTCGCTCAGCGGTGGACGATTATCTTGTCTCCGAACCCGGCGCCGATTGAAATTCTCTTCACTTCCTGCACGAGTGTGTCCCTATCGAGCTGATTGCTGTCATAGTCCACGACTACCTTGTTGGTCATCGAAAGCTCCTTGACTTCCAGCACCCCGCTAACCTTTCCAAGTTTCCGTTTGAACACGGGGGTGCACGCCACGCACTCGATGGTCTGGATTGTAAAGGAGACTTCCTGCCGCCCCGCCTCTTGTGATGTCGCCATTGGCCAAATCCCTGCTTAGAGCTTCGGCTTAAACCTTCTCAGCGTCAGCGAGTTCGTAGTTACACTTACAGACGAAAGCGCCATCGCCACGGCCGCGAGTATCGGGCTCAGCAGGACTCCTGTCACCACGTAGAGCAGCCCCGCCGCCACCGGGATGAGGGCGATGTTGTACCCGAACGCCCACCCGAGGTTCTGCTTGACCTTCCCCATGGTCTTCCTGGAAAGCTGTATCCCGGCGACCACGTCCCTGACGTCGTCGCGCATCAGTATCAGCCCCCCGGTCTCGACGGCGATGTCGGAGCCGGAGCCCATTGCGATGCCTATGTCCGCCTGTGCCAGAGCGGGGGCGTCGTTGATTCCGTCGCCAACCATGGCCACCACCCTCTTCTCGCTCTGAAGCCGCTTCACGACCTCCGCCTTGCCCGCTGGGAGTACCTCGGCGAAGTATTTCTCTATCCCTGCCTGCCGCGCTATCGCCGCCGCGGTCTCAGGGTTGTCGCCCGTGAGCATGACAGGCTCCAACTTCATCTGTTTGAGTCGATTAATCGTGTCGACCACGTGGTCCTTCATCGTGTCAGCAACGGCTACGATACCGGCGACCTTCCCGTCCACTGCGAGAACCATGGCTGTCTTCCCCCCCTTTCTCAGGTCGCCCAGCTTCTGCTGGGCATCCTGGCCAAGGTCGATTCTGTAAGTGCCGAGGATCTTCGCGTTGCCGAAGACCAGGCTCTTCCCTCCATATGCGGCCCTGATCCCCTGCCCGGTCACCGATTCAAACGAGTCTGGGTCGGGGATGCCCTGTTCGCCGAGCTCGCCCTTCGCCCTTTCGAGTATGGCGGTGGCCAGGGGGTGCTCCGACTGCTTCTCAGCGATGGCCGCCATCTGGATGATTTCACTTTCTGACATGCTGGAAAACCGGACCACGTCGGTCACCAACGGCTTGCCTCTGGTCAGGGTCCCCGTCTTGTCGAAGACGATGGTGTCTATCTTCTGCATCCTCTCAAGGTACTCTCCGCCCTTGATTAGTATCCCGTTCTCGGCACCCTTGCCGGCGCCCGTAACCACCGCTGCCGGGGTGGCGAGGCCCAAGGCGCATGGGCAGGCTATGATGAGGACAGCCACCGCGGTGGTGAACCCGAAACTGAAGGGCTGACCGGCGACCAGGGACCAGAACCCGTACGAGGCCAGGGCCACCGTTATCACCACTGGGACGAAGTAGGTGGCGACCCTGTTCGCAAGCCTCTCGATGGGACCCTTGCTCGCCTGCGCCTCTTCTACCACCTTGACAATTTTCGAGAGGGTCGTGTCAGAGCCCACGCGGGTCGCCCTGATCTTCAGGGAACCCGTGCCGTTGATTGTTGCGCCTATCACCTGGCTCCCGACCTCTTTCTCCACTGGTATGCTCTCCCCGGTGACCATCTTCTCGTCGACTGAAGAGTGGCCTTCGGCGACGGTCCCGTCTGTAGGTATCTTCTCTCCTGGCTTGACCAGGAGGATGTCATCCACCGCCACCTGCTGCAGGGGGATCTCTTCTTCCGAACCGTCTGCCCTGAGCCGTCTTGCGGTCGGGGGCTGAAGGGCCAGCAGCTTTCGGACTGAATCGCTCGCCTTTCCCCTGACGTATTCCTCCAGCAGCTTGCCGACCAATATGAGGGCGATGATCACGGCAGACGTGTCAAAGTAAAGCCCTCCGTAGGGCAGGGCGCTCGGGACCAGCACGTAAATCAAACTGTAGATGTACGCTGCAGATGTTCCCACAGCTATCAGCACGTCCATGTTCGAGGTCCGCATCTTGATTGCGTCATAGGTCCCCCTGTAGAACCGCCAGCCGGAGATGAACTGGACCGGCGTGGCGAGTGCCAGTAAGACCCAGCCGACCAGGCTCAGGGTCGAGAATGGAGGGACGTACGACAGGATTATTATCGGGACTGAAAGGATGACGGCTAGGGCGATGTTCCGTTTGAGGACCCGGAGTTGGCGCTCCGGCTCGGTGAACGTCTTCAGGCAGGTTTCGCTGCAGAAGTAGTAGGTGGTGCCCCTCACGGTTGCGTGTAATGTATTCTCAGATTCTTCGACGAACATCCCACAGACCGGGTCTGAAGCCATGTCTTCGCTCTACACTCCGAACTTTCCCGTCGTGCCTAATTGAGGCTCACTGTTTAATTTTGCCAAGATGTGGCCTTCCCTAATTGGTAAGTGTAAAGTCACCCGATGGTGGGCCTAGCGTCCGCTGAGGGTATTGGATTGCTTTATCTTTTCTTCAAGCAGAATCATTCCCTGAAGGAAAGCTTCGGCTCTCGGAGGGCAGCCGGGGATGTAGACGTCGACGGGGATTATGTCGTCTATGCCGCGGAGGACGTTATAGGAGTCGAAGTAGAGCCCGCCGGTGATACTACAAGCACCCACTGCCAGGACATACTTCGGCTCGGCCATCTGATCGTAGACCATCTTGAGGCGGGGGGCGAGTTTCCTGGTCACGGTGCCCATCACGATGAGCAGGTCGTACTGGCGGAGCGACCCGAACGCTTCCAGGCACCCGAAACGCTCCATGTCGAACCTGGACCCGGCGGCGGCCCCAACCTCTACGCTGCAATTATGGACGACCGCGTTCGAGACGAGGTATGTGTTGTCGGTGGTCTCCAGGTTGTTCACCGTGCCCGAGTACTTGACATGTGTAAAAGATTCGGTCTGGCCAGCTCGTATCCAATCGAAGTCTGCAGGTAGGCTCTTCCACTTGATTGGGATTTGGATTGAGTCTGTTAACCATCCTGCCACTGCGTGTACGCCCGATTCAGGCTGCCAGACCTTCTGGTTCAGTCTTCGTTCATTGCGCCTCCGCCGACCAAGTTCTTCTAACTCAGGAAGGTTGGCTCGTGGGTTCTCCCTCTGCATCATTCCGGTGAATCGCCCTCCCCAGCAGCACAAAGCCTGCTGCGATGCCCAAGAAGACAACCATCAAAGTCTCGTCCAGGGTTGGGCCCCGCGCCGCCTTCATGGCAGCCTGATAGTAGCCGATTGGGACGCTGACCCCGTACGAGTTGACAATTCCCAAGGTCACGGTGTCGTTTGCATCGGGTGACCAGGCGAAGGTCCGGACCCCTTCGAACCCCGGTGGAGCCGGAGGGCCCATGTTGTCGAGCAGGGATGTGGAGAACAGCAGATGCCCGCCCGTGCCGTCCCCGTCGCGGACCCAGAAGGACTGTGCCCCTCCAGACAGGGCGCTGATGTCGATTGTCGTGTAGACCGACATCCCCTGTTCGACGGAGGTCGCCGAAGCACCCCCTCCCGCCAGGTTGACATTGACGGTATTGTTTCCTCCGTAGAGGAACGGGTAGTACAACGAGTACCCGCCGGGCTCGGCTTCCGAGGGGAGGAAACTGCCATCCCAATCGGGAGGCCCCGACCACGACAGGTACTGCGTGGGAGTGGTGAAATTGAAAGCCAAGGGCATGGACCTGAACTGGACCGTCTCGCCGAAGGTGTAGGCCGTCACGCTCTTCCATTCGAGGCTGCTCGAATTCGACTGGACGGGAAGCTCTGGAATGAGGTAGAGGCCGAAGGAGTTCGAGAACGAATACGTGAACGCGGCCCCGTTCCCCGTCACCGTGACCTGGAATGCGCTCGGCGGGTCGCCCTCCAGCTGCAGGTTCGTCTGGTTGACGAGATACTCCCATGTGCCGTCCCCGCTCGAACGCGGTTGGAGCGTCTGTACCGGGGCGCTGGCTACGTAGAGGTCCGCCCTGAAAGCGTGGATGACCTGGCTGTCGTTCCCGAAGATTGCGGCGACTTCCTGGGTCAGGTAGGTGTCCAGCGGGTCCGGGTCGACAGCGGTGACATAGACGTTCACGCCGGGGTCGGGAGACCCATTCTGGTTGACAGCCCGGAACGTGAGGTTGCCGCTGTAGAAGATTGGCTGGTAGACATAGCTTGTGTTGATCACCGCTTCGCTCCTCCCTGCGAAGTTCAGCGAGCCCAGCTTCTCTGTCACGTTCAGGTATTCGATCCCATACGGGACGAGCTTCTGGAAGTCCGAAGTCTGACCTACGAAGTAATACTTGACGACACGGTGGAGCCAGTCGAACAGGAAGGTCGAAGTTTCGTTGGCTGATGTCATATTGAGGTTGACTCTCCCCGTGTCGTTGAAACCCAGCCTGAATGCTGCGCCGGGGTTCTCGTTGAATAGAGGCGAGAAGCCTTCGGTGATGAACGTGTAGTTGTCGACGAGTGCGCGTTCCCCGGTCGAGTTCGTGGCCATGAAGGGCGCCGTGTTGACGTTCCCGGCGTAGCTGTAGCCTGGCCGGTTCCCGCCGTACCTGACGAGCGTGACGAAGGGCTTCTGATACGCGTCCGAAGGATTGCTGTTGTAGTCGGTGTAGGTGAACTTGGAGAACATGGGTGAATACTGGACGACCGCAAAGGGGACCTTCTCTACGGTATGGGCGATTGACATCCCCTGCAAGTCAACGGCGTTGAAACTCAGCGGGAGTGTGTTGTTGGAATACGGCGAATCGAGAGCGACGGCAAAGCAGACGTATCCCCGCCTGCCGGGTGTGTTCCCCGTATAGTTCGAGGAAGTCTCTCTCAGGAAGGCGGGGAGGGAGCCGCTAACGTTGATCAAGATGTCCGTCCTTGCGCTGGAGAACTCGAAAGAGGCGCTCCACTCCTCGCAGAAGGAGTCGTTCCTGTAGAACGTGCCGTCGGGGTTGCGCATGTTCAGCCCATTCGAGCTTGTCACGTTGACCAGCTCGGCATGCTGGATGATGACCAGCTGGATGACGGTGACGCTCCCTGTGAGAGACAAGGTGGAGTTGAACGGCTGTGACGACTTGCCTGCGAAGGTGACAGACGCTGAGATGGGGAAGGTGCCGGTCCTGTTGCCAGCCACCACAAAGGAGTCCCCGGACCTGTCAAAGACCGACCGGTCGTAGGACCATGAAAGCGAAGCGACGGTGGCGTTCTGCCCCGGCGCGATGGATATCGGGAATGTGAAACTGTCTCCGGGGTAGAGAGTACTGTCTGGATTGGAATGGACGTAATGGATTGAGCCTGAGATGCAGTCCCCGTAGGAATCGCACGGATCGTGCGGTCCGCTCCGCGCTACGCCAATCCCGATGAGCGAGTCAGCTACCACGATGCAGAGAAGAAAGACGAGGAGCGCTCTCAAGCGGATGGACAGCGGTCTTCCGGCTAAAACGCGGCGATCCCGGGACAGGGGTCTGCGGAGCGTCCGATCCTCCTGCGGGTGTCGGCCTCATGCTGCAAATCGCCTCGTGCATCGGCAGTTTCCAGGTGTAGTACAGGTAGCCGCAGAACCTGCACCTTCCGGTCGACTCAGCCCACAAGTCATGGGAGAGGTTCCCGGCTAAAGATAACGCTGAGTGGGGAGTCCAGGCGGGACGCTCTCGCGTTGATGTTCACCCCCTGAACATCCGGATGTTCACCTCCTGACCACAGAGCAGATTCTGGGAACGTTCGCCCCCTGAACATTCAGGCGTTCACCATCTGAACGTTAGTGCTTACTTCCGGCGGAGGGACTGCCAGTGTTCCTTCAGGGTCCTGACGAAGCGGTCGAACTCCTGCTCGCTCCAGTGCTCCACGCCGCAGGCGTCGAACGTGGTCATGACGGGAAACTGGATGATCCCGCTGCGGGGGGTCCTCTGGAGGACCTGCTCCTTCAGGATGCTCAGGAACTCCCGGGTGAAGAGGTACTTCTGCCTCGTCCCAATCCGCGTGAGCACGCCGGCATCCATGAGCACCTTCACGACCCTAGTAATCTGGGACTGGCGGAAGGGCAGTTTCCTAAGGTCGTGGGAGTCGAATGCAATCCCCAAGAGCAGGACTTCGAGGCCCACCAGCAGGGCGAGTTCTTCCCGTCTCCTGCTCTCCGGCATCTTCATCCACGACCCTCTCGGCTCACTTCCGGGCTTCCCCGTCGAAATCCAGGGGCCCGACGACCTTGTCCTCTGCTATGATCTGCCACACGTTCTCCTTGCGGTCGAAGCGGAGGTCCACCGCTTCAACGACCTTCTTCGGTTCTTTGAATTTCATCGACACAGAAGGCTCTGCCGCATACTTCCTTCCCTCGAGGCGCTCTACGAACGCGAAGAACCGGCCTCTACACTTCGAGCAGGCGCGCTCCACCCTGCTGACGCTCGCCGCCACCTCCGTCCTGCTCTCACCGTCGGGATCCTCGGGGACGTGGGTCGCCTCGATCTTCCCCTTCGTCTCCACCATGTGCAGCTTCCCGCAGCGCGGGCAGGGCACGAGGATCACCTCCTCCTCGTGCACCTCCATCCCCTTGACGGCGTTCTTCTTCGCCTTGGGCTTCTTCTTGGTGGTTTTCTGCTGGGCGCTTCCGCCGCCGTTGCCGCCAGGCTCCGTCTGCTTGATTTCGGGGAAGCTCCGCCTGAACCAGTCAAGGGACAATACCGAGCTCCTGTCCTCCCAAGCCCTCTCCATGTCGTTTCCCGCGTAGTTGAAGGCGGCCGCAGTGGCCGCAGTCAGGATGAAGTCGTCCTCGCTTCCGATCTTGCACAGGTACTCGAGATGGGGGAGCCTGAACTTCGAGTGAGCGGCGGCCTCAATCTCGTAGAGCCTCCTCAGCTTCTGCTCGTCCAGCTTTGCCGCCACGTCGACGAGCCGCTTTAGCCACTGATCTTTGATTTCCTCCGGGGATATCGCCTCCCTAATCAGGGTGATTCCGAACAGCTCCTCGAGAACCGAGAGCCCCTGCCTCTCCCCCTGCTCTTCGTCGTTCTCCCGCTTCGCCTTGACGAACATCTGCAGCTCATTCATCCCGGTGTCGACGTAGGCTGTGTAGGACCCGAACCTCTCGTCCTTGGTCGTGTCGTAGAGGAGCTTCAGGGCCTTGTAGCGCCTCACCCCGACGTAGACGTAGTACCCCTTCCCGTCGGGCTTCAAGACAACCCTTCCCGGGTTGAGCTGGCCGTTGGGGGTGTTCTCGTCGGCTGCCGCCCTGATCGAATCGGCAAGCCCCTTGATGTCGTAGGCGAACCTGAACGCGAGCTTGGGGTGGGGCTCCACCAGGTTGAGCGGGATTGTGGTCAGCTGGGCCGGCAAGGGAACGCTTCACCCTTGCCACGCGGCAAGTTCCGACGCTACCACCAGCGACTTCATCCCGGAAGGTTTGAGGCGGTACTTCTGCCAGAGGGAGTTGCGGAGGTGCTCGGGGACGACGTTCTCGCACGCCTCGACCAGGGCTTCCTCGGCCAGCTTCCTCGGCGACCTCCCCCCGCCGTCGCCGACCGCTTCGGCGAACAGCCTGACGTACTCCCCGCTCACCTTCTGTAGGACGCCCGCTTCCCTGAGGAGTCTCCCGGTGAGGCGCAGCTTGGAGATCGTATATCTCCTGAGCATTGCGCTCTGATCTGTCCCGGCGACCGCTGCCCTCCCCGAGAGCCTCGCCTCCTCAAGGATCTTGAACAGCTCGAAGTTGGTCTCGTCCGCCCTGACTTCGAGCTCGGACGGCCCCTTCGGCTCGACCCTCTTGAGGTCGTACCCTTTCCTGGTGAGCGTGGCGCCCTTCAGCTCGACCAGGGCGTTCCCGTCCGAGGCGAAGACCGGTATCCTCAGCCTCCTGTAGAAACCGCGGGAGTACGACTTGTACGGCCTTTCCCTCCCGTCGACAAGCACCCTGACATCCTCCTCTGTCTCCTGGCGCACCTCCACGACGACGTCGCCCAGCCTGTCGATCGACGGATGAACCATCGAGATGCACGAACTGACCTCCCTGAGGTTCCTACCCTGCGCGATGAAGACCAGGGCCACTGAAGCCATGGCCGCCTTCGTCGGGCCGAGCTCGTCCACCACTTTCACGGCCAGCGTCTCCGCGTTCCGCTTCGCGGCTGCCTTCGCCTCCGGGGAGGCGTTGAACCGCTCCACCATGAGGTCGATCTGCTTCCGCAGGGGCCCCATCCCCTGCTCCTGCTGCATCGAGAGGGAGTAGGAGCCGTGTGCCCGCGGGCCCACGTTCCTTCCCAGAACCCTAGAGATTTCGTTTCTGTCCAACGGCGCGGCCCCCACTGGGCTCGAGGCCTCGCTGAACCCGGACCCGCAGCTCCTGCAGACCCCGTCCTCGAGGGGGGAACCGCACTCTTCACACAGTTCAAGAGGCTCTCCGCCCTCGGCAGGCATGGCGAAGAACCCCTCGGGGGCTTTTAAGGCTAGAACGGATGCGTAACCTTCTGCAGGACTCATACGGTTTCTCGGCCATAGTAAACACTTAAATCTTCCGTAGTTCTGCCGCACTTCTATGCCAGACAGAGGGTTTCGGACCATAACTGTAACTGAATCCATCTACGAACAAGTGAAACAGCACGCGAAGAAGGAGAAGAAGAGCGCCGCCACCTACGTGAGCGAGATACTGCAAGTCATGCTCTACATCGAGGAAAGGTTCTCCAACTACGCGCCGTTCCTGGAGCTGATCTCGCTGGGGGAGGACGAGGTCGTGGTGCGCGACAACAAGAAGGACAGGATAGTCGGGGTGAAGGCGAAGTCGGCTGACGGAGGGAAGGTCAGGTTCTACTGCGAGCTGGACGCCACCGACTACTGCCAGCACACGGCCTTCGCAGCCGCGCTCCCGCAGGTCAGGAACGCGCTCAGACGGTAGACAGACGCCAAGAAGCGAGCACATTCACCAACGGGTCCCTCTCCCCTTTCAGGGCCGCGGCGAGGAAGCGAGATTATATCGCGTCGATGAAATTGAACTCCGCAGCCATGAAGGGAGAGTCAGGCTTGGGGTCTTCTAGGAAGCCCAACTCTGCTGGAGGCAGCGGAGAGGTGGCCGCGGCCAAATCGAAGTTGGACGACCCCGGGTTCAGGCCCGTGGTCAGGCTCGTGAA
>JAKAUC010000005.1 GCA_021827865.1 archaeon
ATCTACTCCTATCCGGAGGTCGCTGCGAGGCTCAGGACGGTGAGGGAGCTTGTTGAGAAGTACAGGTCGGTGCTAGTCTTCACCAACACGAGGTCGGAGGCAGAGGCCCTGTCGAGCCGCTTCAGGGTATGGGACCCCAGCTTCCCCATCGCGGTGCACCACAGCTCCCTTTCGAAGGCGACTCGGGAGGCGGTCGAGAAGGGCCTCAAGGAAGGCAAACTGCTCGGCGTGATCTGCACGAGCAGCCTCGAGCTCGGCATAGACATCGGGTTCCTAGAATACGTGGTGCAGTACAACTCCCCCAGGCAGGTCACGAGGCTGATCCAACGGGTAGGGAGGAGCGGACACAGGATCGGGCAGGTCTCCAACGGTCTCGTCATCACCCAGGACTCAGACGACACCCTTGAAGCGGCGGTCCTTTGCCGCAAGTCTGTCATGGGAGAGCTTGAGCCCCTCGAGCCGGTCTTCAACCCCTACGACGTCGCGATACACCAGGTGGCCGGGCTCCTCATCGAGCAGACGAGCTGGAACTTCGACGACCTGATGGCGCTCTTCAGGCGAAGCTACGCCTACGCGGACCTGGACGCCGAGAGGCTGAAGAAGGTCCTCGTGTACATGAGGGAAAGGTATCCGAGGCTCGCCTATTACAGCGAGTCTGACGGGAAGGTGTTCCGAGCCCGGGACATCAAGCCTCTCTTCTCCTACTACTTCGACAACCTTTCGATGATCCCTGACGAGAAGCAGTACCTGGTCATCGAAGGTGACAACTTCGTCGGCACCCTGGACGAGGCCTTCGTCTCGGAATACGGGGAGGTCGGAGTGAAGTTCGTCGAGGCGGGGAGGTGCTGGAAGGTGGAGCAGATCTATGGAAACAAGGTCTACGTCAAGGCTGAAGAAGACCCCACCGGAGCTGTCCCGAATTGGGTCGGGGATGAGATACCCGTCCCAAGGGAGGTCGCCGCCGAAGTTGGCGCAGTGAGGAGGAGGTACGCCGAGGAGCTCTCAAAGGGGACCGAATCAAAGTACCTGGACGAGCTGGTACGGACCTACCCGGTCTCCCGGGCGGTCCTCGAAGAGTCACTGAAGGAAGTGGCCGAGCAGTACGAGGCGAAGCTCCCCATACCTTCGGAGAGGCTAATCACCATCGAGAAGTGGGACAGGTTCCTGGTGATTCAGGCCGCCTTCGGTCATCGGGTGAACAGGCTGCTCGCCAGGGTCATCGGGCACATCGTCTCGGAGAGGATTGGGCAGTCGGTGGCGGTGCACCAGGACCCCTATCGGATAGTCATAGAAGCCGACGTTTCGCCCGCCACGGTGCTCTCCGTCATCGAGGAACTCCACAAGCTCGATCTGGGAGTGGCGACCGAAAAGGCGGTAGAGAGGAGCGGGATCTTCAAGCGGAGGCTGATACACGCAGGGAAAAAATGCGGTGCCATAGCCAAGGATGCGGACTACGCCAGCGTCTCGATTTCGGGGATCATTGAGGCGCTCAGAGACACCCCGGTCTACGAAGAGGCGATGAGCGTAATCTTCCACGACGACTTCGACCTGGCAGGGGCGTCTGACGTGGTCGAAAAGATCCATGCCGGGGCCATCGAGGTCAAGCCGGTGGAGTACGAAGCACTCACCCCCATAGCGCGCATCGGAGTCGAAGAGATCAGCAGGAGAGGGGAGATCGTCTCGCCCGAGAGGCTCAGGGCCCTTCTCAAGCAGTCCACGAGGGCCAGGATAAACGAGACGTTCCTGGTGGCGGTCTGTACCAACTGCTGGAACTTCCTCGAACTCAGGAAGGTCGTCGACCTGGAGGGGCTCGACAGATGCCCCGCCTGCGGCAAGGCCGCCATCGGGCTCTCGACCGACTCCTACGAGAACGTCTTCTCCCTCGCGATGAAAGCGAGGAGCAGGTCGGACCTCCGCGGAAGCAAGCAGAAGCTGGTGGAGTCGCTCAGGAAGTCGTCCGAACTTAGGGCCGAGTACGGCCACGCCGTTGACATACTGGTCGCCGGGAGGGGCATCAGGCTGGCCGACGCCTCGGCCCTGGCCGCGAAGATGAGGAAGGAAGGGAGTGACGTGATCGAGCTGGCGATAGAGGGC
This sequence comes from archaeon, assembly GCA_021827865.1. Taxonomy (GTDB): domain Archaea; phylum Thermoproteota; class Nitrososphaeria; order Nitrososphaerales; family Gagatemarchaeaceae; genus UBA183. Next base: position 2,095 of record JAKAUC010000005.1, read on the forward strand.
GAGAGGGAAGCGCTCCGCAGGCGCTACTTCTTCGCGGCTTCCTGAGCGCGCGAAAGGATCAGGGTCATCAAGGTCTTCTCGTCGACTTCGGCCCGGGTCCTCCACCCTATGTGCAGCATCCCCTTGTCGTCCTGGTCGAGGTACCCCCTCTTGACGTACCTGTCCATGGAGTAGTCGACGCGCCACTTCGGGAACTTTTCGCGGAGGAACTGCTCGACCTCGCGCCGGGAGACGCGCCCTGACTTTGAGTTGACGAAGGCGATGCTGGCAGCGAGGACGGCAAGGTCGTCGATGCGTATCCCAGACGTCTCCGCTTCGCTGATCGTCGGCGGCTCTTTGAACCTCAGAAGGAACCGCGACGAGTCGTCGGTGCCGTCCGGCCCCTTTACCTCGAACACCTCGAGCCCCATCGGCGCCACGTCTTCAGAGAGGACTTCGATAATCTTGCGGTACTCGCGGCCCAGGTGCCTCCTCATCTCCCACCCCTTGACCCCCGGGTTCCGCCCGCGCTGAAGGACGAGCACCTGGAATGCCCTCCTCACCTTCCTCTCCAGCAGCGCCCTGTCTGCGGTCTCTGGCTCCATCAGCTGTCCCCCGTTATCGAGATGGCCACCGACTTCGGGGTCCCCTTTACCCTCTCAGCGAGCGCCTTCGTCCAGATCTTCCCGATGAGGGGCTCGGTCTTCAGCAGCGCCCTCCCCTCGCTTATGAGGAAGGCGAGCAGGTACGCCCTCCTGACCTTGGTCCCATAGCTTTCGCCCTCTATGAACTGGCGGTAGTCCAACCATTCGCCGTTTGACTTTTGAAGGAGTTCGTCGTAGAGGCGGGTCAGGCCGAGTTCGAACTCTTCCGCGGTGAAGACGCCGAGGCTGACCAGGTCTGAATAATCTACGACCCCAGGGACAATCCCGTATGTGCCGAACTGGTTCTTGAAGCGCTCAGACATGGGGGTCAGCTCGCGCCAGTAGACGAAGGCCCTCTCGAGCCCGCGGGAGGACAGCTGGTCCACCTGGGCGATCGGGTGCCAGCTCTTCACGAACGCCTCAGAAAGGGTCTCCTTGGGGAGTAGCTTCAGCTTCAGTTGGATGAGCAGCGGGTCTATGTAGAGGGCGCTGGCCCTCTGCTTAAGCCACTGGTCCTGGAGCTTCACTATCTGGGCGAGCTCGAGCATCGCTTCCGAGTCGACGAGCAGCTCGTCGAGGAACTTCAGCTCGGGGAGGCGCTGCTTCAGGAGCAGTATCTTCTCCCTGATGTCTACGTCGAAGGGGTTGGCGCTGCTCGTCTCCACGTCACGGCAGAGCTCTATCACCCTCAGATAGTCGTCGAGCTTCGTCTGTTCCACTCACTTCAGCTCCTTGACCTCTGACCCGCCGTGCACTGCCTGGACAGTTATGACGTGGGCGCTCTTGTCGAAGACGGTGAGGATGGAGGGGGTTATCACGATGTACTGTGACGCCTCCCTCTGCTTCATCTGAGAGAGTATCATCTTGAACATGGCCTCCCTGTTCTTGGGGTCCATGTGTATGTCGAACTCGTCGAGCGCCCTCAGGGGCGAGACGATCCTCGCCTGCAGCGACAGGAGGAACGCCATCAGCGCCACCGACCGTTCGCCTCCGCTCTGCGTGAACGGGTCGAGGGTGGAGGGCGCGCCGCCTCGGAACCCCACGTAGAGGTCGAACCCGGCATCCTCGATGGCGTCAGCCTGCTCGAGCTTGATGAACCCGCTGGCGTCGGTGGCCGAGAGCACCGCCTGGTAAGCCGGGTCCACCGCCTCTACGAGGTCCTCCATCGCCTTCTTCCAGACTTCCTTGCGCGACCCGAGCTCCACGAGCATCGACTTCTTGTTTTCCTGGAGCTTGGCAAGCTTGACCTTGAGCTCCTCGATGTTCCCGGAGTAGTCGTTGTAGATCTTCTCAGCGTCGTCCGGGACGTCCTGCATCTTCTGGATGTGGGCCGAGACCAGCTTCAGTTCCTCTGACACTTCGTAGGGCTGCCTGGCGGTCTCCATCCTTGCACCTGCGTTCTCCAAGTCGGGCGCGAGCTTGTCCAGCTCGGACCTGTACTCCTTGGCGCTCCGCTCGAGGTCGTGAAGGTCTGACTCGGTCACCCTGATCCTGTATGTCAGTACCTCCGCCTTCACCCTGAACGAGATGTGGCTGTCAGTGGTCCGTTTGATTAGCTCCTCGGTCCTGGTGATCTCCGGCTGGAGCGAAGACACCTCCCTGTCGAGCTCCCCCTTCCTGCGCTTCGCGTCTTCTTCCGCGGCCTCCCCCTTCTTCTCGATGTATTCGGCCAGGTCCTTCAGCCTCTTCCCGCTCTTGTCCCCGCCCTTGGCCAGGAGCTCTTCTATCGTGTTCGAGAGCCCCGCCATGTCATCCTTTATGGAACGATAGGCATCCCTTGCCGATTCGTCCTTTGCCTTCTCCGACTCCGCCCTTATGAGCGCGTAGTACAGCTTCCTGAGCTCGACCTGCTTGTCGAGCAGGGTCTGGTGCGTCTGCTCGGCGTCGGCCGTCACCTCGGCCTGCTGGGACTTCAGATCCTCCAGAGCCCTGGTCTTCGACATGATCTTCTCCTCCGCCCCCTGAAGCGCTTTGCTCAGCTTGGCTTCAGTGCTCCACAGGAGCTCCTTGGAAAGGAGGTCTCTGTGCTCGATCTGCTTCCTCTTCTCCTGATAGCGGTCGTACACCTGCTTCCAGTATTCCAGCGCCTGGTTGGCGTTGTCGATCAACTGGAGGAGTGAGCTCTCCTCCCCGACGAGGCCGCTTAGCTCCTGTTCGGCGAGCAGGATCCTCTGCCTGTACTCCGAGAATCCGACCGCTTCCTCGACCATCCTTAGCCTTTCCTGGGGGGTGACGGCGCCCAGCTCTTCGATCATCCCCTGGTGCATTATGATTAGCAGGTTGTCGGGGTTGATGCCGAACTCGCGGAGCAGCCTGACCACTTCGCTCTTATCGATCTCCTTGTAGTCTGCCTCGAACCAGTAGGAACCGTCACGCCTGAGGTAGCGGCTCAGCATGAAGGTGTCGGACTTCGAATATGGTATCGGCCTGTGGCCTGCCTTCGCGGAGTTGTCAAAGACGAGCGAGACCCGGGCTATCTCTTTGCCCCTTCGGATGAGGTCCGAGAGCTTCCGGGAGCGCTCGGTGTATGCCTGGCCGAAGGCGACTGAAATCGCCAGGAGCACCGAAGACTTGCCTGCCCCGTTGGGACCGACTATCAGGTTCAGCCCTTCACGCAGGGGGATCCTGGCATATTCGTAACTCATGAAGTTCTCAAGGATGATCTCCTTGACGGTCGTGAGATGGGACGGCCTCTCCTGGGAGACCTCTTTGACGCTGCGGGACAAGCTTACAGGCTGCGCGAACCCTGGGCGCATTTAGACGTTGCTGACTCCGAAGTCGATATTCACTTTCGGCCACCCCTCTCTCGCTACTCCTTAAATCGGCTGGAGCCTTCTGGAAGGTGTTTGCCCAACGAGACGGCGTTCGAGTCCCTCGCGCCGGCTGTGAGGGGGTTTCTGGTTGACACCGACATCAGGGAGCCGACCCCCCCACAGGTGAAGGCGTGGCCACTCATCGGCAGAGGGGAGGATGTACTGGTAGTGGCCCCGACCGGGTCGGGGAAGACCGAAGCGGCCCTCCTCCCGCTGCTGAGCAGGCTGGTTCTCGAGGGGCACGGGGAGGGCATCTCTCTCCTCTACATCACGCCTATGAGGGCCCTGAACAGGGACATGCTGAAGAGACTCCAGGGATGGTGTATGAAGCTCGGGCTGACGGTGGACATAAGGCACGGCGATACCCCCCAGGCGCAGAGGGCGAGGCAATCGGCGCACCCTCCTGACGTGTTGGTAACGACACCCGAGACCCTTCAGGCCGTCCTCCCCGGAAGAAGGATGAGGGAGAACCTCTCCCACCTGAAGGCCGTCGTCGTCGACGAGCTGCACAATCTTGTAGAGAGCAAGCGGGGGGTCCAACTCTGTGTGGGTCTTCAGCGGCTCAGGAAGGTCTCGCCTGACTTCCAGCTCGTCGCGCTTTCTGCTACGATTGGAACCCCCGATGTAGCAGCCGCCTTCCTCTTCGGAGACAGGCCTAGGACTCTGGTGAAGGCGGACGCCCCGAAGGAGTTCTCATACGCCATCGAATACCCCGTCCCCGATCAGTCGAGCCAGTCGGCCGCGAAGGAGACGTACTCCGCTCCCGACCTCGCGGCAAGGCTCTCCAGGATAAACTCCCTGATCGACGGGCACACATCGACCCTGATCTTCGTCAACAGCAGGACCCTGGCCGAGATGATGGGGGAGAAGCTCGCGAGGCTGAGGAGCGACGTAGGGGTACACCACGGCTCGCTTCCAAGGGAGGAGCGAGAAAGGGTCGAACAGGCATTCAAGTCTGGCGAACTGAAGGCGCTCGTCTGCACCAGCACCATGGAGCTCGGCATAGACGTCGGCTCGGTCGACCTGGTGGTGCAGTACATGTCTCCGAGGCAGGTGACAAGCCTGGTCCAGCGCGTCGGCAGGAGCGGCCACAGGCTCGGAAAGGTGTCGAAGGGGGTCCTGGTGACCGTGTCGGCGGACGACATACTGGAGTCATCGGCCGGCATAAACTCGGCAAGCAGGGGGAGGATCGAACCGACCCGCCCTTACGTGAACTCCCTAGACGTGCTGGCGCACCAGATCGCAGGCTACCTCATGGACTTCGAGGCCATGGAGCCAGACAGGATGCTGGCCGAGATCAGGAAGGCGGCCCCGTTCAGGGGCCTGACTGAGGACGCGTTCCTCCGCACGGCGAGCTATCTCTCCGAGCTCAGGAAGATCAGGTTCGACGGCAAGACACTCGTAAGGACGAGGCTCACCCGGGAATACTACTACGAGAACCTCTCCATGATCCCGGACGAGACCCGTTACCTGGTGGTCGACGTCTCCACCAACCAGACCGTCGGGATACTCGGCGAGGAGTTCGTCCTCCTCAGGGCGAAGGTGGGAGTCCATTTCATCATCAAGGGCAAGGTCTGGCAGATAGAGCAGATAGCTGACGACAGGAAGATCTACGTCACCCCCGTCGAAGACCCCCTTGCTGCCGTGCCGGGGTGGGACGGGGAGATGCTGCCGATACCATACGAACTTGCGGCCGAGACAGGGCGGTTGAGGAGGGAGATTTCAGAAGCCCTGAACCGGGGGAACGAGGCCGTGGAGTCGGTCGAGAAGAAGATCCCTGGAGAGGCGGCTGCCCGGGCGCTGGTGGTCGACCAGATCGCCGAGCACAAGAAGATGGGAGCCCCGGTACCGTCGGACAAGCTGGTGCTCTTCGAAGGGTTCGGGAAGTACCTAATCGTCCACCTCTGCTTCGGAGAGTCGGTGAACCGGACGTTCGCCTACGTGTTCGAGGAAGTGCTTTCGAGGCGGGGGCTGGTCAGGGTCTGGTGGCTCGACGGCTATCGGCTGCTGATGGAGCTCACGACGGACACCGAGGAGCTCGACCTCAAGGCGATGGCGAAGGAGCTGATGGGGCTGACCCCGGAACAGCTGGAAAGGACCTACGCGGTGGCCGCACAGAGGAACTTCCCGTTCCCGGTCAGGGTGAAGTTCGTGGCAGAGCGATTCGGCGCCCTGAAACGGGGAAAGCTCATCGCACACCCGAACCTGTGCTCACTCCCGACGAGGTTCGAGAAGACCCCCATCTTCGAGGAGGCGTTGCAGGAGACAGGGAGAGACCTCATCGACATTGAAAGGGGGAAGCAGATCCTGTTGGAGGTCGCCAACGGGGAGATAGCGGTGGATACCTATCAGGCGGGGGACAGGCCGACCCCCATCGCCTACAACCTCCTCTACAGGTACCTTGAGGTCCCGGAGGCGGTCGCCCCCGACTCCCTCGGCAGGTCGTCATACCAGAGGATGAAGGCGAGCATATTCGGCACCGAGGTGAGCCTCCTATGTGTGAAGTGCGGCGCGGACCAGGGGCAGACCACGGTCGGAGACATCCCGGAGGAGCCGCGATGCGGCGGCTGCGGCTCGGGGTTGTTGGTGCCCTGCTACTGGGGGACAGCCAAGCTGACCGACCTCGTGAAAAAGAGAGAGATGAAGGCGCAGCTCAACGGCGAAGAGAGGTCCGAGCTGGCTAGGGCCAGGAGGGGGGCTGACCTCGTCCTCTCGTATGGGAAGAAAGCCGTGGTGGCCCAGACGGTCTACGGGATAGGGCCCCAGACGGCATCTAGGATTCTGGCCGAGATGCACGACGACGAAGAGGCGTTCTACAGGGACCTGCTCGAGGCAAAGATACGCTTCGTCACCACCAGGCAGTACTGGGGCAACTGAAAAGCCATTAACAGGACACACCGGGGTCAGGCCAGATTGGTTCTAGCCGGGAAGGTCTTCCTCGTGAGGGAGAACTACGAGCTCGACACGCTGGCTGACAAGCTGAAGTCGTTCAGGATAGAGACTGAGACGAGCGTCGAAGACAAGGAGTTCAAGCTGGTATCTGAAATCACCGACCTGAGTGCGGGGAAGGGGTCCCTGGAGGGCAAGTTCTCCTTCGACTCGGTCTTCGTGGTCCCGCACCGGGGGGAGCCCGTCCCGGTCCCGCGGACCTACGAAGCCCCCTTCACCTTCAGCATGCACAAGGACAGGATGTTCCTGACTGTCTACGACAAGAAGAGCAGGGCGAACAACATCGCGAACGAGATGAGCAAGGCGGTGTTCATGAGCCTCGGGCAGGTGGTGGAAGCCAGAATCGACCCCGAGACCCTAAGGAAGTTTCACGAAGCCAACTTCGAGGACACCAAGGTGATATTCTATTCGGAAGTGGACCTGCCGAACATCACCAAGCTTTCGCTCTACGGCGCCGAGCTCGGCAACACCAGCCTTTACAGCGACTATTTGACCCATGGGAAACTGTGGTACATCGTCTTCAAGAGCAAGGCCTACGGTTACGTGTTCGGGCTGACCAGGAACTGCATACTCACCGGCTTCAGCAAGATGGAGCTGTCCGAATTCAAGGGCTTCGTCGACTCCCAGGTACTCCCGCTCATCGCCTAGCTTGCTCAAGATAGTCCCCGGCGACGCGGCGCTCATCTTCTCGACCGCCGAGTCGAAGACCCTTCTGGTCTCAGACCTGCATCTTGGGCTCGAAAAGGAGATGGCGAAGAAGGGGTTCCGCCTCCCGGCCTATTCGGTGAAGATGGTGGAACGGGTGAAGCGGATAGCAGAGACCTACGGCGCGAAGAGGCTCGCCGTGCTTGGGGACGTCAAGCACGCGATCGGGAAGGTGGAAGACATAGACTGGGGGGTGATACCCTGGTTCTTCGACACGATGCTGGACCTGTTCGAGGCAGTGGAGGTGGTCCCCGGAAACCACGACGGCAACATCAAGGCGGTGCTCCCGCCCCGGGTCAAGCTGGATCCGTCGCAGGGGACGGTGCTGGGGGAGGGGAAGAACAGAATCGGGGTGGCGCACGGCCACGCCTGGCCGTCGGAGGCAGCTATTGCGACGAGAGACCTAGTGATCGGCCACTCGCACTTCACCTACGAGATGCGCGACTCGTTCGGGTCGAGGACGAGGGAGTCTGTCTGGGTCACCGCGGAATTCGACGTAGCCGAACTGATGGAGGGGGCGGGCTACAAGTCGAAGTTGAAGGGCAAGGGAAAGCTGACCGTGATGCCCCCGTTCAACAGGCTGGTGGGGGGTCAGCCCATCAACCGGAGCAAGTCTTTCCAGTTCGGGCCGGTGCTCTCGTCGAGGTCGCTGAGCCTAGAGAGGGCGGACATATTCCTCACGGACGGGACGAGGGTGACCTAGCTCGGTCAGCCGCCGATGGCGCTTATGACGAGCTTCTCCAGGGACGATTCGCCGACGGCCCCGATGACCGCGTCCATTGGCTGGCCGTTCCTGAAGACCATGAAGGTCGGGATTGAGAACACCTGGTAGCGGGAAGAGATTCCCATCTCCTCGTCCACGTTCACCTTCGCGAAAGTGACTTTGTCGGAGTACTTCCTCGCGAGCCTGTCCACCACTGGGTCCATTATCCTGCAGGGGCCGCACCAGACCGCCCAGTAGTCGATGAAAACCGGTTTCGGCCCTGACACGACCCTGTCGAAGTTCTCTTCGGTAAGCTTCATCGCAGCTTCTGATTGGTTGCGCTCCTGTGACATTCTTGCCATCAGCCTCGGCTGCGCGAACCTCGATGCATATTTAAAATTGGAGGAGCGTCGAGAAGATTTGATTTGGGCAGCGAGTTGATGACGAGGATATCGAGGAGCCTGGTCCTCCAGGAGCCGGCCACCAGGGGGCAGCGGCTGGCAGCGGTCTCCATCATAATCAATGACAGGGAAAGGCCGAGCGTGCTCCTAATCAGGCGGGCGGAAAGGAGCGGGGACCCGTGGTCGGGGCAGATCGCCTTCCCCGGCGGGAAGATGCAGGATGGAGACAGGACCGCCAAGGACACGGCGGTCAGGGAGACCCTGGAGGAAGTGGGGCTCGACCTGGCTTCATCTTCAGACTTCCTCGGCTATGGGAGGCTCACCGCGACCCACACAGGGACCATGGACGTGGTCCCGACGGTCTTCCATCTCAAGAAGGGGGGCACAGTGGTGCCGAACGAGGAAGTCGCCTCTTTCAGGTGGGTCGGCCTTGGTGACCTGGCATCCCCGGGAGCCAGATCGCGTTTCATGACGACGTTTCAGGGGAATCAGATGGAGTTCCCCGCCCTGAAAGTGGGCGACTACACGGTCTGGGGCCTGACGCATAGGATTCTCACCTCCCTACTTTCGGGAAACTGAAGGTTGCCTAGTCCCGGTTAAGGTAGTCCATTATCTTCTCTAGGATGTGTGGGTTCTCATGGAAGTACTCGGCCAGCTTCTCCATCCGTTGCAGGGTGCTCGGGTGCACATGGTGCTCGATTCCTTCGGTGTCGACATAAGCCGTCTGGGGGTCCACCCCGAGCATGGTGATGAGGTCAGAGATGACCTGGTGCCTTTTGATGACGGATCTGGCCACCTTCTCACCAGAGGGAGTGAGCCGCATCCCTCGATACCGCTCGTGCTCTAGATACCCCTTCTTGGCAAGGTTGGCTACCATGCTCGAGACCGTAGGCGGTTTGACGCCCAGCCGGTCCGAGATGTCGGAGGCGCTCACGTATCCCTTCTCCTCATGCAGGTTGTATATCGCCTCCAGATAGTCCTCGAGCCTCGACAGGTCTCTCCTGGACTGCGCGATGGTAGCCAAAACTCCTCCCTTCTAGGGGATGGCCTTCGGATAAAAAGCGTTCCCCGCCTGCCAAGTTCGGCGGGCAACCAAATGTGAGAGGCGTCTCGAGATGTTAGGCATGTCTAACTTATATATCAACCAGGGAAGATTCGACCTTGTCATACATGAGGTGGCCGTTCAGAAGGACCCCGACCCCGTCCATGAACATGCCTCAAGGGGGTGACGGGGACAATTCAGGGCAGGAGTCAAGGGCATCGAGTCTTCTTCCCCTATCACTGAGGCAGTTCCTTCTGTGGGTCGGTCCCGCGTTGATGGTGTCGATAGCATACATGGACCCTGGCAACTACGGCACGGACCTTGCGGCAGGGGCAGGTTACAAGTACGCACTCCTGTGGGCGGGCTGGCTCGCTTCTGGGATGGCGATGCTGCTTCAATACCTTTCAGGTAAACTCGGCATCGCCTCGGGCCATCATGTGGCGGAGTTGGTCAGACAGTCGTTTGGCGGGAAGAAACGGTATGTGATCCCCTACTGGCTCGCGGCCGAGGCAGCAGCGGCAGCCACTGACCTGGCAGAATATCTGGGGACAGTACTGGGACTCAACATACTGTTTCACATCCCTCTCATTTACTGCGCCATATTCGGCGCCCTCGACGTCATCATACTGCTGACCATGATGACGAGGAAATTCCGGCTGATCGAGCAGTATTTCGCAGTCCTCATCAGCGTTCTTGTGATAGGGATATTTTACGATCTGCTTGTCATAGGACGCTTCGACGTCGCACAGATCGCATATGGTTCTGTGGTCCCGCTTGCTCCCGGCAATACGGCGCTTTTCATCGCAGTAGGAATGATTGGGGCGACTGTGATGCCCCACGCTCTCTTTGTCCACTCTTGGCTTTCGAAGAACAAAATGGACCTCCTTGGTTCCCCAGTCGGCGGAAGGACGGAGGCGCCATCGATCAAGGACATGCCGATTGCGGCGACCGAGGTACGTCACGCTTACACACCCGAGCAAATGCATAGAACGAACAGGCTCCATCGAAATGAAACCATAATGGCCCTCACCATCGCAGGGGTGGTGAACGCCGGAATACTGCTTGTCGCCATTCCTCTCTACCACGGCAACGGAGTGAATGCCAGCCTGACGGTGCAAACTTTCGTCGCAGGAATGAGCCAGATTTATGGGCCTGCTATTGGCGTACTCTTCGCCTTGACCCTGCTCGCATCTGGGCTTTCATCATCCGCGCTTGGCACCATAGCAGGACAGGTCATCATGGAAGGCTTGATTGGAAAGCGCGCGAACATTTGGGCGAGAAGAATCATCACAAGAGCTGTCAATGTTTTCCCCACAACGATAGCCATTCTATTCGGACTGAGCCCACTGGTCTTGCTGATTTACAGTCAGGTGATTCTGAGTCTGATGATTCCGCTGCCTATGATTCCCCTTGTATACTACACATCGAAGACGAGGTTCATGGGAGATTTGGTCAACAGGAGGTTCACGGTTGCCTTGGCCCTGGTGACAGTAACACTCATCCTCTCCTTTAACGGCCTGCTACTGACTACTCTCTTCTAGGCAGCTGGCCCCCGCTTCCCTTCTCCTCCATTTCGGTCCTCTGCCGGCCGACCTCGCCCAGCTCAAAGGGGAAGACTATCCACTCGCTGACGACTTCCAAGAAGTAGTCAGGCTCAACCTTGCTCCAGGGCTTCTTGAACATCACGGCGGTCTCTAGAGACCTGGGTCGCTGGTCTTCAAGGTATTTCTTGAGGAAAACTATGGTGTCTCCCTGGTCCACAAGGTCGTCTACCAGCAGAATGTCCTTCCCCTCGACCCCTTCCACGAGGGTGGAAAGGATCCGAGGAGCGGTCCGTTGGCCGATGTTGTTGTACGACTTGACGTTCACGAAATCTATCTTTACGTTAAGGTGGTCTGACACGGCCATGGCCACCGGGATGCCTCCCCGAGCGATGCCCACCACAAGGTCATAGTGTTTTCCGTTGGCTCTGACCTTCTCTGCCAGTGCCTCGGCCAGGTTGCCGTACTCAGACCAACTGATGTACCTGAAATTAGGCATCTCTATCGGGGTTTGAGCCATAGGATAGATAACCGTTCGAAGGTGGCTTTACTGGTATTCGCTAAGATGGGCCGGGGCGGATTCGGACCACCGACCATGGCGCGCTGTGCGTTTCGCCGTGTAAGGGCGACGTCCTGACCAGGCTAGACGACCGGCCCGTTTTCAACCGGGATTTCGACGTGTAATAAGCCTTGGAGACCGAAATCGGGAGCAGGTTTTAACGCACCTCAGAGGCGCCCATGGGCGGTACTCGTGGCGACCAAGACAACCATCTTAGAAATCAAGGCGAGACAGGTTCTGGACTCCCGTGGAAATCCAACCGTGGAGGCAGAAGTCACAACGAGTAAAGCCATGGGGAGGGCCAGCGTCCCCTCCGGCGCCTCCAAGGGGAAGCACGAGGCACTCGAGCTCAGAGATGGTGGCGAAGAGTTCCATGGCAAGGGAGTCATGAAAGCTGTGGCCAACGTCAACGGGGTGCTCCGACGCGGGCTCCTAGGCCTCAGTGTGGACGACCAGCGCGGCCTGGACCAGAAGATGATCTCGCTGGACGGTACACAAGACAAGCGCAGACTGGGGGCCAACGCGATACTCGCCGTCTCCATGGCCTCAGCGAGGGCTGCAGCCAGCTCAAACGGGGTTAGCCTCTTTGCCCAGCTCAGGAAATCAGACCGGTACACCCTCCCTGTGCCGATGATGAACGTTATCAATGGAGGAGAACATGCGGGGAACAACCTGGCGATTCAGGAATTCCTTATCGAACCCGTAGGTGCGTCGTCTTGCGCCGAGGCAATCCGCATGGGGTCTGAGGTTTACCAGTCGCTGAGGTCGATTCTTTTGTCGGAGCACGGGAGAAGTGCCATCAACATAGGCGACGAAGGAGGGTTCGCCCCGCCGCTCAGGCTGACCCGCGACGCGCTTGTGTCCATAAGGAAGGCGGTTTCGACTTCAGGCTACGGCGAGAAGGACGTCAGGTTAGGAGTTGACGCTGCGTCTTCTACCTTCTATGATGAGAAGAACGGGAGCTACAAGCTGGACGGCAAAACGATGAGCGAGGCCGCACTGGAAGATTACTATGCGCAGTTGAGGGACGAGTTCGGCCTCCTCACGATTGAGGACCCGTTCCAGGAAGAAGCGTTCGAAGCTTTCGCATCGATAACCAAGAGGCTGGGGGGCAAGACCAAGGTGATCGGCGACGACATCTATGTGACAAACATGGCCAGGATGAGATTGGGTATCGAGGGAAACGCGACCAATGCAATCCTGATCAAGCTTAACCAGATAGGCACGGTTTCCGAGACCGAGGGAGCCATCGGACTCGCCCGCAAGGCAGGATGGACTGCCATCGTCTCGCACCGGTCGGGCGAAACCGAAGATCCTTTCATCGCGCACCTCGCGACGGCGTTCGCGGCGGACTTCATCAAGACGGGCGCCCCCGCAAGGGGCGAGAGGGTGGCGAAATACAACGAGCTACTCCGGATTGAGGAAGAGCTGGAGTCCAAGGTTCGCTATGCGGGCAAAGACCTCGGTTGACCCGTCGGGGCGTCTCGAAAGCCGTAGACTTGCGCTCAGAAGCCACGGATTGCCATAGTTCCAGAATGAGGCGCAGGGGGTGGGAATTCCGCCCTTCCGGGATTCGAACCCACGAGTCCCGTTAGAGACACAGGCTTAGCAAGCTTGCGCCCATCAGGCTGCGCCTTACCAGGCTCCCCGTCCAGGACTCTAGGCTACCCCTGCGCAAGGTGAC
>JAKAUC010000004.1 GCA_021827865.1 archaeon
TCGCGAACCAGATCAGGCGGGGTGTTTCGAGGACCTCCGGACCGGAGAGAGGCGCTACAGTGGCCACCGCCTTCAGGTTCATCGGATACATTGCGCTGGCTTTCGTGACGCTTGCAATCGCAGGCGTCACCGGGACAGAACTGCTCGCAGGGGGTACGGTCACAGGACTGGTTGCGGGGCTTGCCAGCCAACAGACGCTTTCCAACATGTTTGCCGGCCTGCTGATACTCACTTCAAGGCCGTTTCTGGTTGGAAACAGGATAACCATCTCGACATGGCAATGGGGGTTTGACATCCCCGCCTACCCGCCGAAGTTCTTCTCTGACAATTTGCTGATACCAGGCTACACTGGGGTGGTGGAAGACATCAGGTTGAACTATACCACCATCAGGCTCGACGAGGGGGTCCTGGTCAAAGTTCCGAACAGCATAGTCATCCAGGCATCAGTGATAGAACACAAGGTCAAGGAGAGGCTTGTAAGGGTCCGGTATGACGTCCCTAAGCCGGTCGACGCGGCCGTGCTGGCGTCCACGCTGCACGACGTAGTCGCGAAAAACGCCTTCGTCTCGAAACCGGACTCGGTATCTGTCTACGTCGAAAACATCACCCCCACCGATGTGATAGTACTGATTGAGGCATTCTGCACCGGAGCCTACGAGGCTCCGGCCAGGAGTTCTATTCTCCTGGACATCGAGAAAGCGACAGCGGAGCTGAAAGAAAGCCAGCAGCTCAAGAAATAGCCGCCAGCGCAAAGAACTGAATCCAGGCTTTACGTCTCAGCCGCCGACGGCAGCGTTCGGGCCCTCTGGGGTATCGGGCACCCTCCGCTGTAAGCACGCGCCAAGCTGCGTGACACCAAATATAGGGTCAGCAGGAGCGCCGGGAGGCTCGCTGCGATGAACTCGGGTTGGTAGTACGAAAGGAGCGAGGCGAATGCGACAGCCCCGGTCCCGCCTAACGACCCAGCCAGGAAGAGACCTGCGCATGCCGGGCACCCCGTGAACAGCCCCACCACGGCCCCGACCCCTCCAAGCCCGTACTTCGACGCCCCCCCTGCGCTGGCGTCGCGGGCGAAGACGGCGAAGGCGACGTTGAGCCCGACCAACGGAGCCACCATGAGCAGCAGGAGGACGTCGAGGGGGACGATGTAGAGACCGACATGGTTCATGAGGTAAGCGGTGACGGTGGGGATCGAGAGAGGGGGCCCGCAGCAGAGTGAAACTCCGACGGAAGGGAAAGTGGCGTGGTATGCCTGGACGAAGTTCACCGTAGGCTGGTAGACAATCATGCTCGTCGCGAAGGCGTAAAGCGCCCCATACAGGACCGTGGATACCGAGAAGTAGCGCCTGTAGCGCTTTGTCGAGAGCAGGTAGGGGATGAAGGAGCCGGGGGCAATGGGGATGGATGAGGCCCCCGTGAGCCCTCGGGCCTGGTTATGGACGTACAGTCCCAGCCCAACGACGATGGCCAAGACTCCGGCTAGGAACGCCCCTGTGAATACGTAGGACCCCAGTAGCAGGCTCTTCACCTCCGTTGGGCTCACGGCGGGGAGCCTGTCCACCGCAAGGGCATAGGCCACCGACACACCTCCGACGGCCCCGGCGCCGCTGAGCACCAGCGCTGCCGCCCTCGCCTGAATTGTCATGCCCAATCCCAGTCGGGTGGCTGCAAGCCTCCTCGTGGTATTAATCATTCTCCGGCGGACGATGGGCTGGAAGCGCGGGATGGCTGTAAATACCGCAACGAGGGCGCCCGCTTTCTGAAACTGATGACCCAGGGGAAGAAGAGGCCGGATTCGTTGCCTCAAGGGGCTGCCCTCATCTCCCTGACCGGGGCCCTCGTCCTAGGGCTCGTTCTGTCGTATTTCGGCTACATCTGGGCAGCGCCTTCGGTAGATCCGGCGGAGCTTGTGGGAGCCCTGGTCTTCTGGGTGGGGGTCGTCTCCATACTGTTAGCGTTCCCGCTCCGCTCGGTCTTCTTGGATTTCGTCAGATCTCTCAAGACGGCAATGGGGCCGGTCGTGTTCGTGGGGTACCTCGCGTCGCATCTCCTCCTCTACGGGTTCCTACTGGATGGGATAGTAACCGCCCTCCAGGGGCCCCAACTCCTCGGCACCTCCACGCCAGGCCTGCTTGTGTACACCGACACCTTCGTCCCCCCTTCGCTGCTCAGCGCCTTGCTGGACCTGTCCTACAATCCCGCCATAATATTCACTTATCCTCCCGAGTTCTCTGCGGCTCTCAGCTTCTATGCCATCGCCATGGCCGTCCTCATCGCAACCCTAGTCGTGGCCAACGTAGCAAGGACGAGAGAGCTGGGGAAACTCTGTACGACCTCCAAGAGGGCGAGGGCCTACGTCCTCGCGCCGGCGGTAGGGATAATCCTTGGGTCATCATGCTGCCTATCTGTCGCAGGGGTCGTCAGTCTCTTCCTTCTCCCAGCGGCCCTTGCAGACTCTCTTGCCTCAAACCTCACAGTGTACTACTTCACCTATTTCGTCCTGCCCGTCTTCGCTGCAGTTGTGCTCTATCTCAACTACGTCTCTGTGAGAAAGTTTTCTTCGGCCCTCAGGGCGCCAGCTGGGGGCTTGCCTCTCCAATGAAGCATGTTTGCGTTGGCCGGCCAGGGCTTCTGGAAGGGACCGGGGTTCGACCTTCCAGGGGCCTTCGGGGCCGCTAGGACGAGCCATTACGTCGGGGAGGGAAAAGGCAGCCGCCGGGGCCTGCTCATCTGCTTCGTGTCCCCCTTTCGCGCCTGGCCACATGTCCAGCGATGATGTATGCCACGGTGGTCGCCGCCACCCTTGCTGACCGCCCTGTTGGGTCCAGAGCCGGGGCGAGCTCCACCACGTCAGCGCACTTCACCTTGTCGTTCCGAGAGATCTCATACACAAGCCTGAACAACTGATCAGCGGAAATTCCTCCCGCGCTGGGCGCGCTCACCCCGGAGACATACGCGAGGTCGACTGCGTCTAGATCGACGCTGAGGTACACGGCTTCTGCTTCCCTGGACGCAACCTCATACGCCTCCAGTGCTACAGCCTCGGGCCCCCTTTGCCAGACCTCTCTCGCGGTGACCACAGTTATGCCCAGCGCTTCCGCCTTCTCGTAGTAGTTCCTCGAGTTTAGGAACCCGTGTACGCCGACCTCCACCGCTCTCCGGGGGTCGAGGTTCTTCAGCTCCCCCACCGCAAGCCCATAGGACGACCCGCTCGTCGGCTTCCCATCTATCTCTCCGCGGAGATCAAAATGCGAATCGACGACAACAAGGCCCAACGGCCCCAGCTTCTTGGAGGCAGCGCGGATGCACGGAAGGGACACGCTGTTGTCCCCGCCAAGGACCAGCAGCAGCGAGCCCGGGTCGATGTCGTCCGCCGCTTCCGCTTCTATCTGTCGATGAGCAGCGAGGGTGTCAGAGCCGTCAAGGGTGAGATCCCCCAAGTCGAAGACCTTTGCCCCCTCGAGGCCGAGACCAAGTTCGACGTTATAGTTAGAGAATGCAGACATCGCATCGCGTATGGCCGCGGGACCGTCGGCTGCCCCTTTCCTTCCGAGGACCGCCCCGTCAAATGGGGCTCCCAAGATGTTCACCCCGCCCATCCGCGGTTCAGTCGAAGCCTCGATGACTTGCGTCAACCGCACGTCTTCGGGGTCGCTGTACCTTGGCACAGGATAGCGGGCGGGTATCCTCATCGGGCCCAAGGCGGGGGCCACTTGAGTTAAAGATATGTGAGGCATTTATTGACCTGAACCAAGGCAACCATGTTGACAGTCGAAGTCGATGGGCGCTCCCTCACGTTGCGTTCAGCAATGGAGGTCGCAGAGGGTGGCACGCCTGTGAAGGCGAGCCCGATCAGCCTGAAGAGGCTTGAGAAGTTCCGAGCCCTCCTCGAGCGGAAGCTCGCCAGCGGCGAGGTGGTTTACGGTGTCAACACCGGTTTCGGCTCCCTCGCCGACAAGGTGGTGAGCCACGAGCACCTCGAGGAGCTGCAGCTCAATTTGATCAGGAGCCACTCGTCCGGCGTCGGCTCGCCCCTCCCAGTCAGCGTGGTGAGGGCGGCGATGCTGATCCGCCTTAACAGCCTCCTCAACGGGAACAGCGCAGTCAGGAAGGAAGTGGCCGAGCTTATAGTGGGCCTGCTGAACAAGGGAGTTACGCCCCTCGTGCCCGAGTTCGGCTCGCTCGGGGCCTCGGGGGACCTGGCGCCCTCGGCGCACATGGCGCTGACCATGGTGGGAGAGGGGAAGGCCTACCGCCATGGGAGGCTGACGGAGTCGGGCAAGGCTCTCGCGGCGTCGGGGTTGAGACCGATAGCCCTGAAGGCAAAGGAAGGCCTCTCGCTGATTAACGGGACCGCGTTCACGACTGCCCTGGGTTGCGTGGCTGTCGACAGGGGACGCACCCTGCTGAGGGCAGCCAACTCATCCCTCGCCATGACCGCGGAGGCGCTCGGCGCGTGCTCGCAGTCCTTCGACCAGCGGCTGGTTCGTGTCAAGCTCGACCCTGGTCAGAGGGCCGTGGCGGGGGAGCTTCGCACTCTCTTGGAGGGAAGCCGCAGGATGCGGACAGAGCCGGTCCCCCAGGACCCGTATTCGATCCGATGCGCCCCGCAGGTTCACGGCTCGCTGGTGGACGCGCTGGACTTCGCGGAGAAGGTAGTGGTCAATGAGATGAACTCGGTCTCGGACAACCCTGTCCTCTTGGAGGACGGGGAGGTCCTCCACGGGGGGAACTTCCATGCGCAGCCCGTTGCCATGTCCCTCGACCTCCTTTCCTTGGCTCTCTCGTATCTGGGCGTGATGTCGCTCGCGAGGGTCCACTTCATGCTTTCAAAGACCCCTCCTGGGAAGAAGTACATGGCGGCGAAGCCAGGACTGGAATCGGGGCTTATGCTGCTGGAATACACTGCGACCGCGCTGAACGCTGACAACGCCAAGAACATCTACCCAGAATCTTCATACCCTTCGAACGTCTCGGGAGGAATCGAAGATCACGCCAGCCACGGGGTGAACGCAGGAGTGAAGGCGCTACAGGTGGCTACCAACGTCTCCAGAATTCTGGCGGTCGAGCTGATCTGCTCATCGAACATGCTCGGCTCTGACGCGGGAGGTCTTTCCCAACACACGAAGAAAGTATCTGGATTCGTCAGGTCGCTCTCCCCCCTCCTCCGGGGAGACAGGTCGCAGGGTCCAGAGATAGAGGCCCTAGCTGGAGAGGCGCTGACGGGGAAGCTCCCCTAGCTCTCCCCGGAGTCATACACCAGCCTACCGCGCTTGAACACGCTCAGGACGTAGGAACCGCCTACGCGGTAGGGGATGAACCTGTAACCCGGCACCCCATGGATCACAAAGTCAGCCTGTGACCCCTCGGCGAGCACGCCTATGTCGCTCCTGGCGACCGCAGCTGCTGCGTGCTTGGTGAACCCAAGGAGCGTCTGGGCGGGGGTCATCCTCATGCCTGTGCACGCCAGGCTCATCACGAACTGCGGAGACTCCACCCAAGAGTTCGGGCTGAGGTCCGTCCCCAGGGCCACCCGGCACCCCGCAGCGATTATCCCTCGAGCGTCAGCGTAAGGGATCGAGGAGTAGAGCGAAGTCCCAGGAAGGAGCACCGCGGTTACGCCTTGATTTGCCATGGCCCGCGCGCCCGAGATGTCGCTCCTCCCCAGGTGGTCGGCCGACACGCATCCGAGTTCGGCGGCCACCCCTGCCCCCCCTGACTCGGCGAATTCGTCCGCATGGATCTTCAGCCTGAAGCCGAGGCTCCTCGACGCCCTGAGATACGCTGAGCACTCCGCCGCTGAAAACACACCCGCTTCGCAGAAGCAATCGGAGAACGTAGGCCGATCCCTCTCTGCGGCCACGGCAGGCAGTATGTCGCGAGTCACGTGATCCGCATACTCCTTCGAATCTCTGAACTCTGGGGGTCTCGCATGGAGCCCCAGGAATGTCGGAATCAGCTCCACAGGAGACACCCTCCCGAGCCTCCGGATTGCGGCGAGCATTTTGGTTTCTCCCGCAAGGTCCAGGCCGTACCCTGTCTTCACCTCCGCCGTTGTCACCCCATTCTTCATGAGCTGGCTGAGGCGCCCTACTGATTCGCTGGCCAGCGCCGCGGCGCTGGATGCCCTGGTCTCCCTGACCGTCCGCAGAATCCCGCCCCCTCCGGCAAGGATGGAAATGTAGCTCTCCCCTGCGGCCTTCCTCTCAAGCTCGTCCTCTCTGCTCCCCGCGTAGACGAGGTGGGTGTGCGGGTCAACGAAGCCCGGAGTCACCAGGCTCCCTTGGGCATCGATGCTCTTCTTGGCCTTGCCCAGGTTCTTCTGTAGGAGCTGCCTGGTCGTCCCAGTCCAGACGACCTTCCCTTTCGCGACCAAGAGCGCCCCGTCCTCCACGACCTCCAGCTCCTCCTCTGCCGTCCCCCCTCTCCCGGCGCAGGTCACAAGTTCACCCGCGTGGATCAAAGCTAGGTCAAACATGCGGTTGCCGCTCGTGCGTGCACCCTCCACTCATGATAAGGGTTGCCGGCGCGGTTAGGCCGAAGTCTTAAATCGAATGCGAAGCTCATGGCGTCATGCAAGACCACGAGGTCAGGGCGCCGAGGGGGACGACCTTGTCCTGCAAGAGCTGGCACCAGGAAGCCGCCCTCAGGATGCTGATGAACAACCTCGACCCCGAGGTAGCCAAGGACCCGGAGCACCTGATAGTCTACGGGGGGACAGGTAGGGCCGCCAGGTCGTGGAAGGCCTTCGACGCCATCGTGCGGTCCCTGAAGGCCCTCGAGAACGACGAGACGCTGCTGATTCAGTCCGGCAAGCCAGTGGGGGTCTTCAGGACCACTCCAGCTGCCCCGCGCGTGCTCATTTCAAACGCGATGCTGGTCCCGAAGTGGGCTGACTGGGCTTACTTCAGGGAACTGGAAGAGCGGGGGCTCACCATGTTCGGCCAGATGACAGCGGGGAGTTGGATGTACATTGGAACTCAGGGGATCCTCCAGGGGACCTATGAGACCCTCGCGGCCGTCGCCAACAAGCACTTCGGCGGCTCGCTCAAGGGCAAGATTACGCTCACATCCGGCCTGGGAGAGATGGGTGGGGCTCAGCCCCTGGCGGTGACCATGAACGACGGGGTGGCCCTAATAGTGGAAGTGGACAGGAGGGCCATACAGCGCAGGCTCGACAAGGAATACTGCGATGTCAGGACAGAAGACGTCAAGGAAGCCCTCGAGTTGGTCCGAAACGCCGCCGGCGAGGGGAAGCCACTCTCAGTCGCCCTGCTGGGTAACTCCGCGGAGATCCTCCCGGAACTACTCCAGTCGGGCTTCAAGCCTGACATCATCACCGACCAGACGGCCGCCCACGACCCGCTCGCGGGCTACATACCCGAGGGCCTGGGGATGAAGGAGGCCGAGTCGCTGAGGGCGTCCGACCCTCAGGCGTACCTGGGCCGCTCCATGAAGTCCATCGCCAAGCACGTAAGGGCCATGCTGAAGTTCCAGGAGAACGGCGCCATAGCATTCGAGTACGGCAACAACATCAGGAAGATGGCCAAGGACGCCGGGGTTGAAGGCCCGTTCAGGATACCGGGTTTCGTCCCAGAGTACATCAGACCCCTCTTCTGCGAGGGGCGGGGACCATTCCGATGGGCAGCCCTGTCCGGGGACCCAGAGGACATCTACGCCACCGACGAGGCCGTGGTCAAGGAGTTCTCCGGAAACCAGTCGCTCGTGAGGTGGATCCAGAAGGCCCACGAGAGGGTCCGCTTCCAGGGCCTGCCGGCCCGGGTCTGCTGGCTGGGCTACGGCGAGAGGGCGAGGTTCGGCAAGATAATCAACGCCATGGTGAAGGACGGCAAGATCTCAGCGCCGGTGATAATCGGGAGAGACCACCTGGACTCGGGCTCCGTGGCGTCCCCCTACCGCGAGACCGAGGGGATGAAGGACGGTTCCGACGCAATCGCAGACTGGCCGATCCTCAATGCCCTGCTCAACGCGGTCTCAGGCTCGTCCTGGGTTTCTGTCCATCACGGCGGTGGCGTTGGGATCGGGTACTCCATCCACGCAGGTCTGGCTGTCCTGTGCGACGGCACCCCCGAAGCCGACGCGAGGATCGAAAGGGCTCTCACCAACGACCCCGGCCTAGGGGTGGCGAGGCATGTGGACGCAGGCTACGAAGATGCCATAAGGACGGCGAAGTCGAAAGGGGTCAAGGTCCCGATGATGGACCTGTAGGCGCAGCCTTCGCCCGGTTGCCTGCGTAGACGTAGAAGCCGATGTAGATGGCCGACGCGGCGGCGAGTATCCCCGAAAGTCCGTCCACCACGGCGGGCGAGGTCGCGAAGGCGCTGCTCGGCGCTGAGCTAACGATCATCCCGGCGTATATGAGGACGACCGACCACGCGAAGCATCCGACCACCGTCATCACGACGAAGCGCATGAGTTTCATCTCGAAGAGCCCCGCCGGCAGAGATATGACTGTCCTGAGCCCGGGTATGAATCTGGCGGCGAAGACGGTCCACTGGGCTGAGCGCTCGAACCAGGCCTCGGCCCTGTCGAGCAGGTCTCTGTGCAGCCTGAAGAGCCGCAGGAGGCCCACCACGAACGGCCTCCCCAGCCAGATTGCGAGGAAGTAGTCCACAAGAGCCCCGACCAGGCTTGCTACGGTGCTCACTGCCACGACCAACCAGAAGTTCAGGACGCCTGTATGCACGAAGAATCCGGCAATAGGAAGAACGACTTCACTTGGGACCGGGAGAGACGCGCTCTCAAGCGCCATCAGCCCAAAGATGCTGGCATAGCCGTACTTGGTCATGAAGCTCGTAAGGGTGGACTGGGACAGGACGGAGCCGGTAAGGAAGGAGAACCACGCCCCAAAGGGGAGGTCGATGGCGCCCGCAGCTTCAAGGGAGCCCACGACGAGGACGACAAGCGCGACCGCAAGCAGGTAGCGGCTCCTCGGTAGCACCGCATCCAGCCGTCTGCTCTCCGCAGGCAAATTCGGTCGCGACCCTTCCGGTCGGCTTATAGGACTTTCAACGCCGGCGCGTAATCAGGCCTTCTTATCCTTCGAAAGCTCTGCCACAAGATCCTTCGCCCTGTCGAACCTGATCTTCCTCTCTTCGATCATCTTCTGTGCGACCAGGTCTATGAGGTCTCCAGTGGCCCCTGCCGAGATTGCCACGTTTCGCGAATGCAACTTCATGTGCCCCCTCTGAATCCCTTCGCTCGCCAGGGCCCTGAGGGCGGCGAAGTTCTGGGCCAGCCCAACCGCCCCGATAACCTCCCCCAGTTCCGTCGCAGTCTTCACGCCCAGTATCTTGATGTCGGCCCTCGCGGTCGGGTGCGTCCTCGCCGCGCCTCCAACCAGGCCCACGGCCATAGGCATCTCCAGCGTACCGACCAGGTCCCCATCGGAGTTCTCCTCCCAGGTCGTAAGGGGCTTGTACTTCCCGCTCCTTGCCGCGTAACTGTGCGCCCCGGCCTCCAGCGCCCTGATGTCCTGACCGCAGGCTATCCCAACAGCTACGACCCCGTTCATGACCCCCTTGTTGTGGGTGGCGCACCTGTAGGGGTCTGCGTCGGCGAAGGCGTAGGCGAAGACCACCCCGTCGACCACTTCTTCCCCCCCGATCGCCTCCTTGTCGAAGACAGCCGTGGCCCTGACCAGCCTCCTGTCGGCCAAGTTGGAGATGATCCTGAGGAAAACCCTCCCCCCTGTGATCTCTTCGACCATGGGGGCAACAGCCTCGGCCATGGTGTTGACCGCGTTGGCTCCCATGGCGTCCCCGGTGTTCACGATGAGCTCGGCGATGACCATGGGTCCCTTTATGCTGGCGAGCACCTTGACGCTGAGGTCCTTGGCGCCCCCGCCCAGGGAGACGAGCATCGGGTCCTGTTCGTTAGCCTTCTTCAGGATGTCAGCCTTCTTGGAGAGCAGCCTTGCCTTCGCCTCCTCTGGCTTCGGGACGTTGACCGTCTGTATCTGACCGATCATGACCGGTCCCGAGTTTGTGACCTTGAACCCGCCCTTCACCCTGGCCATCTTGGCGGCGTTGCTCGCCGCGGCCACGACCGAAGGCTCCTCCAGCGCCATAGGAACGAGGTAGTCCTTCCCATTGATGAGAAAATTGGTCGCTATCCCGAGGGGATACGTATATCCTCCCACCACGTTCTCAATCATGTGGTCCGCGGTATCAGGAGGAAGAGACCCGGTGCCCGCAACTATGCCAATCTCCTCCACAGTGAGGCCCGTCGACTTCCTTAGCAGCTCCCTCCTCTCTTCCATGGAGAGCTTGTAGAAGCCCTGGAGCTCGGAGTTGTCTGTCATCCGTCTGCTCCGCCTGTCCGCTTGGCTATTTAATCGATAGAACGGTTGCGGTTCCCATCTCGTCAATCGGCGAACGGCGCCACCCCCTTCGGGGCGTGGGGGTATGCTAAGCATAAAAGGCGGGTTCGAAGGCGGTCCAAACAGGGGCCGGTCGTCTAGCATGGTTAGGACGTCAGGCTGAAACCCGTCAAGCTCTGACACTTGCTAGCAGGAGACGGCGAATCGGATGCGGCGCGCCAAGGTCGGCGGTTCAACTCCGCCCCGGCCCACTTCAACCCTTAATACTCGGGCCCGACCCGTTTTCTCCTGGCTTGAACAGGAACCTGCTCGTCTTCGGCCTGTTACTCGTCGTCACCGGGATCTTCGTCGGTTTCTACGTCATCTCCATCTTCGGCTTGCTCATGCTCGTCCCCGCGCTCATGGCTTCCCCGCGTCCTCCGCCCTCGCCGCCGGTTTCACGGCCAGCGAGGGAGACTCCCGGTACGATCATCCCTCCTCTGAATCCACAGCCGACCGCCGAACAGCCAGCGCGGCAGGGGACTGGGGTAAGCGCTCCCGCCATCATGATGGCGTCGACGCCTTCGTCGCAGTCACAGTCGTACTTCTCACCTGCCCTCTTCCCAGGTACGCTCCTCCCGTCTCTCTCCCTTTCGATGGGGACCCCCAAGACTACCTCCGAGCCGACATCCGAGGGCCCCGCGAGAGGGGATGAAGTGGTGGAGGTCGGAGCAATCCTAGCCCTTGTGCGCCTTCTGCTCGGCTAGGGGACGTAGACGTTCATTTCACGGCCGACCTTCCTAAGCCGCTCTACCCTGTGAGGGAGCGATGGATGGGTCGAGAACATCTCGGCCAGCGAGTTCCCGCGGAAAGGGTTGACGATCCACAACGAGGATGTCGCGGGCGAGGGTGCCTTGGAGGCTTGCGTGGCTATGGGCCTGGTCTGCACCTTGGCGCTGATCTTCTCAAGGGCTGTTACGAGTCCCGCGGGATTCCTGGTGAGCTTCGCGCCGTACTCGTCGGCGCTGTACTCGTCGTTCCTGCTGATGCCGAGCTGAACGAAGGTGGCTCCCAAGGGGACAAGGATGATCGCCAGCAGCGCTAGTGGTGACCCACTGTTCCTATTCCTCCCTCCGCCGCCGAAGATCATCGAGAAAATAGCGATCTGCCCTATGTATGATATCGCCCCGGCCATCGTGGCCGCCACGCTGGACACCAGAACGTCCCTGTGCACCACGTGCCCTATCTCGTGGCCAACCACCGCTTCGAGCTCGTCCGGGGTGAGCGCCTGGAGGATGCTGGAAGTGGCGCAGACAACCGCCTTGTTCGGCCCTCTCCCCGTCGCGAAAGCATTCGGCTGAGGAGAATCGACTATTCCAACCTTGGGCATCGGGATGTTTGCCTTCTGGGCGACGCTCTTAACAACCCTGAACAGCGTCGGGTTCTCGTTCTCCTGTGTTATCTTGGCCTTGCTCATCCGCAGGACGAGCGCGTCGCTGTAGTAGTACGAGACGAAGTTGATTACGGCGGCGAGGACGAGGGCGAGCCCCACGAACGCTATCGGATCCCCGAAGAAGTACCACCCGACGACATATCCAATAAGCATGAGCAGTCCGGTGAGTATGAAGAAGAGCGCGGTTATCTTCGCGTACAACGAAGCCGACATTCAATTTTCAGGATAGGACTGCGCGTGTAAAAGCATTTTGCGAAATCGCGTCTCCGACCCGAAGGCCTTGAGGCCTAACCTCAATGAAAGGGATAAATCCATCCGCGGGTACTTGGGATACGGACATCCATGGAAAGCGACGACAGAGACCACTGGAATGCCCGCAGAAGGCGCGGGTCTCCCTTTGGGCCCTGGGGACTCCCTGACATCGATGAGATGATGAGGGAAATGGAAAGAGCGTTCTCTGAGGAGTTCAAGGACCTCGAGAAGGATCTCCCGAAAAGCCTCGTCAGAGAGTCAAAGACTCCCGAGGGCAGGGTGAGGAAGGAGATCGGGCCTATTGTCTATGGGTACTCGGTGACCATCGGTCCAGATGGGAAGCCGGTGGTGAGGGAATTCGGGAACGTAAGGCGCAAGGAAGGCAAGGCTCTGAACGCTATCCAAGACAAGCGTGAGCCTCTGGTCGACGTCGTCAGCTCGGACAAGGAAGTCCGTGTGATAGCGGAGATGCCGGGCGTGAAGAAGGAGGACATCGAGGTGACGGTGAACGAGAAGACCATGGCGATTTCGGTGGAGAGCGGAGGCAGGGGATACCACAAGGAGCTGGACCTCCCTGGAGTAGTGGACCCGAAAGGCGCCAAGTCCGCCTACAACAACGGGATACTCGAGGTAACCATCCCGCTGAGGACTTCGCGGTCAGCCGGGGTCAGACTCCGCGTCGAATAGGCCTACTGGTAGGGACCGTTGTCCAGCTTGCCTTCGCTGTACCGCGCCATCGCGTTCAAAGTCGCTTCGCGGTAGCCCTGGCCCTCGGCCAGGGTCCTGGCGATGTCTCCGGTCGTGACTATCCCCACGAGGGTACCTCCCTGGTCAACGACGACAAGCCTCCTGATCCGATACCTGGCCATCAACTCAGCAGCCCCTGAAACAGGGGCGCCGGGACCAATGGTGATCAGGGGCGTGGACATTATGTCACGCACAAGAACGTTCTTCGCTTCTATCGGCTCCGCAAGCACCTTGGACACGAGGTCGCGCTCGGTTACTATCCCTATGGCCGACCCGCTCTGCGTGATGACTGCGCAGCTTACCCCCTTCTTCGCCATGGCCTTCGCGCAATCCTTGGCAGTGACGTTCAGTTCGACAGTCATCACCCTCTGCGACATCACATTTGAGACTGTAGATTCTTCTTGGGTCATATGCTAGCAGGCGACACCGAGAGATATAGAGGTTAGGAGAAGGTGGACCGGGGGGGAATTGAACCCCCGACCTTGGAGCCCTTTCGGGGTTCTTCCGCGTGCAAGGCGGACGTTCGTACCGCTGAACTACCGGCCCACGTTCGGCGACGTTTCTTCTGGGCGTTTTAAACTAAAGGGGGTTAAGGCGGTCCTGGACGGAGCCACTTCTCGGGGCTGCAGTCACTCGCACGCTTATAGAGCAAGCCAAGGGCCCCGGACGCTGGGCTGGTAGCTCAGACCCTAACTCGGGGAGTAGCTTGGCTAGAGCACCCGACTGATAATCGGGAGGCCAAGGGTTCGAATCCCTTCCGGCCCA
>JAKAUC010000012.1 GCA_021827865.1 archaeon
CGTACTGGTTTTTGTCAGTCGAGAAGTTCAGCGCCGCACTCCCCGTGAAAGGTCCGCTCACATACGTCGGCGACCCGCTGCACGTCCCCGTGTCGTTGTTGTGCGACAGGTCATACACCGTCGCCCCCGTGCACGTCGAGCCCGCCAGCGAGGAGGGGAGCCCCGTCAGCCACGACCCCACCAGCCCCTGCGTCAGCGGCACAGCCGAATACTGCTGCGTAGAGGAGCCTCCGGGGGCGAAAGCCTGGGCGTAGGCCACGGAGCCGTTGTCGCACCAGCCTGTTATCCCGTTGGTGGTCAGGTCGCCGACGAACGTGTCCACCCCGGTCTGGGTGCACCATGCGGGAGCCCCGGTCGTCGGTGCGCCCCCGGAATAGGACGCCTTGAACGTGTTCAGGAACTGGTTGTAGAACGGAAAGGACGTCGTGAGGGTCGCGGACACCGTCCCCGTAAGCGACCGCGACGTCTCCCATCGTTCCGAGGCCCCGGAACCGGCCAGCGGGTTGGGAGAGACGGTCCAAGTCTGCGAGCTGTCGCACCAATAGGTCGTGCTGGTGGTCGTCAGGGCGGGGGAATACGCGCTCCCGAACTGCGTGCATGAGAGCCCCGGGGCCGTAGGAGTCCCCCCGTCGAGGACGTAGTAGGAGTAGACCAGCGCGAACTGATCGTAGTAGGCGGTGGCCTGGGTGAAGGCGGCCGAGACCGTGCCCGACGTCCCCGAGCTGGCGTCCCATCTCTCGCTGGACGTCGAAGTCCCGAGGGGGTTCGTCAGGGTCCACGCGGCCGAGTTGTCGAGCCAGTACCCGGTGGCCGTCGTGGTGATGGAGGGGGTGTAGGCCGCCCCGAACTGGGTCGAAGTCAGGGTAGGCGCCGTGGGCGTCCCGCCTCCGACCACCGAGTAGGAGAGGGTGGCCAGGAACTGATCGTAGTAGGCGAAGGTCGTGGAACCGCCCCCTGAATCGCTGGTCGGGCAGGCGGTGTTGGTGTCCCACCGCTCGCTCGAAGTGCTCCCTCCGAGGGGGTTGGTCACGGTGCAGGTCGCCCCGTTGTCCGCCCATATCGCCGTCGGCGTCGTCGTCAGCGTGGTCTGGACCGGGGAGCCATACTGGTCTGCTGTGAAAGTAGGAGCCGTGGGCGTCCCGCCTCCGGTCACCGAGTAGGCGAACTCGTTCGACCACTGTTTGTAGGAGTTACAGTTGTCCGTATTGCTTGCCGTGGTCTGGGTGAACGAACAGGCGGAGGAGGAATACCACCTGGAGTTCGCAGGGGCGCCGGAAGCCGCCTGGGGTATCGTGACCGCGGTGTCATAGTCGAAATACGACGAACAGGAATCCGTCGAAGCGGCTGTGGACGATATCGTGCAGCCGGTGGACCCGGCCGTCCCCGCCAACGTCCCTGTGACCGCCCAGGTCATGCCGGTGTCGAACGTCGATTGCGCGTCGGCGGTGACCTGATATGTGTTCTGAATCTGGTAGTAGTCGGTGGGCTGGAAGGTCGAGCACGTCCCTGTCGAGCAGGTGGTCACGGTCGTGGACGAGGCCGAGGCGCCGAAGACGTAGCGCTCCCCCCCCGAGGCGGCCGGCATGGTCACGGTCAGGACGCACCCGGAGGCGACGGAGAAGTCCGTGGCCGTGGAGCCCGAGGTCGCGGAAGTCGGGGAGACGGAGCAGCCAGACACGTCGTAGGTGAAGGCGCTGCCGCCCGAGGGGGTGGCTATCAGGATGGGCTGAGTCGGGTCGGTAGACGTCTCAGTCAGCGTCCCAGAGGCGCCTGACGAGCCCAAGGCGCCTGTGGCTCCCGTGGACCCTGCTCCCGCCGAAGTCCAGCCGCAGCCCGTCGTGGCGCCCCCGCCCGACCCTGCCGCGCTCGTAGTCCCCGACCCCCCAGAGTAGGCGGTGCACGACGTCGTCCCCGAGGCCCCGGAGCCCGCGGCTGCGGAGCCTCCTCCCCCTCCCGCACCCCCGGCGCCGCCTGCGCCCCCGGCCACGCTGAGAGTTCCCGTGGCCACCAGAGTCCCGTAGTCTATGGTCAGCGAGCCTCCCTGCCCTCCAGGGCCGCCTGCACCCCCTGCGCCGCCCCCTGCTCCCCCTCCCCCCGCGCCGACGCAGCCCACGCCGCTAAGGCCCGAGCACGACGACGAGCCGGCTGTCCCGTCTCCTCCCTTCCCGCCGGTGCCGCCGGGGCCGCCCTGGCCTCCCAGCGCTTCGACGGTGTTCGCGTTGTCGAACCTGTAAGCCTCGACCGTATAGCTGCCTCCCGCACCCCCGGCGCCGCCTGTGCCCCCGTTCGAGCCGTGCTGGCCTCCCGTGCCTCCTGTGGCCCCACTCGTGCCCGCGGAGTAGCATGACACCGCCCCCCCTCCTCCCCCATCGGTGCCCGCAGCCCCGTCAGAGCCCCCCGTCCCGGTGCACGAGACCGCAGACTCGGCTCCTCCGTTAGCCCCCCCCGCGCCCGTGCTCCCGCCCGTCCCCGTTGCTCCGTTGCTCTCCATTACCCCCGAGTTGCTCAGAGTCCCGCAGACGTAGACGGTCACCCCGGAGGTCACCGTCACCACGACTCCCGAGTCTATGGTCAGGTTGCCGTAGTCCGTCGTGGCCGTTATGGAGCCTGAGGCGGAAAAGGTGACGTTCCCCGCCGCGCCTGTCCCATAGGCGGAGGTGGCAGAACAGTCGTAGGAGGAGCTGGGAGGCGAGTAGGCTCGGACCGGGAGGCCCGCAGGGACCATCATGAATGCCGAGGACGCCAGGAGGACCAGCAGCAGGAGGGTGAGCCTCTTCAGTAGAATTTCACCAAGAACTGGCCGTCTGAGGCCGAGATTTCTGCGGCTGCCTGAGTGTAGTTCGCCGGGACGGGCAGGTGCCAGAACGACGTCGGCGCTTCATAGACGAGGAGGTGCACGTGGGTCGCGTTGAACTTCGCCATGTCGGCCCGCATTATCGTCGTCCAGGCTGAGAGGGAGGCGACGGGGCTCCCCGGAGGTGAGAATCCGTCGCTGCCGACCTGCTCGCCAGGACGGACGCCGACTATGACGCACGGCAGCCCTCTTGTGTCTGAGGGCTGAGCCAGGAACGGATAGAGGACAGGACACACAGCCACGTGGTCGCTGACGAGCGTCGAAAGTTCCGTAGCCCCTGCGCTCCCGGAATATTGGAAGTCATCGAGGATGACTCCCTGGATGCTCCCTTTGTGGGCCTGGTAGAACGCAGTCTCGGCTGCGTAGTCACCCCCCTCCGAGGGCGGCGTCATCACCAGCCAGGTCTTGCAGCCGTCCGTTCTTGTGGCGTTGAACCTCGCCATCGTAACCGCCTGTGACTCGTCCATAGCGCACGGTTTCAGTTGCGCCCCCTGCCAGATCACGATAGGAGTCTGAGTGAAGGCTCCCAACACACCCGCGCCCACGAAGGCGGCGACGACGGCCAGGGCGAAGACCGACAGCAGCGCGTTCACCCTAGGCCCTCTCCGCATCAGCGCCGCTTCGACTTCCCCCACAAATCAGGGTTTCCCCGAGCAGGAGACTCACGGCCACATCCTCCACCGACCGCCTCAACGACTACCCCTGAGGAGGCTCGAGGGTTTAACGGTGTGGACTCTCCCTAAGGAGGATGGCCCAGGACTCCGGGGGCTCCCGCCAGGTAGCCTAGTCCGAACAACGAGAGGGCCGTCAGGACTAGCCCTGGAAGAGGCGAATAGCTGCTGCCAAGGCTGCAGTCCGGGAACAGGGGGAGAGGGACCCCCTCGTTCTGGAACTGCTGAGATGCCCAGTTGGCGAGGCTCTGGCACTCGGCCTGCCGCCCCTGCGCATAGGAGAGGTCGGTCGCTCCTGCATAGAAGAGCCAGACGCCGAAGACCCCGACCAGGAGCAAGACGAGCGTCGCCGCGGTCCGGGCCCTCCCCACAGTCACGCTCCTCTCTGCCTGCCCCTCCCTGATTTAGCCCTTCCAGGAGGCCCTCAGAACAGGTTGTTGAGCACATGGGCGATCATGGACGCGTCTATGTTCCCCAGGCGCCAGTCGGAGTAGGCGAGGACCATGCCCGCCATCATCACCAGGACTATGAGGTTCGGGCTGTAGCCGTAGACGAAGAAGTGATAGACGCCGAAGAGGGCGCCGTCGGCGACGATGGCGGTGTACGGGTCCACCCGCGAGAGGAAGAAGTTGAGGAAGAACCCCCTGAAGAACTGCTCCTCGGCCACCGCCTCCAGGACCTGGAAGGCTATCCCGACGTTGAGGTTGCTCCCTATCAACGACACGAGGCTGAGGGGGACCCTCGGCACGAAGTAGTTGAGCGAGAAGATCACCAGGAGGTCGATGACCACCCAGGGGGCGGCCGAGACGGCCTCCCTCTCCTGCGGCTCCGATTCCGTCTTCATCAGCCCCCCCGCCTGGGAGAGGACTAGCCCCGAGACCGCCAGGACCACCGCTATCAGCGCGTCCGTGGTCATCGTCGCGTCCCCCGCCGCCGAGATGTAGACCAGCAGGGCCACCGAGAGGGCCGTCACGGCGTAGCTGAAGGGGGTCTGCTTTACCAGGCGGACCATGAGCGGATCACTCGCCTTCGCCCCTCCTGCGCCCCAGGAAGACCAGCTCGGGCATCGTGACGGCTATCACCACCACGACGACCACCGCCACGGCCAGGAGGCCGAAGACCCCGAGCCCCGCGAGGTTCAGCGGGTTGGAGAGCCATGCGTGCAGCGCGTCCCCCACGCAGACGAGCCCGGTGCATCCCTGGCTTCGGAGCTTCAGCGATGTGGTGTCGGGGTTGGTGAGGATGTACTCGCCTATCCGCAGTGTGTAGAGCTTGACGGTGATCTGCACGCTGGGGTAGCTGCAGCCGATGGAGCACTGCGCCTGCATGTCCTGGATCGTCACAGGGTAGTAGACGAGCCTCTGCATCCTGGTGTCCGGGGCGTAGACGCTCGACAGGGTCGAGTTGATGGAAGAGACGGCTCCTCCCTGCACCAGCGACGCCAGCGTCTGCCCCTGCGTCGACGGGCTGGTGTAGAAAGAGAAGGCGTGCCCCACCAGGGAGGCGTCCAGGTTGCTGGAGCCCTGGTTCGACCACTGCACGTCCTTCACCACGGCGTAGAGCGGGGCCTCGAAGACGCTCCCCGCTATGGAGGAGTTGCAGGGGCACGTCGACGCCTGGTCCCAGACCACGGACGCCAGGTTGAACCAGACCGTGTCCCCGCTGAAGGACCAGACGCCCTGCGAACCCGACGCCACGGAGAAGTCCAGTCTGTAGGTGTACTCCTTCACCGCGCCGGTCACGTACTGGTACTGGCCCGTGGCGCCGGGAACCGGTACGTAGTAGTTCACGGAGATGGGGGCGGTCAGAGGGTTCGAGTAGGCGACCGGGTTCTCCTGCGCGTCTATGACCAGCGAGTTCGAGAGGGGGAGGGTCCCGCATCCGAGGAGGCCGTAGGGGCTGACGGCCCTGACCTCGGCGCCCCCGACCGTCGGACTCCCCTCCCACGAATAGGAGCACGCCCCCCTGGGCGTCGTCAGAGCTTCCCCGATCTGGGAGGGGGACCCCCCGGACGGCTGGTAGCCCCAGATCCCGTTCTGCATCCCCTCGAAGCCCGGGACCAGGCTAAGGCTCGTCTGCCCCGCATAGAGCAGCAGGACCAGGACTATCCCGGCTCCCAGCAGGAGGCTGCCCTTGCGCGTCCGGTTCGATGGCCCCAAGCACTTCTCACTCGCTTCCCTTCTTCGGCCTGCCGTGTCTGGAGCCCGCGTAGAGGCCTACCGACCCGATCACGAAGAGCGCTATGCCCAGGTAAGAAGCGTGCGCGCGAGCGCTGGCGGTCACCGCGCTGCCCTGGTTGTAGGTCTGCGTCGGGTCGAGGCTCTGGCACGACTGGGACTGGCCGAGCACGGCGACGGTCCCGGAGCAGGACACCGTGAGGGTGCCTGTCTCCTCCATGAGCGTCGTGACCGTCCCGCTGACCGTCGCGGTGACCGCCGTCACGCTGAAGTCGGCGACACCTATCGGGTCGCCGCAGCTCTGCTGCACGCCGCAGAGGGAGCCGAACACTTCGTAGCTCCCGGTGGCCGCCCCCGTGAAATCGACTGAGCTCGAGAAGTAGCCTCCCGTCCCCGTGACCACCGAAGTCTGGCCGACGAGAGAGCCTGCCGGCCCTATCACCCAGACGTGCACCGTCAGGCCGCTGACGCAGCCCACCCCTCCGTCCGTGGCCGTCGCGCAGGCTCCTCCCGAGAAGTACAGGACGTTGTCCAGGGGCTGTCCCCCTATCGTCAGGGCGACGCCGTTGATGCCCCCTCCGTTGAACCCTCCTCCCGTAGTCAGGGAGAGGGGCGCCAGGCCTGAGGCGAACGCCAGGCCGACGACCATGACCAGGGCAGAGACCGCAGGAAGGATTTTCATCGTCGTCACACCGACCCGCTGACCCCCGTGACCACCCCGTCTGAGATGGTGAAGGTGACGCTGGCCGAGACCGCCGAGGCGGAGTAGGGGACCCCGGAGTCCGGGCCTCCGTGTGTGAAAGTGACTTGGCCGCTGCTCGAGAGCGACGCGGTCAGCG
Source organism: archaeon (assembly GCA_021827865.1). Classification (GTDB taxonomy): domain Archaea; phylum Thermoproteota; class Nitrososphaeria; order Nitrososphaerales; family Gagatemarchaeaceae; genus UBA183. The sequence goes on from JAKAUC010000012.1 coordinate 6,542, forward strand.
TGTATGTCCCCGACGAGAGCGAAGAGAAGTCAGAGAAGGGCACCGTCGCACTCGTCATCGGGCACTGCATGGGCGACGTGGACGCGGAGCCCGTCCCTGTCACCCCCTGGGAGGCCACGCTGACCCCTCCGGGAGAGTTGAACGAGACGGTCCCGGAGCAGCTGCCGCCTGTGATCGTGTCGCCGCTGAAGGTGACCGCCACGGAGGCGATGAAGCTGAAGGAGGTCGCGCCGCCCGTGCAGCCGTTGCAGGTCAGGGAAAGCGGGAGTATCGTATTGCTGATGAGCCTATGCGTCCCGTCGGAGTAGTTCACGTAGACGGCCATGCTGGCGGAAGCCGGGTCGGAAGAGGACGGCGCCGGCTGCAGAGAGTGCCAGGCGAAGAGAAAGACCACCGCCAGCACGAACGCCGCAGCGAGCTTGCGGTCCCTCCGGGTCGGAGTCTGCTGGGACAAGACCATCCGCCCTACCTAGAAACAGAAACAGGGGGAAGAGAGCGACGCCCTCACGGGGCAGTCACTCTCCTGCTTTAGGTGCTGCCTTTGGCGCGATCCTGATGAGACCGAGATAGACGACGAAGTCCGAGACGATGATGACGAAGGTCTGCTCGAGCTGGTTGACGATGCCGAGGTTGGTGTAGACCATGACTCCCACGAAGGAGCCGAAGACGATGGCCAGGCCGAAGATCACGACCTGGACTGCGAGCTTCGAGAGGTTCAATGTGGCTATGCCGCGAGTTTCAGCGTGAATGAGCTGGCTGCCCCGGTGGTGGTGGCTGAAGGGTTCCACGAGCCCGAGTTGGCCTGGAAGTACCCTATGTCCGCGTAGATCTCCTGCTGTATGGTCATGGACTGAGAGCTCCCCGCGCTCAGGGTGCCCTTGCTGACAGCCAGGTTGAAGGAATAGACCCCGCCTATGTTGGCTGAGTTGATCGTCTGCATGGAGATGCCGCCTACGTTCGCCTCACCGTTGGAGATCCCGTCAGGGATGGGCGTTACCCAGTAGGTGTCGGACCCGCGCGTGTAGCTGGTCATGGCCCCTACCGTGACTGAGGACCCTGTCGTGGAGAACTCCAGGACGTCTCCCCAGCTGTGGCCGGTGAGCGGGTCCTGGGTGGTGAAGTAGCCTGTGTTGGCGACGGTGTTCCTGATGGTGACGGCGAAGTTGATTGTAGACTCGCCGAGGCAGAAGTTGTTGGTCGGGCACTTGCCGGACTTCGTGAAGTTTCCGACGCTCGTGCCTGAGGTGTAGCTGTTGCCCTGGTCGTCGACCACCGAGATGCTGAAGGTGCCGAGCTTGGTGATGAATAAGTTGGACTGAGCCGCTGTCCCCTGGGCTTGGGCCGCCGGAGTCACTCCGGTGCTCTGGACCTGGAACCATTCGCTGACGTAGTTGGTGAGGGTGACTTCCACGTTGAGCATGGCCCCAACGGGGTATTCGAGATTCGTGGTGAAGGTCCCTGCAGAGGAGGCCGTCCCGGTGTCTGACTTTGTCAGGCCCGAGTACGTTATGCCGCCGATCTGCGTGCCCTTCTGTGGGTAGACGCTCACGGTGGCGGCCTGGCCGCCGCCCGCGAGGAGGTCCTGTATGTCGAACTGTATCTTGCCGGCCACGTTCCCGCTCGTGTTGGCTGGCGTCGATGGGCTGTGCTGGACGCTGAGGCTGAGATAGCCGCCCTGGTATGCGAAGGCAACCAGGACTATCAGGAGGAGTACGCCGAGGATTGTCGCATTGGATGCGCCGCGTCGCGTGTGCATTTTCAGCTGTGGATGGCCTGTGAGAGCACTTAACGGTGTGGCTCCGGATGCAACCAATCACCCACACCGTTAAACTCCGCAGCCCCGTGGTATAACTCGTGGGAGAAAGGCGCCGCGTCGTCTCGTTCCTCAAGGACGAATCCATCCAGCGCTTCCTCTCGGACGATTCGCTCCTGAAGCTCTTCAGGAGGAACTTCCGCGTCCTCAAGGTCCTGCACGTGGGGAGGTCCTCGCGGGCCATAGTCCTCGACGACTGGCAGGCACACATCCCCGACAAGACCCACCACGCCACCTTCTTCGCCGACGAGGCTCTCCTTGGGGCCCTCCTTCAGCGGGGGTTCTTCGCGGAGCAGTGCGTCGCCGTGTCGGTCTTCTTCGACGCGGGCGAGGCCGAGGACGTGAAGGAACAGATGGCCTCCCTTCCGCGGGTCAGCGTAGGAGCGATGATCTTCTCTTGAGGTCGTGGCTCGGGCGGGCGGCACCCCGTCCGTTCGTCGGGCTGGTGTTCGGCGTCCTGACCTTCGAGGCCCTCTACGTCCTGCTTCCCCTGGCCCTCGGCAGCCAAGGCGTCTCCTATTCCTCGGTCCCTTCCTGGCTCTCGCCCTTCCTCTCGTGGGGGCTCCCCCTGATAGCTGCGGCGTCCATCGCCTACTCGCTGGGCATCCCGTCCAGGAGGGCCATGGCCTCCGCGCGCAGGGCGAAGGAGGACAGGGAGCTCGCACTCCGCATGGAGGTCGACCAGCTGAAGGAGGAGCTAAGGAAGGTCAAGGCCGGCGACGTCTCCGACCCTGGAAAGGCGAGGGAGACGGGCCTGGTGCCCGAGCCTACGAGCGCCCAGAAGCGCGACTGGTACTCCGAGGGACGCAAGGTCTGGGAGAAGATCTGAGATGGCCAGCATCCCCGGCATGAGCAAGCAGGACGAGATCCAGATAGCGTCCATGGCGATGGGGATAGTCATCCTCGAGGTCGGACTCACGTACTTCCCGAAGTACTCCGGGGTCCTTCTCCCTGTCGTGTTCGTGCCCTTCGTCGCGTCCATGTTCGTCGTCGGGTGGTGGACCAAGATGAAGAGCGCGAGCGCAGGGGAGGCGACGAACGTCTGGAACTATCCGAGCCGCGAGCCGACCCTGCATCTCTTCCACGTCAAGCCGGACGAGCCCGTCCCCATCGACGGGAAGCCGGGGAAGCTGAGATACCCTGTGAGGTTCAAGGACGGGGAAGAGTTCACTCACCGCAGGTACGGTAAGAAGAAGAAGATCTACGTCGACGTGTGGGGGCTGTGGGAGGAAGTCGTCAAGCCCGACCTGGGGTTCACGACGTATCACGGGATCGAGACGGAGCACAACCATGTCGACAGGGTCGTCTACTACGAGAAGAGGCCGGTGGTGGAGGACGGCGAGATAATCCCGATCTACGACCTTGTGGTGGGCACCGGGAACGTCCGAGCCATCGACATTCTGGTCGACGCGGTCATGACGAAGGCCGGGAGGGACTACGACGGAGACGTCGTCGCGCTCCTGGAATCGTTGACGCCAAATCAAGGCCAGCAGGACGCCTCGAAAGGGGGAGAGGAGCTTGAGCGACAAACAGCGCAAGGAACGACAGCCTAAGCCCGCTCCCGAACAGGACCCGAGGACCCACTCCAGGGAGATATGGGGCAAGTTCCAGGAGAAGCTCGTCATACTGAAGGGGTTCCAGTCGGAGCTCAGCGGCAGGCTGCAGGGGGCGACCCGGGGCTCCTCCTATGCCAACCAGCTGGAGCTCGCCTACGACGAGCGGTTCGGGGGGGAGCAGGCGGTCAAGGACGCCCTCTTCTCCAGGCACTTCAGCTTCAAGCAGGCGATCCCCTTCGCCATCCTGGGGGCGGTCGCCCTGCTCTACTACACCCACGAGGGGGCCGTCGACAACGCGCTCTACTGGGGACAGGCGAACGTCATCTTCCTGGCGCTGCTGGCCGTCCTGGCGTACGCCGGCGTCCGCTCGATGGGGCTGCTGAAGAGGTGAGGGTCAACTGACAGACACTAAGCTGGAGGAGGTCCTCGCGGAGATCTTCAAGCTCGGGGAGGAAGACAGGGAGGAATCCCCTCAGCTCCCCGGACGGCCTGCCGAGGACGAGGACTCCCACTACCACCAGGGCCTCGAGAACAACCAGGACGCGGGCGAGACCGAGGAGGGGATGGCCCAGGCGTTCGGCGGGATAAACAAGAAGGTCCCAGGGGTCTGGCAGGTCTTCCGTATGAAAAACTACCGCGTCGTGGACCACCAGAGAGGCATAGACAGGGGGCTCGCCAGGATGGGGCCGAAGACCAGGATCCCCGTGATGCAGCTGGCCCTCCTCGTTTCCGGGACGGTCCTGGCGTACTCCGCGCTTTCCAACCAGGTCCTCGTGGCGACGGTCGGCGCGTCGCTCCAATCCCTGACCGCGCAGCTCGAGGTCCTCGGGGTCGTCGCGGCCGTCACAGCCGTCTTCGTGCTCCTGTTCAGGAGCGGGAGGCTGGGCCGGAGGGGGAAGGCCTAGTTGAGCTCCCAGCTGGGGAAGGCGCAGGAGGCCCTGAAGACTGCACTATCCGAGCAAGCCAAGTCGGGGACTTCGCGCCAGAATTCTCTACAGAAGCTGGGGATCAACCTCGAGAAGACGAAGCGTTTCGACCTCAGAGTCGTGGTCTGGGTCCTGGCCGACGACGTCATGCAGAACAGGGCGATAAAGGTCGAGTCCAGGATAAACCTAGGCATCAAGGCGCTCAACGCCGTCGCAGTCCCTTACCTGATGGCCATGGATGACTCAGGGGCCCGGGAGGTGCTGAAGCATTACCGTATGCTCCTGGCGGAGTGGGCCGACAAGCGCAGGGAGCT
>JAKAUC010000008.1 GCA_021827865.1 archaeon
GTAGGGCCTGGACCCTTGTCTCAGTGTCCATCTCCGGGCTCCTTCTCTCAAAGCCCGTACCGGTTACAGGTTTGGTGGGCCATTGCCCCGCCAACAGCCTGATCGGCCGCAGTCCCATCCTGGAGCGATTCGCACAGAGCATACCCGTGCGCCCTTTTCGACGGCCTCTCCTTCCAGATGAGGCCATCTATCGCGGATAGGCCCCAGTTTCCCGGGTTTGTCCGCGTCTCCAGGGCAGGTTGACTACGTGTTACTGAGCCGTACGCTGCGTCCCCTGTAGCCAAGGAACGCACAACTAACATGGCTAAATCCCAATCCGATAGCAGTCGGGTCCGGCAGGATCAACCGGAGTCGATTATCGAGGAGTACGACCACGCATTTCTGCGAGGTGTAAAGCACAACCCACGTTAGATCTAACCGGAGTCAGATCTCCATCTCTGTACGCGCATCTGGAGGTCGTGCGTTTCACCGCGTCAGGGCTCGGCCCTTGTGCTCGAGGCAGACGCCGCCAATTAATGCGCAGAAACGTCCGCGGTCTAAGGTTCGTATATATGCATTCCCGTGTGAAAACGCCATGGAGAGGGCAAAGGCCGCCGTCTGCGCGGCGGGGGATTGTCAGCCGGCGTGCAAGGGTAGGGGGTCACCGCGCGGGGGAGGGTTAGGCCCCTTCTGGCTTGCTCGCGCCAGGGTTCTCTAGGGCCTCCAGTTTCTTCTCCAGGGCCCGGATGCGGTCCTGGTCCCGCCAGATGAACCACCCGGCGATGGGGACGAAGAAGATGACTATCAGGGCGGAGTAGCCGATGGCCAACACTGCTATGAGGGCGAGGAAGAGCAGCCGTGTGATGGTGCCTCCCCTAAAGGCGGACTTCTTGCTCAAGGGCCCCCTCTTCCGCCGCCTTCTGATAGGTGTTTGCGGCCGGCGGAAAGCGCCACGGCGTCGTGGGACCCTGCGTATCGGGCGGCGGACTGTCGCCCGGGGCCCGGAGAGGTCGGGACGCTCGCTCTCGGAAGTGGGCCCCGCGGTGCTTCGCCGTGGATCGAAAGGGCGCGCCTCGGCGAAGGCATCCCCTGACAGCCAAGCCTGACACCCGGCGGTTCAGAGCCCGTAGACGTCGCGATGCAGCCATGGGACCAGGGCCGTGACCACGCACTGCTCGGTGAGGTCTGCCCTCGTCATCCTCCCGCCGGTGAGGAAGTGTATCAGACCCCCCTTGTCCCCCACCTCGTCGACGCCGCTGACCTTCTCGGCCCAGCGTTCGAGCTCCTCCCCTTCGGCGAAGAGGCGCTCCATGGCCTCGCGGGGGAGGGAGTAGCCGGAGGAGTGGCCGAGGGATACCCTGCCTGAGCCGTCGGCGACCGCGGCGACCTGGTTGTCGAAGTAGACGTCCCCTATGGTGAATATGCCTGCCTCGACACCCACGCCGAAGTCTCCCCCGGCCTGGGAGAGGGCGAATCTGGCCCTGGCAGTGGCGCCTGCTGTCATCTCGTCGAGCCCTCTGGGCTGGGCCTTGGCCACCGCGGCGGAGTCGACGGGGCGGACCTCGACCCCGGGGAAGAACATGTCGAAGGCCCTCCTGACCCCTTCGACCTTGGCCGGGTTCCTGGAGCCCAGGGCGACTATCACGGGCAGGGGGAGCGGGCCAGGGGTATTAACCTGAGGCCCGACGGTCTCGAGTTCGGCCGTCGTAGCCCGCCAGACGCAGGCCGAGCCCGAATCGGCTAGGCGCCGTCATTGAAGCTCGAATCAGTGATTGTGCCGCCGCTCTGGTCGTAGAAGGCGACCAGGCAAACCCCTCGGCGAGATCGAAGGAGGGCGAGGTAGTCCGCAGCAGCCGTCGGGGCCCTGTGGAGGCCCAGCACGGTCCCCCTGCAGTGCATGCCCTCGGAGGGGGAGGAGACGCACCGGCCGCCGATGTTCAGGAATCCTTCAGGGGTCCATCGGAGGGAGAAGGGGGCGTCCCGCTATGCGCCGGAGCCGGGGTCTAGACCTTGAGGTCGTCGAGGAGCCTGCTAATGTTGGCCAGTGGGGCCCCGTCGGGGAGCGCGATCTCCTGGGCCGCGGGCGGGTTGGTCTTGTAGGAAGGGCTGTGGCCGGCGAGGCGGTCCCCGTAGGTGGAGACGAACTCGTTCTGGTAGAAGACTCCGAGGGGGGTCCGGTCACCGAACTCGAACGACTTCAGCATGGCCTGCTGGACCTTCCTCTCGACTTCGGCTGGGTCGTCGCTGTGGACAACGCCGTCGTACCCGGCCTCCTCCATCTTGTAGGTCCTGGGGAGTTGCTTCCCTGCGGCGTCGAGGTTCCCTTCGCCCGCCCAGTACTCCTTGCTCTGGATGTCGTTGTAGGTCGGGCAGGGCTGCAGGACGTCGAGGAAGGCGTACCCCTTGTGGCGGATGCCTTTGATGATCAGGTCCTTCAGGTGGCGGACGTCGTAGGAGTAGCCCCTGGCGACCCAGGTGTACCCCGAGGCCATGGCGAGCATGATGGGGTTGATGCTCTGGTTGATGTTGGGTGAGGGGAGGGACTTCGTCTTCTTGCCCAGCCCCAGGGTCGGCGCGGCCTGGCCCTTGGTGAGGCCGTAGACTTCGTTGTCGTGGATGATGTAGAGCATGTCGAGGTTGCGCCTGCCGGAATTGACGAAGTGGCCGGCGCCGATGCCCATGCCGTCGCCGTCGCCGCCTTCGACTATCACTTCCATGTTAGGGTTGGCGAGCTTGATGCCGGTGGCGAATGGGATCGCCCTGCCGTGGAGGGTATGGACCCCGTAGGTCTTGATGAAGTGGGGGACCTTGGAGGAGCACCCGACGCCTGAGACGACCACGGTGTTGGACGGGTCGACGTTCATCTCAGCCAGGGCCATCTGGACCGCGTTGAGGATGCCGAAGTCGCCGCAGCCGGGGCACCAGTCGTTGTGCGCCGATGTCTTTAGGTCTGATAGCTTAAGCGCCATGTTTCAACACCAGTTTCTTGGGGGCATTCCCCTCATATATCATCTTGAGGGCGCCGTAGATCTCCTCGGACGACATCGGCCGGCCGTTGTATTTCACGACCAGCTGCTCTATGGGGATGCAGGTCCGTTCGCGGACCACGCCTATCAACTGAGCTGAGTAGTTCATTTCGATGCCGACGATCCTCTTGGCCTTGGAGAGGAGTCTGGCCACGTACTCTGTCGGGAACGGGTTGACGAGCCTGACCTGGATGAAGTTGACGGTGATGCCATCCTGCTTCAGCCACTCCATGGCGTCGAGTATGGCGCCCTTGGTAGAGCCCCAGCTGACCACGGTGATGTCGGCGTCTTCGGGACCGAAGAAGTTGACCCTCTCGGAGATGGGGATCTCTCTGTCCGCGAGGTCGAGCTTACCCATCCTCTTCTCCATCATGTAGTCGCGGTTGACCGGGTCCTCGCTGATGTGGCCGAGCTCGTCGTGCTCGTCCCCGGTGTACCAGTTGACGCCCCCCTTGGTCCCCAGCGGCGCCCTCGGTGAGACTCCGGTGGGGGTGTGCTGGAAGCGCTTGAACTCGCCGTTGACGGCCGTAGTAATCTCATTGAGGAACGCGCCCCTGTCGATCTTCACCTTTGTGGGGTCGAGGGCGGACATCGTGGAGTCTGAGTTGGCCAGGGCCTTGTCCACTATGTGGATGAGTGGGGTCTGGTACTTCTCAGAGTAGTTGAACGCCCTGACGGTGTCGTAGAAGGCCTCCTCCAGGTCGCCGCTGGCGAGGACGAAACGTGGGAACTCCCCGTGTCCGGCGTGGAGGGCGAACCTGAGGTCCCCCTGCTCGTGGCGCGTGGGGAGCCCCGTGCTGGGGCCGCCTCTTGAGTACAGAGTGACGACGACTGGGACCTCGTTCATCCCTGCATAGCCGAGCCCCTCTGCCATCAGAGAGAAACCGGGGCCGGAAGTGGATGTCGAGGAACGGACGCCCGCCAGGCCTCCGCCTATGGCCATGGTTACCGCTGCTATCTCGTCTTCGGATTGGACTACGGCTATGCTCCCTTTCTTCATCGCCGCGACCTCGGACGCCTGTGGGTCACCCTGGGCGGCTCCGTCGAGCTGTATCTCGGAGTGTGCTTCGAGGTACTCGCTCTCGTCGCTGGCGGGGGTGATGGGATAATAGGTCTGGAGCCTGCACCCGGCGAGCTCCTTGGCCATGGCTACCATGGTGTTCCCCCTTACGAAGAGCTTCACGTCGGTGGACTTCATCGGGGAGAGCCTGTAGGAGAAGCTCCCGGCGTACTTCTGTCCTACGTGGTCGTAGGCTGCGCCGACCGCGTCGGCGTTCATCTCCGCGACCTTGGGCTTGGATCTGAAGTGGTTCCTGACCGAGGCCTTCACGACCTCCTCGTCGTAGCCCAGCAGGGCGAAGGAGGCTGCGACGGCGACCACGTTGAGCATCCTCTGGAGTGCGCTCAGGGACGTCTCGCCGTGCTTGGCCCCTACGTCCTTGAGAATCGTGTTGTAGGGGATTGGATAGATGTGGGCTCCGCGCCTGCGGGCGAGCTCGACTATGCCCTTGACATCGGCAGACAGGCCCGCCTTCGAGAGCTCTGCGTTGAGGGCCGCCCTGACGTTGGCCTCGACGGTGGGGATCTGGTCCAGGCGCTTGGGGTCCTGGTCCGGGTCGTAGATTATCGCTCCCTCGCTCCTGACTTCGAGGGCATGCCTGAAGATCGTCTCTTCCTCGAAGGTGGCGAGCATGTCCACGGTGTCCACGTGAGAACGGATGGTCCCCTTGGACACGCGCACCTGGAAGTAGCTGTGCTCCCCCTTGATGTTAGAGTAATACTCCCTCTTCCCGAAGACGTGCAGCCCCCCCGAGGCCGCGGCTCGGGCGAAGATGGTCGCAGAAGTGTCCACTCCGCTCCCCTGCACCCCGCCGATCATCCACGAGAAGTCGTCGCGCTTCAATCGGTAATCTCCCTAATCTATGAGGCCGGGCGGGTTGTTTAAGAGTATACTATATTAGGTATATACTCGTAAGGAGCACGCATGGACGAAGTGCGCAGGGTGCAGCAGGTGGGGAAGTTCACGCTGACCGTGTCAATCCCCCGGGATTATGCGAAGCGGATGGGCCTTTCGGCGAAGGACACGCTGTTGGTGAGGGAAGACGTGGACGGGACCCTGCGCCTCATCCCTACGACCAGGGCTAGGGAGGCGGCCAAGGCGACGCTGAAGGCGGACCAGGCGGGGAGCAAAGAGATGCTGACCATGCTCGTGGTCGGAGCCTACGCCATGGGATACGACACCATCGAAGTGTCGGGGAAGGAGCCTCTCGACCACGCGACGGTGGACCAGGTGCTGAGGACCATCAAGCGGCTGAGGGGGATGGAGGTCGTGGAGTCCGATGAGAGGCGCATAGTCGCCCAGAGCTTCATGGACCCCACAAAATTCCCGGTGGACTCCCTGGTCAAGAGGCTGCAGATATTGGTGTCGAGGAGCCTGGAGCACGTGATGAGTTCCCTGGAGCTCAGGCAGACCGCAGGCCTGAACGAAGTGTCGCGCATCCAGGAGGAGATTGACGAGCTCTACTGGCTGATACTTAGGCAGCTACTGGTGGCGCTGAGCAGGAGGGAGTTGGCATCGGAGATCGGCATAGAGTCGCCGCTCCACGCGTCCGGGAACAGGGTATCGGCCAAGACGCTTGATGAGATTGGTGGGATCATTCAGGACGCGGCGGAGGAGCTGGTCAGGCTCAGAAAGGTAAGGGCGAAGAGGGACCCCAAGGTCACGGCGAGCATGCAGAGGCTTGCGGCAAAGACCAGGGAGGCGTTCAACACCACCGTGGAGAGCCTGCTGGCCCCCGACATCATGCTCATCGGGAGGTCGCTGGCCCTGGTGGAGGAGACGATGCAGCTGGAGAAGCAGATCATGGACGAGATACTCTCCACGGCCGGGTCAGGCTACAGCAGGGTCCTGGTGTCGTACTTCGGACAGCTGGCGAGGTACTGCAATATCATAATCGAGATATCCTCGCACCGGCTCCTGAGGAAGACGAGCAGGGTCGTCACGGTCCAAGAGCGATAGACTCTATATCTGAACTTGGAGAGCGCATCCCGCGCGGGGGTAACGAAGCCTGGTCAACCGTGCGGGACTCAAGATCCGGCCTAGCTTCGGATGGGGCATCCCGTCCCTTAGGGGTTCGTGGGTTCGAATCCCACCCCCCGCACTGAACCTAAAGTTCAAGTCGACGTGTTCGTCCTTTCGCAGGGCCCTGTCCCATCCGCGTTTGATGACGTATTGAAGAGGACCTTGGAGCGGTCAGGTTCAAAATGTGGGTTTCGAAGGTTGTTCCGATGCGGTAATTCTACCATGCGGCGATGATGTTGGCTTCGACCGGCGACCCCACGCCTGTAGTCGCGTCGTACCCTACAGTTGCGTAGTAGTAGCCGTTGTTCCCGCCTGTGATGTCATGGATTGCGGTAGAACCTACGAGAGAATAGACTTGTGTGTGCACTGAGGAACCGCTGATGCTGTCGCCCGATGATTTGGCGTCAGCGATGATTGCGGACCACTGCGGGGCTCCTGCACTGGTCCCGCCGACCTGAACCCAACCGCTGAATCCTGATGTGTCATACACCCAGTAGCCAGTCAGCACATCAGCGTTGTAAGCAACATCGGGGACTGCCCTGGTCAAGGGGTAGAAGGAACCCGAAGATGTTGTTACCTTGATGCTTGAAGAGGACTGGTACGTCGGCTCTGAGAAGCAAGCGCTGACTCCGCCTCCGCTCGCCCCGTACTGGTCGTTCCAGACCACCTCGCTACTCCAGGTGTTGGACGAAGTCAGCGTGAGGGAGGTGCCGCCCACGGCTAGGACGCTGGGGTCCGAGGCAGGGTAGTTCACAGTCGGAGAGGACGTCCCATCGTTGGCGCCACTGTCGCCAGACGCTGCCACTGGAATCGCACCCGCTGACACAGCGTTAGCGAAGTATGATGATTCAGAAGTCCAAGTGGAGCAGCTGCTGCCGCTCTCGGCAGCCCCCCAGCTCATCGAAATCACGCTGGCCCCATTCTGAACTGCGTAGGGGACCGCGTCGTTGACTAGATACTGCAGGCTGGCGCTCGGAGTGACTATCAGAAGTATCTTGGCGGCCGGGGCCATGGCGTGGGCCCACTCGACGTCCAGCGACGTCTCCAGCCCCCAGTTGCTGTTGCTACCGTGGACCTTGCCGAAGGGTTGGACCACCTGAAGGTTCGCTGGTGGGAGGCCGAACTGGGAGTCGAAACAGTTGAGATCGCTCGTCAATGTGGAGCTTCCGTAGGCGTCGATGATTGCTATGGTCTCCCCCGCACCGGTCGCAGCTGTATTGAACCCGTAGGCGGCCTCAATCTGGCTTGGCGTATAGGAAACACCCGTAGGAGCGGGCAAAGTCGTCACGCAGGAGCTGCCCCCTCCATGTCCTCCACCCCCGGGCTTGCCGTTCGTGTGGGTGATGTATTCGAGGGGGAGTACGGCGTTGGGGAGGCGCAACTCCGAAGAAGACGCCGTCACCACGGGGAGCACAGAGAATCCAAGAATGAAAAGCGAAACCATAGCAGCGGCTGCGAGTTGGTTAACCCGGCGGCGGGTGAAGCTGTGAGCTAGGGCTTCCAATTATATAATTGCGAAATTCAATTTACTGATCTCATATTTAAGCGTCGTGTAAGACGGCTTTACGACGCCCAGTGACCATGATGCGTTGCGTACCACAACTACGACTTTAGAAGAGCACTGATGGTGGTCGGAGAGTCATAACGCTGTCTGCCTTTTCGCACCAAAGTGTTCTTGATTGGGGCCTAGTCTTACAACCCAGGCGAGGTGCAGGGCTCGAGCCAATCAATTCGGGCGCGTGCTGTGGGCGGCATGCGGCCCACAGACGTGGTTACAAGCTCACATCAACTCGTCAGTCGTCCGGTTTAGATGAACGACTGACCAATCACAAATGGCCGTGCGAATGGGACTGCCCGCTGTCGGCAGGATACGAACCGAGAACCCTGACGAAGTCGGCGCGCGTTCTCAGTGTCTTAATCGCTCGACTCACCGGGCCGTCGTATGCGGACCCATCCAAGTCGATGTGGAAATAGTACTCCCATGGCGTCTGCTTCGTCGGCCGAGATTCAATCTTGGTGAGATTGATTCCCTCTCTCGCGAACGGCTCCAAGGCCCTGAAGAGGGACCCAGGCCTGTGCCTTGTAGAGAACACCAATGATGTCTTGTATGCTACTTTCGACCTTCTTTTCGCCCTCCTCCCGAGTATGAGAAACCTCGTGTAGTTTGATTTCGAGTCCTCCATGCTTCTCCGCAGCACCTTCATTCCGTACACTCTGGCCGAATACTCACTCGCTATCGCGGCGAGCGAAACGTCTGTTGAATCTGCTATGAATTTCACGCTGCCAGCCGTGTCATAGAACTGTTGGGCCTTGAGCCCGAGCTTTGCTAGGTTGTTTCTACACTGCGCCAGCGCCTGGGGATGTGATAGAACCGTGGCTATCCCCGCGAGGGATGAACCAGGCTTTGAAATCAGGCAGTGGCGTATCCTGACCTTGATCTCCCCCGTTATCTTCAGTTCGCTTGTGAGAAGCAGGTCGTAGGTCTCGGTTACCCCGCCCTCCAGGGAGTTCTCCACGGGGACCACTGCCAAGTCAGCCTCGAGCTTCATTACGGAGTCGAAGGCCTCCCTGAGAGATTGGAAGGGGACCGGCCTGGCCCTCGCTCCGAATTTGCGGACAATCGCCTCCTCGCTAAACGCTCCGTGCTCCCCCTGAAAGCCGACACATAACGCCATTTGGCTCTCCTGTCGCTCGCCCCAGACTATTATTGCATTTCATGTATCCTACGGTAGCGCATGCAGCTACACATTACGCAAGGCGGGCAGAGTTACGGACTATCCTTCGGCTGCCATTCTATCTCCATGTGAACTTCTAGTTTGTGATTCTCCTTTGCATAGAGGAACTTGAACTTCAATGGCTCGACTGGCTTCATCGTTACTGGCTTGTCGACCGGGAGCAGTTCATGCAATTCGACTTCTTCCCCTTCGAAAGCGCGACCCAGGTCCGCAAGGATTTTCGACAGTTCCTTCCTGTTGGTTTCGACCTTGTACCGGGCCAGGGACTCGTGCGACTCCTTGTAGTTCTCGAGGACCTCGGTGACCCTCGTCCAGTAGACCATCGACTGGGCAAGCTCGGCCCTGCCCTTCTCAGTCAGTGCATAGTGCTTCCGGTCCGGGACCTCTTCCATGAACTCGATCCTGCTGGTGACCAGGCTGTTCTGTTCGAGCTTCTCGAGAGCCGGGTAAATCGTGCCGGTCTTCGGCTTCCAGAATCCCGAAAAGCGCTTCTCCAGCTCCCTGATAATCTCGTATCCATACATCGGCCTCTCGGAAAGCAGCAGGAGAAGCCAGAGCGAGACGGTTCCGACCTTCATTCCGCGAGGGACGACCGTTGACAACGTGCACCTGATGTCGTCCAATCGTTTATATAAGTAGGTTCGCTACCTAGGTAGCTGAACTACTATGAAGTGGGTTACAAGAGAGAAGGCAAAGGTGGACAGGATTGCATGCCCGTGGGTCATCAAGCGCTTCGTGGACCCTAAGGCAGAGTTTCTGTTCGTCCCGAGAGAGAAGGTCCTAGAGGTGGCGAAAAAGGAGAACGCCACGCCATTCGACACCCAGGGCGCCGAACTTATGCACTACAAGGAGAACGGGGAAGAAAGGGTCAGTTTCGACGCTGTCATCAAGAAGTATGGGCTCAAGGACCCGGCGCTCCTCGAGCTGGCGAAGATAGTCAGGGGAGCCGACGCCAACATACCGAACGCGCCGAGTGAGTCTCCGGGGCTGGAAGCGGCGGCGCTTGGCTTCAGGAAGACCGCGAAGGACGACTTCGAGAACATGAAGCTGCAGTTCCCCTTCTACGACGCCATGTACAGCTACTGCCAGCAGAGGCTGCAGGAAGGGCTCAAGCTAGAACACGCGGCCTAGGTTCTCTGGGGAGGACGCGTCAGGCTCATGCTCCGACAGGTTGGCAGGATCAGCCTCCCTCCACACGGCGAAGGAGGTTACGACCACGCCGATGTCCACCTGCAGAGCAGCAAGGTGTACATCGCCCACACAGCAAACAACTGTGTAGAAGTCGTCGATGGGGGGAGAATGGCTCATGTGGCGTCTATACCCGGGTGCCCTGAGGCAAGCGGGGTCCTCTGCGCCCAGTCAGACGGGCTTGTTTTCGCCGCCTCGAGGGGCGAGGGGAAGGTGCTCGTCATCGACGTCCGCACAGACCGAACGAAATTGGAAATCTCGACTGGGCCGAGGCCGAACGGGCTCGCATGGGACTCGATCAGGAAGCACCTGCTGGTGGCAGACGTCAAGGACAACAAGGCCAGGCTGTTCGATCAGGTGTCAGGGGAGGAACTGTCGTCATTGGCTCTCAGAGGCCGGCCAAGGTGGTGCATTCACGACAGAAAACTGGATGTGTTCCTCGTGAATGTTCGTGACCCTCCAGGCGTCGCCCTCATCTCTCCAGAGACAATGAGCGAAAAGGGATTCGTTCCAGTCTCGGTGCCTGGACCTCATGGTCTGGAAGTGGTCGAGGGGGCAGGACGTGCGTTCGTTGCGTGTGACGGCAAGGCTCTGGTTGTACTGGATATTCTCAACGGGAGGGAAGCCGCGAACATCCCCCTTTCTGGAGAGCCGGATGTGCTCTGGCATAACTCAGTCAAGGGTCGCCTCTACTGTGCGATTGGAGAACCAGGCGTAATCGACGTCATCGACACCGGAAGGCTGTCTGTCAGTGAGAAGGTCTCCACTGAGGAGGGTGCCCACACGTTGACCTTCGATGGGAAGGCCCAGCGCCTTTACTCGTTGCTCCCAACCGCAAACTGCGTGGCGGTCTATTCCGAAGAGTAGACGACTCTAGGTGCGGTCGCCGAGGGACGCCGCAAGAGCGGCCTAGCCATCCGCGACGGAGTAGATGCGGGCAAGGGAGGCTCGTAGCTCCGAATCCGCGAACCGGCGCACTACTCTCTTGAACTCCCCTTCCAGGCTCTTGGCATCTTTCCTAGCGACCAGCCCTCTCAGCGATGAAAGCTCCGCGATGAGTGCAGTGAGGGCCGCGGCTGCAGACTGGTTCTCTGTGTCAATCTGCGAATAGAGCGCAGGGTCTTGGGAAAGCACGGCCCTGGCGAGGTCGAACTGAACCGATGCGAATGGGGGGGCGGTTCTCTTGAACTCGGCCAGCCCGCTCCCCTTCTCGACTGCGGAAACCAGAGCGAGGTTTGTCAAGTGAACCAAGGACAAAGTGTAGGCCATCAGGCGGTCATGCTCGTGAGGGGTGACTAGGATCAGCCTGGCCCCGGGAAAGACCCGCCCGGCGGCGACCAGGTCCTTCTTGGTCCCCACGACGAGAATCTTCGGGGCCTTCGACTTCGATGATGGACCGAGCATCGGATGGACCGAGAGCAGAGAGACCTTGTTCTCGGCGGCCAACTCCTCAAGCGCATGAAGTCTACTTCCCTTAACCGAGGTGATCTCTACTAGCGTGCATCCGCGCTTCAGGGCTCGGGCAATCCCGCGTGCGACATTCAGGGTCTCCGGGATTGAGACAGCGAGCAGGACGAGGTCGGCTCCCTCGACGGCCTCGGTGTTCGTGCGGACGAAGCGGATCCCTGTTTGAGACCTTCCTGGCCGCAGGTCCGAACCCACTACGCTGTGGCCTAGACGCATGAAGTAACCCGCGAAGTACGAGCCCATCGCCCCTGAGGAACCCAGCACTGCGACCTTCAAGCGAGGAGGTCGCCCATCCGTCTCACCCCTTCCAAGATTGTCTCCTTTGGCTGGCCCAGGGATATGCGGAAGAAGTCCGGATAGTCGCCGAAGGCCAGGCCGGGGGTAACGCTGACCCCTCTCTCTAGGAGACTTTCCACGAATCGGTCTCCGCTCCAACCCTGCTTTCTCAGCCGGGGAAAGAAGTACATGGCGCCGTCTGGTCTGAAGTACTCAAGGGAGTCGATTTTGTCGAGCTCTTCGGAGACCGCGTCGATCCTTCTTTTCATCTCCTCTACGTTGCTCTTCACCTCCGTGTCGGCGTCCAGGGCCTTTATGGCTCCGAACTGGATGAACTCCGGGACCGAGGTGACCTCCATGGAGGTCATCTTGGCTACCTTGGTTATGACGTCCCTGCTGGAGACCGCGTAGCCGATCCTGAATCCTGTCATCGCCCAGGTCTTCGAGAAGGACGACGTTAAGATGAACTTCTTCGGCGTGGTCCGAAGTATGCTGGGGCAGGGCTTCGATGAATATTCGTTGTATATCTCGTCACTTATCACCGTGAGGCCGCGGTCGTCTGCCAACTCGACCACACTCCTGAAGGTCTCGGGAGAGATTACTTTCCCTGTGGGGTTGTTGGGATAGCTCAGGACTATGGCCTTGGTGTTCGGGCGGATCGCCTCGGCGAGGGCTTCGGTGGAGAGCGACCACCCTTCCTCGAGCTTTGTGCGTATCATTATCGGCTTGGCACCGATGTGGTGGAGGACCTCCTTGTATGCCGGCCAGCTGGGCTCCAATACCAGGGCGCTGTCCCCTTCAGAGATTGTAGCCGAAAGAGCGGCGTAGACTGCGAATCTCCCGCTCGGCGTCACGGCCAGCTCGTCGTTCGACACTTCGAGGCCGCTCTTCCTCCGGAGATAGTTCCGTAGGGCCAACAGGAGCGCCGGGATTCCGCTGGGTTCGGTATAGTGCGTCTTGAACCCGACCAGGGCTTCGATGCACGCCTCCAAGACCGCCTTCGGCGGCCTGAAGTCTGGCTCGCCTACATCGAGACGAATCAGCTTCGCCCCGCCCTTTTGGAGCGCCAGGGCCTTGGCGAAGACGGACATAGGGGTGGGACCGGAAGCAGGGGGTGAAATCCCCTGAGCCTTCTTGGACTCGGCCAGAAGAACCGCGAGAATCTTGAGGCCGGCGCCCCTGTCCACCCCTGCCCGGTCGCACTCTTCGGTCACCTCCCTGAGCCGCGAGTCCTCGACGGCGTCGTCCTCGGCGGGGAGGGATTCTCTGGCCTTCAGCCTGCCGACCTGCCGGGCCAAGTCGTTCCTTCGGCCCATGAGGCGAATGATCTCCTTGGTGGTCTCGGCGATGTCGGCCCGAAGCTCCGCGATGTCGGGCTCCGCTTTCGCCTTGCTCATTGTCTCTTGCCCAATATGGGTGGTATGATTCCCGCCCTTACCGCATGGTCGGCGAGCACTAGGGCCGTGGCGTTTTCGACCACTGGGACTGCCCTGGGGACGACTGTTGGGTCGTGCCTTCCGGGGACGATTAATTCGATCTCCTTCCGGGTGGCGAGGTCTACGGTGGTTTGTTTCGATGCTATGGAAGATGCCGGTTTGAACGCGACCCTATAGACTATGGGCATGCCGTTGGACAGTCCCCCGAGAATCCCGCCAGTGTTGTTGGTCCTCGTCCTGATCTCGTCTCCGTCGTAGTAGTACTCGTCGTTGTTTTCGGTCCCCGTGAGCCTCGTCGAAGCGAACCCCGACCCGAACTCCACCCCCTTAACAGCTGGAATCGAGAGCGCTATCCTGGCGAGGTCAGAGTCCAACGACCCGAAGATGGGCTCGCCGAGGCCCAGGGGGACGTTCAGGGCCACGCATTCCACTATTCCTCCCAGGCTGTTGCCCTTCCCCCGTGTCTCGATGATTTTCCTCTTCATCTGTTCCGCCACCTCTGCGGTGGGGGCGCGTGCCTCGTTCATGTAGCGGTTCTTCCTAGCTGTGTCGATGTCGAAGCCTTCTGCCCGGACTCCACCGATCTCCAGTGAGTAGGCTATGACCTCCACCCCGAGGGTTTCGCGTAGGAGTTTCTTCGCCACTGCGCCGCCCATGACGAAGGAAGCTGTTGTCCGCCCTGAGAACCTCCCGCCCCCCCTGTAGTCGTTGAAACCACCATACTTCATCTTCGCCACCAGGTCGGCATGCCCTGGGCGGGGTGAGTTCACCATCGCCTCATAGGACCTGGAGTCCTTGTCGGTGTTCCTAATCAGCATCATGATGGGCGCACCCGTGGTGTGGCCGTTGAAGACCCCCGACATTATCTCGACCCTGTCCTCCTCCATCCTCTGGGTGGTGACGATTGACTGACCGGGCTTCCTGAGGTCGAGCTCTGATTGGATATCGTCCTCGTTTAGGCCTAGGCCTGCGGGACAGCCGTCGAGGACAGCCCCCACGACCTTCCCGTGGCTTTCCCCGAAGATAAGCAGCAGGAACCGTTCGCCGATGACGTTACCGCTCATTCTCTGACCACCCTTACCCCTAGCCCTTGCATGTTTTCAAGGAAATCGGGATAGGAGACATCGAGGCTCTCCTCGCCGACGACCCTGACATCGTCTGGAGCTAGCATCGAAGCTAGGGCGAATGCCATGAACATGCGGTGGTCGTCGTGGGCGTCCAGCACGGTGCGAGAGAGTCGAACCGGCCGGGTTATCTTCATCCCATCATGTCTCTCCTCGACCCTGACCCCCATCTTCTGAAGCCCCTCTGTGGCCACACCAATCCGGTCAGTCTCTTTGAATCTCGCGTGAGCGACCCCCGTTATCTCCAGTGGCTCTTCGCATTTCAGGGCGAGCATAGCAAGGACAGGGAGGAGGTCCGGCGTGTCGGACAGGTCGAAGCTCCCGCCCTTGAGCCTCTCTCCGTCGGCCTGGACAAGGACGGAGTCGCCCCGCCTATCCACCCTTAAGCCCATGCGGACCAGGATGTCCACTATGGCCGAGTCTCCCTGCGGGAGCGAGGCGTCAAGGCCTGAAAGCTCTACCTTCCCTCCAATCAGCGCCACCGCCGTCATAACGAACGAAGCAGAACTGAAATCCGCGGGCACGGAAAAGTCGTGGGGCTTGTAGACCTGCTGTCCTGGAATAGAGAAGTTGGAGACGCCGTCACGCTCGATTCTAATCCCATGGAGCCCTGACAGCATCAGCGTGGCTTCAATGTAGGGCCGCGAGACGGGGTCGGTTACCTTGAGCGTCGAGTCTCCCTGCGCGAGTGGCGCCGATATGAGTATGGATGAGACGAATTGGGACGAGACGTCCCCCCGCATCGTTGTGTTTCCACCAGTCATGCCTCCCTCGCCCACGATGATGGGGGCGCATCCATTCCCGTTCGACGACCATGCCTTCGCCCCTAGCCCAGACAGAGCATCCAGGAGTCCCTGCATCGGCCTCCGCCTGATGCTCGCGTCTCCTGTAAGCACCGTGCAGCCGCGCTCTGGCAATGTGAAGACCGAGGTCATGAACCTGAGGGTCGTTCCAGAGTTCTCGACGTTGACTACATCCTGAGCAGCGCGCGGCTCCGAACCGACAACAGTCAAACCGGCGTCCGACCCCTCTAGCTTCGCGCCCATGGCCCTGCAGGCAGAGTAGGTGGCAAGAGTGTCCCTGGAGACCAGTGGTCTACTGATTCTGCTCTCCCCGGAAGCGAGGCTTGCCATCAAGACGGCCCTGTGGGTGTAGCTCTTGCTCGGCGGGACCTCGATCTTGCCGCTGAGCTTTCCACTTGCGGCCAACGACACCTTAGCCAATGACTGCGCCCCTATCACTGGTCTCTGTCTCTATCACCGTGGCCCCTCCATCCTTCCAGTCTTTGGCAATCTCGTTGGGTTTCCCGCTCTCATCAAACACCGCGGCAAACGCGGGTCCAGTCCCTGAAAGGCCGGCACCCAACGCCCCCGCCTCGAGGGCCCTAAGCGCGTCGAGAGGGTGATATCCGTAGATCGAAGAATAAAGGAATCCGTTTAGCGTCATTGCCTTCCAGACGCCCCCCCTTCTCCCTACTCTGAAAATCGATTCGGCCGTCTTTGAGAACTTCCTGACCTCGTTCAGACTGACCTGACCCCTCCTGCTCTTTCCCTTGGGCACCTTGATGACGACTTTCAACTGACGTCGCAGGGCTGCGGTGGAGAGGATCCGTCCGCTAGAATTGTTCGCGAAGTTCACACCCCCCAGCAGGCATGAAGCGGCGTCGTCGAGGGCACCTGTCACGCTGACTCCTGCTGAGAGGGAGGCAGACACGCTGCAGTCGAGAGCCTCGCTTGGCCTGTAGGCCGTCCTCCCGAAAGCAGAGAAGGTTGCGAGCGCGACCGCAACCGAGGAAGACGATGAAGTCTTCAGCCCGACGCCGATGGGTGCAGAGGTGGCCGTCTGAATTGATCCAGAGTACCGACTGGGATCCCTTCCGAGCTTTCTTATCGCGTGCCTGACGGTCTGAACAACCAAAGTCGATTCCGTCTTTCTTCCGTTGAGCGAGACGTGCCAGCTGCCCCTCTGCTCCCGTAGCTCCAGCTTCGCAGACGTCGGGAGCTTCACCGAAACCGTCGCGCCCTTTCCGCATGCGATGGCATTGACTACGCTGATCGCTCCCATCGCCTCTGCTCTTCCAATCAATCTCTTCGCACCCCGAGCGAATCGAGTAGCGACTTCTTCATCGTCTCGATGGGGGCGTCGTGGCCAGTCCAAATCTTCAGTGCGTTTGCGGCCTGGGCCAGTAGCATCTCGTGCCCGTAGATTGTCTCGCAGCCCAACTTCTCGGCCATGGCGATAAGCTCCGTCTTGACTGGGAGGTAGACAGCGTCGAAGACTGTCGGTCTGCTCTCGAGTATCCGCTTCGTATGCCCGGGCAAGTCAATCCCGTTGGCGCCAGCGGGGGACGCGTTGAAGACAAGGTCGGGCGCTTCCGTTGGTGGGTTTTCCGCAGGAACCACATCCAATTCTATTCTCGGGAACGCCGCCCTCATCGCTTCGAGGAAATCCGAAGCCTTCCCTGGAGACCTGGAAAGGGCCACGAGTTCGCCGCAGCCAAGCTCGTGCATCGCTTCGCAGAAGGCTCGAGCCGCGCCACCTGTCCCAATCACGAATGCGCGCTTCGGCCGAGAGTGCCCCCTTGACTCCAGGGACTCTACAATCCCGTCGACGTCGGTGTTGTAGCCCAGATATGATTCTCCCTCTCTTTTGACGGTGTTTACAGCCCCAACCCTCGAAGAAGCGTCGTCCAGCAAAGTCAGAAAGCGCACTATCGCCGTCTTGTGGGGCATGGTTACGCTAAAACCGCTTGTTTGGGCCTCGAATATTCCGGCGAAGGCCGAACCCAGTTCGCCCTTCTCGACGTTGGACGCGCTGTATGTAGCGTCGAGTCCGAGTTGTTTGAAAGCGGCATTCATCATTCTGGGAGTCGGGGACCGCGAAACGTCTCCGCCTAGGAGCAAGTAGCGTTCAGTCACCCTGCAGTAGCCTCCTAATCGCGACGGCTTGGCCGACAACCAATTGTCCCGGGGCAGTCGGTTCTCCAGGTAGAGATGCGTAGCATATGGGGCTGCCTCTCTCGATGGCCATCACTCGTGAGAGGGTTCCCTTCTCACCCATGCAGAAGGCGATCGGCGAAGGTCTACGACGGTCGTCATACAGGGAGAGGATAGAGAGGTTGTCCTCTGCAGCCCTTGCCGCCGTCACAATCTTCGGAATCCCAAAGGCCGCCGCCCGTCGCAAAACAGACAACAGGCGCTGTTTGTCTGGAGTTCCGCTCCAGTCGTGCCACGAGACAATCAAATGCCCCCCTTTCTTCGTCAGCGAAAGGCCATGGTCCCCCTCCACGGTCTTCAATTCGACGTCAACGAACGGCGCCTTCAATTCCACCAGGCTGTGGATCAGGTCGAGCCTCTCTGGCTCGCTTCGCCTGAATCTCCCTCCTTCGGCTCTGGGCCTGACAGTCAGCACTGAGCGCTCGATGAACTCCTCCAGCCCTGTCTTGATTTCGTCGAAAGATTGCGAACGCAGATAATCCAGCCTGAACTCCACGAGGTCCGTTCCATATTCGAAGGCGGTCCGCGCTTTTTCAGCGAGTTCGGGGCATGTCCGGCCAAAAATCGAGGTGCAGATGCTCGTAAAGCTACGGGATGACCCTCTAGACTCGCCAGTAGTCAACCTGGAGATAAAGTGAACCGCCTCTGGTTGGCAGCTCCAAACTGGCTCGTCACAACTCTTGACGGAGCGTATTTAGACTTTCGCGAAGCGCCGAGTCTGATCTAAAGCCAACAGAAGCATTGGTTCTAACGATCTTACCGGCCGCCGTGAATCAGATAAATGACGGAGGGGGACTAGTGGGGCGAAGGCCTTCGTCCCTGGAACGCCTGTGAATGCGACCATCCAAGTTGTCAGGAGAACCGTACAGACATGTTCGTTCTCGTTTAAATGAGGGAGCCTGAAGGAGGTCTGCGTTCAGAGTTGATGTCCCGCCGATTCGTGGTGGCCCATGCGGGCCGGTACTATTACGGGACATTCTAGATTCCAGGAATCTCACAGAAATGACACAGGCAAACTCTCTGGGCACTTCATGCTCGTTCCCTAGCGTGGGTTCTGCGCTTGGCATTCCGGTTCGGAGATAAGGGTCGCCATGAGCATCGTGATGAAACCGGGCGCGACAAAAGAACAACTGAGCGCTGTGACACACAAAATCGAGTCCAAGGGACTGAAGGCCGACGTTTCGTCTGGAGAATTCCAGACGGTCATCGGGGTGATTGGAGACGAGAAGAAACTGGATTTCGACCAACTCAAATCGATGCCCGGAGTCTACGATGCAATCAGAATCCAGGTTCCCTACAGGCTTGTCAGCCGCAGCTACATCCGCAGGGACGTCGTAGTGAAAGTCCGCGGGGTCTCAATCGGCAGAGATCACCCTCCTGTCTACATGTGTGGACCCTGCTCCATAGAAAGCTACGAGCAGATTTACCGTATTGCGAAGCAGGTGAAGGAGGCTGGCGCCCAAGTCCTAAGAGGCGGCGCCTACAAGCCAAGGACGTCCGTCCACTCGTTCCAAGGATTGGGCCTGGATGGCCTGAAGCACCTCCGTGATGTCGGCAACGACCTCGACCTTCCCACCGTGACCGAAGTCAGGAGCGAGGTCGACGTCGAGAAAGTGGCGGAGTACGCCGACATCCTACAGATTGGAGCTAGGAATATGTTCAATCAAGACCTGATTGAAGCAACAGCCAGGACTCACAAGCCAATCCTCTTCAAGCGGAGCTTCGGGGCCCAGATTGACGAATACCTCAGTTTCGCGGAGCGGATAGTAGCCAACGGCAACAGGAACATAATCCTCTGCGAACGCGGAATTACACCCCTCGGCGGCAGCTTCAAACCTCAGACCAGGTTCACTCTGGACCTGAACGCCATTCCTGTAGTCCGAAGGGAAACGCCCTTCCCTGTGATCGCCGACCCCAGCCATGGGACAGGAAGAAGGGAACTGATTACACCCATGAGCAGAGCAGCCATAGCGACGGGCGCCCACGGCCTGATGATCGAAGTTCACGATAAGCCCCAGGAAGCGCTGAGCGACGGCGCTCAGGCGCTCCTTCCCAAGGAGCTAGGCGGCATCATCAAGACCTGCAACCTGCTCTACAAGACCATAAACGAGAGCGAGACCCCTTTCTCCAGTGACCTTCGCAATGAGAACGGCCAGAATTGAAGTCTCGCTGACCTCTGGAGACGATAAGAGCTACGAGATAGTCGTCCGCGATGGTATCCTAGGTGAACTTGTCGAGCGGCTGCCTCGCCTCGCGGATGCCAGCTCATTGTTCGTAGTGACTGACACGACTGTGTCGCGCCTGTATGGAAGGAAGCTGAAGGCCGAGCTCGCAGAGGCGTTTCGGAGCGTGGAGTTGGTATCCTTGCCACCAGGCGAGGCCAACAAGAACATCGAGGCGGCGTGGGCCCTGGCCGCGAAGCTGAACCGGCTCGGAGCAGATAGGGAGAGCTCGGTCCTCGCCCTGGGGGGAGGCGTGGTAGGGGATCTCGCGGGCTTCGTCGCCTCGATTTACAAGAGGGGGATTGACCATTATCAGTTGCCGACCACGCTGCTCTCCCAGGTCGACAGCAGCATCGGTGGAAAGACTGGAGTCGACGCCCCCTGGGGCAAGAACCAGATTGGCACGTTCCACCAGCCAAAGGGAGTCCTGACCGACCCCCTCGTGCTCAGGACCCTTCCTCGCGAGGAGATCATGAATGGGGTCGCAGAAATCGTGAAGTGCGCGGTCGTCGCGGACAAGAGGATGTTCGACAAGCTATCGAAACTCGTCGGTACGGAAACTAGGATTCCGAACGAAATCATAGTCGACGCCTGTAGGATAAAGGCGGCCTTGGTATCGAAGGACGAGAGAGAAGCGGACCTGAGGTCCGTTCTTAACTATGGGCATACCGTCGGCCACGCCATCGAAGGCGCTTCTGATTACAAGATGGGACATGGCGCCTGTGTGATTTTGGGTATGATCGCCGAGGGGTGGATTGCCCTGCGCCTCGGAATCCTCCGAAGGGACGATTTCGAGAGGCAGTCCCAATTGCTGCTGAGGCTATCCATGAGACCAGAGACTGAGGCGGCGAACCTCAACAAGGACGCGTTGCTCAGGTTCGCGCTTGCCGACAAGAAGTCTTCGTCTTCGACGATACGAATGAGCCTTCCTGCGGAACTGGGACGGATGCATACCACAAAGGACGGAAGTCACAGGATTCCTGTCTCCAGTGAAATTTTCAAGCAATCTATCGACCACCTCATAGGCGTCCTCTCGTCAAATTGAGGGTCTGGGATACTTGCGCGGGGACTGGTGGACCGATTTGCGGTTGTCCGCGCGTTCTACTGCAGGTCCCTCGACCGCCGTCCCGCTTGTGGTGGAGCCTAGGATTTCAATGCCGGGTGTCCCGGCGATTGGGCTGACTGCCTTTGGAGGACTGTGAGCTTGCTGATTCGAGCGCGGTGCGTTTGGTTATGTTCACCGTTTCGTTGTGGGTTCCACGCTTGGCGATAATCAAAGCGCCAGAGGGTGCCGAGCCCCACTCCCCGCGCCACGCCCTAAACGAACTTCGGAACCGCTCATGTGTGATGAGCTGCGCCTAGCGCAACTCTCTCTGCAAATTATCGAGGGTCGAAGCCCATCCTCCATTGAATCTACTGACCGGGGCGGGCCTGGTTCTTCGGCGTGAAGAAGAAGTCGGCAATGTGCTCGCCTAGGGCGCTGGGTTTCAGGTCGGAGCGGTTGCAGAGGACGATGACCGTCAAACGATCGTGGGTGAAGCGCTGGATGCTGGCGCGAAAGCCGACTGTCTCGCCATGGTGCCACATGCGAGGATGGCCGTTGTAGGGATTCAGGAACCAGCCGAAACCATAGGCGGCGGGCTCACCGTTGGGGCCGATGGGACCGCCATTCGGGACGTTGACGGGAGAGAGCGCAGGCTGCATTTCCTCTTCACTGAGGAGCGCGTGATGGGCGAGCGCCTCATCCCACTTGGCCAGGTCGTTCAGGGAAGAGTAGACACCGCCGTCGCCCAGAGTTGCGGAGGTGGCGTCTTGGTCCGTTTCTATCCAGCCGCTCCCCTGCTTCGAATGCCCGTAAGCGCGATTCGGAACTTCGTTTCTCCCCTTGACGTAGGCCACGGTGTCCCTCATGCCGAGTGGGGAGAAGATGCGATCGTCGAGGAATTCAGGAAACGGTTTGTGAGAGACACGCGCGATGATGTGTCCCAGAAGGACGTAGCCGGAATTGCTGTATGCCCATCTTGTGCCTGGCTGAAACTTTGTAGTCGCAAGCTTGAGGAGGGCGAGGGCGCCGGCGTCGCTAATCTGGGGCCGTTGGTCAGGCGGCGTGTTTGGCTGGGGCTGAGGCATTGAATCTTCGTAGTCAAGCAGGCCGGAGGTGTGGTTGAGCAGGTTGCGGATGACGATCGATCTCCCGTACGCTGGGAAGTCGGGGAGAACATCGGTGAGGTGCGTGTCGTAGGTGAGCGCACGGTCGCGTATGAGAAGCATGGTGGCCATGGCAGTGAACTGTTTGGTACAGGAAGCGAGGCGAAAATTTGTAGTGGGGTCGATCTTTGTGCGCGTGTGGAGGTCGCGGAGACCATAGCCACGCTCGAAGATGGTGCTGCCATCCTTGCGGACGAGCAATGCGAGCCCAGGGGCGTCAGGTTCTGAGATGGAAGAGAGAGTGGAGTCAATCAGACTCGGCGTTAGTACGCGGTTCGATGGTGAGTCGTGAAATCGAGGTGTTTTGGCCGTGAAAGCCACGCAAAGGACGATGATAATACAGTTTCGAGGGCTATTGCGTCACCTTTGTCAGTTATCTCGCTTCGCTTGGTTACGAGGCCCACCAAACGTGTCCACCGTCTGCGGCTGGCTTGTGGATTAAGGGATTGGGCAGGCCTGTTGCGGAGGCAGCAGTCTGCGTGGGATTCGTCCTTTTGCAGTTAAATATGTGTGGCTGACCCTAATCCATTAGATGACGCTCAGGCAGATTACGCTGCGGGTGAAGACAGAGAGCAGGCTGCAAGATGCGGCAAAAGCCAACGGCGTCAAGCTGAGCGTCGTGGACTGCAAACCTTTCAACAAGACGGGGATGTCGTTGCTGCTAGAGCTCGGGGGTGAGCCCCAGAGCATCCACGCGGCAATCGCGGAGATACGGAGGACAGAGGGGGTCAGGCAGGCGATCGAAGGCGAGGGAGAAGAAGACTCTGTCCCGCTGCTGGTAGTGCTCTCCAGGCCAGCGATATGCGCGGCTTCGAACGACGCCGCCGTAATCTGTCTCAAGTGCCCCCTCGATGCGGAATCCCAGCCCGCGTTGTGGAAGTTTGTGGTCCGCAAGACCAGTGATTTCAAGCAGGTGCTGTCGAAGCTGGAGAAGGAAGGGGTCGAGGCGAAGACTGAAGACATCACTCCTCTTGAGAGGAAGCCAGCCCTCACCGACAGGCAGAGAGAGATTATGGCAAAGGCAGTAGCTCACGGATACTTCGAATTCCCCAGGAAGATTACCCTCACAGCCCTGAGCGAGCTGGTCGGGGTGCAACCTTCGACACTCGACGAGATCCTGAGAGGCGCGGAGCGTCGTATTGTGACCAACGCCGTCGGCTTTCCATTCCAAGAAGAGTGAGCGCTCGGGTGCCAATCCGGGGGCGCCCGCTTCGTTCTCGGCGTTTGGCTCCATCCCCCTGACATTAGGCGCCTCTGTTGCCAGTGGTGTCGGCCAAGTCGGTGAGGTTAGTTCGTCGACGTTCATAGAGCCGTGAACGGGCGGACCAACCCCCGACAGTCATTTCCACTGCCTGGGATCCGCTTGTTCGAACCACGCCCCGCATTGTGGGTACGGTCCAACTGGAGGCTTGGCATAAACGCGCCAGAAGACGGATAAGCCTGCCGGCCTGACCGGACGTGCATGAGAGAGGGGAGCGGGGCGCTGAAACAGGAGTTTCTGGAGAAGAAATTGAAGGTCGTCCGCAAGACGATGGACAAGCGCGGGGTCGACATGTGGATCACCTTCTCTCGCGAGGGGAACGAAGACCCGCTGGCCGGGGATCTCCGGTTCGACCACCTCACATGGCGTTCCGCGGCGGTCATCGAACGGGATGGGGAACGTACGGCCATCGTTGGGAGCTTGGAGTCAGAGCTGGTGAGAAGCCGCGGGATGTATCACAAGGTGATTGGGTATGGGAGAGAGGGGGCCGCCCCCGCGCTCAGGGAGCTGGTCTCCAAGAGGAGACCGAAGAGGATAGCTGTCAACACCAGCCGCGACCTCGGCGCCGCCGACGGCCTCAGCTCAGGGATGGAGCGGTACCTGAGGGCAGCTCTCAAAGCCTACGCCAAGAGTTTCGTCTCCGCCGAGGACATCGCCATCGCCCTCCGAGCGAAGCTGATTCCTGAGGAGGTCGAACTGCTCGCGAAATCTATCAGGGAGTGCGAGGGGATCTACGACGAGCTCGAGCAGGAGATAAGGCCGGGGAGGACCGACAAGCAGGTCCATGACGCGGCCCAGGCGCTCATAGAGGAGCGGCGGCTGACTCCGGCCTGGGCGGCAGACCACTGTCCCTCGGTAGCGGTAGGAGCCGCCCCGGCGGCGCACCTCGGATACCGCGGCGACGAGATCGAAAGAGGGAACATGGTCAAGCTGGACTTCGGCGTCAGGTATGAAGGCTACTGCAGCGACCTCCAGAGGGTATACTATGTCGGAGGCGGGGCCGTCCCAGCGGAGGTGAAGAAGGCCTTCGGCGCCGCGAGGCGCGCCAACGACGCCGCGCTGACTATCCTCAGACCGGGGATCCCCGGCTGGAGGGTGGACGCCGCGGCCAGGCAACTCATCGTCAAAGAGGGTTTCCCTGAATACATGCACGCGCTCGGGCACGTCCTGGGGAGGAGCACCCACGAGATAGGGCCCCTCCTCGGACCCAGGTGGCCGAACCGCTATGGAAAGCAGGGGGAGAAGGAGGTCGAAGAGGACATTGTCTTCACCATAGAGCCTTCGGTCGAAGGGAGGGCGGGGACCTGCAACCTTGAGCAGGATGTCTTGGTGACCGCAAACGGCTACAGGGAGCTGTCAAAGAGCCAGAGGGAAATAATCGTCCTGGGCTGATTCTTCTTGACAGCCAAGATTGAATCTCCGCTTCGGTTAAGAGAGAGTCGTCCATCTTGCCGGCCATGAACGCCTAGCCGCACGCGAGGCTCTTGACCCAGAAAGAGTGCGCGGCCCTCGGGCGGGCCCCCCGAAGGCGTTTGTCCAGCTTGTCACCCGCGTCTCGAATGGGGTCTCGGCAGGGTGGTCGTGGCATGACGAGTCTCAGGGGATCGCGGAGTGGTCCTTCGAGAACTCGGACACGACTTCGTACTTCTCAGGAACGCCTACTACTTCGGGGGTACTCCCCTGACCCGTCCACGTTCACCCTGACCGAGGTCCTGGCGGAGAGCGGAGCCCCCTACGACATACTCCCGTTCAGGGACACGTATGCGGACGGACAGTGCCCGCAGTAGGCCAATGTAGTACTACCCCCGAATCTTCAGACAGGCTTTGACGCGGCCGCCTGCTGAGGCTGGGGATTTGAAGGAGGCACAGCCAGCGGCGGCTCTGCTATCTTGGAGAGTGCTGTCCGGCCCAGCGCTGTCAGGCGGTACCTTGCTGGGTTCCCGAAGAGGTCCACCCTGAACTCGATGAAGCCGAGGGACGTAAGCTGTCTCACCACCCAGATGGTTGTCCACTCGGAGCTATCGTTGGTTGCGTCGTCAAGCTCGGCGTTGCTCATCCCCTCCTCACTCTTGGCGAGGACGGCCAGCGCCGCATTCAGGTGAGGAGAGGCGGCGACCTTCTCCAGCGTCTCCTGTTGGCCTTGGGGATCGGAAGGCCATACCCATAGACCCTTTGGCATCGGTGCGGTCGATTGCTATCGATTCATAAATCCTAGGGTATAGATAGGGCGTATGTATGGTTCAGTATGTTCATGCTTCCATTCAGTTTCAGAGGCACAGAGCATGCTTGACGGCGAATTGAGGGAAATATACGGCGCGTCTTGGGTCTTAGTGTTTCCTAGCTGATACCCGAATCTTTCTTCGCCATCGCATACCACTTTGGGAACTTCCGAAGGCTTCTTGGGAACACCCTCTTCCACTCGTTGGTTGGTATTTCTCGCAGCTCCGTGACATCCACTCTCTTGCCCCGATCCGCAAGGATGTAGCCCCAGGTGAATCCGACCAGAGGGTAGAAGCGCCTGCTGGCCTCGCGTCTGGGCTGGGAAATGAACTGGAATAGGAATGTATACGCTCTCCAAGTCATGCTCGTCTTAGGCCTGTTGCATGGAGCGTCATACATGCTCGGCTTGTATCCCACTTCGCAGTAGGGGAAGTCGTTGCCTTGCATGGAAGGAGCAAGATCGACTTCGAAGTGCCTTTCCAAGCCGTCACCATGGATATGGGATATTATCTGAATCCAACCGAACATGGCCTCGTAGCCTTTGCCGTCGAAGGAGACTGTCGCCTTCATGACCGGGAATCCGCGCACCATTTCGTCAGTGAACTCTCGCCCTATGGCCGTGAAGCCCGAGTACTCTACCCCTTGGTTGACCGTGTAGTGAATATTCACCTTCCCCTTGTGCATGCCCAGCACGAATGGTATCGACGATATTTTTAGTGGCAAAGCACTCTGCTTCAAACTTCCCTTTCATTAATCAGGAAGGCTAGCAGCTTCTTAAGATTGACTCACTCTTGGTTGCGCCCTGAGGCTGGTCCAATGAGTGCGATGACGGATTCATACAAGTTCACGATGTTATCAATTGTTTTAGTTCAACCAAGAGGTAAGCGCGGCGTGTATCTGGAGCGTCGGCAGCCATGGAAGTAGTAACCGAATACGCTGACCAGAGGACTGAGCTCGAGGAGAAGATCAGGTCTCTCGACACCGAGAAGGCTTCGCTCCTGGCCGACATCGACTCCCTAAAGGAGAAGATAGCCACTCTCGAGCTGGAGAAGTCTGCAAATGAGCTGGAAAGCCAGGTGCAGGCCCTTCGGACCGAGAAGGCTGTGCTGGAAGAGAAGGTCGCTTCATACGAATCAGAAGCGGGCTACGCTCTTCCGCCCGTCGTCTCCGGGGGAGTCTAGGCTAGCGCAGCCTGGAAGCCTTCTGCTCGAGTTCGCCCTTTTCTTTTCGCAAGAATCCGACGAACTCTTCGAGCTCGGCGAGCTTCTCTCTCATCCGCCTTACTTCGTTCTCCCTCGCGGCCTTGGCCATGGAGCTCTCCAGCTCCCGCTGCTGCCGCTCCATTTCGTGGACCCTCTCAGTTAGTCCTTCGTTCCCCTTTTTCACCGAGCCCAGTTCGTCTTGGATGGCTTTCAGTTGCTCCTCGGCGACGATCAAGTATCTCTGCTTGCTTATGACCGTGGGGAACTTCGTCCCGCATTGAGCGCATGTGTACATCCCGACCCGCCTCTCGGTCATGCCGCGTTCGCCCTTTGCCGGCTCGACTATCACGTTGAAAGACCGCGTCGGGAGAGACTCCTTGTTCCCGCACTTCGGGCAGCTAGGCAATCGCGTCTATGGCATGCGAGAACGTGTTAAAGTTTTTCCCGGGGCGAACGGAGGAGATGGGCGCCTCCCGGCAGCCTATGACTCTCTGATAGACTCGAGCTCGGAGACTGCGGACCAGAGCGTCACCCTCGCGAACGAGGGCATGTTGGGATCCTGGCCTACCTCGTCCAGAAGGCTGATGGCGTTCGCAGCCCTGACCGCCACGCTCTGTTTGGCGTCCTGGAGCATCAGCACCGAGTCCTTCATGATCTTCCTGATGTTACGTGGCGTTATGTTGGAGTCTGAAATCTGCTGCAGGCTCACGACTGCCTTCGCGAGCTTCGCTTCGTTCTCCTGTTGTTTCTTCGCTTTTGCGCTCAATGAGTGACTCCGGGAACGGCGGTGCTCGGTATGATGGGATTAAGTGCTTTTCGAATGGGCCGTGTTTAATACGCACGCTGGAGCAGGCGATGCATTGGGTGGGACGTCCAAAGACAGGATGAAGCTAGCCGCAGAACTCGTGAGCAGGGGGGGTACGATGCTCGCGGACCCCTGCCCCCAGGACGGCGGGATACAGGTGAGGTACCGTGGCAGGATTTACTGCGTGCTTCACGACGACCTTTCGTTGATCTCCAGGGCGACCCCTGTCACCTACGACACGGTGGTGGTCCTGATGCGGGACGTCCTGGTAGCGCGCCTGAATGAGACCACGGCCGCGCTCGCTGTTGAGAAGGACATGGACAGGCAGGAACGGCTGGTCTCCCTGGCCGCCAAGTACCTAGAGGTGCTGCAGAAGCTCCCGAAGTAGCCTTAAATCAGAATCGCCCCGTCAAATGGTCGTGGCGCTCAGGCTGGGGCAGAAGGTCCCGGATTTCTCCCTCCCGGACGCTGACAAGACCCTGAGGACCCTCGATGAGTTCACCAAGCATGGCACCACGATATTGGCTTTCTTCCCCTTTGCATTCTCAGGGGTCTGCGACAAGGAGATGTGTACGTTCAGAGACTGGTTCGGCGGGCTCCAGAAGGCCAGCGTGCAGGTCGTGGGGGTGAGCGTCGACAGCGTCTTCTCTCTCAAGGCATTCGCGCAGACGTACAACCTAGAATTCCCGCTACTGAGCGACTTCAACAAGAAAGTCACCAGGCTCTATGGGGTCCTCCAGGATTCCTGGGTGGGCCTCGGGTACAAGGGGGTCTCCAAACGCGCCGTGTTCGTGGTGGACATGAGGGGGATGCTCCGATACAGGTGGGCAACCGACACCCCATCCGTCGAACCTCCCTACGCCGAGGTGTCCAAGATGGCGCAGAAACTCGCCGCCTGAGAGTCTTATTTTTATACGAGCGACGGAGAGTTCCTTGTAGATTGAGCCAAGGCGTAGCGGTCAAGCCCATAGTGGCGCTCACAACGAAGGCGGCGGACGAGTTGAAACTCTACCTCGAAAGGCAAGGCAAGCCAGGAGCAGCCCTCAGGATATTCGTCACGGCGGGCGGGTGCTCAGGGCTCTCCTATGGTATGGTGGTTGACGATAAGCTCTCCGATGATGACTACGTGATAGAGGTGGGTGGAGCCAAGGTCGCGGTCGACAGATCTAGCGCTCCGTTCATCGCTGGGTCAACGGTTGACTACAGGTCAGAGAAGCTGATGGGCGGAGGGTTCGTCGTAGAAAACCCCAACGCCGTCTCGACTTGTGGGTGCGGCGAATCGTTCAAGACAGCCTGAGCGACGTAGCTGCTTTACCCCGACTCGTCGTCTACCAGTTCTCTCAGGTTAGGCGCCGGGGGTAGGATTCGAACCCACGCGACCCGAAGGTCACGGGCTGACTGGTCGTTGATCTCGAGTTGCGGACCCGCTTCGTTTTGGGCGGGTTGCCCGCGCATTAACCACTCTGCCACCCCGGCCCAAGCCTAGCCTCCCAACGACCACTATTATTTCTTTGAGAGAGACCGCCTCTGTCCCAGTGTTTTCGCCAGGAACCAGGCTGTGGCGTCCCACGCCTCCTCGGCCGCCGCCTGGTTGTATCGTTCCTTCTTCGTCTCGTTGAAGAAGTCGTGTTGAGTGCCAGGGATGATTTTGACTGTCAGGTCGATCCCCTCTTCGAGGGCGACTTCCACGAATCTAGGCATCAGTGGGCTCATGAGCTCGTCGTCGCTGGCACTGACCGCGAGCACTGGTATGGCGGTCCCAGCCAGGTTCTGGTGGCTAGGCGGCTCTCCGCAATAGGAGACGGCGGCGTCGGGATGGCCCGGCCTGGCTGCGGCAGCCAGCGATAGGCCTCCTCCGAGGGAGAATCCCAGGGTCGCGACCTTCGCGTGCCTTTCCCGCGCGGCCTGCACTGCGTCCAGCACGATCCCCAGCATCCCGTCCCTGAAGCCCTGGTCGTACAGGACCGCCAGGATCTCGGCGACGTCGGCGTCGGCGGCCTTGGCTTCGAGCTCGGCGGCGACCTTCTTCTTGTTGCGTCTTTCTTCAAGAGAGAGGTCCCATACTGCGGCCATCGCTTTTCCGATGTTCCCGGGAGTGAGGAGCGACTCGTATCCTCTGTAGAGAGATGGGACGGCTGTTGCAAACCCGAGTTTTCGGAGCCGTTTACAAACCCCCTGTATGTGCAAGTCAGGGCCCCAGACCTCGTGCAGGACGACCACGCAGGGCATGCTGGCTCCGGAGACTGACCGAGTCTTGTCCTTCAACTAGGCCCTCTCTCTGAAGGCGCTTGTTTAAATCGAATGTCGGGTCGGGAGTGTTTCTGCGATGAAGGTCTCTCTCATCTGGTCCAGTCCCTACCCTGAGAGGACGATTGCTGTGGCCATGAGGAGGTGCTACAGCACTAAGACCATAGAAGAGATAGAATCCGAACTTGAGCAGAAGGGGGCTGATTATTGGAGGTACCTTCTGACCAAGGCCCTCCAGGACAAGTCGCTCGACGTCTTCGAACATTTCACGCTGACTCTCCTCGTCGAGGGCGCGGGGGACGCCGAGGTGGGGAGCCTCGTCAGGGACTTCCCGTACCTCCGGGCGACGCGGGTCAAGGACGCCGACTGGTTCGTGTCCATGAACGCGAGGACCCTCGTGGAGCTCTGGAGAGGGCGGACCGGGGAGGGCTTCGCGGAGCTCGTCGTGTCAGAGCTCGCCAGCAAGTCTGTCTGCCCTGTCTTCAGCGAGGTGGCCTTTGGAGGGGGGGCCCATGCGGGTTAAGCTCATCTACAGCACAGACCTCGGTGTGCTGAAGAAGGTTCTCTCGGAGAAGGGCGCTGGGTTCGACCCCGAGGCCCTGCTGGACCAGGTCGTCTACATGTTCGAGATTGAGGACTGTAGTAGGGTGACCACGCACCAGCTGGTCCGCCACAGGGCTGTGTCCTACGACCAAGAGTCTCAGAGGTTCTCGGCCGCCACCAGGGAGGGTGTCGTGACCCCGCCCAGCATCCAGGCCAACGAGGCAGCGTACAAGGCCTACGACGAAGGGCTCAAGGCTGTCTACGCAGCCTACGAGAAGATGGTGACCGCGGGGGTCCCCAAGGAGGACGCCCGGTATGTGCTCCCCAGCGCCATCAAGACCAAGCTGGTCATGACCCTGAGCGCGAGGAGCCTCATGCATATGGTCTGGCAGAGGACGGCCCTTCAGGCTCAGTGGGAAATCAGAGAGCTCGCTACGACCCTCCACGGCCTTGCCCAGAAAGCCACCCCCGAGCTCTGGGCGAAGATCATAGAGCGATAGAGATGACCAAGGCGTTCGGGACTGCAGGCGTCAGGGGCGTCTTCAACCATACCCAGACCCCCGAGCAGGTCTACAGGCTCTCGGAGACCATAGCCTTCGCGTTCGGGAGAGGAAAGTACGGCGTGGGCTGGGACGGCAGGAAGGCCTCGGCCCTCCTCGCAAAGACGGTCCTTTCGGCCCTCAGCGCGGTGGGGAGCGACGCCAGCGTGTTCGGCCTCGTGCCTACTCCGGTGCTCGCGTTCGGGACCAGGTCGAGGTCGTGCACGGCCGGGTTCGCCGTGACTGCATCTCACAACCCGCCAGAGTTCTCGGGGGTGAAGGTCTTCAACCGCGACGGCATGGAGCTTCCGAAGTCAGATGAAGAGAGGATAGAGCGGGCGATGGCCGTCGATGTGATGAAGCCCACGGGGGCCTTCGGGCAGTTCGTCCCAGACGAATGGGTGATTGACGACTACATTGGAGCGGTGGTCGCCCGCTATCCGCGCGCCTCTCAGCCGCTCCGCATAGCAGTGGATTGCGCGGGGGGCCCCGGCGGGCTGGCGACGCCGGCCATACTCAAGGCCCTGGGCCATCAAGTCATCCCGGTGAACGCGCAGGTCTCATGGAGGTTCTCAGCCCGGCCCCCGGAGCCTACCGCGGCCAACCTGTCCGACTTCGCCTCGATGCTCCCGACCCTGGGCGCAGACTTCGGTTTCGCCCATGATGGGGATGCCGACAGGCTGGTGATGGTGGATGGGTCAGGGAGAGTGGTGCCCGACTCGATTCTGACGATACTCGCTCTGCGCGCCCTCGGGCCCGCGGGGGGTGACGCAGTCATCTCAGAGAACACGTCGAGCGCCGTTGAAGAAGAGGCCGAGCGGCTAGGGCTAAGGGTGAAGAGGAGCCGGGTTGGAAAGACCTTCGCCGTACTCGCGGCAGAAGGGGGGGTATTCGCCGCTGAGCCGAGCAAGGTAGTCGATCCGAAGTGGGGGCTTTGGGAGGACGGAATCAACGCTGCGGCCCTGATCTCCAACCTGCTCTCGGCAGAAAGAGGGCTCCTGAGCCGGGTCGTGCAGGAGACACACTGGGGGTACAGGCAGACGAACCTGAAAATCCCAGTCAGGATGGACGTCCTCGCCCGCGAGGCCAAGGCATCCTTCAGCAAGTTCAGGATTTCAGAAGAGCGGACCCTCGACGGCCTCAAGCTCGTGCTTGGTGATGGATCCTGGGTCATGTTCAGGTCCTCGGGGACCGAGCCCATAACGAGGGTGTACTGCGAGTCCAGGGATCCTGTCATGCTCGAATCGTTGGTCCAGTTGGGGACGCAGTGCGTGCAGTCGTCCAGCGGCGTCCGCGGCTGACCGGTCCGCGTTGCGCCTACCACTGAGATGTCGCCGGACTCGATAAATACGCCATGGGGTTTTCTGCGGCCCGTGCCTGAATCGAAGGCTGTCTCGCGTGTCCTGTCCTCCGGCTACATGCTGGATGCCAAGGCCTTCGAGATGATCCGGGCGCTCCCGGCCGGGACCGATGCTGATGGCCTAGTGGAGAAGATTCTCGAGCAGAAAGCGGTCTCCCCAGGGGAGGCCAAGGTGATTACCGAAGACGACGTGGCAAAGTTCATGCCCAGGGAGACGCCCAGGCCCACGGAGCGGCCTGCGGCGAAGGACCCCGCCGAGGTGGAAGTGCTCTCAGACCCGACCCAGGCCATCGCTCCGGTGGAGGGTGCGGAGGGGTTCAACGGGCTGTTCCGCGACAGGTACCAGCGGCTGTTCTCCATCGTGCGCGAAAGGCTGGACACCAAGAACAGCGCGACGGTCTCTGCCACCAAGAACCTGGCGCCGGGGAAGAAGGTAAAGGTGGCGGGGCTCCTTGCGGACCGCTCGAGCTGGCGTGGGAGCATTGAGCTGAGGGTGGACGACCCGACGGGCACGCTGAAGGTCGTATGCCAGGACCCGCTAGTCGAGAAGTCTGCGCTTGAAGCTCCGCTGGACAGCATGGTCGTGGTCGAGGTGTCCAGAGGCAAGTCAGGCTCGCTCTACGCCGGCTCCGTAGTCCTCCCCGACGTCCCAGGGCACAAGGTCGTCTCCACTTCGCACCGGGTGTACGCGGCCCTCCTTTCCGACCTTCACATCGGCAGCAGGATGTTCTTGGCGGACGACTTTCGCCGCTTCCTCCAGTGGCTGAACGGCGCCTTCGGCGATGAGGACGTGGTCGGCCGGGTCAAGTACTTGGTGGTGGCCGGGGACTTGGTGGACGGGGTGGGCGTCTACCCTGGCCAGGAGTTCCAGCTCGCGGAAAGGGACCCGAAGAAGCAGTATGACCTGGCCGCTAGCCTTCTCTCCCAGGTGCCGGGGCACATTCAGATAATCCTATCCCCCGGAAACCACGACACAGTCAGGCAGGCCCTCCCTCAGCCCGCTGTGCCAGTCGACATGGCCGAGTCGTTGTACGCCATGGACAACGTCCGGTGGGTCGGTGACCCCGCCTGTGTGAAGCTCCACGGCGTTTCGTTCTTGCTGTACCATGGGAAGAGCCTCGACGACGTGATAGCCACGACGCCGAACCTCGCCTATGACAGGCCGACGGAAGCCATGAGGCTTCTCCTCAAGGCGAGGCACCTCGCCCCCACCTATGGTAAAAGGACGGCCCTGTCACCTGAGCCCCGCGATTACATGGTGATAGACCAGGTGCCCGATGTCTTCCATGCCGGGCACGTGCATACCTATGGTGAGCTTTCCTACAGGGGGACCCTGCTAATCAACTCGGGGACGTGGCAGGCGCAGACTGACTTCCAATCAAACATGGGTCTCGAACCGACGCCCAGCGTGATCCCTGTCGTCGACCTCTCGACTCTTGAAGTGACGAGGCGCAGCTTCGGGGCTGCGGCGTTCGCTTCCTAACCCGCGGCGCCGAAGGCCGGGTCCTCAGCGAGGGTCTTCTCCAGGGTGTCCCTGCCTATCAGGAGCCGGATCTTCTTAGTCCGCCCCCTCCTCCCCTTGCTGACCACTGAAGCCTCCACCAGCCCCAGCAGGTCCAGGTCCCCCAGTATGCCGCTCAGTCTCCTCTGGGTCAGCGTCTCGATGCCCAGCCTCCTGCAGAGGCCGCTGTAGGCGAGGTATAGTTCCCCGGTGTTCGTCCCCCCGTCGAACCTCGAGACCGCGTAGAGGATTGCTTTGTTCTGCACGGGGAGAGAGCGTATCGCCTCGTCCACCCTGTCCACCTCCATCTTGTCCGACGCCTTCCTGATGCAGGAGTCGTCGATTCCGTGGAGCCCATCCCGCTCGGCGACCTCCCCCGCGATGCGCAGGAGATCGATGGCGCGTCTGGCGTCCCCATGCTCCGACCCGGCCATCGCCGCACAGAGGTTTATGGCTGCGGGTGACGCGACGGAAGGCCTGAACGCGACCGCTGCCCTCTCCGTAAGTATCTCTCGGAGCTCGTCGACTGTGTATGGGGGGAAGACGAGCTCCTCCTCGCTCATGCTGCTCAGGACACGAGGGTCGAGCCCCTCCTTGAACTTGAGGTCGTTCGAGATCCCCACGATGGCGAGGAAGCCAGGCGAGAGCCTGTTCCCTGACCGCGTGAATGAGTAGAGGATGTCGTCTCCGAAGAGCTTTACCAGGTAGTCTATTTCGTCGAGAACGAGGACGACCTTCTTCTTGTTCTCTCGTATGTTCTCCGAGATCCTGTCCACAACTTCCCCGACGGCCAGGCCCGTGAGCGGTATCTGCTTGCCCTTGCTCAGGTCGAGGTGGCGGGCGAAGTCGGCCAGGGTACGATACTCGCCGTCGGCAAGCCGGGTATTGACATAGGCGAGGACCAGGTTGGGGTTGTTCGCCTCTGCCTTGAGCTTCGCCAGGACGTAGTTGGCCACCGCTGTCTTCCCGGTTCCCGTCTTGCCGTAAAGCAGGAGGTTCGATGGTTTTGAGCCCCGAAGGATGGGGGCCAGAATCTGGGCCACCGCCCTGGTCTGGGGGTCGCGGAACGGCAGGTGTGAGGGGACGAACTCAGGGCTCAGGGCGTCTCGGTTCACGAATAGGGGCTTGCCTTCCTTGGCCCTGCGGAAGATTTCGTCTATGCCCTCTGGCATCTAGGAGCAGTGGAAACACTGGTCTAGATAGGTCTTTTCGGGCCTCGACCCCCGCGTGCTCTCTGTCCCTTCATGGGCATGTCGGGCAATCGGACGGAGCCGGCGGGACGACCCCAAAGGGCCGGCGTAGGTCTTCCCTATTCTTGCAGGGGGTCGACGGACTCCTTCCGGAGGGCGCCGCGCATCTGCCTGGCGTTGAACTTCCATTCGCCGTCTTGGTACATGTTGTGTGGGACGGTGAAGAAGTGCGAGTCGGCCGGGCTGATGAATCCTATCTCAACCTTCGAGGCGAGCCTGGGGAGCGCCCCGTTGATGTAAGCCGAGATAGCGAGCAGCTCAGTCAGCGGGGCGTACATGGTCGCGATGTAAGCGCCGCCTTCAAGGACGTCTTCGGACCAGAGGAATGGGATCTTGCCGATGGCGGCCTGGACGTCTGCGAGCTCCTGTTCGGAGAGGTTGCGGAACGCAAGCCAGGTCGTCGCGGTCGAGCGTTCCAGTTTCTTCGAGATGTCCTGGACCCACCGTATCCTGTAGGACGGCACGAGCTTCCACTTCTGGACGTGCGCCCTATAGTGATACTCCAGCGTCTTCTGATGGACCTTCAACCTCCTAGCGATCGTCGTGAGGTGTTGCAATGAGTCCTTCTGAAGCTCTTTGATTATGAGGAGGTCGTAGTAGTCGAAGTCCTCTATGTGTGGCTTCGGGCCGGATGGCAATTGGAGCGGCGGCTGCTCCGCGAGCCTGTCCCATTCGATATCCCACCCCCCTGACCTGAAGTTGAAGTACTTCGGGTCCATCGGCTTGTGCCTGCTGGCCACTGACTCCTCAAGCGTGAAGCTGCTCAATATCCCCTCGGCCACCAGCCCTGCCAGGAACTCCCTGTACCCGCCTGCGGTGCCTTCCGGGAGCGCGAAGAGCGCCACGTAGTATCCCTGTGGGATGACCTTACCGTAGTACGCCAGGTAGCCCACCCGGTTCAAGGCTGCGAGCGTCTGGTCCGCCGTGCCATAGTGAGTCTCGGAGAAGTTCAGGCTGGCCCAGTGCAGATTCAGGCCCAGCTTTGGAAAGTCGACCTCGGCGCGGAACCTCAAGCCGAGCCGGCCGAACCTCTTTTTGATCTTGTACCTTATCGTCTCTTGGTGGGCGCCGGTCATCCGTGATATCTGAGCGATGTTCCTCGGGCCGGCCTTGCCGATGGCGGCGATTATCTTGGTCTCGAGGTCCGGAGCTTCGTCCTTGATGGCCCGGGGCGACTTGGCGCGTACCAACCTTAAGATTGTAAGCGAAAACGAGTAATTAAACGTGACAGATTTCAGATTATGATAAACCCTAATTGGCGCCCATGGGTTAGGGTAGGGTGGCGGGTCGCCGCCGGCTCATCTGCCCTTGACATATTCGGG
Source organism: archaeon (assembly GCA_021827865.1). Classification (GTDB taxonomy): domain Archaea; phylum Thermoproteota; class Nitrososphaeria; order Nitrososphaerales; family Gagatemarchaeaceae; genus UBA183. The sequence goes on from JAKAUC010000008.1 coordinate 35,990, forward strand.
GACGCTGAACTCCGCCGGCTCCCAATCTATGAGCTTCCCGCGGTTGAACTCGTCGTAGGCCGAGAGGTCGAGGAGGCCGTGGCCGCAGTTGTTGAAGACGATGACTTTCTTCTCCCCCGACTTCCTGCACCTGATCGCCTCGTCGATGGCGTACCTCAGACCATGGGCCGACTCGGGAGCCGTGACCACCCCCTCGGTCTCGGCGAAGATCTTCGCAGCCTCGAAGACCTTGGTCTGTCCGAACGCGACAGACCTCACCACCCCCCTGTGTATGAGGAGCGAAAGGCTCGGGGCCTTGCCGTGGAACCTGAGCCCCCCCGCGTGGATGGGCGGGTTCGCGAATTGGTGCCCTACGGTGTACATCTTCACGAGTGGGGTGTGCTCGGCGGTGTCGGCGTAGTCGTAGGTGAATTTCCCTCTGGTGGTCGAAGGGACCGCGCTCGGCTCGCAGGCGACGAACTCGGCGTCAGACTTGCCCCGGAGCTTCTCTCTCACGAAGGGGAAGATGAAGCCTGAGAAGTTCGACCCCCCGCCGATGCAACCGCACATCACGTCTGGCTCGAGGTCGAGGAGCTCGAACTCCTTCTGCGTCTCGAGCCCTATGACGGTCTGGTGGGCGAGGGCGTAGTTGAAGGCCGAAGCGAGGAGATACTTCGACCCTTCGTTGGCCAGCGTGTCTTCTATCGCCTCGCTTATCGCTATGCCGAGAGACCCAGGATGCTCAGGGTCCTCCGCAAGGAGCTTCCGTCCTGTCTTCGTGTTCTTACTCGGGGACTCCAGCACCTCGGCGCCGTAGGTCTGCATCATGATCTTCCTGCCTGGCTTCTGCATTGCACTGACCCGCACCATGTAGATCCTCGCCTTCAGGCCGAACAGCGCGCAGGACATCGCCAGGGCGGACCCCCATTGTCCCGCGCCGGTCTCCGAGACGGCCAGATCCAGGCCTTGCTTCTTGGCGTAGTACGCCTGGGCGAGGGCCGTGTTCGGCTTCATGCTCCCCACCGGGGAGAATTGCTCCGCCTTGTAGAATATCTTGGCAGGCGTCCTGAGGCGTTCTTCCAGCCTCCGGGCTCTGACAAGCGGGGTGGGCCGTGGGAGCCTCCTGTAGGCGTCCCAGACCTCCTCGGGGATGTCGAACCACCTCTCTTCCGAGAACTGCTGCCTGACGAGCTCTCGAGGGAACAGGGCCTCGAAGCTCTTCTCGGTCACAGGCTCCAGGGTGTGAGGGTCGAGCATAGGGGCCAGCTTCTCGGGGAGGTCGGGGACGATGTTGTACCACCTCCGCGGCAGCTCGTCGGGGTTCAGGACGGCGCCATACTCGCGGTCCGCGTACCCGCGGGTGGGGGCCCTGGGGCTCAGTTCCGACGCCTCCTGGCGACGAGCCCCCTGGGCCGGAAGAGCGCCACAGCCACCACGGCCAGGGAAAGGATGAAGACGTCCAAGGTCGAACCTGGGAGCTGGCTGGTGACGAAGTAATTTAATGCGCTGAAGACCAGGGCGCCGACTACGGGCCCCTCCAAGGTCCCAGTCCCGCCTATGATGACCATGAACAATGGGAGCAGGGAGAAGCTCAGGTTCTGGAAGATGGTAGTGTCGGCCGTTCCGGCTATCTCGAGGTAGTACAGCCCAGCCAGGGCGGCGAGGGCCCCGCTGACCACCAGGGCGACGGCCTTGTATGCGCCCACGTTGACACCTACGCTGGCCGACGCCACCTCGTCGCTTCCGATGGTCCTGAGCGCGAAACCGACCTTCGACCTCATCATCAGATACACGCCGAAGACCGACGCGACCGCCAGAGCAAGCCCTGAGTAGTAGAGCTGCGAGGAGCCCAGTATCTCCGCGCCGGGCACCCGGAAGACCGAGGTACCGCTCGTCACTTCGACGAGTGGTTTGACCATGTAGGGGACGACGAAGGTCGCCACCGCGAAGTAGAAGCTCTTCAGCCTGAAGGTGGGAATCAGGAGAGCTCCCAGAGTGGCGCCGGACAGGGCGGATATGGGGACCATCGCGGCCAGGGGAATCCCCGACTGCAGCCCCGCCCCTCCGACCACCGCCCCGAGTCCGAAGAAGGCGACGAGGCCCAGGTTGAAGAGGCCGCCGAACCCCCCGGTGAGGTTCCAGCTCACGGCCAAGGTTATCCATACGAAGTAGATGACGAAGGCGCCCAGGAAGCTGGGATCGAAGCCTCCTGAGAGGGGGACGAGCCCTGCGAGTATGGCCCCAGCTGTGAAGACTACTAGCGACTTGGGCGCTTTCAGGAGGCCCCCTGACAGCCCGCCTGCAGTCAAACCCGCTCCCCCCTCCCAAAGAGCCCGGAGGGCTTTAGCATCAGGACGCCTAGGAAGAGCGAGAAGGTGACCAGGTTTCCCAGGTCTGCGTGGAACCCCGACTGGATAGGCAGCGTGAGCGCGAGATACCCAGACACGCTGGCCACCACCCCCACCAGGAGCCCTGCCACGAGGGTGCCTCCGACGCTCCCCAGCCCGCCCAGGATGACGACCACTATGATCACTGGTAGCAGCACGTTGTCCCCGGAAGTGGGGGTCACGGAGTTGGTGAGCGCGAAGAACCCACCGGCGATCCCAGCCAGCCCCGAGCCTATGACAAAGGAGATCAGTTTTGCCTTCGTGGTGTCGATTCCGGAGAACTCGGCCGCCTCGGCGTCCTGGGCCGTCGCCCTGATTGCTCGGCCGAAGTACGTCCTGCGGAGGAAGAGCTGGAGGAGGGGGATGACGACGATGGCCGCCATGAAGGCGAGGAGCTGCGCGTCGGGGAGGTAGACCGGGCCCAGGCGTATCGACTGGCTCGAGTACCCGAGCGACCCGGCCGTCGCCCCCAGCCCTCCCGATGGGTCGATTGAAGGGATGGGGCCGAGCCCGTTGGCGATGACGTACTCCATCAGCATCGATACCCCGAAGGTGACCAGGAGCGGCGCTTCGAATCCCTTACTCTCCACGCGCCTGACGACGAGGAGGTAGATCGCACCCCCGAACAAGGCGAGGAGGGCGAAGTCGAGGGGGATGGAAGCCAGCGGGTCGAGATGTAGGGCCGGGGTGAGCGCTATGGAGAACTGGATGGTGATGAAGGCCGCGAGCACTATGAAGGCGCCGTGGGCGATGTTGAGTATCTTCTGCACCCCGAAGATTAGAGAGAACCCGGAAGCTGCGAGGGCGAAGAAACCCCCTTGCAATATCCCGCTCGCCACCGCCTGAGAGACCCCGACCAGTTCCACTCCGAGCTTACACCTCTCCTCCCAGGTATGCCCCCCGTACGTGGGGGTCGTTCACCAGCGTGGCGCTCGCCCCGCTCATCGCGATGTGGCCGTTCTCGAAGACGTAGGCCCTGTCCGAAGCCGAAAGCGCCAGGTCGAGGTTCTGTTCTGCGAGGAGGACGGAGGTCCCTTCGTCCGCGAGCCCTCTCAGGGCCTTGAGCGTTCTGCCCGTGGCTGCAGGGGAGAGCCCGAGGCTGGGCTCGTCGACGACCAGAAGCGCGGGCTTCGTCATCATAGCCCTCCCGATGGCGATCATCTGCTGCTCGCCGCCGGACAGCGTCCCTGCCTGGAGCGAACGCTTCTCTGTAAGCGATGGGAAGATCGAATAGACTTCGGCCATCCTCTGCTCGGCGTCCCTGCAGCCTCTCGGAACCGCGACGGCGAGGTTCTCGTCGGCGGTCATGGCCGGGAAGAGCCGCCTCCCCTCGGGGACGAACGAAACGCCCCGAGAGACTATTTCGTGAGGCCTGCGGGAGGAGATCTCCTCTCCCCTTAGCTTGACGCTGCCGCTGCTCGGCCTTACGAGCCCCATTATCGATCTGAGGAGGGTGGACTTGCCCGCGCCATTCGCGCCTAGCAGGGCCACCGTCTCTCCTTCTTCGACCTTCAGGCTGACGTCCCAGAGCGCCCGGACGTTGCCGTGGTAAGCGGACAGCGAATCCACCGAGAGGAGAGTCATCTTGCTCAGGCTCGTGACTCCAGCGGCGCCGGGGGACGCCCTCCGATCGGGTAGGCACCCCCTAGGTACACCTCGGCCACCGCCCTCGACCTCAGGACCTCGCCCGTCTCTCCCTCCGCGAGCTTGGCCCCCCGATCCATGACCACCAGCCTGCGGCAGAGGCTCGTCACGGCGTCGACGACGTGCTCCGAGATTATCATGGCGAGGCCCCGCTCGCTTCCCACCCGCCTGATCAGGTCGACCATGGGACCCCTTTCTGCCGGGCCGAGCCCAGCCATTACTTCGTCCAGCATGAGCAGTCTCGGCGCCGTCGCCAGCGCCCTTGCAAGCTCCAGCCGCCTCTGTTCGGCCAGGGTGAGCGAGCCCGCCGGCCTGTCTCTCTTCTCCAAGAGCGAGACGAACCCGAGGAGCTCCCGGACCGCTGCCGAAGCTTCGCCCTGAGAGGATCTTCCCCTCCCGAAGAGCGCCCCCGCCATGACGTTCTCGCCGACGGTCATCTGTGGGAACGGCCTTGAGATTTGGAACGTCCTCGAGATTCCGAGGGCCACGCGGCTGTGTGGCCCCAGCCCTCTGAGGCTCGATCCGTCGAACGCCACCTTCCCCTTGTCGGCGTCCAGCGCCCCGGAGATCAGGTTGAACAGCGTCGTCTTTCCAGCGCCGTTGGGACCCATCAGGCCCACTACCTCGCCTTCAGAGACGGCCAGTGAGAAGTCACTCACCGCGTCCACGCCACCGAACGACTTCGATACCCCGTCAAGCTCGAGCAACTCGTCCAACTTCGTTCGCTCCGCTTACGCCGGCGGCCACGGCTGGTGCTGGTGGTTCGTCCAAGAGAACGGGTAGATGGCGTAGCTCGTCGTCGCCACGTTCGTCGGCTCGAGGACCTGGAGCGCCTGGAGGGTCTGGCCGCCGACGGTGACGTCCTGCCACTGCAGGAGCTGTATGTACTGCTGCGACTGCACCCACTGCCCCCCTTCGGTGAACGTCACCTCCCCCATGGGGGTCGAGAAGTTGCCAGAGCGCAGCGCGTTCCTGATCGCCATGTTGTTCGTGCTCCCGGCCGCCGCGATGGCGTCGGCTGCGACCAAGGCCTCGGTGAAGTAGACCCCCTCGAGGGTCGGGGGGTGCTTCCAGAAGGACTCATACTGCTGAACCAGGTTCGTGTTGTTGATGGCGTGGCCCAGCAGGTTCCCTGTGTATGGGGCGCTTGGGGACCATGGGTATGCAGACATGACGCCCACGGCGAGGTTTCCTACACCTCCGAGGGCAGGTAGAGCGAATGGGGCGACCGCGGTCCCTCTGGTAAGCAGCCATGCCTTCGGGGCGTAGCCGAGTTGGTGGGCGACTTCGATCATCAGCACCGCGTCGGGGGGGACCGGGAGCCCGTAGACCGCCGCGGCGCCGGCCGCCTTTGCCGCGGTGATGAAGCTGGTCATCTCTGATGTGCTACCCGGAGTGAATGTGGAGTCAGAGCACGTGCAGACAGTGTAGCCCAGCTGTTTGGCGTAGGCCTCCCCGGCGGCATTGTTCGCCTGGGCCGCTGCGTCTCCCTCACCGAAGAAGGCGATTGTGACGTTGTTGGATGGGGTCGACGGGTCTTCCGTGTGGAACCAGTTGAGGAACAGGTGCGCCTCGTTGGTCTGGTTTTCGAACGGCGCAAATATCCAGGAGTTCGCGCAGTTAGTGCAAGTCTTGGCGGTGGAGACATACACAGGCCCTATGTATGGGATCGCGTTCCTCGATGCGAACTGCTGCGCCACCGAATCCTGGACGCCTCCGAGCTCCCCCAGGATCACGTTGGCGTGGTATTGAGAGACCAGCGTCTGCAGGTTAGTCTCGCCGATGGTCGGGTTGGACTGGTCGTTCAGTACTACGAGTTTGACCTTCTCGGTCTGGCCGTTGCTTAGTTTGATCCCTCCGTAGCTGTTGATCATCTGTACCGCCAGAGACAGCGTCCAGTTCTGCTCTTGGCCAAAGGCCTGGAGGTCGCCGGTCATGGACAGTGTCGCACCGAAGACGATTTCCTTGGTCGAAGTGCTTGCGCCGCGGACGTCGAGGGCGTAGTACGCGGAGCCCGCCGCCACGACCACTATGACTGCAATCGCCACCGCCGCGGCGGTGGTGGTGATGCCTCGTCGGTCGCTTAGAGCAAGGCCCTGGGACATTTTGGAACCGGTCGGAAGGCCTGCGCAATGACAGATTTAGCCAATCGTGAACATAATTGTACATGGGTCGGCCGAGGGGCGTCCCGGCTTCCGCGTGCGTCCGGCGGCGGTCAGAAAGCGCCCAGGCTCGGGCGGGCTGGCGCCGTAGGGAGGGGCGATGCGCAGGTTTGGGCACCCTGCAGGCGACTTTTCGCCCCCACGACGTACAGCCTGTAGGCTGACAAGAAGTAGTGCCCTGTGGGGTCCACGTACCTCATGGGGTTGTCCCCTCCATAGATGTACTTGTTCTGCGAAATCGGGTCGGTCTTCGTCCCGTTGTAGGAGTCTTCGGTGATGAACCTCCCCGTCGTCGAGTTGTGGTACCTCGCCCCGTCGTAGTAGAGTCCGGTCGTGGCGTCGGGGAGTTTGCCGGTGTACTGGAAGACTTCTGATCCCAGTTCTAAGGCTGGGCCCAAGGGTCGTCGGCCTTTCGGATTTGCGTTGGTTTCAGCCTTTCGTGATTGACTGCTTCGTCGATGGGAAAGGATTCCTTCTCCACATCCAGTCCAACCCGCCCTTAACATGGAGCAGGATCTCTTTAGCCTCGCCGTCTGCCATTTCGTCGATGGCGTCTCCCAGACCTGCAGAGAGGCCTTTGACGGCTTTGGTCTTGACGAGAATGTAAGTAGCCCTAGATTCTTCGTCTCGCGCCTCTTTGAGCGTCTTGGTGATTCTTTCCGCTGTCTCCTCCACCTTATCGCCATGTTTGTGGGGCGCGTGTCTCGATAGAGGAGCGGCAGTAAGTTAAATCCGCATCTGGCGACCGAGTTTGCCGATTGAACGCTGTCATCCAGAGGACGACCACGCTGTACGACCACGATTCCTTCAATAGGTTCTCCAGTGGTGGGGAGCGCCGCCCGCTCCTACCGCCCCGCTTCGAGAACACTAAGGCCCGGCCGCAGCCACGATTTGCTTCAGCTTCCCCTCGAAGCCGGACGACTGTAGGAGGTTTCCTATGACGAGCACGTCGGCTCCTGCCTTCGCTGCCTTGGAAGCGGCGTCCGGACCTGTGATTCCCCCGCCGACGATCAACAGCCCGTCGTACACGTTCTTCACCGCCTGGATCGTTTCCTGGGAGATAGGTTCGCCCGAGCCGCTCCCCGCCTCCAAATACAAGGTCCTCATCCCGAGATATTTGGCCGCCAGCGCGTAGATCACGGCGAGGTTCGGCTTCGATGCGGGTATGGGGTTGACTTGGCCGATGAAGCTGGTGGTGCTGTTGTTGCCGAACACCAGGTAGGCCATCGGGATGCTTTCGATCTTGCTCTTGTACACCTCGACGGCACCCAATGCCTGGGCCCCTATGATGAAGTATGGGTTGGTCGAATTAAGGAGAGAACTAAACAGAATGGCGTCTGCGAAACGTGATACTCCTGTGATGTTTCCTGGGAAAAGCACGATGGGAACTTGTGACTTGTCACGTTGCATGTGACTCTTAATCTCCTTTACCACGTCATCCAGCCTTCCTTGGCTCGCCAGGGTGGACCCGCCCACCAGAATCAAAGAAACCCCAGCCTTGATTGACTTCCTGGCGGTCTCGGCCGCCTGTTTCGGATCGAAGTCCTCTGGGTCAATCAGCGCTGCGCAGATAGGGTGCTTCTTCGTCTCATCGGTAAGGCGTCTCTCTACCGGGCCCAGCTCGAACAAGTCAGACCCCGGCTTTGGCATAGTCGTCGACGAATGTGTTGTAGACGTCTATGTCGGCCCTCTTTGTTGAGTATCTCAGTTCCCGGCCTGCGTGGAGAGGACAGTTGGGGTTGCCACATGTGACGCGGAACACGAAATCCTGTGATGGCTCGTCCTGCTCAGATGTGATGCGGATGGAAATCAGACCGCATTTGGGGCAGGCGAATACTTTCGGGAGGGTTTTGTGGACCATTCGGAGGGTCTTCTTGCGTCTTCTACCCAACCTTGCTCACCCATCCGTCTGTTATTTCGAGTAGATAAGGTAGCATGTCGTGGTGTTCGGGGCCGATTGGTGTTTATTTCAGTTTAGCCGTGGCTTAGGTGTGGGTCATACATTAATGCCAGTGGTTTGTTAGAAGTTTCGGAAAACCAGCGCTGTGTTGGTTTAATACAAACCTGTAAAACGTGGATGGGACTTGAGCCTACCAGAGTCGTTGGTCGAACAGTCCACGTTAACGCCCAGGCAACTCGAGGTCCTGCGGTTGTATGTGCGGGTGGCCCATGGTGAAATGAAGTATGTGGAGGCTGCCTCGAAGGCTTCCCAGGGTCGCACGAAGGGGGCGAGCGGGCCGCTTACCATTGGCTCGTACTTTCGAACGGTCCAGCAGGCCAGGGAGAACGTTAAGAGTTCGGTTGTTACCCTTCTAATTGGAGTCTGGCTTGGAGTTGTCAAGCCCGACGATGTACGGCGACTGCTTGACGTAGCTGGCAGTGGGGTGAGAACGCTGTCAGAAGAAGAAACAGCCAGACTTGCGGGGGTGTTGCGTGAATTGGTCAAGAGAATTGTGATGTGAGTGGTGTGATAAATCACGACCCACCCTTGCGTCGGGCGTGGATTTGTTTGATCAGGGGTGTGTTGGGGCCCTTTGTTTCTCCTTGAAGCGCGCCTCCTGCTCGTGCGAGTCCTCCTAAGCGGGTCCTCTTCCCGCCTTGAGAACGATATGAGAGGGTTTGTCGGCTGCCGGCAACGTCGATGTTGGAGTTTCGACTCCCCGAACGCCGTCTTGGGCTTTGGTGCGGGGATGGCCTGGGTCAAATGTGTGGGGGCGGCTTAGTGAGGTCACAAAGAACAGCTTCTGCGCTGGAAACATCACGCTTATATCACAACCAAACATCACGAAGTCACAGATGGACACGCTTTCTACCTACGCTCTTCTGACTGCGTCCTTCTTCTTTGTCGCCCTTTCCTTCGCGTTGCTGCTGAGGTATAGGCAGATTTCCCAAAGAATCAACGCGTCGAACGACCTCGGTCATGATCTTTGGTCCTCGCTGGAACAGCGTCTCAAGAAGCAGGACGAGCGCATTCTGGACGTCATGGGCAGGGTGGAGGTCATTCAGGCCAGAGTAACGTCGTCGGCTTTGGTTCCGCCCACCCCCCGTGTTGCCTCGCCTCCGCCGAAGGTCCCTCCTCAATCCTCTGTGCAGGCGAATTCCACGGTTGTGACCGAGCCCGCACCCACCACGCAACAGCAGGAACAACCAAAGTCACGCTCAGAGTCACAGGCATCACAGACAACGCAGGCATCAGGAGAGCCTGAACCGGTGGTCGGCGCTCCCGGGGTGGAGCTCGCTTTGGACGAGACCCAGCTTGCTGCCTTGAGGATCCTGGGCGGGAGCCCCAGGGACACCCGCCAGCTCACCGATGTCCTCCAGAAGTCCAGGGAGCACACTGCCCGTCTGATGAAACAGCTGTTCGAGCTGGGCCTTGTAAAGAGGGACGACTCGTCCAAGCCCTTCGTCTACCAGCTGACCGATGAAGGCCGTCGCCGGCTTGCAGACAACCCCCCACCCCCTCCACCCTAGTCTGGTAGGCAGGCCTACGCACCCCCTCCCCAACCCTTCGCTTGTTTCCACTCTAAAGGAGCCCAATAGAAGAAGTCAATCTTACGTAAGTAAAGGGGCCCGTACTCGGTTAGCGGTCTTGACTGGATATACCTTGGGGTCTAGACATGGCAGCTACTGGTGTGTAGACGACACCGCGGCGTGCTTGTTTGTTCGGGAGATAGGCTCCACTGGAAACGGTGGGGTGGGGGATCGATAGTGAACACCGGTGAACGCCGTCTTGGGAAGGCCCTGCAGGGACCCCACTATTTCCACTGGAGCCTGTCCAGACCCAGAACCTGTGAATAGCCAGAATCTGACCCCTTTGTTTCCATTGGAGCCGCTCCAAGCCCATCCTGGCGAAGGCCCCAGTGAACCCCAGTGAACTTTCTCCCTGCTATCAATACGCCGTCCAACTAACTGACAGGCAGGTTCACAAGTTCACACCTGCCACCGCTAAATCGGGGCCTGAGGCACCGGCAGGGCAAAGCATTGCGGAAACGGATCAAGATTGAGCTGGAGGACGACGAAGGGACGAAGTACACGCTCGCGCTGGAGGGTTCGGTCTCCAGGGACAAGCTGATGAAGGCCATGGAAATGCTCGAAGTCATGGACGTCCCCATGGAGCCCGCCCACCGGGCGCCGGACGAGGGGACCTTCTTCGGCAAGGTACAGACGCTACTGGAAACGACGTTCGCGGCTGGCGACTTCTCGTCGTCGGACGTGGCTCGGGAGTTCGAGGAGAGGTATGATCAGCCGGTGAAGCTGAGCACCATCTCGACGTACCTGGCCCGCCTGGCAGACAGGCAACACATCAAGAGGGAGCGCTTCGGGAACTCCTGGGTGTACCGCCGGGTGTACCTCAAGCCGGCCCAGGTCGCCGAGAGGTAGGCCGCCCGGCTTCCTTCTGCAGGACCCCTACGTATAGCGGACCCTCCTTCGAGAGTATGACGCGGCCGACGCGCCACCCCATCCCAACGACGATTCCCTTCATCTCCTCCGGCGAGACCAGAGGTAGCCGAACCACTCTCCGACAAAGGCCCGATATCTCGCTCTAATCCTCACCTGTCCAGGCATCCTCCCGCGGGCCCTATTCCATCTCTGGTAGCGCAGGTGGTCCGGGCCGTCCGTCCTGTGGGGGGACGCTGGAGCACACTATCCTCCCGGCGGCCGTGGTCATGGCATGGAGCTTCCTGAGGAGGCGCTTCGCCTGCCGCCTGTTCGCGAACAGGCCGAAGTTGTTGCCGTACATCACCACCGTGTCGAAGGACCGAGGCGCGAAGTCGACGTCCTTGAAGGCGAGCAGCCTGGTCTTCCTGACGCCCCTGGCCTTCGCCACCTTGAGGGCGAGCGGCGAGTTGTCGACGCCGACTACCTCCAGGTTCTTGCGGCTCTGAAGGTATAGGCAGACCCTACCTGCCCCGCGCCCGACGTCGAGTACCCTCCCCCTCACATAGGCGATTCCTTTCCTCTCCGCTTCGGGCCACTCCTCGAACTGGGCGAAGTAGACCTCGGGCGCCACCTCCGACGGGTCGACGAGCCCGTCTTCGCGCTCTATGACTTCGTAGCCTTCTCCCTTCATATGGAAGTCCCACACCTCGTGGCCATAGGCGTCCCCTCGGGGCCTCAAACGACACGAGACCAGAGGCCGCCCCCTATCGACTTCGTGGGCCTCTGAAAGGAAGCACGACGGTCGCCCTCAGGCCGCGCCAGCGGCCAAGGGTAACCGCGACTCACTCCGACGACGCCCGTCCTGCCCCCACACGCTTCCGGGGCCGAGAAGGCCGCAGGGTCCTTCGTCGACGGGAAGGGGCCTGGGTCACAGCGCGTCGGCTGCGACAGCACAGAGACGAGGAGCGGCCAGCCTTTCGCGCTTCTGTCTTCGAAAGGTTAAGAATCAAGTTCAGTCGGTGCCGGCCCGAGTGCCACGGTGGCTCAGTGGCTAGAGCGCCACCTTGGTAAGGCGAACCCAAACAGGTGGATGTCGTGGGTCCGAATCCCACCCGTGGCTCTCAGTGTTTTCCCAGAGATAGTGCCGAGGGAGGGATTCGCACCCTCGACCCCCAGATCACTCTTCCCAGCCCAGGATTATGAGTTTCACCCCGTCGGGTGTAGCCTGGTGCCATAACTAGGCTAGGCCACCTCGGCACTGGGCACGCCGTCATGGCTTGGGGATAAAAGCCTCATCATGAAACCACGGCCGTCCTTCTTGCTTCCCAGCAACGCTTAATATCGGACGCCGGAGTCGCCATCTGTAAGTTGTTCCCGTTCCTCAGCATCACCAGCTACTACAACTTCATCAGCACGGCGATGATCGCCCTCTTTGTCATAGCCCTCGTGCTGGTGTTCGTCTATGAGTACGAGGCCCTGAGACGCTCGAAGGCCTAGCTCCGCTCTCGGATCCTCTCTACCACACTGAAGGCTGATAGCTGCAGAACCCGGCCTCCCGTCTTCGTGGACTTTATCGACACCCCCACCAACCTGAGCCTCTCTCCGGGCTGGATGCCCGAAAGCCTCCCAGATAGGTCTCTCCAGGCGACGAGTTTGATGTCCCCCGTGTCGTCTCCTATGACCAACTCTCCTTTCTTCGCCGTCGTCCCATCCTTCAGCTGGACGTCGTCCACGGTCCCATGGGACAGGGCGATGACCTCGACCATTATCTGCGAGTCCTCCTCCTTCACCTCTTGGAGCTTCGTCATGAGCGCATCCAGCCCCGGGAACGCGTCGTCTACCAGAATCCGAAGGGAGCCCGCGCCCCTGCAGCGCATAACCCCCTCTGCCACCTCGTCAGGGAGCACCTCGACCAATTCGCCCCGCGCAGGCGCCTCGAGGCCCACCCCAACCTCGAGGAACCTTACCTTCTTGTCCTTCCCCACGCCAAGGACAAGCTTGGCAGACTGGGTCGAGCTCGTCGAGGCCACCCTAAGAGCGCTTTTCGCGGCGGGCTCGCCCACTAATATGGCGCTGCCGGCGTCGCCATGGATCTCGAATCCTCCGTTGTTAGACCGCCTCGCCCTCACATTCGTGACCCGCACCTTCTCGCCTCGCCTGAGGTCCGGGCGGGAAGCAGGGCTCCAGACGACAACCCGGACCTCTTTTCCGCCGTCGTCGGCCACGCCGAACTGGAACAAAGACCCCGCCGAGCCGTCTGATCGTACGAACTCGCTATAGCGAGGCTCAGAGCTGACCACCCCCTCTATGGCTTCGAACGGCTCTTCCTTCGTTAGGCTCGGGAGCTTCTGGGCCACGGCCGATATCGACTGAAGCCTCGCAAGGACCTTCTCGTCGTCCAGGCGCTCCATCGTGCCCCTCTTCCCCAGGTTGAGGTTCGGTTTCCCATCCAGGCCCTGTTTGACGTATGCTCCCCGAACCCTCACCGGGGAGTCGAGCTCGAGACCGAGCTTTCCGATTTCCCCGAGCGCCTCCTCCCACGCGGTCATCTTCACAGAGCTCTTCCCGTCGAACAGGACGAACCGCCGGTACCTCCCCTGGCCGCCGTCCTTCTTGTTGAAGATGGATTCGGGATAGACCGCCAATACCCTGGCGACGACGGTGACGTCGTTGGCCCCTATGTACAGGTCTTTGATAGCGAGGTCCGAAGACGCGCTCTCCTTCCGGAGCGACGCACCCAGCTCCCCAGCCACAAGGAAGAGGGCCCCCTGGTCGGTGAGATAGCCCGCCCCCACGGTCCGCTTCTTGTCCTCCACCCGGCGCATGAGCTCATCCCTGTTCAGCTCCGGCTTCTGCTGGAGCAGCTCTCCGACGAGTGTCTCGAAGTCGTACATATCTAGACTTTGGTGGTGGCTGAATTAACGACTGCGATTCCTTCTTCCATGATGTCTATGCCCTCGTCCATGACGTCTTCGGTGACGTTCAGCGGGGGTATGAAGCGGAGCGTGTTGTGCCCCGCGAATATGACCAGGACGCCATGATGGAAGCAATAGTCGACGACTCTGGCTGCCTCTTCGTCGCCCCTCGCCTTGGTCTTCTTGTCTTTGACGATCTCGACCCCCACGAAGAGTCCCTTGCCCCTCACATCGCCCACTATCTCATACTTCGCCTTCATCTCGAGGAATCTCTTCTTCGCCTTGTCTCCGAGCCTACGGGCGTTCTCCAGCAGCTTTTCGGACTCTATGACATCGAGGGTAGCCAGCGCAGCCTCCACGGCTACGGGGTTGGCTCCGAAGGTCGAGGCGTGCTGTCCCGGCTTCCAGCTCTCCATGATTTCGGCCTTGGCGATGGTCGCGCTAAGCGGCAAACCGGAGGCGATGCCCTTAGCGATGGTGACGACGTCGGGGACTATCCCATAATCCTCTATCCCGAGGAACTTGCCAGTCCTCCCAACGCCGGTCTGGATCTCGTCGCAGACGAAGAGGACGCCCTCCTTTCGGAGGAACTCCATCTTCTTGAAGTACTCCGGAGGAGCGGGGACATAGCCGCCCTCGCCCTGTATCGGCTCGAAGAAGTAGGAAGCGACGTCGCCGACGGGGACGAACTTGTCGAGGTACTGGTCCTTGAAGTAGTCCACACAGTAGTAATCGCACTCAGGGAACGTCTGCTTCCAGGGGCAACGATAGCAGTAAGGATACGGGAAGTGGACCACGTCGGGGATCAGAGGGAGCGCCCCCTTCCTCTGCATGGGCTTGCTCGCCGTCAGACTTAGGGCCCCCATGGTTCTCCCATGGAACGCCCCCGAATGTGCCAGAAACAGCGGGCGCTTGGTGTGGTTCCTCGTCAACTTCATCGCTGCCTCGATAGCCTCGGCCCCGCTGTTGCCGTAGTACACCATCTTCTTGCCGTCGCCCGGGATGAGGGGCAGCAGCCTCTCAGAGAGCTGGATCAGGTTGTCGTAGTAGAAGTCGGTGTATGAGAAGTGGATGAACTTCTCGGCCTGACGCTTGACGGCCTCGACGACCTTTGGGTGGGTGGACCCGGTGCTTAGCACGGCGATCCCAGCAGCGAAGTCGATGAACTGGTTCCCATCGACGTCCTTCACGAGCGACCCATGGGCAGATTCTACCACGAGGGGATAGAAGCGGGAGATAGACGGCGAAACATACTTGGCGGTACTCTTCACCGCAGCGCTGGCCTTTGGCCCCGGGAGCTTGCCCTGGACCTTCGCGAATTTCCTCGAATTCATAGAAACCTAAGCTCTGCCCGCAGGGTTAGGCTAAAATCCTTTACCCAAACCTGGCTGCGAAGGCGCGATTCTCAGCGCGAAACTGTCGCCACGGGAATCGAGAGCTCTATCTCAAGGACCGGAAGGTTGAGCTGCCTTCCATCTCTCGAGGTGACGCTCTCACCGTCGATGGTGATGTTCGAGATTTCGACATTGCTCATGAAGCGCTTCCTCAAGACCTGGGCCACCTCCACTGACATGTTGATGGCCTCTCCACGGGCTCTGAGCACAACCTGCTTTGCGCCGCCGTTGAACATCGTGATGCAGGCCGTCACATAGTTCAGGAGGGGCTTGCTCTGGCCGACGATGACCGTCTTCCTCTCTTCGGACATCAGTGCTCAGGCCCCTCTTTCAACCTATAAAGGCTCCCCTGCGCCGTCCCCCACTTCTCTTCGCAGCAACCATCGCAGCAGCCGCAGCACGCCACGCAGTCCGCCTCCGACCCGGCGTGACGAGCGCGAGAGTAGTTATTGACCGGCCGGAGTCTCCCGACAGGATATAAGCAGAGCCTGGGCGGGCGCCTGCTAGGGGTCGTCGGCTAGTCTGGTCTAGGCTTCAAGCCTCGGGAAGAGCAGGTCGCTTCGGGAGCCTGTCTCGAGACCGCTTGAGATCGCTGGTTCAAATCCGGCCGACCCCACCACTTTTGGAGGGGACAGAGAGCGTATTCTGGCGTTATTAGGGCGGGCCAACTGTCCCCGCATGTTAGAGTGGGGGAAAGCATCTGAATTTGCAGAAAAAAAGTTCCGTCGCAGCAAGAGCCTCCACACGAAGAGGTACTACGAGAACGGCGTAAGGCGCTTCAGGCAGTACTGCGAAGAGAAGCGCATCGCGGAGGTCGACGAGGAGAGCGTCTATGGGGTCCTCGACGGGTTCGTGAGGTGGCTCGACCTCCAGGGGATCAAGCCCAAGACACTGACTGGGTACGTCCACGCCGCCAAGAAGTTCCTCCTGTTCCTGGATGTCAGGATAGACCCCCAGCGCTTCAGGGAGAAGGTGGAGCAGCCGAGGATACTCAAGATAGAGGACGAGCCCCTCTCTATGGAGACCCTGAGGAAGGTCCTCACCCTGGGAAGGCCCAACAGGAAGATGCTCGCCCTGGTCCTGCTGCTCCTCTCGTCGGGGATGAGGCTGGCGGAGGCCCTGAAGCTGAGGGTGTCGGACCTGGACCTGGACTCGCGCCCGGCCGCGGCCACGGTCAGGGCCGAGAACACCAAGAACGGGAGGCTGAGGGTCGTCTTCATGACGGACGAGACGAGAGACGCGATCAGGAGGATACTCTGGGACTGGGACCCGGCCCCGAGGGCGCCCAAGGCGAAGGTAGTCCCCGCCCCGAAGGACAGGTACGTCTTCACGTTCGACGGGGACATCTGGGGGCGGGAGAAGACCGCGATCCGGACCTTCAGGAGGGTGTGCGAGAGGGCCGGGTGCAACAGGCTGATTGAGGGGCACAGGACCCACGTGGTGCACTTCCACCTCTTCCGAAAGTACTTCCTGACCAAGGGGAGCGATGTCATCGGGGAGCACGCGGCCCACGCCCTCTGCGGGCACGGCTTCTACATGGACACTTACTACAAGAAGTCGGTCGAGGAGAGGGCGGCGGATTACAGGAGGCTCGTCCCGCACCTCACGGTGTTCGCCAAGGTGGAGACCGGGCAGGCGGAAGTGCTCTCGGCCATGAACAGGAGGTTCCTCCAAGTGTTCAGCTTCACGGACGAGGAGATCGGGGGGCTGGGGGACCTTTCGGGGCTCTCCCCGGCGGACCTGCAGAGGCTGATAGCCACGAAGGATGGGAAGGCGCGGACGTTCAAAGCCGAGAAAGTTGCTGCGCCGTCAATAGGAGGCATGCCGAGAGCAGACATAGGCAGGATAAGGGAACTGGTCCCGGACGGGTGGGAGCTTCATGTTAAGGACGGGGAAGTGGTCATGAAGCGGTCGGCCTCCTCTCCCTGAGTTCCTCCCATACCATCCTGGCTAGCATCGGGACAACCACGCGGGCCCTTTCGTCGGGGAGGAGGTCCTCCTGAGACTCGATCATCCGCAGGGAGATGCTGTCAGGGGGAAGGAGCGATCTGGCTGTCTGTTTCAGCACCCTCAAGTCGCGTATGATGAAGGGGCTCCGGTCTGCCATGAAGGAAGGTAGTCTGGGCGTTAATAACGAGGGAGACTTTGCAGTGCGAGGCAGGGTTCGCCGTCATTCATCAAAGTGCGTAAGAAGTTGACGGGCTCGGAGCGAAGACACTATTCGGGTTGCAACGTCTTCCCATAGTTCTTCGGGATTGAATTATTCTGAAAGTGGCTTCTGCTTAGTGTAGTGAATACACATGTTTGGGCGAAGAAAGAACGCAGTGGTGAAAGCGGAGCCGCCGCCGATTGACCAGGACCTCCTTTCGACGTTGTGTCAGGGTGACGAAAAGCTGCACGACGCCATGAGCTACTTCCTATATCTCAGGCCTGACGAGCAGATTGCCCGACTGGGGACGACGGAACAACT
>JAKAUC010000016.1 GCA_021827865.1 archaeon
TGTCGCTGTGGATGGACGTCAGCGCCCCGTGCCCCGACGCCGCGGAGTTGATCAGGGCCGCGACCTCCTCCCCCCTCACCTCCCCCACTATGACGAAGTCGGGGGTCAGCCTCAGCGAGTGCTTCACAAGGTCCTGCAGCGTGATCTCCAGGCTGGTCTGGCCGATGCTGTAGCTGTGCCTCGACGTGAGCTGGTCCCAGACCTCGTGGGAGAGCCTGATCTCTGGGTTGTCCTCGATGGTGCAGACCGCGGAGTTCGGGTTGATGAGGGACGCAAGGGTGTTCATGAAGGTCGTCTTCCCTGCAGATGTCGGGCCCACCACCATGAGGAAGCCCCTGGCTTCGAGCATCAGCCAGAGGTAGGCGACCATGAGCGGGGAGACCGTGTTCAGCCTCACGAGGGCGGTTATCGGCATCGGCTCGGCTGGGAACTTCCTCACGGTGAAGGCGGTCCCCGTCATCGAGACGTCCGTCGACCATCTCACGGCCACCCTGTCATTGGCGGGGGTCCTGGCGTCGACTATCGGCATGGCATTGGTGGCCATGGTGCCGCACCTCTGGAGCATCTTCTGGGTGGACTCCTCGGCGTCCTCCTCTGTGGGGAAAATGACGTTGGTCCTGATCCAGCCCAGCTCGCTGTGGTTCTTGTGGAGGACTACGACCGGCTTGCCGTGGCCGGTGCACTTGATGTCCTCGATGTTGAAGTCGTTCATCAGGACGTCCAGCCTCCCGTACCCTTTCAGCTCCCTCTTCACGTAGTACTCGTACTTCTGGAGGGAGCGGGTCACCTCGTCCAAGAAGCCGAGGCTCCTGGCGGCTTCCACCATGTTGGGTATGAGCCTCTTCGAGGGGTCGGTGGCGTCCTCCGGGGAGATGCTCATGAAGAGGTGGTCGAGGAGCCGACTCAGCCTCTCCCTTTCACGCTCCGTGAGGGAAGGCTCGATGACGGTGTACCTTCCGACGTCCCCCTCGTTGGCGATGACTACCGACGCCGGGCCTACCTCGTACCGTTCGATTTCCCTTCCGGGAATGGCTATCGAGTTCCCCCATCTTTGTTCGTCGCCGAGAGTGTCCAGAGAGAAGCCGGAGAGCGCTCGTCGGACAGGGTCTTCTTTGACGGACAACGAACATCAAGCCGTCGTGTGGATAAAACGGCATCCAACCGCGCGGGATTCAGTGTCACAGGTCAAGAGCGGCCTGGCTTCCTCTTCAGCCTGAAGACAAACAGGCCGGCCACAGCCGCTCCTGCCAAAGCGACCCCGATCGCAGCGAAGAGGAGGGCGTTGTCCGCGCTCCACTGGGCTGTGATGAACTCGGGGGAGGTGATGACCGTCGAGCCGCTCGGCTGTCCCGAGGAGAAGCTGCCGGTCCAGCCCGAGAACCTCTGATAGACAAGCGGCCCCCCTGAGGACGTCTCGTCGACGGAGTAGGTCGCGGTCGAGCCACTCCTGTACCAGCCCGACCCGGTGGTGTTCCCTATGGGGCTGGCGACTTCGAACTGGTAGTACGTCGCGTAGACGGCTTCGATCGTTGCGGTGGTCACGTTGACAACGTTCCTGGTCGAGTTATCGAAGCTTAGGAGGGAGTATCTTGTCTGGCCCGAAGGCTGGTAGAGCTCCGGCACCGAGAGGGCAAACGAGGAGGCGTTGGGGAGGATGAAGTCGGCCTCGCCCTGGCTGTTTGTGGTCAGCGTGAGGTTCTCCCCCAAGGCCCTGCTGCTCACGTTGAACCTCAGCCCTCCGACTGGCGCCTGACCGTCAGATAGCACGAGGAGGGAATATGTGGTCGGGACGACGCTCCTGAAGTACTGGGCCGTGATGGAAAAGATGGGAGCCGAGGAGAGCAGGGACGCGTTCTCGCTTTTCACGCCGTTGCTCCAGCCGGTGAAGTAGTACGTCGTGTTTTCCATTACGATGGAGGACGGGACGGACGCCGTCGTCACAGTATCGTTGAAGGCGGCGAACTTGGAGGACCCCGAGGATCCTGTGGCTGTAACAGAAACCCGGCCGTCATAGGTGAAGTTGACCGGCACCCCCGCCAGCGGCCCCGTGTAGGACGACGCCGTTACCGTGTACGTTACCGGCCCGACGACGGGAGAATAGAACGAAGCGACCGTCTCGGCGGACGCCGTTGCGCCCTCCATGACTCCGGTGATGTTGGCCACACCGGTCCCCGCCGCGGTGAGCGTGCCGATTCCGTACCCCAGCGCTGTGGCCTCAACGCTCGTCGGGACCGTGATGTTGAGGTCAGAGGAGGACACGGAGACAGGCACGGGCCCGTATGGGACGGGCTCCTCTCCGTAGTAGAAGCCGACTGCGAAGCTGTACTGCTCCCCAGCCCTGACCTCCGGCGGGAGCGATAACCCCAGCGACGGCTTGAACGGCGCCACCACGGTCACGGTCAGAGGGACGGAGGTCAGGCCAGGTGCCAGCGCGGTGATCTCCGCGGTCCCTGTGGCGTTCGCGTACACCTCGAAGGTCGCGCTGTCAGAGCCGCCGGTGGAGACCTGAGGGGCCGAGAGGGTTACGACGCTCGAGTTGCTCGAGAAGAGGCTGAGGGTGGCGGTCCCGGCCGCGGGCGCGAAGGTGCCGTTGAAGAGGGAGACCGAGAGGTATCCGTAGCTTCCTGCCGTCAGGGTCGCCCCTTGGGGCCCGACCAGGGCCTCCTCGGGGGTGGAACCCTGCGGGGACAGGGGGACCGAAGTCTGGGCGGCAGTGAACTCCGGGGCTGCCGCCGTCACGGTTACGAAAGGCGAGGGCAGAACGGAGACGCCCGAAGGTATCGGGACGGCGGCGTATTCGGCCGATTCCCCTGGCTGAATCTCGACAGTCTGCTGCGGGATCCCCGGCAGGGAGGTTGCTAAAGAAACCTGGACGCCGGCCGGTGCTTCGTAGGGCTGCCCCACGGCAAGGAGCCCAACCATAAGATGCAGCAGGTCCCCTGGCGCGACAGGGCTGTTCAGGGGGACGAGCTGGAGCGCGTAGTCGCTGAAAACCGACGTAGAGACCTTGGCGGAGCCTGAAGAGAACCCGCCGGCGGTCGCGGTCAGTGTGGCGGAGCCCTCGATTCCTGCTTTCAACTGGGCTTCCGCGTGGGACTTGCCGAAGGGGACCGTCACCTGCCCTGAGACGGTCGCCACCGACGGGTCGGAGGAGAAGAGGCTGACCGTGAGGTTCGCCCTTGCAGGAGAGGGGGCACCGTTGGCGTCCACCAGCTGGACGACGACCACGCCGGAACCCCCCGGAGGCAGTTCGGCCGGGACCGGGGCAAGCACGATCGAGGTCGGAGGGAGCAGGCTGCCGGGACTTTGTGCGTAGGAGGTCCCAACGCCGAGGCAGGTTGTGGACAGTGAAATCAGGACGATCAGGGCGAGGGCAGGAAGGCTGCGCTTCACGTTCACGGAGGACGCCTCCGGTTTTAAGGCGGCCCGGCCTTCGGAGGCGTGCTCAGGGCATCCGCGGGCAAGGTCTACTTCGGCGTCCTCGCCCTCGCTTCAACCGTCGTCCTCGTACTCTCGGTCCGGGACATCAGCCCTCTCTCGGGGACCTATTCCGGCCTTGCGCTCGGGTTCGTGCTCGGAGATGCGGTCCTGCTGGTCGGGTTCTCGTGCCTCCTGTTCCTGCTGCGTGCGGACTTCGACAGCAAGGTCACTTCGACGGCCATCCTCGAAGTTCTTGGGCGCGGAAACATCATCCGTGTGAGGAGGGTCAGGGAGGACAGGGCCGTCTGGATTGCGAGGAGCATCCCCCTCCTGAACAGGCTCGCCGAGAGGATGGAACGGGGCATCAGGGGGGACGTGGTGAAGGGAGGGATGCAGCTCGACCCCTACGCCTTCGCCGCGAAGTACTCGTTCTACTCTGTGGTGCTCGCTGCGGTCTTCGTTCCCGTCTCTCTCGCTCTCTCGGTCCTCGTCAGCCCCACACTCCTCGCCCTGATGATGATCCCCGCGATAATCCTCTACACACCCTCCCTGAGCGCCAAGAACAGGGTGTCGGAGAGGAAGACCAACGTCAAAGACGAGCTGCCGTTCTTCGCCCTCCTCGCTTCAATCACGCAGTCCTCAGGACGCTCTTTGATTGACGCCTTCAGGGGGACGGTCGGGAAGCACATCCTCCCCGCCATGGAGGCAGAGGCAAGGCTCCTCCAGAAGAGCATAGGCTTCGGGAAGGACATCGCCGGCGCCCTGGACGACCTCGCCTCGACCCACCCCGACGACTCCTTCAAGCACTTCCTGTTCGGATACACCGGAGTCCTGAAGTCGGGAGGGGACGTCGTGCTCTACCTCTCGGACAGGACGAGGGAGTACCTCGCCTCGATGAGGTTCAGGTGGCAGAGCTACGCAGAGAGGGTGGGCACCATCGGGGAGATGCTGATCATAGTCTTCGTGCTGCTCCCCCTTCTCCTCGTCGTGGGGGCGATAACGATGCCGCCGGAGATGGTCGCGGAGATCGCCTACGCCAGCGTCGCTGCCCTCCCGATGATAGCGCTCGTGATGTACTTCATGGTCAGGTCGGCGCAGCCCAAGGTCTACGACGTCCTCGGCGGCGACCCGAGGCTTGGTCTGATCGGCCTTGCGGCGGGCCTGCTGGCCACTTCCGTCACAGGCCAACTCTGGCTGGTCCTGGCCGTTTCAGGGGCGGCGGGGGCCGCGCTGTACGGCCTTCCCGTCAGGGCCCAGATGAGGGAGGTCAGGATGACCGAGGCAGCCCTCCCCGACTTCCTGAGGAGCATAGCCGAGTACAGGAAGATAGGGTACAACATGAGGAAGGCGGTTCTGGAGACCGCGGCGAAGACGAAGTTCAACCCTGTCTTCGACTCGATCCTGGAGAGGATTGCGGCACAGATGAGCCTCGGGGTGAGGCTGGGAGAGGTGAGGGTTGCGATGAGGAGTTGGCTCGGGAGGATGACGGTGTTCATCCTCGACCAGATTACGGAGAGCGGGGGCGGGACGCCCGCCAACATCGAAGACCTCTACAACTTCATCTCCGGCTACAACCGCCTGAAGAAGGAGGCGACATCGTCGGTTGGGCTTTACAAGATGCTCGGCTACGCGGTCCCGGTCGCCATCCCCCTCGTGGTGAAGGTCATCAGCGGGGTCATCGGTAGCTTCGGGTCGTCTACAGCTGGATTCTTCGGTGGAGGGACGGCGTCTCTGGCCATCGTCAACAGCACGGTGGACATAGTCACGGTGGTTGCAGCGGGCGCGATTGCCTTCACGATGACGAGGGCCACCGACTTCACGGCGAAGAACACCCTCAACATGACGATTCTGTTCGCCCTCGCGGTGCTGGCGATAGCGCTAACGCAGTTCTTGCCGAGCTTCTCCTTCGGCTTCTAGCTGGACCCACCTACTCGGTCCTTGACAGCTTTTCCAGGTGCTTTGAGAACTTCGGGAGAACCCTCTCCATTTCGGTACCGAATGCGTACCTGAAGTCGTCCCTCAATCTGTCCAATGGGACCCCTGCCAACTTTTTGTCTGCTGCGGTACGCATGAGTTTTGGGTTTGATGTCAGCAGCGAAGCGAGCGCAGAGTTCAGCTTCCTGAAGTCTTCCACCACCATCGGGAGGATGAGGTCGCCCGCCGCGGTCTCACCGAGGTTCACCGCGTAGACACCGACGAGGCTGAAGATTCCCTTGACTCTGGCGTCGGCCTGCTCGATAAATTCCACCTGCTTGTTGATCTCTTCGCTGCTAAGAACCCTCATCGCTCTTATGGACTCCGTGCGTTCCCTCATGGCACTTTCAAGCTCACCACACTGAGACTTCATCCCGGAAGCAATCCGGGTCAGGAGGAGCATCGTGGGACTCCCCCTGATTCTCCTCATCTGCTTGTTCTTCCCGTCGGGGAACCTTTCGACGTACTTCAGCTTCTCAAGCCGCTTCGCCCGCAGCGCGAACGTGCTCCTCGAAGCCATAGGTTCCACTTCGACCACAAGCTTGTTGAAGCTCTGCCCTTCTCTGCCATGCTTGCAGATGGCGTCAAGGATTTGCCTGTCAACCGAGTCCAACCTCCCTGGCCCGAACACCACTGGCAGCTGGGGAATCTGGACCGACAAATCGATGAGGCAGAGGGGGTGTTCCGATAAAAGCCTCGTGGTCATTCGGCCATACTGGTTCAGGCGCCGCGATAGATTTCGCGTAGCGTCTGATTGGTAGCCTCCTTTCGGCCTCTGACTCGTTAAAAGTGGGCCTAAACCTTAGCTTCAATGAAGACTAGTCTTCAGACACACCGAAGAAAAGCCATCTCTCCAATCATCGCAACCATCCTCGTCGTAGCCATGACCATAGTCGCCGCCGGGGTCCTCTACACCTACTTCACCACGACAGCCAGCAGGGCCCAGAATACCAACCAGATCCAGGTGAGCGCGTCCATCGCGGTAGCGAGCGGCTCGGGCACCGGCACAGCCGTCGTTTCAGTGACGGACTCCGGCTCGATAGCGCTGACGGGCCTGATCTTGGGCGGAACCGTCGTTCCTGCGACCCAGCCAACTTGGAACCCAGCGCCATCATCAGGCTCGCCGATAGCCCCCGGCGGCGGGACCAGCACCACCTTCTCCACAGCGACATCTGTCACAGCGGGAGTTTCTTACACCATCACCGTGGCGGCCACCTTCGCCAACGGCGCGACCCAAACCCAAGTGGTCACTGTAACCGTGCAGTAGAGGTCAAGAGCGGGTCTGGGTGGACCAGGCCCTCCCCTCCTTTTAGCGAGAAAGAATCTGTTCATCAGATAATGATGCGAGGGAAATCCAGAAGAGCCCAAGCCGAGATTATCGGCGCTCTCTTCTTCATAGTCCTCGCGATGATCGTGTTCGGCCTCTTCACAGCCCTCTTGGCTGCCCAGTACTCTATGGCAAAACAAGCAGCTCAGGCTCAACTTGTGGTTGGGGAGAAGGCTGACGAGAGCCTTTCAGTAAGTCTGAGTTCTGGGACGGTGACTGTGCATAACAACGGCCCAACCACTGCTGCGATCTTCTACTACTTGGGTGTGAACGGCGGCAATCAACAGCAGGTCGTGCCCCTGGGTCAAGCGGTAACGGTCGCACCGCGAGGGGCTTCGACATTTTCCGTCAGCCCCTCCTATCAGAGCGTTGGGGTGGTAACTTCTTACGGAAATATCTGGTGGAGTTCCTGACAGGGTTCTCTGCAGTTCTCCCTGTCGGGCCATAAGGCTGTATGAAAATGTAGTCAAATGGATTTGCATGGAAGTGAGGCTCGCTTGGTCTTTCAGACACAACCCTCCGGATTCGAACATCTATGAGGACCAGGCTCGTAATGGAAGGGCATCCATTTGGATGGTGCCAACCCTAGAAGTCATCATCCGTAGCCTGTGACAGAGAAGAGTAATCCAAATCGCTATCTCTGAGCGAAACCCTTGATTTGGCTGCCTAGGGCCTTGATATCGACTCCGATTAACTTGAAGCGCGGTTTCTTGGTATAGTCGACTTGAGTCCCCACAATCGTCGGGAGCAATGCCCTGAGGTAGATATACGAGTATCCTTTGAAGGTCCTGTCAAGTTGATGGGCCGAGAGGCCGATTCTTCTCGCTTTCAAGCGTAAGGCCATCAACCTTCGGGGACTCGCCGCGTCCCCTCACAAGCGCCGCGACGCCAAGCAGCATCAAGGCGACGCCTATGAGATTGAGGGTGTAATTGGCTGAAATGCTGGCGCCGAAAGAAAGCGCCCATACAAGCGGAACCCAAATCGGGTAGCCGTAGAAAATTCCAACTGTGTCGCTTGTTCTTACCGTGTAGACGGCACCAAATACTACCATCATGCCTCCTACCAAGAGAAACACCATTCCAACGACGAGTAGAGGCTTCATTTCATCACCTGATAGCCCAGGGAATTAATAATCCCATTATGGAGGACGGCAGTCACGGCCCGGAGGTCTACAGCGCTCAAAACTCGAAGGTTGGCCCGTTGGTTTGACAGAACACCTTTGAACATCGATAAGCCCAAGATTCGCGTGTTGAATGTTTGGATAACCCTCCTGCCACCAGAATCGCAGAACCCAGCGATGTTTCCGAGGTGCTTGGCCAGGTCAAGGACCTTCCCGTCAATCTGAAGTTTGACGTTCCTGTCCAAGTTGGAGAACGTTTGGACTTGATGTTCTGAAAGGAGTTGGAGAAGTTCTTTTCCTACTGCCGTCATGCGCTCCCTCTCTTCCATCACAAGCCGGATGAACTCCACCCGGTCGGCCTCGTCTTTCGCCATCATCAGAAGGCCGTTTCTTATCCCTAAAAGACTAGAGTTTCTATCCAGTTTCTTCCCACTTGAGGCTCATCCGCCAATCAACCAGGTGCTTCCCAAGGTCGAAAAGGTTTCGTAGCTGACCGTGGTGACAACGGGGACTGTTTCAGTGGTCCAGTAGGCATAAGAGCTGTAGACAGCCGAACAGGAGTACTGCGAGCCTGGCGGGCAGTAGCTCATCTGGCCAAGGTTGACCGTATGGGCCTGATACACCGGTGAGCACGTGTACTGCGTGGTCGAGCTTCCCGTGGGACAGTACGAAAGCTGGCCGAGGTTGGTCGAAGTCGTCTGCTGGCGGTAGACTGGCGAGCAAGAGTAGTAGGTCCTCGTGTATGAATTCGGCGTCGGGCAGTACGACAACTGGCCGAGCGACTCGCTTTGGTAGGTCGTCTGAGTGGTGTACACCGCGTAGCAGGTCATCCCGAGCTGGTAGGCATAGGAGGGGCAGCTGGACGAGAAGCCCTCGTACTGGGTCGTGTAGTAGGTGTTCACCGTGGCCGACGCGTAGGTCGTCACCGTCTCGGTCCTGTAGATGGGCACCAAGTAGGTGTACATGATGACCTTGGGGAAGGTGACCAGAGACAGTAGCTCGTTGCCGCATATGAAGAAGAGTGGGAAGTAGCAATAGTGCGCCCAGTACTGCTCGCCGACAAGGACAGTCTCGGTCGTCGTGTAGCTGCAGAGGCCGTCCTGGTAGTTGGTCCACCCGGAGGGGCACGTGTAGGTGGTGTGGGCCACCGTCATGTAGAGGTCGTAGCCTGAAAGGACCTGGGTGGTCACCGGATAGTGCGCCGTGACGTCGTAGCCCGACAGCGCGCTCGACGTGGTGGTCTCGGTCACAGTGTAGCCGACCAGGGGGTCGGTGGTCTCAACGACGTTGTATCCAGCGAGCCTCTGGCCGGTCTGCTGGACCTGCTCCTGCTGGTAGGTGGTGACCTGCCTAGTCTGCTGCACCGTCTGGACCTGGGAGGTGATGTAGAGACCCCTGTTGGTCACCAGGGTGACGCTTGATAGGCTTGGCAGCGTGCCCCCGGTTATCGATTCGGCCAGCGAAGTGATGTTGATAGTGGTGGCTTGCCCAGGGGCAACCACGTAGTTGACCGGCGCGGAGAGGGTCTGGCCATTGGTTTCCTGAAGCAGCGCGTACACGATTGAGGTCTGGACTCCCGAGCTTTGGGCCAGCTGGATTGTACCACCTGTCGATGGGGAAGCGGAGAGGCCGGAGATCTCCTGCTGCCTTAGCGCCATCGCGCTTTCAACGCTGATCTGCTTGCTTGAGAAACCCGACTGCCCGGACGCAAGCGAGCCTACGCCCACGAGAGCGGAGGCCACGAGGGCCACAAAGAAGATGGATACTGGAAGGGAGGCGATACCCTTCCGCCGGTGGCAGAAGGTCTTCATTGCGCAAGGAAGCGGGGCCAGCTTTTAACGCGGGTCAGCTGGAAAGTTGGAACTCGAAATCCTTCCCGATGCTGTCCATAATCTCCACATAGAACGAGGACGGGATGCTGCTGAAGGTGAGGGTCAGCTTCGAGAGTTTCTGGGTCTGCATCGTGCTGATGGCGCTCCCCGAAGAAGCATCGCTGAGGGCGAAGCTCTGGGCGGCCTGCTGGGAACCCGACGCCACGAGAAAAGCCTGCTGGGGTGGGTTCAGAGTTATCGGCTGGAGGCCGTAGTTGTAGAGGTAGAGGGTGACGGTGCTCCCCTGCACCTGGTAGCTCACGAGGCTCATCAGCTCTCCTGTCGCCTTGGCCGAGTCCTGGATTCCCTTCGCCACGCTCCCGCCGGATGAGTTCAACCCCGAGACGTAGTAGGTGTAGAAGACGCCAAAGACCCCGACCGTGATGGAGAGGAGGAGCAGGGCCGCGACGACTTCGCTGACCCCGGCCCTACTGCGTGATACCTTCATCCCTGTAGGACGGTGTTCCTGGATAAAACGTCAGGGAGACGCCTCGATTTCGAAGGCCTGACTGTACGTCGCTCCGTTGCTCAGGGTCCCGTCGATGACGACCGCATAGGAGGACCCTACAGTAGCGGCGAGGTTGCCCGATACGGTTGTGTCCTGGGTAATCGCGGAGTACGGTCCGCCTGAAAGCCCCCTGACGGCGATTGTGGCCGCTCCTCCGCCGCCGGAGATCACCGACGAATACGCGAGTTGAAGCTGAGAAGAACCTCCTGTAATAGAAATCGACAGCGAGGTGAACGGCATCCCTCCGGTGTTGACAATCTGGGCGCTGACAGTGGCGAAGCCCGACGCTCCAATTGTAATGGAAAGCGAAGG
Organism: archaeon; assembly: GCA_021827865.1. Classification (GTDB taxonomy): domain Archaea; phylum Thermoproteota; class Nitrososphaeria; order Nitrososphaerales; family Gagatemarchaeaceae; genus UBA183. The sequence continues at coordinate 10,534 of JAKAUC010000016.1, forward strand.
CGAGAGCCCTGCTTGGGGCCTCATGTACGACGTGACCGCGACATAGTATACAGCCGAACCCACCACGGCCAGGGAGATGGTCAGGATGGTCGCTACGATGGTGCTGACGGCCTTCTTGTCACATGACACGGCAGAGTTCGTGGGAGAACATTCCGTCAGGATAAAACGAGAGACCCACTTTCGCGGTCTCTCCTCCCTTCCGCCGGGGTATTGGATAACATGG
>JAKAUC010000013.1 GCA_021827865.1 archaeon
ACGATGAACTTGTAGCCGTAGAGGATCTGCCCCGACTCCCCGTCCACCCTCGCCCGCCTCACCGTAGCCTTCACCGTCGCCCCCATCTTCACCGCCTCGGCCGGGGAGTCGACGATCTGGGTGAGCACCCTGGCCCCGTTGTCGAGCTTCACCACGGCGAGGTAGAAGGGGGCCTGGGCCTCGAACCCGGGGAGAGGCTCGTGCAGCTGGGTGTAGGTCATGATCTTCCCCGTCCTGGGCATCTCCTTGTCGGAGATCTCCTCGGACCCGCACTTCTTGCACCTGTAGACCGGGGGGAAGAACTCCGCCCCGCAGGAGCCGCACCCGCTCCCAATGAGCCGATAGTACCTGTCCCTTATCCTCCAGTACTGTATCGCCAGCTAGGACCCCCTCCCGAAGACGTGCACCGCGCTGGTTGAGTCGACCCCTCCTATGTTCTGGGTGGCCGCGTACTTCGCCCCCTCCACCTGGTTCTTCCCCGCCTGGTCGGTCAGCTGGAGGAACGCCTCCACTATCTGGTACATCCCCGTCGCGCCGACCGGGTGCCCCCTGGCCTTCAGCCCCCCGAACGTGTTGATCGGGAGATCCCCTCCCCTGGAGTACTTCCCTGCCTTCACGTCCTTGGAGCCATGGCCGCGCTCGGAGAAGCCCATGGCCTCCAGCGAGAGCGCCCCCACCACCGAGAACGCGTCGTGGACTTCCACCAGGCTGAGCTTCCCCGGCGCCAGCCCCGCCTCGGCCATGGCCCCCCTGAACGCCTCCCTGGTCGCCTTGAAGTCGAGCATGTCCTCCCGCTCGTAGACGCTGAACTCGTTGGTCGCGATCTTCCCGCCGAGGACCTCCACGCGCCCCCCCTTGGACCCGGAGAGGGCGTCTTCGTTCACTATGAGCGTGGCGGCGGCCCCGTCCCCCACCGGCGCGCAGTCGAAAAGCCTCAGCGGGTCCGCGATCATGGCCGACCTTGACACCACCTCCGGGGCGATCGCCTTCCTGAACTGGGCGTGGGCGGCGGTGACCGCGTTGGCGTGGTCCAGCACCGGCATCGCGCTCAGCTCATCCCTGGTGACGTCCTCCTGCTCCATGTACAGCCGGGCCAGGAGCCCGTTGAGGGCTGCGAAGGTGGCCCCCACGAACTGGGTGTACTCAGCCGACTCGGCCATGGCCAGGGCCTGAGACGCCTCCTCTGGCTCGAGGTCCCTCATCTTCTCCACCCCAACCACCAGGGCGCTCCCTATGGCCCCCGACCTCACCAGGTTGTACCCCACGTTGAACGCCGAGCTCCCCGACGCGCAGGCCGCCTCCACCTTGAACGCCGGGGTCCCGTGCAGCCCCAGGGCGCTGGTCACCAGGGCGCCCAGGTGCTCCTGGCTTGCCCCCACAGCGCTGAACATGTTCCCGACTATGACCTGGTCGACCTTCCTCCCTCCGAGCCCCTTCAGGGCCCCCCTCGACGCCTCGACCGCCAGGTCGAGGAGGGACTTGTTCCAGTGGTCCCCGACCTGGGTGAATCCCACCGACGCCACGTACGCCTTTTGCCTGCTCACCAGATCGCCTACTTGTGGAGCTTGTCCCTGAACTTCGAATAGGTGGAGTAGTCGATCTTGGTGCTCCGCTCCATCATCGACTTCACCGTGGGGTTGACCCCCCTGCTCGCGGTTATCCCCTCCAGGACCTCGATGCAGAAGGCGTCCGACCCCGCCCCCGAGCCGAAGCTCGCCAGGAGTATCTTGTCACCGGGGCTCGCCTCGTCCAGGACAGCCGCCATGCCGATGGGGGAGCTCCCCGAGTAGGTGTTGCCTATCAGCGGATTGAGTAGCCCAGTCTTGATCTGCTCCATGGTGAACCCCAGGCGGGTGGCGACCTCGACAGGGAACCTCGGGTTCGGCTGGTGGAAGACGGCGTACTTGAAGTCCGACGGCTTGTGCCCAGTCTCCTCGAAGAGGGTCTTCACCGAGTTCTCGATGTGGTAGAAGTAGGCCGGCTCGCCGGTGAACCTCGACAGGTGCCTGGGGTACCGCTCGTGGGCCCGGCGCCAAAAGTCCCCGGTGTCTGAAACGAACGAGGTGCTGCAGTCTATGACCGCCACCGCCTTCTTCGAGTTCCTCCCTATGACGTAGGCCGCCCCCCCGCTGGCCGCGGTGTACTCGAGGTCGTCCCCGGGCCTCCCCTGGGCCGTGTCCATCCCCACGGCGAGCCCTGACTCTATCATCCCCGACCCGACCAGGCCGGTGACTATCTGCATCGCCTCCGTCCCCGCCTTGCAGGCGAACTCCAGGTCCGCCGCCAGGGTGTGGTGCTGCCCCAGCGCCTGGGCGACCATGGTGCTGGACGGCTTCACCGCGTAGGGCTTGGACTCGGTCCCCACGAAGACCGCCCCCAGCCTGTCGACCCCGGCCATCTTGATCGCACCCCTCGACGCCTCTATGGCCATGGTCACGGTGTCCTCGTCGATGGACGCCACTGCCTTCTCCAGGTTGGGGCCAGACCCTCCCCCCTTCCAGACCCGCGCTATCTCTGTGGTAGGGAGCCTGTAGTGCGGGACGTAGGCGCCGTACCCGAGGATGGCTGCCCTCTCCTTGCTCTGCATCAGGAACAAACCGGTCAGGCCGCCCGATTGGCGGCGCTAATTAAACTGTGAATCGATGATAGGCAATCGTCGAATCGGGAGGCGATCCGCTCAGATGGCCTTTATCTGCTTGACCACGGCCGGCCTTGCCTTCCTGAAGACCCTGTAGCCGCAGATGCACTTCACTTCGGGGAGCCGCGACAGCTCCTCCTGGGTCGTCCTGGTCCCGCACCTAACGCACTCGTAGACCGCGCCTGCGAAGACCTTGGCGGGCTGCTCCTTGGGAGCCGGCGCAGCGGCCGGGGAAGTCTCTCCGCTCAAATCGTCTGCTCGCCCGCCGCGCCTCGTATTTCTATCTTATGCTGACTCGCACCGCCAGGGCGCGTCCTGCGGTCATCCCCAGTCGCCGCCAGCGTGTCTCCCGCCCGGCTTCCTGGCGCTCTTCACCCCCTCGCTGACTGCCATGGCGAGGGCCCCCAGGGCGAAGAGGACGAAAAGGGCCGCCGCCCAGGCCGCCCCGGCGTCGCAGGGGAACGGCTTGAGGAGGACAGGGCTGGTGCAGTACAGGGCGGAGGGGCGGACATACACCTCGAACTGTTCGAAGGCGACCGCGCAGCAGCCGAGGGCGAACAATAGATACGCGACCGTCCGCCCCCACTTGAAGTCCAAAGAGCGGACGACGCGGCGCGCCGGCTCCGATTTAGCTTCGCCCCTGACCCTGCGGGGGGCCGCACGGTGGTGTGGGGTCGGCCGAGCTCGAAAAGCCAATAAGACCTGTCGGCCCCTTGCGCGAGGATGGCCAGGCTGACCTTCGGCTCGTGCAAAAACTGCGGCCATGAGGTGGCGTGCATGGACGGCCGCTGGATGCACCACATAACCCGCAGCAGCCTGCGGGGCCTGCCTCACTGGCCGACAGGGCACGTGATCACCCAGGGGTGCAGGCGGGGGTGCCCGTGCCAGTCGCCGGAGCTGGACCAGACGAAGGCGCAGAAGTCAAAGCTGGTGCTCCTCGGCAGCCACACCGACGGGTGACGGGGGCCTCCCCGCATCGGGGGCTGCCCTCGGCCCCTGCCGCCCTCTATCTGAAGGCCGCGCCCAGGAGCTTGAGCTGGTAGTGGGTGGTCCTCTTCGACTCAGCCTCGTCGTTGGCCGAGGAGACGTAGCCGTACTGGACCAGCCTGGCCCCCGACCTCAGTGCGTGCTTGAGTATCTCTATGTGCACCGTCATGTCGGCGGACTTCAGCGGCTGGAGGGACTTCATCAGGTCCAGGGACAGCCTGCAGAGGCCGCTGGTGGCGTCCCTCACCCTCCTCCCCTCGAGGGCGGAGAAGAAGAGCGAGAAGGACTTCGACTGGAACCCTATGTTCTCCCTGTACGGCAGGACGAGGTATGCCCCCTCCCCGAACTCCCCGGCCGCGAGCCTCGCTATCTCCGCCGGCGGGTGATACCCGTCCGTGTCAGCGGTCACCAGGTCCATCCCCCCGTCCACGGCCCTGGCTATGGCCTGCCTGTACGCTTCGGCGTAGTTCGGCGTCTTGTTGACGAACTGCTCGTACCTTCCGTCCAAGGGGACCTGAATCTTCGGCTCCCGCTCCGGGTGGCACATCAGGGAGACGAGCGCCCTCAAGCCGCCCTCTCCGCTACAGGTGTTCTCGCGCGGCGGCCAGGAACGCGTCCCCCACCTTCTCGACCTCTTCCGGGGTCAGCCCCGGGTGGACAGGGATCGAGAGGACGTGCTTCGCCGAGTCGTCCGTCATCGGGAGCCTCTTCCCCGCATACCCGAGCTTCCGATAGAGCGGTGTCCTGTGCACCGGGGTAGGCCAGTAGACCGCGGCCGCCACCCCAGCCGCCCCCATGGCCTGCTGGACCTTGTCCCTGTTCCTCCTCAGCCTGAGGGTGTACAGGTAGAAGACGTGGGCCCTCCCCTCGGCGTCCTGGGTGAACTTCGCCCCCTTGACCCCGGCGATCCGCTCGCCGAGGCGCTTCGCGTTCTTCGCCCTGGCCCGCAGGAACCCGTCGAGCTTGTCCATCTGGACCGAGGCGAGGGCCGCGCACATCTCGGGCATGCGGTAGTTGAACCCCAGGTGCTTCGAGTCGTAGCCGTGGACCTGGCCGTGGTTCCTCACCAGCCTGAGCTTGTCTGCGAGCTCGTCGTCGTCGGTTGATATCGCGCCCCCCTCCCCCGACGTGACCACCTTGGTGGCGTACAAGCTGAAGCATCCGGCGTCCGACAGCTTCCCAGTCTGCGTCCCATGGTAGGTCGCGCCCAGGGACTCGGCCGCGTCCTCCACCACCCTGATCGACCTGGAGGCCGCAACCTCCCTGATCTCGTCCATGTCCGCCGGGTAGCCGTATACGTGGACCGGGATGACCGCCCTGGTCTTCCTGGTCACGGCCTTCCTGAAGGCGGCGGGGTCCATGTTGTAGTCCTCCTTTATGTCGACGAATACGGGCTTGGCCCCGCAGGCGAGGACCACGTTGGCCGTCGCCAGGAACGTGAACGACGGGACTATCACCTCGTCCCCCCGCTTTATCCCGAGGGCCATCAGGACGGAGTGCAGCGCCGCCGTCCCAGAGTTCACCGCGATCACGTGCTTCGTCCCGACCAGGCCCTTCACCTTCCCCTCGAACTCCCTCACCTTCGCCCCGCCCTCGTAGGACGCGTTTACGAGCATCCCCGACGACACCACGTCGAGGACCGCCTTCTTCTCTTCCTCGCCGATGATGGGCTTGTTCACAGGGATGAGCGCCAAGACAGCCCGCCCCGCCCCGGCTTTGCTTTTAAGTTCGGCACCGCGTCGGGGTGCCCGGCCTCAGCTTACAATGGCAGCGACGAGCTCACCCCGCGGACGCTCCTCCATCCGACCTGCGCTCCTCGCAGCCCTGGGCGCCGGCCTGGCGGTGAGGGTCGCCCTCTTGGTCGTGGTCGTCCTCCACCAGCCGTACCTCACCGACGTGTCATACTACAACGCCCAGGCGGTCCGCTACCTCCTCGGCGGCGTCGACCCCTACGGAGCTGCCTACTCGGTCCCGAGCAGCCTGGCCACCCCCGGGGCCGCCGACGTCTTCGCGTACCTCCCAGGTGTCTTCGCGTTCATAGCCCCGGCCGGCGCGGTCGGCACCCCTGCGCTGGGGATGGTGGCGTCCGACCTTGTCGTCGCCCTTTCGCTCTGGCTCCTCGGCCCCAGGGGGGGGCTGCCGTCCCTGGCCTACTTCCTCTTCCCCCCCGTCATACTCTTCTCCACCTACTTCGTCAACGACTCCCTCCCGGCCATCGCCTTCGTCGCCCTGGCCATCTTGGCCGAGTCCAGGGGGAGGCCGCGGGCCGCGGCGGTCCTCTGGGGGCTGGCCTTCGGGACAAGCGTCGAGGCCTGGCTGGCCTTCCCCTTCTACGCGGCATACTCCGTCCGGAGGCGCCGGGCCCTCCCCCCGCTGATCTCCGTCCTGACCGCGGCTGCCGTCGTCCTCCCGTTCTTAGCATGGGGACCGGCGGCGTTCGTCAGGGACACCGTGCTGTTCCAGTTCCAGAGGTCCCCGCTCCCTCTCTTCTACTCCGGCCCCTTCGGGCTCAGCCTGAACCCCAGCCTCCAGGGGGTCCTGGCGTCCATGGGCGAACCCGCCCCCCTTGCCCTCAGGGGGGCCCTGGTCCTGGCGGCGCTGGCGCTGCTCCTGTGGCGCTCCGACGGGACGCTGAAGTCGCTGGCCCTGGGGACGGCGGGCTTCACCGCCGCCTCCCTCTTCCTCCTCCCGGGGGTCGCGTTCTGGAGCTACTTCGAGCTCCCGCTGATGCTCCTGGCCGCCTGGTACGCGCTGCGCCCTGCAGGCGACGGGGGAGCCCCGCCCAGGCCGCCAATCCTTAAAGAGCCGAGATAGAGGTCGCGACTCCCCTATGAGCGACGGCACCATGCGGATGTACAAGCTGGTGGCCTGGGTCTCGCTTGCCGTCATTGCCGTCGTGGTGGTTTACGGGACGATCAGGTCGCTCTCCATCACGGGGGAGCCCATCGGCAAGGCCCTGGTCGACGTCTACTTCCCCTTCCCCCCCTACTTCGCGCAGCCGATAACCTACTTCAGCGTCGCCTGCGTGGCGCTATTCTACAGCGGTCTGAGGATCTGGGAGGACAGGGTGTCGAAGCTCCCCCACTGGCTCCTCATGCTCCTCCAGCTCCTCGGCTTCGTGGTCGCCTTCTCCGCCGCCTACGAGGTCATGTACAACTTCATGGTGTGGGGCTCCCTCTTCGTCATCGCCTGCCAGCAGGGGGTGGCCAGCGTCACCTGCAACCCCGACACCCTGTCCACGGTCTACCCCGCCCAGTGGAGCCTGGTCTTCGCCACCAGGGCGTTCAGCTCCCTGTTCGTGATAAGCGGGTACTCGGTCTACTACCTCAGGAAGTTCTCGCGGTCCGGGTCTATCTAGCCTGGGTCTGGAGGGGCTTCACGGCCCCGGCGTAGAGCAGGAACAGGTGGACCACCGCTAGCACAGCGAACAGCCCCAGTGCGGAGGCCGCCAGGACGGAGAAGTCCCCCGCGAGGAGCGGGACCCAGGCGTAGACCTGGTAGGCGGATATCAGAAGCCCCAGGACGGCCGTCGAGGCCGCCCAGGAGAAGGTGATCTTCCAGGCGGGCCTGAACTTCAGGAGCAGCCCGGACAGGGCGCAGGCGACCACCGGCCAGGCCATGAGGACCGACCCTCCCTCGACCCCTATCGCGACCCAGACCGCGGCGACGACCCAGAAGAGGTAGGCGGCGTAGTTGTTCAGGAAGGCTCGGACGTCGGGCATCTGAGGGGGCGCCTCCGGCACTTGTTATAAATCGTCCGCCGGCCGCGGCGTGAGGCCCCCTGGGCCGCCAGGCTGGGCAGGCCAGACCGCCCGTCCGGCCGAGGTAGCCTTATTTGCCGAAGGGGGACCGCTCGTCATATCTCCATGTCCGCCCAGACCCAGGCACAGACCACCGGCCTCGCAGAGAAGCTGGCCGCGCTGACCAGGCCGGTGATGGAGGCGGACGAGTCCCTGCTCGCCTCCGCGGCCTACGACGGGGACAGGCGGAAGGCGATACTGAAGCTCTACGACCAGAAGGCGGGGAGGTTCTGGCTCTGGGAGGACAACACCGGCCACCGCCCCTACTGCTTCACCAGGCTCCCCATGGAGGAGCTTTCGGCGGTCAGGGCCCGCAAGGACGTGGTGGAGATCGTCGAGGAGGAGAAGCTCGACCTGCTCACTGACTCGAAGGCGAGGCTGAGGAAGATAGTCACCACCGACCCCCTCGCCATCGGCGGGGGGAACGACAGCATCCGCGACCAGATCAAGGCATGGGAGGCGGACATCAAGTACTACGAGAACTACGCCTACGACCTCGGGCTCCGGATGGGGACCTACTACAGGGTGGCAGGGGGGAAGGTGGTCCCTGTCAAGCACCCGGCCCCCGAGACGGTCACCCGGTCCCTGGAAGAGGTCGCGCGCCGGGACCCCAAGGAGTTCCAGCCCTACCTGGAGGAGTGGGCAGAGCTGCTGTCAGAGCCCCTGGCGGACTTCCGCAGGGCCGCCCTGGACATAGAGGTGGCCAACGAGTCGGGGAGGCTCCCCGACGTCGAGGATCCGAAGCGGCCGGTCATAGCAGTCTCCTTCGTGAACGACCACGAAAGGCTGGTCTACGTCCTGAGGTCGGGGAAGGGGACCGAAGGGCTGGACGCCGCCGGCTTCGCCTACGCTGTCTTCGAAAATGAGGAGGACCTGCTCCGGGCCGTCTTCGCCAAGATCATGGACTACCCGGTCCTCGTGACTTTCAACGGCGACGACTTCGACCTGCGTTACCTCCAGCACAGGGCGGAGCGCCTGGGCATAGCGGAGGAGGAGGACCCCATCCAGCTCGAGCGGGTGGCGGCGTCGCTCAAGCACGGGATACACATCGACCTCTACCAGTTCTTCAGGAACAGGTCGATCCAGGTGTACGCCTTCGGCAACAAGTACGCCGAGCACACCCTCAACGGCATATCCGAGGCCCTCCTCAACAGGTCCAAGATAGAGTTCGAGGGGGAGGTGGGGGACCTCCCACTGGCCGAGCTCGCGAAGTATTGCCTGAACGACTCGCAGCTGACCTACGACCTCACGTCCATGGGGGGGTCGGTGGTCATGAAGCTCCTGCAGGTGATCTCGAGGATAGGGAAGATGCCCATGAACGACGTCTCCAGGCTCGGGGTCTCCAACTGGATCAGGAGCATGCTCTTCTACGAGCACAGGAAGATAGGGGCCCTCATCCCGAGGCAGGACGAGCTGACCGAGAAGGGGGGAGCGTCTTCCCAGGCCATAATCAAGGGGAAGAAGTACAAGGGGGGGTTCGTGATCGAGCCGAAGCCCGGGGTCTACTTCGACGTGTCCGTCCTCGACTTCGCCAGCCTGTACCCTAGCCTCATCAAGGTCCACAACCTGTCCTACGAGACCGTCAACTGCACCCACCCGGAGTGCCGGGCCAACAAGATACCCGACACGTCATCCTGGGAGTGCACCAGGAGGAAGGGGATCGTGAGCCTCGTCACCGGGTCGCTGAGGGACCTCAGGGTGGCGCACTACAAGCCTCTCACCAGAGACCAGAGCCTGTCCAAGGACGACCGCGACCTGTACAACGTGGTCTCCCAGGGGCTGAAGGTCTTCCTCAACGCGTGCTTCACCGGGGACACCTTCGTGGTCACCCCCCGGGGCGTCAGGAACATCAAGGAGATGAAGGTCGGGGACGAGGTCGTCAACGTAAATCCGAAGACACTGGAGGCGGAGGTCGACAAGGTCGTCGAAGTCCAGGCCTTCGCCTACGCCGGGGACCTCGTACACTTCAAGGACTCGGGTTTCGTGGACCTGATGGTCACCCCCAACCACAGGATGCTCACGGCGGACCGCCGCACCCCCCGGGGTTCCCCCGCCCTGTTCAGGACGGCCGAGGAAGTCGCCCGGCTGCCCAACATGTCCATACCGAAGCTGAAGGGCGGGGTCGAAGACCAGGCCCCTCAGCCCAAGGTGACGCTGCTCGACGCCGCGAAGCGGCTGGGGGCTTCCGCCAGCGTCCATCCTCCGGACCGAGAGCGGCTCGCCGACTGGCTCAGGACCCTCCCTGCAGCCCAGCGGAAGAAGCTAGGAGAGCACGGAGAGGCCTGCGAGGGCCGGGGGAGGGGGCGGCAGAGGCTCGGGCCGCACTGCAGGATCCCCGCCGGCTCCCTCGCCGACGAGGACGTGGACGCGATCCGGTCGTGCGGAGGCACCGTGCTGGTGGAGGAGCCCGGCCCCTCGATGATCCCGGTCAGCTTCGACGGGGTGGACTTCGCGTCGCTCTGCGGACGGTACGTCGGCGGAGGGTCGCAGCGTGCAGACCGGCCGGGGGTGCACCAGGACGGGGGGGACCGGGGCGGAGCCGCGTCGTTCGTAGTCTCCCAGGGGGGAGGGGGCCCCGGAGGGCTCGCCTTTGGGGGGGACGCAGGGCAGCTGCTCGAAAGGCTCGGCCTCCCCCTGGTCATGGAAGACAGCGAAAGTGGGCGCATCTGGGTCGCGAGCCCGGTACTCCGCGAGTGGATGGTCGAGCACTGCCAGGGCGGCGGGGCGAAGGCGCTCGACGCCACCGCGATGAAGGTCCCCAGCTTCGTGTACGAGCACGCCGGGACGGCGAGGGCGTTCCTGGCCACCGCCTGCAAGGGGGGCGGCGACTGGAGTGGGATGCGCTGTGCGACCCAGAGCCAGAGGCTCGCCGAGGGCATCGTCGTCCTCGCCGCCAGGCTCGGGATGAAGTCGAAGATGGAGTATGACGGCGAGACGTTCAGGGTCGCCTTCGGGAACGTGAGCTCCAGGCTGACGCCCGCCGGGGGGGCAAGACGCGTCGAGAGGGTCCCCTACGAGGGGACGGTCTACTGCGTCACCACCGAAAGGAACCACACTGTCATGGCCGGAAGGAACGGGAGGTTCGTCCACGTCGGCCAGTCCTACGGCGTCCTCGGCTTCGAGACGTTCGCGTTCTACTGCCTCCCGGTGGCCGAGGCAACGGCCGCCCTGGGCCGGGACGCGATCACGCGGACGATAGCGAGGTGCAACGAGCTGGGCGTCAAGGTCCTCTACGGCGACACCGACTCCACCTACCTCCAGAACCCCTCCAAAGAGCAGATCGCCACCATCATGAGCTGGACCAGGAGCGAGCTCGGCATCGACCTCGACCTGGACAAGGTCTACCGCTACGTTGCTTTCAGCAGCAGGAAGAAGAACTACTTCGGGGTGCTCCCCGACGGGACAGTCGACATACGCGGGCTGACGGGCAAGAAGTCCCAGACCCCGGAGTACCTGAAGCGCGTCTTCTACGAGACCCTGGACATCCTTAGCAGCGTCAAGACCCCGGACGACTTCGAGCGGGCCAGGAAGAGCACCAGGGAGCTCCTCGCCAAGATGATATCAGACCTGAAGGGGAAGAAGGTCCCCGTCCAGGACCTCGCGTTCACCGTCATGATGGGCAAGCCGACCGACAAGTACAGCGGGACCACCCCCCAGCACGTCCGGGCCGCCATGCAGCTCGAGGAGAAGGGGGAGGAGATCAAGGCCGGGGAGATAATCGCATTCGTCAAGACCAAGAGCCCCCCCTACGTGAAGCCCGCCAAGCTCGCCAGGGGGGACGAGGTGGACGCCGACAAGTACATCGAGTACGCCCATTCCATGTTCGACCAGCTCCTCGACGCCCTGGACTTCTCCTTCGACGAGATAATGGGCGCTACGACCCTCGACCTTTTCTGGGGAGGGTAGCCGTTCAGCCTCGGGGGACCCGCGGGCGGCCCGGAGCGCTCGATTTGTATAGGGAGCGGGGGCTGGCTGGCCGGTTGGAGCAGGAGAAGGTCAGGCTGGGGCTGGTCCAGATGTCCATGGCCGAGGACAGGAGGGAGAACCAGAGGAAGGCGCACTGGTTCATCCGCGAAGCGGCGGCCCAGGGGGCGGAGATAGTCTGCCTCCCGGAGCTCTTCCACTCGCGCTACTTCCCCAGCAGGAGGGGGGCCTTCGAGAAGCCGGAGGAGATCCCGGGGCCGACGAGCAGGTGGCTCGCTGCGGCGGCGAAGGAGAGCAGGGTGATCCTCGTGGGCGGGAGCATCTTCGAGAGGGACGGACGGCGGAGGTACAACACCTGCCTGGTCTACGACGAGAAGGGGAGGAGGGTCTCGAAGTACAGGAAGGTGCACATACCCCAGGACGAGCACTACTACGAGCAGGACTACTTCAGGCCGGGGGACAGGTACGCGGTCGCAAAGACCGCGAAAGGGAAGCTCGGTACGCTGATCTGCTTCGACCAGTGGTACCCCGAGGCGGCGAGGGTGAACAGGCTGATGGGCGCGGACATCATATTCTATCCGACGGCCATCGGCCGGGTGGAGGGGATTGACATGTCCGAGGGGGACTGGAGGCGGGCCTGGGAGGAGGTGCAGGTTGGTCACGCCATAGCCAACAGCGTGGTGGTCTGCGCGGTGAACAGGGTGGGGAAGGAGGGGCCCACCACCTTCTGGGGGGGATCCTTCGTGAGCGACCAGTTCGGCAAGGTGCTCCTCAGGGCCGACGACAGCGAAGGCGCATTCACAGCCGACTGCGACCTCCGGCTGGGAAGGTCGATAGAGGAAGGCTGGGGGTTCCTCAGGAACAGGCAGAAGGGGACCTACGTCCCTATAGCGAAGCGGTGACCATGCCGGAGACGCCAAGGTCGCTGGGCTACAGGATGCCCGCAGAGTGGGAGAAGCACGACGCCACCTGGGTGTCGTGGCCCAAGGACCCCGCCACGTTTCCGGCCGCGATACTCCCCAAAGTGGAAGCGGCCTATGTGAAGATGGTCGAGGCCCTCGCGGGGGGGGAGGAGGTTAGGGTCCTGGTCGACGACGGGAAGGCCGAGGCCAGAGTCTCAGGCATGCTCCGGCGGGCGGAGAGGGTCGCCTTCCACCGCATCAAGACCGTCGACGTCTGGACCAGGGACTACCTGGCGACCTGCGTCCGCGGGAGGGACGTCGCCTTGGTGAAGTGGGAGTTCAACGCTTGGGGGAACAAGTACGAAGACCTCCTCCCCGACGACGGGGCCGGGCGGGCGGTCGCCGAGGCTTCGGGCCTCCGGGTCTTCAACCCCGGGGTCGTCCTCGAAGGGGGGTCCATCGACTCCGACGGCGAAGGGACGATACTCACCACGGAGCAGTGCCTCCTCAACCCCAACAGGAACCCCCGGCTGGGGAGAGCCGGCCTGGACAGGGTGCTGGCGGACAACCTCGGCGCCGAGAAGGTCGTCTGGCTGAAGAGCGGGATCGAAGGGGACGACACCGACGGGCATGTGGACGACATCGCCAGGTTCGTCGCCCCGGGGACAGTCGCCGTGGCTTCGGAGGGGGACGCCGGGGACCCGAACCGGGAGGCCCTCGAGGCCGACGCGCGGCTCCTCGAGGCCGGGCGGGACGCGAAGGGGCGCCCCCTCAAGGTCGTAAGGATCCCGATGCCCCCCAGGGCCGACGGGCCGGACGGGAGGCTCCCGGCTAGCCACCTGAACTTCTACATAGGGAACAGGGGGGTGCTTGTCCCCACCTTCGGCGGAGAGAGCGACAGAGCTGCCCTGAGGTCCGTCGGGGAGGCGTTCCCGACCCGGGAAGTGGTCGGCATAGACTGCAGGGCCCTGGTCTACGGGCTGGGGACCATCCACTGCGTGACCCAGCAGGTCCCTGCCGCTCACCGGTGAGAGGAGACTTCTCCCTTGACCTTGGCCACGAAGTCGTCGACCTTGACCCCGAAGGTCTGCTCCCCGGACCTCGTCCTGACGGCCACGGTCCCCGAGTCCTCTTCCTTCTTCCCCACCACCAGCATGTAGGGTATCTTCTGGAGCTGGGCGTCGCGGATCTTCCCCCCCATGGTCCCGCTGGCGAAGTCCCCATCCGCCCTCACCCCCGAAGAGACAACCGATTCGAGGACCGACCTGGCGTAGCCCAGGTGCTCGTCGGAGAGGGGTATGACACGCGCCTGGACAGGGGAGAGCCAGACGGGGAGCGACCCCCGGTAATGCTCGAGGAGGACCCCCATGAACCGCTCCAGCGACCCGAGTATCGTCCTGTGGAGGACCACTGGGAGGTGCTCCTTGCCGTCCGACCCGGTGTAGCTCAGCTTGAACCTCTTCGGCATCTGGAGGTCGAGCTGGAAGGTCCCGCACTGCCACTCCCTCCCCAGGGAGTCCTTGACGTCGACGTCTATCTTGGGGGAGTAGAAGTTCCCCTCCTTCTCCTTGATCTCGTAGGCCCACCCTCTCGACTTCACGACCCGGATCAGGGTGTCAGTGGCCCGCGCCCACTCCTCGTCGGTCCCCATGGAGTCGTCGGGCCGGGTCGATATCTTGACCTTGTACTGCAGGCCGAAGGTGCCGTACACCCTCTCCATCATCTCGAGCATCTTGGCCAGCTCCCCCTCCGCCTGCTCCTCCGTGGCTATGATGTGGGCGTCGTCCTGGCTGAGCGACTTCACCCGGAACAGCCCGCTCGCCACCCCGCTCAGCTCGTTCCTGTATAGGGGGTCGAAGGCGGCGTACCTTACCGGGAGCTCGCGGAAACTCCATTTTCGCGACCTGTAAATCAAGAAGTGCGACGGGCAGTTCATGGGCTTGAGCCCCAGCTCCTCGTCCCCCAGGGCGGTCAGGAACATGTTGTCCTTGTAGTGGGCAGAGTGGCCGCTCACCTGCCAGAGGGCGGTGTTGGCCAGGGTGGGGGTGCTGACCTCCTGGTACCCTCCCCTGAGGAGCTCCCCCCGGAGGAAGTCCACCAGCAGGTTCCTCAGCACCAGCCCCTTGGCGTGCAGGTACACCATGCCTGGGGAGACCTCCTGGAAGCTGAACAGGTCCAGGCGCTCCCCGATGGTCCTGTGGTCCCCGTCCGGGAGGCCGACGAAGTCGCTCCGCCTGAGCCGGGCCATGGCCTCCGCTTCGGTCAGCTCGCGCCTCGGCTTCGCCATGGGCTGCGGCTGGGCGGGGGCTGCCCCGGACGAATAGCTCCTCGACATCTCGGCCAGCGGGTGCCCCTTCACTTTGATCTGCAGCGCCTTGGTCCACCCGAAGGGGGCCCTCCGCACCTCTAGGCCGGCCCCGAGGGCTTCCTTCTCCATCTGCAGGAGGAGACCCAGCGCCTCGGCCGGGGGCGCGAGGTTCTGGCTCAGGTGGGCGAAGGGGTAGACCATCACCCTCTTCGTCCCGAGCTTCGCGAGGAACTCCTTCAACTCGGACACGGCCTGCTTCACGACCCCGGCGTCGTCCCCGCCCTCGAAGGCGGTGAACAGCACCACGATCCCCTCCTCCCTGACCGTCCGGGGCTCGATCTCCTCGGCGGCGCGTATCTCCTTCTTGACCGGGGTGTACTCTATGAAGTCGGCGTGCATCTGCAGTATCTTCATTGCCGCCCTACCAACGCGACCTTTCCAGCGTCCTCGACTTCTTCGTCGCCTTCTTCCACTGCTTGTAATGGTCGCGGCAGAGGTACACCCTCCGTCCCTCCCCTCCGACCGCGAGCCCGCTCCCGCCCATGTCCTCCCTGCTGATGGACCGCTCCGCCTGGTTCTTGCAACCGGTCACTCCGCAGCCTACGCCCTTGTCTATCTTCCCCAAGGCAACCGACTCCGCCCCCCTTTGGTATATATAGAAAAGGGGGAGACCGCTGAGTCGTGCTGGACAGGCTGCGTGGGAGGCTGGAGTCGTCCCTGGGGTCAGTGGGGTCAGCCTTCGCGAAGGTGGAGGGGTCGCCGACCGCGTGGACCGCGGTGGGGCTGGCGCTCTCCGTCCTCGCCGCCGTCGCCTACGCCACGGCGCGCTACGAAGGGGAGCTGCTGGGCGGGGTGCTCATCCTCGTGGGGGGGTGGTTCGACATAGTGGACGGGGCGGTCGCCAGGGTGACCAACAGGACGTCGAAGAGGGGGGCGTTCCTCGACTCCACCCTCGACAGGGTCGCGGAGGTGGCCCTGTTCACTGGGATACTCCTGGGGGCCTACGCCCCCCCGGCCACGGTCCTCCTCGCCCTGTCGCTCAGCCTCCTCGTCAGCTACACCAGGGCCAAGGGGGACGCCCTGGGGGTGAAGCTCGCAGGGGTCGGCATAGGGGAGAGGAGCGAGAGGCTGCTGATAGTGGCGGTCTCCTCCTTGGTTGGCCTCCTCGGCTGGGGGCTGCTGCTGGTGATAGCCGTGGCCGCGTTCACCTTCGTGGAGCGGACCTACACGGCCGTCAGGGGGCTCGGTGGGGAGGGGGAGCGCCCCGAGGCCCCAGGGCCAGAGCCAAAGTGAGGGCTCAGGCGGGCCCGGGGCGCGCTCCAGGATTTCCACGGGGACTTCATGCTCTTCGCCCCGGTGGCGGCTCTCACGCGGCGGCTTCAGGCCCTCATCTTGGGCTCCTGACGTCGCTTGGTCCCCAGTCCGGGTGAAACAAGAGAAGCCACACCGGGACCGCCGGTGTCATTGCCCCGTGGGGACCACGGCGCCCCGCTAGTCAAACTCCTTTCCTACGAACTGGAGCGCCAGGCCGGCCGAGACGAGGATCACGGAGAGACCGGCGAGCAGGAGGGCGAATATCTCCAGGAGTATGTTCCCTCCAGGTGCGAGAGCGGACGACGCTATCGACGCGGCCAGGTCCGCAAGGAAGGCTGTGAACAGGATCACCCCCAGTTTCAAGACCAGTGAGAGCCGCGGCTGGGCGTCTCCCGGCAGCTTGGAAAACGGCTCTCGACAGTACCTGCAGGTGTATACCTGAATCACCTTGGGCGAACCGGGACGGGGGATGGCGGCATCCGGGGCGAACCCGACGATATGATTATCGAAGAACACTTTCCAGTTCAGGTACTCGTTCGCAGGGACCAATTTCGTGTACGACGTGTTCGCCAGGGTCCTCGCCCACAGCCTTCCGCACGAAGGGCACTTCTTCCTGGTTCCATCGATGAGCAGAAGGGCGCCCGGCAGGGGGAAGGCAAGGACGACCGCGATGACGACCATCGTCCAGATCAATGGGTTGGGTCACCTGGCTTGCTTTGCAAACCCAGAATCCCTTTCCAGACGGCTGCGAAAGTTAAGGGTTTGCGGCCTCGTGACTTTCCCCCCCGGCCCTATGCGAACAGCCGCGGTCTCGACGCGCGCCTGAAGCGCTCTCCCCGTCGGCTCGGTGGGGCGCCTGGCCGCTTCTTGCCTCCCCGGCTGCTGCAGGAGCAGCGCCGGCTTCGGGTTGTCGCCTACCTGCGCCGGGACAGGGCGTCGTCTATCATCCGGGCAGCCGCCTCCTTGTCCTCCACCTCGAAGACGACCTTCTTGTAGGACTCGTGGTCAAGGCTGACCGTGATGCACTTGTCGGGGTCGTGCATCTCGAAGAACATGTAACCCTCGCCGGAAAGGAACCTCCCGTCCTTGACCACCCCTGGGATCTCCGCCCCGCCCACCTTGACCTGCTTGAGGAACGCCCAGCCCGGGTCGTCGGTGGAGACCGACAGCACGTGCTCCAGCGGGACCGAGATGCTCCTCTTGACCGACAGTATCTCGTCGATGCCGTGCATCTCGAAGACCAGCTGGTCCCCCTCTATCATGACCGTGCCTGACATGCTATGGCCGCCTGCACCGGCCGGGATGGGTCGGCAAAAACCCTTCCCTGCTCCATGCTGACGTCCAGCCTGTGGTAGGCGGCGGCCGCACTCAGCGGCGGCGAGCCGGGGGTCCGCTGGAAGAACAGCCTCAAGCCAGAGGGAGGATTGGCCGTCGTGGCACCGAAGCGTATTTCTACGCTCGGCGGAACGCCTGCACCCTAGACTTGGTGGACAAGCCTGGCCGGCGGAAGACCCAGAGGACCCCCTGGGCTAAGATAGCGGGGGTCGTCGTAGTGCTGATCATCCTGGGGGCTGCGGGGTGGGAGGTATACTGGAACTACGTCTACCAGACGCCCCCGGTGTATGCGAAGCTCGGGACAAGCCAGGGGTACGTCTACCTGGAGCTCTACCCGAGCTGCGCCCCCAAGGCCGTGGCCAACTTCGTCAACCTCACCAACTCAGGCTTCTACAACGACCTGGTCTGGCACAGGATAGTCCCCGGCTTCGTGATCCAGACAGGGGACCCCAACACCAGGGGGGCGGTGAACAGCACAAGGTCGACCTGGGGGGCGGGCGGGTCGTCCCAGTCGGCCCCCTTCGAGTGGTGCGGGAAGCTCCACAACGACGCGGGGTACCTGGGGATGGCGAGCACCCAGCCCAAGGGGCCGTCCACGTCGCAGTTCTTCGTCAACCTCGTCAACAACCCGAGCCTGGACGGCAACTACACCGTCTTCGCCAGGGTACTGTCCGGGATGAGCGCGGTCTGCGCCCTTGCCAACCCCAGCACCGACCCGACCTACGGGGCGACCGAACCGACCCTGTCTACGTCGTCGCCGTACTATTCCCAGCCCGCCAACGCTTCGAGCGCCATGCTGAACAACGCCACCATAATACCTGCCTCCGAGGCCCCCCCGGCCCAGACGCTCAGCCCGTGCCCCTAGGCTTCAGCGCAACCCATATGCCACCAGGGCGCGGACCCCCAGCCGCATGACCGACGGCGGCAGCCTCTTCCCGACTTCGGTGGTGGGGAGCCTCCCGAGGCCCGAGTGGCTGATGGACGGGATAGCGGCCAACGAAAGGGGGGCGCTCTCCGACGAACGGCTGAGGGAGTACTACGACGAGGCGGTGGTCCTGGCGCTCAAGCAGCAGGAGACAGCCGGGGTGGACGAGCTGTCCGACGGCGAGCAGCGGCGCTTCAGCTTCCTCGCGTTCGTGGCGGAGAGGATACCGTCGTTCAGGCTGGTCCCGGCAGCCCGGCTGATGAACAAGGAGGCCGCCGGCTACGCCGAAGACATGAACCTCCACGTCGGCATCATCAGCAACCCCGTCATAGTGGGGCAGATCCGGAGGACCGCCCCGCTGGTCGCCGAAGAGGTCGGGTTCGCCAGGAAGCATACAGACAGGCCCGTCATGGCGCCTGTGATCGGGCCGTTCACCCTGCTGATCAACTCCTGGAACAGGAGGATGTCAGGCCGCTACTATCCCGCCCCCGAGGACGCGTTCGGGGACCTGACCCGGCTCCTTAGGGAGGAGATCCTCGCGCTGAAGGAGGCTGGGGCGAGCTTCGTCCAGCTGGACGAGCCAGCCATCGGCAACTTCGTCGACTTCCGCTACACCAGGTGGCTCCTTGCCCTCAACGGGTGGAAGGTGGGTGACGTGCAGGAGTTGCACCGCATCTCTGCCGAGCTGATCAACAGGACAGTGAAAGGGGTCGGCGGGATCAAGCTCGGGGTCCACATCTGCAGGGGGAACTGGAAATCGGACGAGGCCCACTACTCCCGCGGCGGCTACGAGCACATGATAGACGAGATATTGGCCATGAAGGTCCAGAGGCTGGTGCTGGAGTACGCGACGAAGAGGGCCGGGAGCTTCGACGTCTTCAGGGAGCACCCGTGGCCGGGGGAGATAGGCCTCGGCGTGATAGACGTGAAGAGCCCCCGGGTCGAGACGCCGAGGGAGATAGTCGCGCGGGTGGAACGGGCCGCGAAGGTCTTCGGTGAGGAGAGGCTGGTGCTCAACCCCGACTGCGGTTTCTCGTCAGGGAGGCCGTGGCCGGTGGTGAGCAGGCGGACGGCGTTCGCGAAGCTGAAGGCTCAGACGGAGGCGGCGAAGTTACTAAGGCAGATACACAGCTGAGGCGCTGTCCTTCCCTATCATGGTCGATGGCGCCCTGAGAAAGACTGCGTTCTTGAGGGCCCTGGCCGCGTTACCAGCTGCGCCTTTCGCTCTTGGCCCTGACCTTCACGATCCCGTAGTGGACGCTGCATGAGATGCAGTAGTAGCGGACCTGAGTTGGGGATGCGATGTACGCCCCGGCCGCTCTCAGCTCTCGGGCCAACGTAGGCTCCACGAGGCTGGTCCTCGTCGTGACCTTCTTCGCCTTGTCCCTGGGGACCGCGGCACCGCAGTTGCTGCAGTGGATGACGTCGCTCCGGCCCTTCCCTCCCTTGGACCGTCCGCGACTCTTCCTCTTCTTAGACAAGGCAGAGGCGGCACCGGCATAGTCCCTCTTTAAACCTATAGAGCTGGCTCGCCCCTCGGCCGATTAGACGAAGGCAGGCTTTGGCTAGTTCGCGTCGGCCTGGTTCAGGGCCCGGACTCCGGGAGACGCCATGGCGGGCGACGAAGGCGAAACGACAGGAGACTCCCCTGAGGCGACGGTGATGCTGACCCCCTGGCCCGTCTCGATCCCCTTGAACTGCCAGACCAGGACCCCGATCAGCCCCACGGTCCAGATGAGTGCGTTGAACAGGATGTAGTTGTTCTCAGACAGCCCCAGGCCGATGTAGTAGGCGGGTATCGCGGCCCCGATTGCGATGAACCTGGTGAGCGCGGTCAGGGTGCCCCTCCTCGTCGTCTGCCAGACCTCCCCCTTCAGGGTGTCCTCGGCGAGGTATCCGGCCCCCACGAACACGTTGAGGATTATGAGGATGACGTAGAAGGTGATCAGCGAGTTGGAGAAGAGGGCGGTCGAAAGGTTCAGGCCATATATCCCCCAGGTGACTATGAACGTCCCCACCATCGAGTAGGTGAGCACCTTCTTCCTGCTCCACTTCTCCGCCATTATCGACACGACGGCGCCCGCCATGAAGCCGACGAGGTTCGCGACCAGGATGATGGTGGCGATCTGGCTGGCGTAGTAGTAGTAGCCGAGCGAGTAGGTCATGAGCCCGAAGCCGACCGCGTTGGCTCCGGCTATGGCGGTCACGACGAAGATCTTGATCGCGAGCGACGGGTGCTTCACCCCAGCCGCCTGAGCCGCAGGCGCCGCCGGCGTGGCCGACGCTGCCACGGTCGCGAAGTGCTTCTGAACGGCTGCCGCCGCCTCGGCGTGCTTCCCCTTCGCCTCCAGCCACCTGACCGACTCCGGCATCTTCAGTCTACTGAAGAGCAGGACCACCAGTATCGGGATGAACATCGCAGCCACGAGCTCCTTTGAGAACGAGAGAGAGCCATACTCCGAGGCCGCGACGAAGCCGACGAGACCAAGGACCACCCCTCCGACGTTGATGAAGTTGATCTCCCAGAACATGGTCTTGCTCCTGTACTTGCGCGGCATGATTTCATGGTTGGCCGCCATGATGGTGTTCATCTCCCCCCCTGCGGCGAAGAGCAGGAGGGCGAGGAAGAAGAGCACCTCGGCGTAGGCCGAGAAGAAGAATATCCCGACGGCCCCGACGGCGTAGAGGGCCATGGTGAAGAAAAAGGTCAGCCGCCTTCCCAGCGTGTCGGAGATGGGGCCCGCGAAGGCGATCCCGAGTATCAGGAAGAGTGGCGACCACACCAGCGCGAGCGTGCCGAGGAGGCTGGGGAGCGTGGTGAACCACGCCGCCGCGAAGCTGCCGAGCCCGTAGATGTAGGCTTCAGCGAGCATGCCGACGGCGAATGCGATGAAGGTCCAAGAATGCGCAGACGTCCAGGCGGACTCCTCCAGTTTGCTGGAGTAGGACAACCGCATAGGGTGGTCCGCCCCAGTTTAATAAAGTGGCCGAATTCTAGTTTTCTGTCAGCGCAAGAGGCCGGGCCAGCGTCGCCAAGAGCTAGCGGACCGGTCTCAGAAAGCCCCGGAGCGGTCCTCGAGAAAAGCCCGCGGGAATCTTGATAAGGATTCCAGTCGGCGCGTCGTTCGTTGAGGGTCCTGGTCGCCGGCTTCGTCACCATTGACACGATACAGCTGTCCATGCGCCAGGTTATGTCCGTCGGCGGTCCTCCCTCCTATGCCGGGCTCATCTGCTCCAGGTTCGGCAACGACGTCGTCCCCCTGACCAGGGTGGGCGCGGACTTCCCGGACGACCAGGCGGTGTGGCTGGCGAGGAACGGGGTCGTGCTCAGAGCCACGGACAGGAGCGCGTCCAGGCCGACCACGAGGTTCAGCATAGAGAACAGCGCCGGGGCGAGGACCCTCAGGCTGACCAGCAGGTGCGACGACATATCCCCGTCGCAGATCCCCCCTGACACGAAGTTCAACGCCGCCCTGGTGAGCCCGCTGGCGGGGGAGGTGTCTGGGCCCCTCCTCGACGAGATCGCGGCCCGCAGCGAGTTCGTCTTCCTCGACCCCCAGGGGTTCATCAGGTCATTCGGCGCGGACGGAGCCGTGAGCTTCTCCCCCCCGAAGGACTTGCGGATGCTCGCCAAGGTCAACGCGATCAAGATGGACAAGACGGAGGCGGAGATGATCACCGGCAAGCGGGACCCGGTGGGGGCCCTCGAGAAGCTGTCCTCCCTCGGGGTCAGGAAGGGGATAGTCACCCAGGGGGCCGACTCCTGCCACGTCCTGGACGGTTCGAAGGTCTACAGGGTGGGGGTGCCGAAGGTCCCGGTCATAGACAGCACCGGGGCTGGGGACATCCTCAGCGGAGCCACGGTCTCCTGGTACCTCAGGAGCAGGGACTTCCTGCGCAGCGCCTGCTTCGGTATCGCGGCGTCGTCCCTCTCCCTCCAGATGATAGCACTGGGGAAGGTCGACCTCCCCATGAGCGTGGACGAGACCGCGGCAAGGCTCTACTCCGCCGCAGACCCGGTCGGCACGGTCCGCCCCGTCTAGTAGGATTTGCCGTAGAGGGCGACGGCGGGGGCGTCCTTCCCGCAGGCGACGCACTTCCCCTTCCCAGGCTCCTGGTCCAGGGGGACGTTGAGGATCTTCCCCCCGGCTGCCTCCCGGGCCTTCGCCTCGCACCCGGCGTCGCCGCACCAGGGTATCCGGACGATCCCTCCTTCCGCCGCCATTATCGACTTCAGCTCCCCCAGGCTCCCGGCGTCGTGGGTGCTCCTCTTCAGCGCGTCAGAGGCCCTGGCGAAGAGGCTCGCCTGTATCGCGTCCAGCTCCTTGGAGACCTCGGCGGCGAGGGCGTCCGTCTTCACAGCCCTCTTGGCCCCCGTGTCCCTCCGGACCAGGACAGCCTGGCCCTCCCTCATGTCTCTGGGCCCGAACTCGACCCTGAGCGGGACCCCCTTCAGCTCCCACTCGTTGAACTTACGGCCCGGGGTGAGGTGGTCCCGGTCGTCCAGCCGGGACCTGAAGCCCGACAGCGACCCCATCAGCTTCCTCGCCTCGGCCAGGACGGCCTGCTTGCTCTCGTCGTTGACTATGGGGACCAGCACCACCTGCACCGCGGCCAGGCGCGGAGGGACCACCGCCCCCCTGTCGTCGCTGTGGACAGCGAGCATCACCCCTATCTCGCGGGTGGATATCGCCCAGGTGTTCTGGTAGACGAACTGCCTGTTCCCTTCTCTGTCGACGAACGCTATCCCGAAGGCCTTGGAGAAGTTCTGGCCGTCGGCGTGCCAGTCTGGGCCCTGGATCGCCTTCCCGTCGGGGAGCAGGTGCTCGATGCTGTAGGTCCCCTCCGCCCCCGCGAAGGTCTCCCCCCTGGTCTTCTTCCCCGCGTATCCCGGGAGGGCGAGGTACTCCTCCGTTATCTTGCGGTAGATCCCGAGTATCTGGTCCCGCTCGGCCTCCGCCTCCTCCCTGGTGGCGAAGAGGGAGTGCCCCTCGTTCCAGAGGAACTCACGCGACCTCAGTATGAACGCCGGGTTCTTGAACTCCCAGCGGACCACGTTGTTCCACTGGTTCAGCCTCATGGGGAGGTCCCTCCAGGACCTGACCCACCGCGAGACGACCTCGTACATGAGGGACTCGGAGGTCGGCCTGATCGCCAGCCTCTCTTCCATCTTCGAGCTCCCGGCCTCGGTGACCCAGGCCACCTCCGGGGCGAAACCCTCTACGTGCTCCGCCTCCTTCTTGAGGAGCCGCTCGGGTATGAACAGAGGGAAGTAGGTGTTGGTTATCCCCGCCTTCTTGAAGAGGGCGTCGGTCTCCCTCTGGATGTTCTCCCAGATCGCGTACCCCGAAGGCCTGTATACGACGCAGCCGGAGACCGGGCTGTAGTCGGCGATCTCAGACTTCAGGACGATCTGTGTGTACCACTCGTCGAAGTTCTCCGCCTTCTTGGCGGTTATCCCTTCCTGGCTCGTCCCCGACATGAAACCTGGTCCCGTCTTCATCCGCTCTTAATGAACGTGCCCCCGGTCAGGCGTACCCCAGGAGGATGATCGTCCCCAGCCCCAGGAAGACGACCGCCGACAGGGCCCTCACCCTCGGAGGGGTCAGCAGCCGTCCGAGGCTGCTCCCGAGGGCCGCTTCCATGGCCGTGGCCGCGTAGAGGCCGGCGCAGGCGCCGCCGAACACCAGCAGAGGCTCGGCGTAGCGGGCGACCAGGACGATGGTGAGCACCTCGGTGGCGTCCCCCGCCACGTCAAGGGCGACCAGGGCGCCGACCAGGGCCAGGAAGAACCCGGCCGCCGACTTCCGCTCCCCGGCCCGGGACCCGTCCCCTTCGGCCTGCTTCTTCCCCAGGAGCCCCCTCGCCGCCCAGGCGCCGTAGCCGAGCATGACCGCCCCGCCGGCCAGGCGGACCCACTCCACCGGGACGTAGAGGAGGAGGACCGACCCGAGGGCGACGAAGAGGGCGGTGGTGAGCGTGAAGGCGGTCACCCCGGCCAGGAAGGTGAGCCCGGGCCTCCCTCTCGCGGAGACACCGAGGATGAAGAACGCGTCCTTGTCGGTGAGCTCGGCCGCGAAGAGGGCCGCAGCTATCTCCGCGAATGGATAGAGGATGGTGGCGGCCATTGGTGCGCCCGCGGGGCCTGCGGCAGGACCGCCCGCGCTACCCCTCTTCCGCGCCCTTCGCCCGCTCTGGGAGGACGTACATCAGGGCGCCGACGACGAGGAGGGCGAAGGCGAGCCCGAGCCCCACGTAGATCTGGCGCTTGCCGACCTCGTAGATCGAGACGGGGACGAGCAGGAGGGCTATGATCCCCAGGGTCCTCCTCTTGGCCAAGGCGGAGAACTGGAACGGGATGGTGATGAGGTAGCTCACGAGGATCAGGATCGCTGGGAAGATGAGGTTGAACTTCCCCCCCATGAAGTCCCCCGCAATCCCGATGGGGTTCGCGCCGCTGGCATAGATCGCGCCGACCACGGCGAAGAAGACGCTCGCCCCAGCTATCACCTGGAGGGTCGTCCCCAGTGAGCCCACCTTCGCGCGCCTCTGGGCGGCGTCGGTCCCTCCGATCTCAATGGCGACGCCTACCAGCACGGCCAGGGAGCCCACGACGAACACTTCGGGGCTCTGTGTGACAGTGAGGTAGACTTCGGACGGGAGGAGGGCGGAGATCCCCTGCTGGACCCACAGGGCGAGGCCGTAGAGCGCGCTCGCGGCGAAGGGGACGAGGTAGAGCAGCGTCGTGATGTCTTCATAGCGCCCTCTGGTGCTCAATGTCTGGCCTGCGCGACTGGGCTGGGCTTAAAACCGTTACGTCGTAGGCGGCGGCTGGGCCGCTCTCCCGAAGGTGAGGTACGCAGTGTGCCCCACCATTATGTTGGAGGGCCTGGTCATGCCGACCCTCGCCTCGAGGTGCCTGAGGAGTATCTCGACCGTCTCGATGGCCACGAACCCCTCCTCCTTCATCTTCGCCACCAGCTTCTCGGCCTGGTTGGTCGTCGGGGTGACCGCGGCCATGGGGGCGGAGGGCCTGAGGCTGACCTTCATGCTGTGCACGACCTCCCAGGGGTCCCCCACGTCCAGGATCCCCGCGTCGAAGTCGCGCTCCTCGAACCCGAGGCGGGAGTCCCCCGCCTTGAACGTGACGTAGGGGGACAGGCCGAGCTTCTCCACGTTCTTCTTTGCGACCCCCTGGAACTCGGGGTTGAGGTCGTAGGTGTAGACCATCCCCGTGGGCTGGACCAGGTACGCCATCAGGGCCGTGGTCGCGCCGCTCCCGGTTCCGGTCTCTATCACCTTCGAGCCTGAGTGGACCCCAAGCTTCACAGCCATCAGGCCGAGGTCCTTTGGGTAGATCACCTGGGTCTTCCGCGCGAGCTTCATCACCATGTCCTCGATGGTGGGCCTGAGGATTGTCAGCTCGTCCCCCATGGTTGTCAATACCCTGATCCCGAAATCCCGCCCCACGAGGGAGGCCACGTCGAGGATCCCCAGGTGGGTGTGCAGCTTCGGGGTGTCCTTGGGCCTGACGAGCCAGCGCCTCCGCCTGTCCCTGTACACCAGGATGTAGGAGTCCTCTGAAATCTGGTCCACGGCCGGGCCCTGGGTGTCAGTTCTATATGCTTGCGGCTAGGCCGGCTCCTCGGCCCAGGAGGGGGCTCCGCCCCTGCGGCCGATCCTCCCCGCCGGGAGGTGCCCGGGGAGGACCAGGGCGCGCTCCGACGCCGCCCGCTCCGAGAATATCCTCCTGCTTGCCAGGAGCGCGGGGGCGTCCGCCCAGGCGGCTGCGAGCTCGGGGTGCTCCACCTCCTCGACGAGGTGGTACAGGTCGCCCACGAAGTAGCACGAAGCCCCGTCCGACCTCAGGGCGACCACCTGGTGCCCCGGGCTCTCCCCCGGGAAGGGCTCCACCGTCAACCCCTCGCCGAGGTCGAGGGGGCCGTCGAGCAGCTCCAGCTTCCCCGCCGCCTCCACCGCGCCCAGGGTCTCGGTCACGTCACTGTCCCCCTTCCGTCTCGCATCGACCATGTCGGGCATCGCCCAGTCCCTGGCCGGGATGATGTACCGGGCGGAAGGGAAGGCGAGCGAGGGCCCGTCAGCCGTCGCCCTGGTGACCCCGGCGTAGTGGTCGTAGTGGAGGTGGGTGACCACCACGTGGGTCACCGAGTCCGGGCTGACCCCCGCGGCCGCGAGCTGCTCCTCGAGGGGGAGAGGAGGCGCCGACCCCGGGGGCGCCCTGAAGTGCCCCGGGGAGACCAGCCTGCCGTAGTCGCTCGGGTCCACGACCGCCCTCAGGGACCCTGACGAGACGTAGAACGACCTCGTCGGGAAGGCCTCGGGGGCGGACAGGTCCCTCCCCCCGAAGTAGGGCGATAGGTCTGCCTTCGGGTCGAACACCTCGTCCAGCCTGAGCTCGAGGTCGCCCAGGTTGAAGGAGACGACCCGGCCGCGGCCCACCCTGTACGAAACCCCGGGCCCCGAGACCGCTGACACCCCCTAGGCGCGCCACCAGTCGTAGCGGAGGAACTCTATCGACTTCTTCTCCGCGTCGGGGATGGCTATGATGAACTGCTTGCGGACCGTGGTCGCCAGCCTCCCGGACCTCACCATGGAGGTGGCCGTCATCTTCGAGCCTGGGGAGGTCACCTGGACGATGTAGGGGGCGTGGTCTATCCCCGGCCCGTGCTCGTAGACCGCGAAGTCGGAGCCGAACTTTATCCCCGGGGTCACCACGTAGCCCGCCTCCCTCAGCTTCCTGTAGACCATGAACTTCTCCGTGAACTCCGGGTAGGAGGCCTCGCAGACCCCCTGCAGCTGCCTGGGGGTGAGCTCCTTCCCCGCCTGGTCCTCGACCTCTATCACCTTGCGCATGGCGAGGTAGTAGCCCTCCATCAGATCCAGGATGAGGGGGGCGTCGAACTCGAAGTCCTTCGGCTTCGGGATCCCCAGGGGCTTTCCGTAGTATCCCTCTTTGAAGAGCCGCCGGGAGTCCTCGATGTCCCAGACCACTATCCTGTTCTCGAAGAGCCTGCCCCTGGCCCGAGCCCTGGGCATCGCCTACATTCCCAGCGCGAGGATCGTGCTCGCGTTCGCGGCCACGAGCATCACGTCTGCGCAGTTTTCGATGGACTCGAGGACGTCCTTGATGGTGATGAGCTCCTTGACGTTGGTCGCCGTCTTCATCACGGTCGCCACCCCGTCCCTGTACCTCGAGTCGATGGAGCTTTCGATCCGCTGGACCTGGCTCGCCATCTGTATCGCCTGGTCCGGGTTTATCGAGAGCGCCCTTATGCTCTCGTTGAGCTTCGAGACCCCGTCGACCAGCAGGCCTAGGAGCTCCACGATGCAGTCCTTGTACTTCTTGTTCTTCGCCGAGCTCCGCTGCAGCTGAGACATCTTGAAGGCGACCCCGTTGATGTGGCCGAAGATGTCCTCGACCGCGAAGGCCCCCCGCATGATGTCCTCCCTGTTGACGAGGAGGGTGCCGATCTGCGACAGCTCGCGGATGAGGGCGGTCCTCAGGGTCATGACGTCCTCCTCTGCCCGCTTCACCCTCTCGAGGGAGGCGTCGACCTGTCCCTTATCCCCCGCCGCGAGTGCGCTGAACTCCTCCAAGAGCACCCGGGTGGCGTCGAGGACGCGCCTCATCTCGTCCTGAAGCACGACCACCGTCCGCCGTCTCGCCTGAATCTCTCCTTCTTGGCCCGACACTTGATCCGCTCGCCTCAACCCTTCAAGCGCTTCGGATTTAAAACTGGGGCAGCATTTGGACGCTTGATTTAGAACTTTTCCTGTTAGTCAGGGTGAGAATTGGAATTCCTGCAAGTTCAGCGAGAGAGTCGAGGGACCGCTCCCCGGGCCTTGGTCGGTCGCCATGGCGCCCCATCGGAAGGCCCGCGGCCCTGCTATCTGCCGGACGAGTCTGACTGGGACTGCTTTACCTGGTCCCGCAGGTTGGTCAGGAGCCCGGTGAACTCCATGGGGAAGATGTACTTCGTCGAAGGCGACGCCCCGAGTGCCTTCAGCGTGTCCAGGTACTGCAGCACCATGGTCTTGGAGTCGATGCCCTTGGCAGCGCCGAATATCTGGCTGAGCGCGCCTGCGTACCCCTCGGCCCTCAGTATCTGGGCCTGCTTGTCACCCTCGGCCCGCAGGATGTTGGACTTCTTCTCCCCTTCGGCCACGAGTATCGAGGCCTCCCTCTTGCCGTCCGCCTCGGTGACGGTCGCCCTCCTGGTCCTCTCCGCGGACATCTGGCGGACCATGGCCTCCTGCACGTCCTTCGGGGGGGTGATCTCGCGTATCTCGACGTTGGTGACCTTGATCCCCCACCTCTCGGTGACTTCGTCGAGCTTCGACCTGAGGATCTGGTTGATCTGCTCCCTCTTGGCGAGGAGCTCGTCCAGCGGGATGTCGCCCACAACCGCCCTGAGTGTGGTGGTGGCGATGCCGATGGAGGCCCCCTCGAAGTTCTGCACCTGGACGATGCTCTGGGTCGCCTCCGTCACCTTGTTGTAGATCAGGAAGTCGATGTCGACGGGGGCGTTGTCCTTGGTGATGCAGGTCTGGTGGGGCACCTCGAGGTACCTCTCCCTCAGGTCGACCTTGTTGACGCGGTTGATGAAGGGGAAGATGAAGACGACCCCGGGGCCCCTCGCCCCGATGAGCCTGCCGAGCCTGAACACGACCAGGCGCTCGTACTCCCGGATGATCTTGATGGTGGACGCGATCAGCCCGATTATGACCACCACGACTATGAAGTATATCACGTAGTTGATGATGGCCCCTACGTTGATCGCCAGGGACGCGTCAGCCAGGAGATTCAACCGCTCACCCTCTCTACCGTCAGCGTGTTTCCACGAACCGCTATAACTCTTACCTGGTCGCCGCGGTTCAGGTCCTGGGAGGAGTGCACCGACCACTCCTCCGAGGCGATGATGGCGACCCCCCTCCCCCCCGCCTTGAGCGACGACTCCATCGCCCCCTCGCGGCCAATCAGAGCCGAGGGCTCGTTGACCTTCGGTCTTTTCTTCAGCGCGTCCCGGATGGACCTGAGGTAGAGGCTGGCGATGACCACGGCGGCGCCCAGGCCCACCAGCAGCCCGTAGGTGATGTCCGGGGTCGCCGAGAAGTTGGCGGCGGGGAGGTTCCCCGAAGTCGCCGGGGGGAACTGGTAGATGAGGAAGAACCCGAGTATGAATATCACCACGCCTACTATGGCGCTGATCCCGTGCTGGGTCTTCACCTCGAGGAAGATGAACGCCGCGCCGATGACCATAAGCAGCACCGCCAGCGGGGAGGCCCCGAAGACCCCGAGGCCGAACAGGGCCACGGCTATGACCGCGACCCCCACCGCCGAGAGGATGATCGTCGGATGGTAGACGTCGGCCAAGACGGCGAAGACGCCCAGCAGGAAGAGGAGGCTGGACACGTTGGGGTTGCTGAAGATTGAGATCAGCGTCGACCTGATGCCGGGGGTGTTGACCGGGGCGGACGCCGGGACCCCGAGGTCGGCCAGGGCGCCGGCTATGGTGGTGGAGTTGATCACGCCGTTCACTACGTGGTACCGCAGGGCCCTGTCGTAGGGATAGGAGACGCCCTTGGTGACCATCAGCGCCGTGGCGGTGGAGTTCCTCCCATGGGTCTGCGTAAGTGTCGTCATGTAGGATGCGAAGGCGTTGATATCCTTGGTCATGGTGGTGTTCGCCTCGCCGGTCGGTATCCCTGAGACTATGGGGGTGGCGGACCCGATGGTCGTCCCCGGCTCCATGTAGATCTGATTGGAGGACTCGGCGATGTAGGACCCGGCCGAGAAGACGTAGGCCCCCTGGGGGGCGACCAGCGTGATGAAGTTCCCTCCCCACTGCTGGTATCCCTGGATGGAGGACACCATGGACTCCATGCTGGCGCTGTCCCCCCCGTTCGTCTGGAGGACGAACACTACGTTCGCCGCGCAGGCTGACTCGGCGTTGGCCACGGTGGATGACAGGAAGTCGGCGGCGCCTGGGTCGATGCCCGCGTTGAGAGAGGCGACGTAGTAGCCGCTCTTCGTCGTGCATGACTGCGCGTGGACGGGAGCCGTCTGCACGGCGAACGCCGTCAGGAGGGCGGCCACCAACAGGAGCCTGATCAGCTTCAAGTGGCGAGGTTTGCGCTCGGCGACTCTCACATAAATACTCTGGCGCCTCAGCGAGTGTGGTAGCCCAAGTGAAGCCGCAGGTGACTGTAGTGAGCCATCCGATGGTGATGGAACAGCTCACCCTCGCCCGCGACAGGCGGACGAACCAGGTCGCGTTCAGGAAGGCGGTCTACAGGCTGGGGCGCCTGATGGCCTACGAGTTTTTGAGGACGCTGGAAACTGAGGAGTCCGTGGTCCAGACCCCCCTGGGTCGGGCGAGAGGGGGGAAGGTGAAGGGGAACGACAAGATCGTCATCATCCTCGTGCTGAGGGCGGCCATCCCCTTCGTCGAGGGGATGTACAAGAGCTTCCCCATGGCGAGGACCGGCGTCATCAGCGCCTGGAGGGGGGAGGCCCCCGACTTCCCCATCGAGGTGACCTACTCCAAGATACCGCAGATCAGGGCCGACGACGTCGTCGTCATAGCCGACCCGATGCTCGCCACCGGGCACACGCTGCTGGAAGTCGCCAGGAGGGTGGCCAAGCAGGGGAGGCCCAAGAGGCTCGCCTTCTTCTCGGTGATCGCCACCATGACCGGCATAGACTACGTGGCGAAGTCGTTCCCCAGGGCGGAGTTCTACACCTGCGCGGTGGACCCGACGCTGGACGAGCACGGGTACATCGTCCCCGGGCTGGGGGACGCCGGGGACAGGGCCTTCGGGGCCCCCCGCTGAGCCGGGGGCTCACTCGACCCGCTTGACCTGGCGCTGGTACATCCCCACGATCTCCTCCACCGTCGTCGCGTCCTCGGGACGCTTGTCGTCCCGGACCTTCCCGGTGAACTTCGGGAACCGGAGGGAGACGCCGGCCCCCGGCCTGATCCTCCCCATGGCCGCGGTGTGGATGGGGGAGAGGGTCAGCTCGGCCGCGATTATCTCTATCACGAGGTGGGGCCTGAACCAGACGTCGGGGACCATGTTCGACTCGACCCCCGGGGGCCTGACGTGGCTCTCGTAGGGCTCGAGGAGCCTGGGGAACTTTGCCAGGTTCTCGTCTGAGAACCCGGTCCCCACCTTGGCCACGCTGGTGAAGACATCCCTCTTGCCGTCGTAGGTCCCCAGGAGGTAGGTCCCGAAGGCCCCCGCCCTCCGCCCCTTCCCGTGGAAGGCGCCGATGACCACCAGGTCGAGGGTGTCTGTCAGCTCGCTCCTGTACTCCCGCTTGAGCTTGATCCAGGCGAACTCCCTCGCCCCGGCCCTGTAGGGGGAGCCGGGGTCCTTCACCACCAGCCCTTCGCAGCCGTCGGTGATGGCGTCCTCCATGAACTTCTCCAGCTCCGCGGGGTCGGAGGAGGAGATTGAGGGGACCGCCCTGGTCCTCGGGGTCTGCTCGACCGCCTGCTGCAGCCTCTTCCTCCTG
This sequence comes from archaeon, assembly GCA_021827865.1. GTDB lineage: Archaea > Thermoproteota > Nitrososphaeria > Nitrososphaerales > Gagatemarchaeaceae > UBA183. Next base: position 31,674 of record JAKAUC010000013.1, read on the forward strand.
AAGGCGTAGGGCTTGGCCGTGAGGTCCGACCCCCCGGCGAGGAGGATGTCGAAGAAGTTCAGCGCCACGGGGTAGTCCTCCATGGCCTGCTGGATGCCGTGCTTCCTCCTCCGGTGCATCAGCTCCTGGAAGGGGAGGTACTCCCCGGTGTCCTCGTTGATCGCGACCACCTCCGCCTCGAGTATCGCCTTCCTGGCGCTCACGTGCTCCCTGACCAGGTCGGCCGCGTCTGGATAGTGGGAGGTTATCACCTCGAGCCTCCGCGAGAAGAGCTTGACGTCGTCGCCGTTGCGATGGATCTGGAGCCTCTCTCCGTCGAGCTTGTACTCCGCGGCCACGGCCTTCCCCCCCATCTTCTCGATGATCGCCTGGGGGGAGTTCAGCCTCTCGGCGAGCATCGGGCGGATGGGCACCCCCACCTCCAGCTTCACCTCCTCGACCCCTGCCGTCCCCTTCGATGCCGCGCTCGAGACGACGAAGCCGAGGTCCGGGTGGACGTTGTAGGCCCTCTCCACCCCTGGCCTTGACTCCTTGCCGCCGAGGAACGCCGTCGCCGCGGCGTCCAGGACGGTGTAGTCAGCCACTCCGAGCCTGAGCTCGCCGGTGACCGTCCTCATGATGTACTTCGCTTCGAGTGGGGTGGCGTCGTTGAGGAGCGAAGCGAGCTCCCTGAGCTTCGCCTCCACAGACCCCGAGCCGCTCTGGCGGGCGATCCTCAGCAGCGTCTCGTAGACCCGATTCAGGGTCAGCCCCTCGCTGAAGAGCGTCCCCTGGCTCCTGTTCTTCAGGAGCTCCTCGGCCGCGGTCCCGATGTCGCCATGCTTCACGTAGACGGAGTAGACCCTGTCCTGGCTTATCCCCGACGCGGTCGCCAGGGCCCTGAGCGCGAGCTTCTCCGCGAGGCCGAGCTCCACCCCTTCGTAGTCTGGCCTAAGCTTCCCCTGGGTCATGTAGACCAGGGGCGCGAGCTCGGCTGACGGGGCGGACTTCAGCAGGTCGGCGAGGATCCTGGTCAGCTCGTTCCTCCCCGATATGGCCTCGAGCTCGGCGTACTTCGCCGCGACTTCCGAGTAGTCCAAGCGAGAGGTTCCGAGGCCCCGGACTAATCTCCCTATCGGTGCGGACCCTTCGGAGGCGGAGGGGGTTCGTCCGTCGGCTCCTGTCGCCGCCCTTCGTGCACAAGGCGCCGGCGCCTCGACCCCTGGGGCGGGCCTACCTCGCAGGGCGGAGGGTCGCCACGTACTCGCAGTAGCTGTCCCCGTGGCCCGCACATTTCAGCTTCCTCCAGTCGATCTCTCTGCAGAGCTCCCTGACCAGGGAGGCGTTGATGGTGTCATCGAGCTGCTCGCAGACTATCCGCGGGTAACGGACGGCGAGCTCCTTGAAGGGGCAGTTGTTCACCCTGTACTGGATGCTCTTCTTCGAGAATCTTACCGTCTCAGGCTGCGTCCCGAAGTCCTCCAGCAGCCCCTCGACCAGGTGCTTCTTGAGCGAAACGCCGTCCCACCTGCTGATGCCTGTCCTCATCCTGAGGTCCCTCCCAAGTTCGGAGCCCAGCTTCTTCCCCGCCTTCCGGACGTCCCTTGCGACCTGGTCATGACCGGAGCTCGCCGTCAGGGCTCTCAGCAGGAGGTCCGCGAGCTGCATGTAACTTCGAGGCGGAAAGGCCACCTCGAAGCGCTTCTTGGACGCGCGATAGAGGCTTCTCGGCCTGCCTACGCCCCCTCGTTGTTTGACCTCTTCGATCAGGCCCGCCTCGAGCATTTTCTTGAGGTGGAACCTCACGGAAATAGGTTCCAGACCCACCCTTCGCGCTATCTCAGGCACGCTGGACGGCATTCTCGACACAAGATCGAGGACGGCCCGGCGCGGAGCGCTGGCAACGGACTCCAGAAGCTCCGTCGCCTCGTCCTTCGGAGCCGGTTGGCCGCTCCTATGCGCCTGGGGCAAACCTCCTTCTCACATTAGAGGAATTTACCTTCGGGCGTTTATCGGTTCCCCCGAAGGAGTTAGGATTTGTGGCACATCGTTGATATCAACGATGGCACCCGTAGGGTCCCCCCGTTGGCAATGGCGCGGTGGCGCCGCCGTCACCTGGGCGGACTGACCCCCGCAACCGTTTTTATGGTTCGAATCATAAAAATGCTAACCGGTTAGGGAAACGAGCTATCTCACCCCGCCACCCTTGCCACGGCAATGGGCTTCCTAAGAAAAATAGGAAAGCTTGCAGGAATCATAATCGCAGCGACAACGCCATTCATGTTCAACGCCCCAGCCTACGCCATAACCCAGTCCGGCCTCCAGAATAGCCTGGTCAACGGCGGGTCGATTTGGCTGGAGACCACCATAGCCGTCGCCATGGTCTTCGTGACAGCGATGGCATTCTCCCTCCAGATCGCCCGGGGGTACTTCCTCAGAACGCTGGAGAAGTTCACCCTGAGGCTCGGGGCCGACATCTGGTGGCTTGCCTACGTCCTCATCAGAGACGCTCTCATCTTCATGTCGTTCATAATGGGGCTCCTGGTCTTCTTTCCAGGCACGTTCCAAGATTACACGATAGCCGTGCCATTCATGCCCATCTCCGTGGTCCTGTTCGGGATCGCCCTGGTGACCAAACTCTACTTTGACGCCGACGACAACAGGAACGCGTTCCGCGCGGTCACCGTTCTCGTATTCGCCGGGACAGCCCTCTGGATATTCGGAACCATCTTCGTCACCGAGACCCCCCTCGCGCTCTCTACACTCCCGGCGGGGGTGAGCAGCACGGGCGGCTTCTGGTACTCGGTCTACAACACCTTCAGCTCGCAGACCGACGTCAACCTATCCATGGCTACTTTTGACGTCACCTTCGCGGCCCTGGGGGTCATCGGACTCTTCGGGTTCGCCCACCCGCTGCTCCACTCGAGGCTCGGCAAGCAGTCACCTAAAGCGACCCGCAGCCAGGGACCTGGGTCCCCTTCGGGGATGCCAGCTTCGATGCCTTCGAGGCAGGCGCACGCCGTGGAAGAACAGCCAAGGCGACCGATTGGGTCCATGCAAGCTCCGGCATCATTCCCAAGGGATGGTGCCGAGTACATACAATAGGGGGAGAGGGACGATGGGGCTCTACAAGTTCCTCGTCGACGAGACGAAGTGCATGAACTGTGGAGCCTGCATGGACCTCTGCCCCTCCACCTGTATTGAGTTTACACGGCCGACGGATCTGGACTTCTACGGCGCCATCATGGGGGGCTCAAGCCCCAAGAACTGGATGATGGAGAAGCCCTACCTCATAGAACAGGAGAGGTGCACCGGCTGTCAGATCTGCGTGCGGGAGTGCCCGACCAACGCCATCGCGGTGGAGCTCGACCCTACAAAGCCCGCGTCGGCCCGGCCGAGGCCCGTGATCGTCAGAAAGGAAAGGCTGGCGGAGGACGGTCGCTGGCACCCGTTGTCGGAGTACACCAGGGAGTACCTGAAGCGTCCTGTGACAAGCATGTGGTCCGGGATTTCGGACTGGAGGCCCATGACCGAGTCGCCCTCTCCCGCCGAGGTCTGGAGGACCATGAAGAAGCCGAGGGCCAAAGATGGAGCCGTGGAGCAGGCCGTGGCTCCGGGGGCAGAAGTGGCCGAGCGAGCTTCTCAACCCTGACAATCGCCTCTGTCTCTTATTAGGACATCCAGAGCCCGAAGCCCCATGGCGCAGTGGGCCGACCCTCGGAAGCCGACCCTGCTCGAGGGGATCGCCGCGAGGTCTCAGCTCATCGACTGCCCGTTCCACGCCTACGCTGTCGAAGTCGCGAGATGCAGCCGCATCGGGGAGTGCGCCGCCATATGCCCCGTGGGGGTCTTCGGGACAGACTCGGCGGGGAGCTGCGCCGTCTTGAATGAGGAGCTGTGCTTCGGGTGCATGGCGTGCGTAGCCCAGTGCGCCGAGAAGGGGGTGACCGTCGTCCCAAGGGACGTCAGAAGGTATCCCTCGGCTGACGAGCTGCTCCGGTGAAATCCCGGCGCTTGGCTCGCGAGCGCCGTTGCCCCGGTCGCTGTCTTTCCGCGGCCTCGGTCTTCATATCGGCCCCGGGACGAGAAAACCTTAATTGGACTGCGGAAAGCTCTGACCTCGAAGAATATGGGCGGAGTGAAGAAGAAGTCACTGGCATCCATGGAGAAGTCGCAGGACTCCGAGGAGACGGCCCAGGGAGATACTACGCAGGGCAAGGGGAAGAAGACGAAGGAGAAGTCGGCCCCCCCGCAGCAGAGGAAGCAGCTCTCGTTCCTCCCGCCTAGGATGAGCGACTCCGACCTGCTCAAGAGCCTGGCGCCGCTGAAGGCGATAACAGTCCACACCGCCGCGAAGGCCCTGGGGGTGAACTCGTCGGTCGCCACAGGGGTGCTAAGGGAGCTCGAGAGCAAGGGCTCGCTAAAGAGAGTCGGCGGCTTCAGCGGGCACGGCGTCTGGTCCACGAAGGTCTGACTACGGTGCCGGCAACTTTAGGCTGACGACGTCCCCGGACCTGACGGAATCGAACCACTCCAGCCCCGATTCCACTTTCCCTATCGGGTTCAGGGGCCTGTCGCTCTGGGCCTCCCCCAGGAAGACGCAGATCAGCCCTCCCGACGGGAGGAACGCAACTTCGCCCCTGCCGAACTTCATCCTCGGCTTTTCCACCCCTATCCTGAGCTGAGTGAAGAGGCAGACCATGGCCGGCTGGAGGTTGACCCTGCTGGATAGCGGGAGGCTCCTGACCACCGCGTTGACGGTGAGGGGCGCCAGGTGCCTGTAGAGCGACATCTTCGCGTCCCCCTTGCCGCCCACGGACGCGACGCACTCGAGCTTGGAGACCGAACCGGCTGCGGGCGCATCGACGGCCATTCGGGCGACCTTCGCGGAGGGGGTAAATCTGTCTTCGGCGCAGGGGTGGATCGTCAGGAAAGACTTATGTTCCGACCGAGAAGGGCGAGAGCATCTCCTGGTCTCATAGATGCCCCCAGCAAAGACCGTGAAAAAGACGAAGCAGGCCTCGATGTCCGACTTCGAGGTCACGATAGGCCCACCGAAGCTGACTCGCTTCGAGAAGGCGAGGATTGTCGGCGCCAGGTCGCTTCAGCTGGCCATGGGCGCCCCTGCCTTCGTCTCGCTTGAAGGCGGCTACCGCGGACCTATACAGACGGCCATGCTAGAGCTGGAAGCAGACGCCCTCCCGATATCCATCAGGAGGTCCCTCCCCAACGGGATCACCCAGGACATACCTATCAAGGCGCTCGCAAAGTAAGCCAGAGCCTCGATGTCCACCCGGGTCGCAGTCTACGCAACCGACGCGCTCCCTCCCCGGGCCATGGAGGCCCTCGAAGGTTTCGAAGTGATGGTCGGTCAGGCCGACGACGCCTCCCTGGGGCGCTGCCAGGCCCTGATATGCTGGCCCCACAGCGTCCCAGCGGGGCTGCTCGAGAAGATGAAAGGGCTGAGGATGATCCAGGCCATGTCTGCAGGGGTCGACGGGCTCGACTTCTCGTCCCTCCCCGCCGGGGTGCAGCTCTTCTCCAACGCCGGTGCGTTCACCCAGTCCGTGGCCGAGCACGCCTGGGGGCTACTTCTTGGGGTGGCGAAGGGGGTCCACATCAGGGGGCAGAGGTCGACGCCCCGCAGGCTCCGGGGGAAGACACTGGTCGTGGTCGGGGCTGGGTCCATAGGGTCGGAGGTCGCCAGGCTGGGAAGGTCCATCGGCATGAAGACCGTGGGGGTGTCGAGGTCGTTCGCGTCCCCGGACGTCTTCGACGAGAAGGCCCCGATGTCTTCCCTGGCCCAGAAGGTGAAGGAGGCCGACGCCATCGTGATGGCCCTCCCCCTGACCAAGAGCACCAGGGGGGTCGTCTCCTATGACCTGCTCATGAGCACCAAGGAGTCGGTGATCGTCGTCAACGTCGGGAGGGGGGAGAGCGTCAACGAGGATGGGCTCCTTCGCTGGCTGCGGGCGCGGCCGGAGAGCCGCTTCGCCACCGACGTCTTCTGGGTGAAGGGAGGGAGGGAGTCCTTCGAGACCGCGGCCTGGGAGCTCCCCAACTTCGCCGGGACCCTCCACATCTCCGCGGTGCCGCTGGGGGAGGACCTCTCTGGCATGAAGGAGGCTGCGGCGGCGAACGTGAGGAGGTTCTTCGAGACAGGGAGGGCAAGGAATCTGGTCGACCCGACCGAGTATCTCTGACCCCGCGGCACCCATGTGGTTATATACGCGCCCGGAGGGCCGGGCCAGCAAGGTCAGTCAAATGCCAAAGAAGAGATCCGACACAAACTCGTCAGAGGGACACAAGGCACCCGAACGGGCCACAGCACCAGCAGCGCCCAGCGCGCCAGCCCAGAGGTCAGCACCTACCAACCACATATTCGTAGGCCAGAAGCCTGTGATGAACTACGCCATGAGCGCGCTCATCCAGCTTGCCGCGGCCGGCGAAGTGGTGGTGAAGGCCAGGGGGATGGCAATCAGCAGGGCAGTAGACGTCGCTGAAATCGTCACGAAGCGGCTGGGGAACGGCCAGTTCAAGGTCAAGGACATCGGCATCAGCACCGAGGTCGTTGGCGAAGGGGCAGAGACAAGGAACATCTCCTCGATCGAAATCGTCGTCGGTAAGTGACGGGGACAGCACACCAACAATCCAACCGTTGGGCAGAATGAAGCAGCGTAAGCTGCGGATCTACTTTCTTATTTCGCTCATGACAGCGGGACGTCTTATTCCGAGATCTCGCCAACCTCCACGCTCAGAAGGGTACGCGCGCTGACCGGGCGGGGCTCGGATGGACCCAGGCCGGTTGGATCGCCAGGGCCGAGGGGCGGAGCGCGTCAGAGAACCCCGGCGACGACCCGTGGGGTCGCGCACATTCAGTCGGCGGGCTGGCGCTTGATTCGACCGGGCCGGGGGCCGGCGCGGCTTCTCCTTCCGCCTTGCCCCGAGCAGAGGAGGAGCTTCTCGCTCCTGCTCATCTTCTTTATCGCAATCTCGCGCTTGAGCGCCCCGGACAGGCTGGGGGACTCCTCCGCGTAGGCGAGGGCGACCGGGACCCTGGACCTGGTGTACCTCGACGCCTTGCCGGCGTTGTGGAGGGCGACGCGCCTCCGCAGGTCGACGGTATAGCCGGTGTAGAGCGACCCGTCGGCGCAGTCGAGGATGTAGACCCAGTATCGGCGCACCCCGGGCGCTGGAGCTCGCCGAGATTAGAACCTGCTCGGAGTCCCGGCTGGAGCGGACCGCGCGACCGGCCGCGCCTGGGAGGACCTCGGCTCGTCGGCGACGCCCCGCAGGCTCCGCGTCAGCGGAGCCCTCGCGCCCCCGATGTCGGCCAAGCCGGGGCTGACGCGCTTCGACATGGACGACGCAATAAAATTCTCCTCGCGGGGATAATCTTATAAGAGAAAATTTGCGGCCGTGTCGCCTAACAAAAAGTTGGTCGACACTCGCACGCAGCCCGTATCACGCGCGGGTGAGGCGGCGCCGAGGTTTTCCGATGCGGACCTATACAGGCTAGCAGAGAAGCACGGCACACCGTACTTCCTGATAGACGAAGAGACACTGAGAAGGAAGGTGTCCGAGATGAAGGAAGGGTTCAGCGAGTACACTGGGGCGTTCCGCGTCGCGTACTCGGTGAAGGCGAACTTCAACCCGTCCGTGATCAGAGCGTTCACCGGCGAAGGGATACTCTTCGACCTGACGGCACCGAGCGAGCTGGTCTTCGTCCAGAAGGCCGGGGGCTCGCCGGAGAACGTGATGTACACCAGCATCACGGAGACCGCTGCGGAGTACGAGCAGGTGCTGAAGATGGGTGTGCGGAAGGTTGTGGTGGCCAGCTACAACGGGCTGGTCAACCTTTCCGAGGCCGCGGCCAGGGCGAACGTCAAGGTCAAGACCATGGTCAGGGTCAACCCCGAGGTCCAGGTCCACGCCGAGCTCAGGGGCTCGATGGGGCACGGGAAGTTCGGGCTGCAGTTCAACGGCGGGAGCCCCGACAGCGCCCTCTCCGTCCTGAAGAAGATCCTCGGGACGCCGCAGCTCGAGTTCGAGGGGTTCCACTTCCACCTCGGTAGCCAGATCGAGGACCCGACCTGCTACGCCGAGGCGATAGAGAAGCTCGAGGCGTTCATACTGGGCGCCCGGAGGCAGCTCGGAGACTTCAGGGTGGGGACCCTCGACATCGGCGGCGGCCTCCCTGTCCCCTACGGGAAGAAGGTCCCGACCCCCAAGGACCTGGGGTCGAAGATCGTCGGGCAGCTCAACAGCCTCGTGGAGAGCATAGGCGACAGGTTCACGCTGGTAGCCGAAAGCGGCAGGTTCCTCACCGCGGAGTCCACCATCCTCGTGACACGGGTGGTCAACGTCAAGAGCTTCGGGGACGCGAAGTACATCTACGTGGACGCGGGGTACAACGTCCTGCTCGACTCGGCGCTCCTCCATCACGAATACCCGGTGGACGTTGTGCCTGGGGGGAGGCCTTCCCCCCAGAAGGTCGCCCTGGTCGGCAGGCTTTGCGACCCCCTGGACGTCTTCCCGACGTCGTCCAGGTCGAAGCTCGGCGGGGCGGGGGTCGGAAAGCTCGTCGTGTTCAGGGAGGTCGGCGCATACTCGCTGGTGATGAACATGCCCTTCCACAGCCAGCCCAGGCCCCCGGTCCTCATGCGGAACAGCCAGGGGTCCTACGTTGTGGCCCGGAAGGGGCAGGACGTCGAGAGGCTCTTCGCCGACGAAGGCGGGGACTGCCTCCCCAACTGACCCCTGAGCCAGGATTCTCGCTCCGCCCTCGGGGCTGAGTGCGTCCGAAGGCCGCGCGTGCAGGCTCACCGACAGCGGGGAAACGATAAATCGGCGCCGAAGGGAAGGCGTCGGAGTGACCCTCGAGATAATAATCGGCCCCATGTTCTCAGGGAAGACGTCGGAGCTGATCAGGCTGGTCGAGCGGGAGGTCTACGCGAAGAAGAAAGGAGCCATATTCAAAATCGACTTCGACAAGAGATACAGCGAGATGCAGGTGGTCACCCACAACGGGCTCCGCTATGACGCCTATTCGATCTCGTCGACCGACGAGGGGGTCAGGAGGGTCGAAGAGGTCGCCGAGTCAGGGGGCCTCGACGCCATAGGGGTGGACGAGGTGAACTTCTTCCCTCGCTCCATCGTGGGCCTCCTGGACAGGCTCGCCGGCGCGAGGAGGGTGATAGCCTGCGGGCTGAACCTGGACTTTCGGGCCGAGCCCTTCCCCACCACCATGGAGCTGGCGGCCAGGGCGGACAGGGTGAGGTACCTCAGCGCTGTCTGCGTCGTGTGCGGCCAGGAGGCGACCCGGACGCAGCGGCTGCTGGCGGGGAAGCCGGCGCCGAGGGACTCGCCGCTGATAGTCGTTGGGGGGAAGGACATGTACGAGCCGAGGTGCCGGGCGTGCTACGTGTCGCCGAGCTAGGTGGCTGGAACCGTTGATAACTCCGTGGCCCGGCCCAGATGGAGGGATGATGTAGAGATGGCCCAGGAGCCGAAGGACGAGTCAGGTAAGCCATACCACGTCAGGCTGTCGAAGTCCGAAGTGGGGCGGGTGGCCCTGCTCCCCGGGGACCCGGGCAGGGTTCCGCTGATCGCCGGGAAGCTGGAGGGGGGGAAGCCGCTCAGCTCCAACCGGGAGTACGTCGCCTATGGCGGCAGGGTCGGGGGGGAGAAGGTGGTGGTCGTCAGCACCGGGATAGGGGGGCCGTCGGCCGCCATCGCGGTGGAGGAGCTCGCCAGGCTGGGGGTCGAGGTGATGATACGGGTCGGCACATGCGGGTCGATCCAGCGCTCGGTGGGGGTGGGGACCCTGGTGATCGCCGACGCGGCCGTCCGCATGGACGGCACCACCGCCCAGTACGCCCCGCCCGGCTACCCCGCCGCCGCGACCCCCGGGGTGGCCCTGGCCCTGGCCGACGCCGCAGCATCCCTCCGAAAGAAGGCGTCCGTGGGCCTGGCGGCTTCGACCGACTCGTTCTACGCGGGGCAGGGGAGGAGGTCCTTCGGCGGATACATCCCCAGGGACAAGGCCCACATCGTCGAGGACCTCGGGGCGGCCAAGGTCCTGTGCTTCGAGATGGAGGCGTCGACCCTCTTCACACTTGGAAGGCTCTTCGGGGTGAAGACCGGGGCGGTCTTTGCGGTGGTGGCCAACAGGGTCACGGATGAGTTCAGGGTCCACGCCGGGGTGGACGACGCCGTCGACGTGGCCGTCGAGGCTGTCAGGAACCTGAAGCGCTACTCCGTCTGACGGGCTTCCCGGCGACCAGGCTCAGGACGTCCCTCCCCATGAGGTGCCCCAGCGAGCCGAGCTTGGCGCCCTCTTCGGTGAAGCGCTTCCCGTCCCCGTCGCCTCCGGTGACGAGCAGCGGGACCGGGTCCGCCGAGTGCATCTTGAGGGTGCAGGGGGTCGCGTGGTCGCAGGAGACTCCGAGCCTCGGGCCGTCCGCCGTCACGTGGACCGTGGAGAAGAAGTCCCTGTCAATGGCCTCGATGCTCCGCTTCTTCCCGCGGGCGTCCCCGTCGTGGCCGAACTCGTCGGGGCCCTTGATGTGCACGTACACCACCGTCCCCTCCCTGAGCTCGGAGGCGAACTTGCTTGCCTTCTCCTTGATGTCGTGCCTGTCCTTGATCGCGACCATCTTCATCCCCAGGAGCTTCGCGATCCCCACCTCGGCCGGGAACTCGACGAGGGCCGTCCCCTTCAGGCCGTGCTTCTCCTCGAAGGAGGGGAGGACAGGGAGGTGGTCCCCGGCGTCGCGGAGGAGGACGCAGTTGGCCGGGAGCTTCCCAGCCGCGACCCTCTCCCCGTTGGTCTCGCTCTTCTCAAGGATCCTGGCCGCCTTCGCCGTGAACTCGTTCACCAGCTCCGCGGCCAGCGCCGCCCCCTCGTCCTTGGACTCGGGGACGCTCCGCATCACTTCGTCCGACCCGGTAATCGCCTTCGCAGCCCCGAACCCGCCGACGCGCTCGTAGGCCGGGTCTGTGTTGGAGATGGCCGCGGACAGGGGGCGCCGGGCCCGTATGACGAGGACCCCTCTGTAGGACACGGTCGTCTTGAAGAAGCAGCTCGCCCCCCTGAGGGAGACCTTCCCGAGGTCCTCGGCCAGGCGCTCCCCTTCCTCCTGGGTGAGGTCCCTCCCGGCCCTCCGGTCCACTATCCTCCTCCCCCTCGCGGACGCGAGGTTCGCCCTGAACGCCAGGTCCCCGTCGCGCACCTCGAGCCCCGAGCCGACCGCCTCGACCACCCCCCTGCCGGGGTAGTTCCTGCCGAAGGAGTAGCCAAGCATGTTGAAGACAGCGATGTCCGACTCCGGGGCGATGCCCCTGCCGACGGTGGTGACCGTCCCGAGCCTCGACCTCGCAGCGATTCTGTCCAGGTGCGGGGTGTAGGCGGCCTCCAGCGGGGTGGTGTAGTTGAGCCCAGGCACGGGCCTGTCCCCGCAGCCGTCGAGCAGCACGTAACCGACCTTCATGGCTTCCGGCTACGGCTGCCCGGATGTGCATTTCATCCTTTCGCGGGGGCGCACCCAAACGCTAATACCGGCCCTCCAGCGCGGAGCGCCCATGGTGGAGATTCGCAAGGACTACTTCACCGAGAAGCTCTCGATAATCCTGCCCGACCGTGGGCTCAGGCCGGGCCAGGTCATCCCCCAGAAGCCGGAGAAGTGCAACTACTGCGCCGGGAACGAGGAGATGACCCCGCCGGCAGACCTGGTGCTGGTCAAGCGGGGGGACACCCTGCTCAAGCAGACAGACTCCGAGGGGGACGTGGTGAAGAACTGGTCCGTGAGGATATTCCCGGCCAAGGCCCCGCTGGTGACCCCCGGGGCCCCGCCCTCCTACGGGGAGTCCCCACACTACAGCGAGCCCGCCGCGGGATACCACTACGTGCTGGTGGCCACCCCGAGGCACGACCTGCCCTTCTCGAAGATAGACATCGAGCAGTGGACCAACATACTCGCGTCGCTGCAGGACAAGGTCCGCTGGCTGTACTCGCAGAAGGGGGTCAGCTACGTGCTCGTGTACGTCAACAGCGAGAAGGATGGGACACCCACCGCCGTGCACCCCAGCCTGCAGCTGGTCACCACCCCCCGGGTCCCGCCTGCGGTGGAGGTGGAGGCCGTGACGGTCCAGACGTCCCTCAACGACCTGGGGATATGCCCCATGTGCCAGGTGGTGACAGCAGAGACGGGCGGCCCCAGGCAGATACTCGCCACCGACTTCTTCCTCGCCTTCGCCCCCTGGGTCTCGACCCACCCCTTCGAGTTCTGGGTGTACCCGAAGAGGCACATGACGAGCATCCTGAAGCTGTCGCAGAAGGAGATGATGGACCTGGCGCTCATGCTCAGGTCCACGCTGGGGGGGCTGTCCAAGGCGCTCGACTCGCCGAGCTTCACCATGGTCTTCCACAGCTCCTCGGAGAAGAAGACCACGAAGCAGATACACTGGCACATCGAGGTCTTCCCGAAGAGGGAGCGCTGGACGGGGCTGGAGCTCGGGGGCGGGATCTACGCCAACGAGGTCTCGCCGGAGGCAGCGGCCCAGGCCCTGGGGGCGAGCTCGAGGAAGGAGCTCGCACAGCTCGTCGGGATAAAGTAGGGGCCCCGCTCAGCTGGAGCCGAGCCTGTGCCTGAGCGAGGTGAGCAGCCTGGTGGGGAGCGGGTCGACCCCCCTGGCCATGGCCATGTAGTAGGAGACCATATCCAGCCTGTAGACCATGGAGACCAGCTCCGCCAGTGGAGGCCCCTTCTCCCCCTCGGCGGTCAGCACCACCGCCCCCTTCCGGCGCAGGGCGGAGGCGAACCAGCCGAGCCTCGCGGCCAGCATCCTGTCGTCGGCGGAGCACTTCAGTATGACCGGCGAGAAGGCGCGGTGAGGGGCCTCCCAGGTCTCCACGTCGTTGTGCATCGCCTCCGGCGCCTCCTCGAAGAAGGCGTTCGCCTTCGCGTTCTCGTTCACCGCGTTGCAGAACCTCAGCCCCACCCCCCGGGTCACCCTCGTCCCGTAGACCTTGGGGGTCTGCTTCCAGAGCCTGAGGGCCAGGGCCTTCGAAGTGTTCCTGGGGGCCGGGACCTCCGCCCTGGCGCCAGCCCATACGCGCTTGAGCGAAGCCAATGCGTCCCCCACTTCCCCCTCTGCCGACAGCCCGAAGGCTGAGTTCACTACGCCGACGCAGGCGAACAGCATGAACGGGAGCATGTACCGGGGGGCCTTGGCCTCGGGGACCGGGATGTGGGCCATGGCGGCCGCTTCGATGTCTTTCCTGAGAGCGCCGCCGCTTGAGACCCCGACCACCTCCGCGCCGTTGGCCAGGGCCGCCTTCGTCATCTGTATGGTCTCCATGGTCCCGCCGGACGCGCTGCAGGCTATGGCCAGGGTCCCCTTCATGTCCATCGCGGGGAGGAACCCCTTGTAGACCACGGTCTCGGGCCCGCCCCTGGCCGCTAGCCAACTGGAGATTATGTCCCCGGCGGAAGCGGACCCCCCCATGCCGAGGACGGCCAGCCTCCGGTGCTTCTCCCTGGGCTCGTAGGCGGCGGAGGAGAAGCCCCTGGCCGCTAGCTCGGGCCACTCCGCGTAGGAGGAATACACGTCAGACCTGTCCACCCGCGATATGAGCGAGGGACCGAACTGGTCCCGCATGATTCCCGCACCGCCCTCCTCCTTCAAAGATTAAGGTTTCTCCGGCTGGCCGATCTTCCCCTTCCGCGCTCCCGCACTGCGGCGCTCGGCCGCGGTGGAGGCGAAGGCCCTGCGCACCAGCGCCTCCCCGCTCCTCCCCAGGCTCATCCCCCGCCGCTCCATCATGCGCCTCTGGGTCTCGAGGACCGACTCGAGCTCGAGCTCGACCTTCCTCCCGGTCCCGCCGTCGTAGTAGGTGAAGCTCGGGACGTCCGTGGCCGCCAGGCCTGCTACGTGGGAGCCCGTCCCCACAGACTTCCCCGCGTACACGAGGGTGCCGATCGAGAGCTTCGCCATGTCCCCCACTGCCGGGCCCAGCTTCACGGCGCCGCTGTCGACCCTCTTCCCGTCTACGGTAGGCCTGACGTTGCCGTAGGTGTTCTTCAGGTTGCTGAAGGTGCACCCGGCCCCGAGGTTCACCCAGGACCCGATGTAGGAGTCGCCGACGTAGCCGTAGTGGGCCTTGTTGGTGAACGGCATGATGATGGAGTTCTCCACCTCCCCCCCGACCTTGCACGCCTCGAAGATGGAGGTCCCCCCGCCTATCAGGGCGGAGTAGAGCTTCGCCCTGGGCCCGATGTAGCAGGGGCCCATGACCCTGCTGAAGCTCTCCACCGAGGCGCCCCTGTCGATTACTATCGGCCCCAGCCTGGCGTCGAGGGTGACGCTCCCCTCCAGGTCCGCCCCCTCAGCGACCATCAGGTTAGAGGCTGGACCCCTGACAGCGACGTCCCTGGGGAGGGGGAGGGGCTCCTCGAAGCGCCTCGCCTGCTCCGCTATGGCGAGCCCGTTGCTCGCCACCAGGTCCCAGTACCCTGAGAAGAGAGGGTCCGGGGGCGGGGCGACGCGGCTGACCTTCTTCGCGATGCCGGCGACCACCCCCTTCGTGATGACGCCTGGCTTGAACCAGACGCTTTCAAGCATCGCTGCCACGAGCTCCCCCCCTGAGACCGCGGCGAACGGCTCTGACGAGGAGACCGAGGAGAGGAGCCTCTGTGTCGGCCGCGCCCTGGCGTTCAGGAAGAACGTCGGGCCGTAGGTCTTGTCGTTGTACTGGGCCCGGGTCAGGTCCTTGGAGACGGCCGCCAGCTCGGGCCTCCCCCAGAGGGAGACGTCCTTGGCGTCCGGGACGGTCCCCGCCAGGGCCTCGAGGATCGTCTTGGTCCCCCAGCGCAGCAGGCTCGCGTGCCTCAGGCGGGTCAGGGGCCCGAACCCCCCGAGGCGCTCGTCCTCGAAGACGACTAGCTTCGTCCGGCGCCATCGCCTTCCTTGAAGTTCCTGGTGTAGATCTCGTTGGCGTCCCTGAACGACTTCCTGTCGCCTATGTCCTTGAAGGTCCCGTCGACCTTCACCGCGTAGAGCCTCGCCCCCGCGGCCTTTGCCTCCTTGAAGGCGTCGTTCATCTCGTAGACCCTCCCAGGGGTGATGAACCTGAGGAAGCTCTTCTCCATGATGTAGCACCCCACGTTGATGTATCCCGAGATGG
This sequence comes from archaeon, assembly GCA_021827865.1. Lineage (GTDB taxonomy): Archaea > Thermoproteota > Nitrososphaeria > Nitrososphaerales > Gagatemarchaeaceae > UBA183. Next base: position 46,840 of record JAKAUC010000013.1, read on the forward strand.
TGGGCTTCTCCTTCCACTCGGTCAGCCGCCCCTCCTTGTCCGTCTCCATGAACCCGTACTTCAGCTCGGTGCTGTACTTCATCAGCACCATGGTTGCGGTGGCCTTCTTCCTCAGGTGGAACTCTAGCGCCTCCTTTAGGTCGAAGTCCAGGAGCTGGTCACCGTAGACGCAAACGAACCTCCCCTTGATCTTGGACTCGGCCGCCTTCAGCTGGCCCGCGGTCCCGAGCGGCCGCGGGGAGGTGGCGTAGGCTATGTTCATCCCCCAGTCCTCGCCGGAGCCGAAGTACTCCTGGAGCATCTTCCCCAGGTATCCCGTCGAGACCACCACGTCGTCGACCCCCCACTTCTTCAGCCAGTCGAGGATGTGCTCCATGATTGGCTTGGGCCCCACCGGGAGCATGGGCTTTGGGAGGAGGAAGGTGTACGGCCTGAGCCTCGTCCCCAGTCCTCCCGCGAGCACGACCGCCTGCAGCCTGTTGTCCTTCAGTCAGAGCGCACCCGGGAGGGAGGCTGGAGACTCCGTTCTTTATACGCTTGGCCCGGCGGCGGACGACACCCCCTCCCCGGGGTCCGGGCGCCCTTCGGGGGCGTCCGCGGGGGTCCTCTCTGGGGCGAGCTGCGAGATCTCAGAGCCGTAGGCCTCGTCGGCCCCCGAGAGTATGCATGGGTCCACGACCAGCCCCTTCACCCCCAGCCCCATGGCCCGCTCGATGTCGGCCCTGGTCAGCCTCTTCTGGGTCCGGAGGAGGACGGGCTTGGCCGAGAGGTCGGTGATCACCCCCAGGGTGGCGTAGTCGAGGACGCTGAACGGCGCCCCCTGCATCTGGTGCGGGACCGTCGCCACGTCGATCGCTTCTATCCCGTCCATGTCCGACAGCCGCTTGACCTGCTCGAGGATGTACCCGGTGGCGATGGCGCTGATCTTCTTCACCCTCGGGTCCGAGAGGATGAAGGCGGGCATCTGGTGGGCGTACATCTCCACGAAGCTGAAGGCGCTGGACATTATCCTCTCCCAGTACTCCTCGGTGAGAAGCCTGGCCCCCCCGACGAAGATGCCGCATGGGACAGACACGGTCGAGATGACGTCGTTGATGTAGACGTCGTGGAGGTCGTAGCTCCCGAAGTGGTTCGGGTGCGAGTTGTCCTCCCCCTCTATGTTGAGCATCACGGCGTCGGCGCCCCCCTCCACGGCCCGGACAGCAAGGGAGGTGCTGTTCTTGGGGAGGCTCGCTATGGTCGTGTATGGCCTGCCCCGGGGCACGACTTCCAGTGGCCTGCGCAGCTGGCCTACGGGCTCCATCCGCACGGTCAGGTGGGGCAGGGGCCCTTAGAATTGGGTGCTCAAATGTGCGCAACCAAATGATGCGCCTGCATTAACAAGGCGGGGCCGGGGCCTAGGCGGCGATCCAGAAGGTCACGCCGAGGACGAGGAAGATTATCGTGAGGTAGGGGCTGGTCAGCTTGAACAGGGTCCAGGCGGTCTTCCTGCTCTGGTTGAGCGCCAGCCTCCCGCTGTAGACGAGCACCACCCCGCCGAGGACGACGGCGGTGAGGGTGTAGAAGATGCTGACGCTCGGGGTGAAGAGGAATATGGCTACGGAGAAGACCGTGAGCAGGGCGCTGGTCCCGGCTATGCAGATCGAAGCGACCTTGTCCCCGAACACCACCGGGAGCATGGGGACCTTGGCCGCTTCGTAGTCGCTCCTGTTGAAGATCGCGAGGCTCCAGATGTGGGTGGGGATCCAGACTATGACCAGGGCGGACATGTACAGCGCCAGGGGGGTGACCGAGTCGGAGACGGCCGTGTACCCGACCAGGACGGGCATCCCGCCGGAGATGCCGCCGAGGATGATGTTCAGCCAGCTCCTCCGCTTGAGGAGCAGGGAGTAGACCACGATGTTGTCGATGAGCCCCAGGACCATGAAGCCCGCGGACATCTCGTTGATCAGGAAGAGCGGGACAAGGATGGAGAGGGCCGCCATTACGAGGCCGAAGGCCAGGGCGCTGCGGGGCCGGATCCTCCCGGACGGGAGCTCCCTCTTCATCGTCCTCTTCATCATCCCGTCGATGTCCCTGTCGTGGTAGTTCGTGAGGACCTCGGCGGATGCGCTCCCTAGGACCAGGGCGAGCACCCCGGTGAGAAAGAGGCCGGCGCTCAGTGAGGCGCCCGGGGTCGCCTTGTAGGCGACGAGCATGGCGATGGCCCCCGTGAAGACCAGGAGACCCCAAATGCGCGGCTTCGTCAGCCTCCAGTAGGCCTCGAAGTGCGCCTTCAACTCCACATTAAGAGCTGACCGCAGCGAGGATAAAACGTTAGCGCTTCGGAGGGAGCAGGGTCCCGGCCGGCCACGGGGGGCGCCCTGGTCAGGCGTCGCGACCACCGCGAAGGCTCTATTACCTGTGGCCCCTGACCTTGGCTGCCTTCTGCAGCTCCTCGGCGTCCTTGCCCTTCTTGAGCGTGATCTGGCCCTCGGAGACGTACAGGACAATCTCGTCCCCCTCGTCCCAGTCGAATCCCTCCACTATGGGGCGCGGCAGCGTCACCCTCAGGCTGTTTCCTGTCTTGCCCAGGAGGACGCGGAAGACTACTGGCACTGGCGACGCTGGTTATTACGGCGATAAAAACGTGGGTTTGTCAACTTCCAGCACCTCTGGGGTCAACTTGGTTCGCTCGTAGATGATATATCGGGCGTGTAATTACACAGGTGATAACGTGGCTTCCCAGGCGCAGGCCCCAGCCGTCTTGACGAGGCCGTTCCGTTGGGAGCAGGTGGGTTTCGAATTGTTCGACATGGAAGGGGAGGGTGCGGGCGTCGGCCGGTGACAGGGACCCCCTCGAGGACATACTCGGGGAGATGGCCAGGGTCGCCCAGCGGGGGGCGGGTCGGGCGACGGCGGAAGGGGACCCGGACCCCGGAGAGCTCATCGAAGGGACCGAGGAGGTCTCCTTCGTCCTGATGGCCCCAGGCCACAGCCGGCTCGACATCGACGTCAAAGCGGAGGACGACCGGCTCCGGGTGGAGTCCTACGACTTCAAGATAGTCAAGCTCCTGAGGTGCGTCGTGGACCCGTCGACCGCGAAGACGACCTACGTGAACGGCGTGCTGAGCGTCCGGGTGGCCAAGAGGGTCTGACCCGCGAGAGCGGGATTTAATTACGTCCGCTCCGCCATCTTGGCATGACCCTCGACGACAACAGGCGCGCGCTCTCTGCGGCAGAGGGGTTCGACGACATATTCGAGATGGTGAAAGCCGCCACCGAGCGGTCCCTGCGGCTGCACAGGGCCGGGCTGACCCTGGTGCTTGGGGACATCCCCAACTCTGTGGGGGCCTACCACGAGATGGGCTCCAACGCCATCGTCATGAACCGGAACCTGCTCAGGATCGTGGAGAAGGTCTCCAGGTCCAGGGTCAAGCGCAACTCCTACGTCTTCATGATCCTCCTCCACGAGTACCTCCACACCCTCGGCTACGCCAGCGACGAGCAGGTGAGGAAGCTCGTCGCGGCCATCAGCGGGGACTACCTCGGGAAGAAGCACGTCGCGGCTGAGATGGCGGCCAGGCCCCTCGACCTGTTCTTCCCCGAGCTCGGGGCGCTGTCGGCGTTCAGGGACAACGGCGAGTATCAGACCATAAGGCGCTTCGACTCGTCTAGCACCTCCTACATCGCCTGAACCGAGAACGTGTAAATACGCCAGCCGGTTGCGCCGGCCTCCGAAGGCCTATAGCAACCCTTGAGTTTGGCCTGGTCGCCCTGGACATACTTGCGTCCTGGGTGAGGATGATCTTCGCCCTTGGGCTGAGCATCGTCTTTGCACTCTTCGTCGGGATCCTGGCCGCGAGGAACAGGAGGGCCGAGAGCGTCATCCTCCCCCTCCTCGACATCTTCCAGTCCATCCCGGTGCTCGGCTTCTTCCCCTTCGTCATAGCGGCCGTGTACGGGGCCTTCCCCGACTTCGTGGGGGCGAACCTCGCGGTCATCATCCTGATCTTCACGAGCATGTCCTGGAACATCGCCTTCGGGGTCTACGAGGCGGTGAAGGCGATTCCCCAGGACTACTTCGATCTGCTGAACGTCTCCCAGGCGGGGCCCTGGGAGAGGGTCAGGAGCCTCTACATCCCCGCTTCGATGAGCCGCATCGCGTACAACACCCAGATCTCCTGGGCCGTTGGGCTCTTCTTCCTCGTCGCCAGCGAGATCATCAGCCTGGGGACAAAGAACGTCCCGATACAGTACGGGATAGGGGTGGCCGTCGAGAGCTTCGCCGGACCCCCCTTCGACTTCAGCAACTACGCCCTGCTGGTGGGCGGGATAATCGTCGCCGTGATAGTCTGGAGGTTCCTCTTCCTGAGGGAGTTCGCCCTGTGGTCGGAGAGGTTCAAGATGATGGAGGAGCCGAGGGAGACCCACAGGGACCCCATCATGCGGGCCTACTCGTGGATCAACGCCAGGGGGGTCTCCAAGCTCTTCCTGCTGACCCAGGGGAGAGGGGTGGACCGGTTCACCTCCGCCATCTCGCGCTTCGGGAAGGGGCTGAAGTACGCCCTCGCGATATTCGGGGGGCTCCTGCTCATGCTGATCCTCGTGGCCGCTGCGTCGTCAGGGACACTGCGGCTGGAGGCCCTCCCCTCCCTCGGGTCCATCGCGTCCACGGAAGCGACGGTCCTGGTGGCCCTGGTCTACTCGTTCGTCAGGGTGTGGTACGTCGTGGCGATCTGCGTGGCCGTGGGGCTCCCCATGGGGATCGTGATCTCCCTCAACTTCAAGCTCTACGACTCAGTGTCCCCGCTCCTCGAGGTCATCTCTTCGATCCCAGCCCCCATACTCCTCCCCCTCATCGTCCTGATCCCCTTCGTCGGGACCAACCCGGAGGCGGTGGCCGGCATCGTGATCTTCCTCTCCATCTTCTGGTACATAGTCTTCAACGTGATGGCCGGGGTGAGGACCCTCCCGGCCGACATGAAGGACCTCCCCCACGCCTTCAAGGTGGGGAGGGTCTCGTCCTGGAGGAACGTCTACATCCCGAGCGCGCTCTCGGCCCTCGTGACCGGGGCCATAACAGCGGTCGGGGGGGCGTGGAACGCGCTCATCATCGCCGAGTACTTCCAGCCTGACCCGACCAAGCCTGCCCTCACCCAGGTGGGCATCGGGATAGGGAAGATGATCACCGTGGCTACTGACCAGGGGAACCTGGAGACCCTGTTCCTCGCCGTGGCCTCCATGACCATCCTCATAGTCGCATTCAACCTGACGGTGTGGAGAAGGCTCTATCACAGGGTCACGAAGAAGTACTCCTACAACAGGTAGCGCGCCGGCGTCGGAAGCCACGACGGGCGCCGACGCAGAGTCCACATCGCCTGGCCGAGCGCCCCGGTCAGCTGGCCGAAGCCGGCGCCTTCTTCCTCTTGATTAAGCCGGCCGCCGCGATGGCGAGGCCGCCGCCTAGGATCGAGCCCCCCACCATGTATCCTGCCCCGGTCGCCAGGTAGGAGCTGGAGTCCTGTGGGAACAAGACCAGGGCGCCAGAGCCTCCGGTATGAGGGGTGTCGCCGGAGTAGGTCGCGGTGATTGTCAACTCCCCAGCGGCGGGGGTCGTGAAGCTGGCGTGACAGCTCAGCGCACTTGAACCGCCACAGGCGCTGGCTTGCGTAAAGACGTCCCCGGTCCCGTTGAACACCGTCCACCCCATCGTCCCGCTCAGCGCCTGGCCGTTGGCGTCGGTGACCGTCGCTGTGCACGTCTCGTTGGCTCCGACCTGCGGGTAGAAGTGGCCGCAGGCCACGGAGACGAACACCTCCGGAGACTCGGACGGCAGCACGGAGATGCCGTATGTCTGCGAGCTAGGAGCGTGATAGGTGTCCCCGGTGTAGGAGGCGGTGATGATCTGGATGGGGGAGGCGGTGGAGTTCGTGTCGGCGTTGTAGGTCGCGGTGCAGGTCACCTCCGCGGGGCTCCCCTGGATCCACTGCTGCTGCGTCGGCGTGCACGGGCTTAGGGTGAAATTCCCTCCGCCGGGGCTCGTCGCCCATACGACGCTCCCCTGGAGTATCCCCAGGTCGGCTGAGTAGACCCGGTCGTTGCAGACATAGACGCCGACGGTGGAGGTGGTGGTGCAGGTGAGCGACGACCCCGTGGGGACAGGCGCGGTGGTCGCCGTCGCCCCGGTCACGGTGCTGGTGGACGTCAGCGTGGTGGTCTGGGTCGAGGTCAGGCTCGTTGTCGCGGTGACCGTGGAGGTCGCCGCCGAAGTGACCGTCGAGACCTCGGTCGCGGTCGTCGTGGACGGAGACGTCACCGTCTCGGTGGCGGTGGAGGTGTAGCCGACCGTCGTTGTGGCCGTGCTCGTCGAGGTCTGGGTGGCGGTGGTCGTCTGGGTGGCGGTCCTGGTGACCGTCCTGGTGGCCGTCTCGGTCGTAGTCGTGGTGTTCGCCGGGAGTGTCGTCGTGGTGGTGAGGGTGGTCGTGTTGGTGAAGGTGGTGGAGGACGTTGTCACCTCGGTGGTTGTGGTCCCGAGGGTCACGGTCGCAGTCACCGTCTCGGCTATGGAGGGGCCCGTGCCTCCGGCGTTCGACGGGGGCGAGAGGGTCGGAGACGTCTGGGTCTGCGTAGTGGAACTCGAGGACCCCTGCGGGTAGGTCGTCGTCTCGGTCTTCGTGAGCGTCCTGGTGGATATCGAGTGGGCGTAGGGGCCCTGGGTGAAGCCAGAGGCCGCGGAGCCGGCGTAGGGGGCGACGACGCTCCCGACTATGACGACCACGGTCAGGACGTTCACGCCGATTATGACCTGGGTGGGGACCATCAGCCTCATTTCGTCCCCCTCCTCGCCTCCCAGGTCTCGGTCGCAAGCAGGGTCGCTATCAGGACGTTGACGATCATCCCTGCGGCTGCGATGCCCGGGGCGAAGGTGGTCGCGAGCCCGCTCCACACCATCCCGACGATGGAGACGATCATGCCGACGTAGACCCCCTTGACCCAGTGGGTCTCGGACCAGAGCAGGGTAGCAGACAGCACGTAGACGACCCCGAGGGCCACGTTGACGGTCCCGAAGCCGCCCAGGAGCCCATTGGACGGAGAGGTCCCTGCGGAGAGGTTGACCAGGAGGGTCCCTTCGAGCGAGCCAGGGCTGGTGGCCATGGCGACGCCGATGGCGACCGAGAAGACCGCAGCCACCCCGCAGACCAGAGCAGCGACCACGGTCGGCCCCTTGAACAGGAAGCTGTTGCTGACGCTGGCCCTGCCACCTTCTTCGCCATGAGGATCTCCTTCCATGCAGTAACTTTTACCTAACGAATCGGGGGCCGGCCCGTGCAATACATATGCGTTGCTTCAAGGGGTCGGTGAGCTCCGGCGACCCTAAATGGCGGACCCCGGGCCCTCGATAAACGTATAACGGAACCTCGTCGGGAGTCGCTGGTTTGGCGCAGGATCAGGCGCAGGCCGCACTGAGGGACACAGTGGTCACGGTGGACCACGTCAGCCTCGACTACAGGAAGGAGAAGGAGCCGCTCGCCGTGCTGGTCGACGTGTCTCTGAAGGCCGGGAAGGACGAGCTGGTCGCCATCACCGGCCCCTCGGGGTGCGGAAAGTCGACGCTCCTCAGGATCGTGTCGGGGCTCGTCAGGCCCACGGCAGGCACGGTGAAGGTGCTGGACTCCGAAGTCAAGGGTCCGAGGGAGGACATAGCGATGGTCTTCCAGAACTTCGTCCTCCTGCCATGGAGGACGTCGCTGGAGAACGTCCTGTTCGGGCTTGGGTCGCGGAAGGACCTCACGGAGGAGCAGAAGGCCGAGAAGGCGAAGGCGGCCCTCGACGTCGCCGGGCTGTCCGGCTTCGAGAACGTCTACCCGGGCGAGCTCTCTGGCGGGATGAAGCAGAGGGTGGGGGTCGCCAGGGCCCTGGCCACCGAGCCCAGGGTGATGCTCCTGGACGAGCCTTTCAGCTCCCTCGACGACCTCACCGCCGAGCGCCTGAGGAAGGAGACCTACACCCTCCTGATAAACCCCCAGAGCTCGGTCCAGTCCGTCATACTCGTCAGCCACAACGTCGAGGAGATCATCGAGCTCGCTGACAAGGTTGTGGTCCTCTCCGGGAGGCCCGCCCACGTCGTCGGGGAGCTCGAGGTCACGCTCCCCAGGCCCAGGAACAAGAAGTCCGAGGAGTTCTTCCAGTGGGTCGACAGGGTGTACACGCTGCTATCATGAGCCCCGGTGTTCACCTTAAATCACCTGCCCTGGCGCAGAGGCGACCGGTGTAGTTGACCGAGATTCCAAGGCCGCTACCGACAGCCCTCATGATGCCAGGCAACGTCAGGGCGGGCCAGGTCATCAGCCTGGTGGAGATTGCCGGGAGCATCGGAGGCAGGGTAGACGTCCCGAAGCTCGCGGACGAGCTGGGGGCGGACATAGCCGTCCTCCTCCCGATATTGGACGCCGCCGAGATGCTCGGCCTCGTGAGGACTGAGAAGGGGGACGTGCTCCTGACTGAGCTCGGGCTGAAGTTCCAGAAGACGACGAGGAACAAGGTGATGATGCTGAAGGACAGGGTCGCCACCATCGAGCCGTTCCGCACGGCCCTGGAGCTGGCGTCCAAGGAGAGGGTGATCACAGCCCGTGAGGTCGCCGACTCGCTGTCGGAGATCGGGCTGAAGTGGCACTTCAAGCCTGACCTCAACGAGGCCCTGGTCCGCACACTGCTCATACACTGGGCCATCTACGCCGACCTGCTGGGCTACGACGGCAAGTCGGGGAAGTTCAGGAAGGCTCAGCCCAAGCCGTAGGAGTGGGCGAGCGACCCGTCCACGACGGTCGCCAGGGGCTTCACGTTCCTGAAGAGCGCGGGGTGCATCCCCGCCACCGCTGTGTCAAGGAGGGTCAGGTCCGCGGGCTCCCCTTCGGCGAAGGCTCGGTCGTCTAGACCGTTGGAGGCCGCCTTGGAGGTGTACATGTCAAGGGCTTCGTCCAGCCCGATGGACTCCTCGGGGACGATCCCTCCCCTGGTCATGGCGGACCAGACCCCCAGCACCGGGTTGAGGGACTCGACAGGGCAGTCGGAGCCCCCCGAGGCGACCAGCCCCTCGTCGAGCATGGAGCGGAAGGGGTAGAGGTCGCGAATCCTGTCCCCGCCGAGCCTCCCCACAGCCCAGGTGTCCGTAGTGACGAAGCAGGGCTGGACCGCGGCCCTGATGCCGTGCTTCGCCATCTTCGAGCGGAGGTCCCTGGGGAGGAGCCCCGCGTGCTCGATCCTGTGCCTCCTGGGGTTGTTGGCCCCGGTCACCTTCGAAAGCGCCCCGATGGTCTGCTCGACCGCCCTGTCCCCGATGGCGTGGACGATGGCCTGGTACCCCAGGGAGTCGACCCTCTCCACCAGGGAGGCGAGCTCCCCGTCCCCGTACCTGAGGAGCCCGGAGTTCGAGGGGTCGTCGGCGTAGGGCTCCCTCAGGGCGGCGGTCCTCGCCCCCAGTGACCCATCGGTGAATATCTTCACGCCGTTGATCCTCGCCTTGGGCCCCGAGAGCTTCGCCCTGAGCCCCTTTTCCTCCACGTACCCCAGGGACTCCGGGGGGACGTAGACCATGTGCCTCAGCGCGAGCCTCCCCGCCGATGCGAGGAGTGAGATCGCGGCGAGCTCTTCGCGGAACCCCTCCGGGGAGACGATGGTGTGGAGGGCGGTCAGCCCCAGGCGCGCCCCCTCGGTCTCCACAGACTGGAGGTCCGCGGCGACCCCCTCCGCGGTCCTCGGGATCCCCCCGTAGACCTCGGTGAGGGCATCCTCCTTCACGATCCCGGTCAGCTCCCCCGCGGTGTCCCGCTCGAAGAGCGGGCCCGTCCTCGACCCAAGGCCGAGAAGGCGGATGGCGGCGCTGTTGACCAGGGCTATGTGGCCGCAGACCCTGGACACGGCGACAGGGTTTGAGGCCGAGATGTCGTCGATGTCGTACCTGGTGGGCATCCTCCTGTCTGGGAACGCCTCCTGGTCCCAGCCCATCCCCACGACCCAGTCCCCCGGCTTCGCCCTGAGGACCCCCGCCTGGATCCGCAGGCGGAGGGCGACGACGTTGCTCGCCCCGCGGAGGTCGACGTTCCTCTTCAGCCAGCCGTACTCGAAGGGGTGGCAGTGGGTGTCGACGAGCCCCTGGAGGACTGTCCCCCCGTTGGCGTCGACCACCGCTGCGTCCGCCGGGACCTCGGGCTCCCCTCCGCGGTATATCCTCGCGATGCGCCCCTGTTCGCAGTAGACGGCCCCGTTGGACGAGTCGAGGAAGGTGCAGTTCTTCAGCAGGAGCCCCATCAGCCGACCGCCGTCCGCGAGAAGCGAGCCGCCCGGCCGGTCGAGCCGGAGGTGGCCAGGCCCCTGAAGTCGTCTGGGGAGTCGATGTCCAGCATTATCCCGGGCCTCGTGCTGACCCCGACCGAAAGCCCCATCGCCGCTGCCGAGGCCAGGTGGTTCCAAAAGCTGTTGCGGTCGTAGCTCAGCTGGAGCCCGGCGTCAGCCCGGAAGAGGAGGGCGTTGGTCCCGTCGAAGGCGACGGAGGGCGAGATCACCACGTCGGCCCCTCTGTCCGCGAGCCCGATGACAGCCTGGATGTCGGCCGGGGCAAGGAGAGGGAGGTCGGAGGGGAGCACCAGGAGCCGCTCCGCCCGGCTCGCCCTGGCCCCCGCCTCCACGGCGTCGTTCACCCCGGAGTCTGCTTCCTCTGGGACCCCCCTGGCTCCGCGTCGCTCGGCCAGGTCGAGGACCCCACGGTCGGAGGAAACGACGAAGCACCGCTCTGCGAGCCCCGCCCCCGCCAGGGCGGCGAGGACGTCCTCAAGCAGCAGCCTCCCGAACTCCGCCCTCTGGTCCGGGGCGAGGACGCTGGACAGCCTGGACTTCCCCGCCGACGACTTCACCGGTATCACCACGGCCAGACCTGTCATGCCGCAAGCACCTCCCTGGCGACCCTCGCCTCGCCAGCCGGGCCGCTCATCATCGTGTCTGTGGTGACGCAGGCCAGCCCCATCCCCCGGATCTCCTGGCTCAGCCCCGCGTCCCTGTCGGAGACTACTATCGCGTCAGCGAACCTCGAGTACAGCTTCGCCACCCCGAGGGAGCTGGGCGGAGCCTTGGTCGCCTCCATCAGCTTCCCCGCAGGACCGCTGAAGGGGGACCTCCCGACCATGGGGGAGAGGGCGACCACCCTCCTGGCCGACCTCAGGAGCCTGACGAAACCCGGGACGGCGAGAGAGGGGCCGACGCTGGTGACTGGGTTCGCGGGGCAGACGACCACGATGTCCGCCTTCTCTACCGCCTCCCTGACCCTGGCGGTAGGTCTCGCCCGGGCGGAGCCCAGGTACCTGACCCCCAGGGCCCGGGGGCGGCCCTTCTCCCTGACCCAGAACTCCTGCAGGTTGAGCTCCCCTCCCGGGGTGGAGATGACTGTCTGGACCGGCTCGTCGCAGGCGGGGAGGACGGCGCACCCGGTCCCGAGCCTTTCCGCTATCGCCTCCGTCGCCCTGGTCAGGGTGAGCCCCTCTCTGAGCATCTGGGTCCGGGCGAGGCAGGTCGCCAGGTCCCTGTCGCCGAGCTTGAACCAGGTCTCAGTCCCGGCCCGGGCCATCAGGTCAAGCATGCGGAACGTGTCCCCCCTGATCCCCCAGCCCCTGGTCCGGTCGGCTATCCCGGCGAGGGTGTAGCAGGCGATGTCGACGTCTGGGCAGACGTAGACCCCGTAGATCCAGGCGTTGTCCCCTACGTTGGCCACGACGGTCAGCTCAGCCCCCTGCGCCTGGAGCCCCCGGAGCAGCTTAGCCGAGCCCGTCCCTCCGGCCAGGGCGACCACCCTCATGGGCTCACCTGAACAGGTCCCTCTCCCTGGGCATGACGATGGGCGCCACCCCCGTCTCTGCCCTGGAGTAGCTCGCCCCCCTGACGACCGCCACGGGGATCCCTCCCAGCTTCCCCAGGGCGAGCTCGGCGGCCCCGGCTATCTCGTCGACCACGGCCGGCTGGGTCACCCGCAGCCTGTAGCCGAACCTGTCCCGCTTGCTCGCGTAGCGGACGAAGGGGTCGATGCCTGAGCACCCTATGGCGACGTCCGTCTGGCCCAGCCTCCAGGGGCGCCCGAAGGTGTCGGTTACCACCACGGCGACCTCCGCCCCCGAGCCCTTCTCGAGGGCGGCCCTTATCCCCCTGGCGCTCCTGTCGGAGTCCTCGGGGAGGAGGGAGGCGACCCCCTTCCCGACGTTCGACTGGTCTACCCCGGAGTTGGCGCAGACGAAGCCGTGCCTTGTCTCCGTGATTATCACGCCGTGCCCCGCCCGGACGACCCTCACCGACTCCCTCAGTATGAGCTCGACGAGGCGCTCGTCCTTCCCCTGGGACTTCGCCAGCCGCTTCGCCCTGGCGGAGGGGACGACGTCGGCCAGGCTGACGAGCCGCCCCTCGGCCTTGGAGACCACCTTCTGCTTCACCACCACGACGTCCCCGTCCTTCAAGCGCAGCCGGTTCCTCTGCAGCGCCGAGGAGATGAGGGCGCCCAGGTCCTCCCCCGGCTTCACCTCCGGGAGCCCGGGGACCGGGATCACTTCTATGCGGTTCACTTTGCCGCGCGGCGCATCCGGCGGGTGCGATAAATGCTCTGCCCGGGGTAGGAAATTTAAGGGCCCGGCGGAGGCTCGCGTCGGATTGGTCACCAGGGAAGAAGTTCTCAGGGCGCTCGCCGGGGTCAAGGACCCTGAGCTGGGGAGGGACGTGGTATCGCTCCGCATGGTGGACGGCGTCGAGGTAGACGGGGACAGGGTCGCGTTCACGCTCAACCTCACCACCCCGGCCTGCCCGCTTAGGTCGAGGCTCGAGGAAGCGGCCAGGGCCGCGGTCGCGGGGATCCCGGGGGTGAAGCATGTGGAGATGAAGACGGGGTCGAGCGTCTATGCGACCAGGGACTATGCTGAGGCGGAGGTCCTCAGGGGGGTGAAGAACATCATAGCCGTCGCCAGCGGGAAGGGAGGGGTCGGGAAGTCGACGGTGGCGGTCAACCTGGCCTGCGCCCTGGCTGCGACGGGGGCGAAGGTGGGGATACTCGACGCGGACGTCTACGGCCCCACCATACCACTCATGATGGGGGCGAAGTCCCAACCGGAGGTGAGGGACGAGAAGGTGATCCCACCCGTCGCCCACGGGGTAAAGGTCGCCTCCCTCGGATTCTTCTACAACGAGGAGACGCCGGTGATCTGGAGGGGGCCCCTGGTGGCCGGGGCCGTGAGGCAGCTCCTCACCCAGGTGGATTGGGGGGAGCTCGACTACCTTGTCTGCGACATGCCGCCGGGCTGCCTTCCGGCGGGGACGAGCATACTGATGGCGGACAACTCCACGAAGCCCATCGAGAAGGTGGAGGTCGGAGAGTTCTTGCTCAGCTACGACGGCCAGAGCCTCGTCCCCCGTCGTGTCCTGGGCACCGTCCCCCAGGGAGAGCAGGAGGTCTTCAGGCTGAGGGCCGGGGACCGCGAGATAGTCGCGAGCGCGAACCACCCGTTCCTCAGTCGCCATGGCACGAGCCGCTGGGTCAGGCTCGACCAACTGAGAGCGGGGGACAGGGTGGTTGTGCCCAACTGCGTCAGCGGAGGGCAGCCCCTGCGGCTCCCGAAGGCGGGGTCCGACCCGGAGGTCGTCCAGCTCCCTGGGGAGACCACGGCTGACTTCATGCGGGTCGTAGGGCATTTCGTCGCCGGCGGCTCTCTGACGCGCCGGAGAGGTGGGGAGCGCCCTGTCGGGTTGAGGCTGCGCCAGCGCCGGGGGACCAGGTTCAGGAAGACCCACGAGGGGCTCTACATGAAGGTCTTCAAGGGCCCCGTCTTCGACGACGACGGCGGACCGGGGCTCGCCGTAGCGTCCCCCCCTCTGGCCGAACTGTTTGAGGCCCTCGACCTGGACCACAAGGCCCGGGAGAGGTCTGTCCCCCGCTGGATCTTTACGCTCCCCCTGGACCAGAGGCTGGCGTTCATACGCGGATACGCAGAGGCCGGCGCGGTCATCAGACGCCGGGAGTCGACCAGGTCTCTTCCCGGCCGGAATGGGATGGAGGGCGCGGTGACCGTGGTGCAGGAGACGGCGACCGTCGAGGGCCCGAACGCGGCCTTGGCAGACAAGTTCCGTGAGCTTTGCGCCATAAGCGGGGTCAGATCCACGAAGCCCCGTCTCCGCGGCGGACAGAGGCTCCCCGAGGGGAGGACAGGGTCGGGCGCCGCCGGTCGCAGATTCCAGTTCGCCCTGGAGCATGACCCACGGCCGTTCAGGTTCGCCAGGGTCCAGTCCGTCGAACCCATGGGGCGCGCGGATACCTACGACCTGCAGGTCGACCAGTACGAGAACTTCGTCGCCAACTCCATCCTGGTACACAACACCGGGGACGCCAGCCTCACCCTCGCGCAGACCGTCCCCCTCGGGGGGATCCTGATAGTCACCACCCCCCAGGACGCGGCGCTGAGCATAGCTGCCAAGGCCCTCGCCATGTTCAAACGCCTCGACGCCCCCATACTCGGGGTGGTCGAGAACATGAGCTACTTCGTCTGCCCTCACTGCGGCGAGCGGACCGACATCTTCTCGAGCGGCGGGGGGAAGAAGATCGCCGCTGAGAGGGGGGTCGACTACCTGGGGGAGATACCCCTGGCCGTCGCTGTGAGGGAGCAGAGCGACAGGGGGGAGCCCGTCGTCGCCTCGGACCCGGACTCGCCTGAGTCCATGGTCTACAAGGAGCTCGCGTTCAAGGTGGCCGGGATGCTCAGCATCGTCGCCTACTCCAAGATGAAGAAATGAGCGCCCCCCAGGACGAGCTCCTGGCCGCGTCGGCGAGGAAGAAGAAGGCGAGGAAGCGCAGGCGCGGGCCCTACCGCAAGTCTTGGGCTCCCGGCTGACCTTCAGCGGACGGCGACCGCGTCTATCTCGACCCTGGCCCCCTTGGGGAGGGCCGCCACCTGGACCGTCGACCGGGCCGGGAACGGGGCCGAGAAGTGCTTCCCGTACTCCTCGTTCATCTGGGCGAACTCCGACAGGTCGACCATGAACACTGTAGTCTTCGCCACGTCGCCGAGGCCGAGCCCTGCGGCTCCGAGGACTTCGCCGAGGTTCGAGAGGGCCCGCCTCGTCTGGGCGACGATCCCCTCCTCTAGCTTCCCCGTGCCGGGGTCCGCTCCTAGCTGGCCCGAGCAGTAGACCGCGCCCCCGTCGACCCCCTGGGAGTAGGGCCCTATGGGCTCCGGCGCGCCCTTCGACCTGACCTCTGACTTCATGACCCGGGTCGCCCCGGGCGACGGATAAATCGGTTTTGACCGCGCGTCACAGGGCGCGGAGGAGCGAGGGATAGACATCTTCCTCCGCTTCGTATTCGACGAACTCCCTGCGGTCCATGTGCGCGAGCATGCCGGAGGTGACCTTCCCCTTCTTGGCCAGGAGTATGATGCGCTTTCCGGCCTTGTACGCCGCCATGATCTCCATCCCCACCCCGATGCTCGGGTCGGTGACGTCGGCCACCAAGATGTCCGACGCCTCGGTGGCGTCCTTGTCGCGGCGAAATATGTTGACCGCCCCGTCCTTCTCCAGGGGCCCCAGGACCCAGGGGGATGTGATCGTGTGCCCTGCGTCGGCGACCGCCCTGGCCATCTCTTTGGCCCGGGGGAGCGCCCTGTTGGTAATCATGGGGACGGAGAGGTAGACTTTCATCGCTCTGGGGCGGGCGGGACGCGGGTTTATCCCTATCTGACCAGGGGCGACTTCGCCTGCTGCTTCGCCTTCACGTGGTCGCACTTCGCCGGAGAGTGGGCGTAGCAGAAGGTACGGGAGCACACGTGGCAGGTGTAGTAGTATCCGATGCCGAGCTTCCTGCCGCAGACCTCGCAGGTAGGGGCCGCCTGCTGCTCGGTGCTCGTGTACACGCTCATGCCACCTAACCAATGAATAATGCACTTCCTTTTAAGAAAACGTGTCTGAAACTTGCAAAATACGGCGGGGGTTGTGCGAAAGTGTATTTCACTTGTCCCCGTATGACTCGTGAAGACATGGTCCATGGGCGTCGTAGCCCAAGAGGCAAGTGGGCAGGCCGACACGTCGGGCCAGCGGCAGGCCACGGTCGGGAGCTTGGCTGGGAGCCCCGATCGTTTTCCTTAACTGTCGTTTCTGTCACCCCCGGCCCGAATGAGCGCCGGGGAAGAGTCGATCATCGGCGCGATACTCTATGCTGCAGATTCCCCCGACTACACCCTCCGCTCTGTCGTCTTCACCGACAGGCAGGTCCTCCAAATCCCGATCTCCAAGATGAGCGAGATAGCCGCCAGGGTAAGCATGGCGCCTACCACCCTGGCTTGGTTGTTCGAGGCCGCCAACCCGGCTGTGTTCTCGGGTCTGGGAGGCCTGGTCGGAATGAAGATGTGGGGGAGCCTGAAGAAGCAGGTAGCAGCCATGGAACCGGTCCGGGTCGGGAGCGGGCCACTCCCCCCTGAGCTGTCGGACGCAGCCAAGTCGAGGCTTCGTTACGACGAAGTCAAGGACGTGAAGATCAAGAAGGTGATGATGTCGAGCGACTTGGTCCTTTACCTCGCGGCGGGTTTCTTGCACAGCCAGAAGATCGTCTTCGAAGGCCGCGCTGGAGATGCCGTCAAGCGGCTGATCAGGGCGACGCCTCTTTCCCCGAAGCTCAAGGAATAGACCCGGCGGGGGCCACCGGCCGGCCCGGCTGTCATCTCTTGTACCCTAACTTCCTGAGAAAGTCACGCCTCTCCGCCTTGTCCTCCTCCCCCTCTTCCCCCTTCGGGTACCCTCCGTCTATCACCCCGAGCACCCCCCTCCCCTTCCCCGAGTCAGCCACCACCACGGTGACCTCGTTGGCTGTGGCGCAGTAGACCTGGGCCACCTCCTCCACCTGCTTGATCCGGTTGAGGACGTTGATGGGGAAGCTGCCGGAGAGGAAGACGACGAACGCGTGCCCCGCTGCCACCCGGGCGGCGCAGTCCACCGCGAGGCTCACGCAGCCGGGGTCTGACCCGTCGGACCTGATCAGCGATTTGCCCGAGGCTTCGCAGAAGGCCACCCCGAACTTTATGCCTGGCATGGACGTCGCCAGGGCCTCGTAGATGTCCTCGACCGACTTTATGAAGTGAGACTGGCCGAATATCAGCTGGTGCCCCTCGGGGACGGACACACCCACTTCCTCGATCTTCACGGCGGCGCCCCGGCCGTCCTCTGACCTCAAATCCTTTCGCCCGGCGGGTCGGGGGCTCAGGTCCCACGGCCTGGGGCCCGTTAAATGCCGGCGCCGAGCTCACTGCTAGATGTCTCGCGTCAGGGAGCTGCTCCGGCCGAGGGGAGAGCCGCCTGAGGGCGCGCCCCCTGAGCAGAAGGTGGAGCCCCCGGAAGAGATCTCGGGGGTCATAGACACCTACAGGGTCCCGGCCGGAGGGAAGCCCGACTCCTCGGCGGAGGTGTTCGTGGTGGAGCAGGAGGGGGCCGGGAGGTATCTCGTCCGGCTCCCGAAGCTTAGCGGAGAGGAGGCGAAGGTGCTGGAGGTCCTCAGGGTGAACCTGCTGGACTCGATCCCGGCCGGCGCCTTCGGGAGCCCGAAGGATGTGGTGGCCGACTACGTGTGGAGGACGGCCGAGGAGGCGGGGTTCGCCGCGGTAGCCGAGGAGTCCCACGACAAGCTCCTCTACTACCTGATGCGGGACTTCGCAGGCTTCTGGGAGGTAGACCCCCTCATGAGCGACGACTATCTCGAGGAGATCTCTGTGAGCAGGTACGACAGGCCTGTGAGGGTGCTCCACCGCAACTTTAGCGAGTTCATGTTTATGGAGACCGACATAGTCTACCCCTCCGAAGACAGGCTGCAGGCCTTCGTCCGCCGCCTGGCCCAGCTCGGCGGGACCACTGTCTCTCTGGCCCAGCCCGCCCTTGAGGTGACCCTGCACGGCCCCTCCGACAGGAGGGTCACGGCGACCCTGGGGGACGAGATCTCGCGGCCTGGGTCGACCTACGCCATAAGGAAGCAGAGGGAAAGCCCCATCACCCTCGCCCAGCTAGCGTCCCCAGAGAACGCGCGCTGGCCCGTCCTCGGAGCCAAGGGTGCCGCGGAGCCCCCAGCCTCCTATGAGGAGGTCCACGCCCACAAGACCCTCTCCGTGCTCATGGCCGCCTACTTCTGGCTCCTGCTCGAGAGGACGACCAACGTCCTGATCGCCGGGGAGACCAACTCGGGGAAGACCACCATGATGAACGCGATCCTCGCCCTCGCCAACCCCAAGTTCAAGATAGTCACAGCCGAGGACGTCCTCGAGATCAGCCTCCCCGACCACCTCCACTGGCAGCGGCTGAAGACCAGGGCCTACAGGGCGGGGCTGTCCCCCGTCTCCGGCCGCTACGAGTACGGCCTCCCGGACCTTCTGAAGCTCGCGCTCAGGTTCTCGCCGACCATCCTCAGCCTTGGAGAGATGCGAGGGGAGGAGTCGGAGACCGTGGCGGCCGCGATAACCCTCGGCTTCTCCACCATGGCCACCATCCACGCGGAGAACGCCCAGCGGTGCGTCCAGAGGCTGACCACGCCCCCAATGAGGTTCTCCGAGGGCCACCTCAGGGACATAACAGCCATCGCCACCGTGCGGAAGATAGTCCTCCAGGACGGGAGGGTGGTGCGCAGGGTGGTGAGCGTCGACGAGCTGAAGCCCTCCGGAGCCTACGAGCACGAGATAGTCAACGTGTTCAGGTACGACCCGGCGACGGACTCGTTCACGCCGACCACCCCGGCCGAGGTCCTCGACAGGTCCTACCGCCTGAACGAGATCGCGGAGAGCTTCGGGTGGACCCCGGCCGCCGTGCAGGCGAGCCTGGCGGTCAGGGCCGCCCGCATCTCGAGCCAGATCGCGGGAGGGGAGCTGGACCCCCGGGCGCTGTCGAAGATGGTCAAGGATTTCTCTGTGAACGAGACCAGGGGCGGCTAGCGTTGCGCGGCGGCTCCGCCGGCGGGGGGCCCATGAGCAGGCTAGTGGCCTGGCGGTCCCGGAGGATCTCAGCCCTGCTGAAGAGGTCCGGGCGGGTCGGGAACCCCGTCGCCATGGCCTGGGGGTCCCTGGACCGGGCGGCCAAGGTCGCCCTGGGGGCGGTCCCCGCGGCTGCTCTGGCCGGGACCTTCGTCTCCCCCTGGCTCTTCCTGCTTTCGCTCGCCCCCCTGGTCCCTTTCTTCGCCCCGGAGGCGAGGCTCAGGGACGGCGTCGCCAGGAGGCGCGAGGGGGTGGAGAGGGAGCTCCCCTTCTTCTCGGTCCTGGTCGGGGTCCTCGGCGGCGCCGGGATCCCGCTCTACTCCATCCTGAAGGGGGTGTCGTCCAGCGAGGTCTTCCCTTCGATGCGAGAGGAGGCGCAGCTGGTGCGGAGGGACGTGGAGATCTTCGGCATGAACCCCAACGACTCGCTGGAGAGGCTGGCGTCCCTCCACCCCTCGAAGAAGCTGGGCCGGTTCCTCCTCGGGTACACCAGCAAGGCGAGGAGCGGGGGAGACGTCTCGGCCTACCTCACGGTCGAGAGCGGTTCGATGCTGAAGGAGCTCGAGGACGCCTGGGCTAGGTACGTCACCCGGGTCGGCATCATAGGGAGCATGATGATAACCGTGTTCGGGGTCGTCCCGCTCCTCCTAATGGTGGTGGGGGTCTTCTCCCCCGGCTTCTCCGTCGTCGGCCTGGTCTTCTTCACCGGGGTGGGGGTCCCAGTGTTCACCCTGGCACTCCTCTACATGGCGGGGAGGATGCAGCCGTCCCCCGAGGAGGCTCCGCGCGGTAGGGCTGCCAGGAGCCTTCTCGTCGCCCTCCCCTTCGCCGCCCTGGGGGGAGCCGCAGGAGCCGTCTGGGCCTCGGCTGCCGCCGTCCTTTTCGTCTTCTTCTCGGCCTACGGGATCTCCGTGAGGAGGCAGATGGCCGAGACGCGTGAGCTTGAGGAGGGCCTCTCCAGGTTCCTCAAGGACCTCCTCGAGTACAAGAGGCACGACTACGACCTCTCCCGGGCGGTGGTGGCCATGGAGGCGCACGGCGGCTATCCCCGCCCCTTCGGGGCCCTGCTGGCCAGGCTAGCCGCGAGAGTTAGGGCGGGGGTCCCCCTGGACGAGGCCAAGCCCGAGTGCAGGAGCGCCCTCGGGAGGCTAGCATTCCTCCTACTGGGGGAGATGAGCCGCTCCGGGGGAGGGAGCGTCGACACCGTCTTCCAGGTCTCGAGCTTCGCCGACAGGATGATCCAGATGCGGCGGAGCGCGACGGCGGAGATGAGGCCCTATCTCGTCCTCTCCTATGCGTCCCCGCTCCTCCTCGCCTTCGGCGTGACCTTCGTCAGCGCGATCCTCACTACGTTCAGCGCCAGGGTCGGCCCCGGGCTCGCCTCAGTCCGCCTCGGCGCGTTCCAGGTGGGGTCGGTCCCCCCTGGGCTCACCCAGGTGTCGGACCTGCTGATCGTGGTTTCGGCCGCCGCCCTGGGACTGATAGGCGCCAAGGTGACTGACCTTACGGTGAGAAACACATGGCGCGCGTCTCTGAACGTCGCCCTGGCCGTGGCCGCGGTGCTGGTCCTGGCCGGGCCCGGCTCACATTCGCTCTCCGGGCTCCTGCTGCGCTGAGCCGAGGGACGCGTGTTAAAAGCGCGGAGACCCCTGGTGGGCGTTGAAAATCGACAGACGAAGGAAAGCGATCTCGCAGAGCCTCGACCTGTTCATCATCATCGCGGCCGTCCTTGGCGTGGGCGGCGTGGTGACAGCGTCGATCTACAACCTCATCAACAGCGCCACGGCGGACGCGAGCATAGTGGTGGTGGGGGCGTCCCTCAAGGCCGGGGCAGCGGCCTCGGACTCGCCCGTTGCCATCTCGGTCGCCCTCAAGAACAACGGCGGGTCACCCATCTCCTGCTCCACGGCCACCTCATGCCAGGTGGTCTTCGCTGGCACGAGCACAGGGACCGGCGGCGTAACCTGCTCCTCGGCCTGCCCGGTGACTTCAGGGGGTAACCTGTCGTGGTCCGTCCTGACCGCGGCCAGCGGTCCCCTCACCTTCGAGGCGGCGCCAGCGTCCAGCCTCCCGGCAGGGGGCGAGACGTCGTTCGTCCTCAACGGCCCCCTGACCGCCACGTCGGGGAACTTCTGGGCCCCGGGGACGCCGGTGACCATCAACATCCTCTTCGGTTCCGCCTCCGCCCAGGTCACCGTGGTCTCTCAGTAGGGGGCCGGCGCCACGGCCCTCCCCTCTGTTTTTCGCCCCTGCCGCAGCCGGGGGGGCGTCAGCGAGCTCTACGCGGCCCTCCTTATGATCGGGGTCACCCTCTCCCTCGGGAGCCTCGTCGTCGCAGCCGCGACCACCCAGTTCGGCCTGGCGTCAGACTCAGCGTCAGCAGGCGCCGCCCTGAGCGAGCGCTCCGCCGGGGTGCAGGTCGCCCTGGTCTACTCCGCCGTCGTCCCTTCCGCCGCCTGCGGGGGATACCGGGGTGGCCAGGAGGGGGAGAACCTCACTCTGGCCCTCTACGACTTTGGGTCCGACGGGTTCGTCCCCGCCGGCTTCGTCGTCAACTCCACTCTTGTCGCCGCGACCTTCGGCTCCCTGGGGCCCGGCTCCATGGCCGTGTTCCAGGTCCCGCTGGGCGCCTGCGCCCACCCTTCCGGCCAGACCGTTGTCGCCTTCGATGCGGCAGGGGACGAGGTGCAGTTTGAGACCTGACCGCGGGGGTGTGGCGGGCTACCTGGAGGTGTTCATCCTCATCGGGGTTGTCATGGGGGGAGCCGCCCTGGTGATGGGGGCGGCCCTGGGGTACTTCGCGTCCATGGGCGGGCCGTCGGTGTCCATCGCCGGGGCGAGCATAAGGCAGGGGGCGCACTCGGCGGTCGAGACCCTCCTCGTCACCGACACCTCGGACGTCACCCTGGGCTCCTTCGTGGTGTCGACCAGCGGCGCCCCGGGCTCAATGAGCTACTGCTACTCGGTCTACGACCAGGGGGACAGGACGGTCGTCGCTTCGGCCTGCCCAGCCCCAGGCTCGGACCCGGGCTCGGTTGACGTGGCGTCCGCCCTGGGCCCCGGCGCCACCGTGCTGGTCGAGGTTGTGATATCCGGGGACGCCTTCACAGTCGGCTCCAGCCACCTGGTGGCTGTGACGTCAGCTGCCGGGGCCGGGGGGTCGGTCGAGGTGCGGGTCGTCCCCGCCTAGGAGGAGATGGCATTGAAGATCGACCGCGGGCGGCCGGGGGTCGCGTCGGTGGTGGGGACGGTGATCTTCATCCTGGTCTTTATGATAGCCCTGGGGGCCCTCGCCTACGCCTCGTCTCTGCAGTCCCAGGCGTCCCAGGCGGAGCTGCAGGCCCAGGGGGTCGACGCCCAGAGGGCCGCCGAGTCCCTGACCTTCCGCACCTCCACGGCGGGGCTCGAAGCGGTCAACGCCGGGGGTACAACGGTGGTGGTCAACCACGTAGTGCTGAGGTACCCCAACGGGACGGTCTACTCCTTCCCCGTCTCCGCTTCGATACCCGCCGGCGGCGTGGGGGCGGTGGCGCCCCTGGTCCCCTCTGGCGCCTGCTCCCCGGGGACCACCTCCTGCGCCTCCCGCTACGAGCAGATAGTCTCCGGGAACCCGGCGGGGTCGTCGGTGGGGCTGCTCACGGCGCTGGGCAACGTGTTCTGGTACACATTCTCCGGGGCGCAGACGGGCTGGACCCAGGCGAAGTTCACGGCGTCCGGGACCTGGTCGGTCCCCCCTGGGGCCAACTGGGCCTACGTGGTCTGCATCGGCGGAGGCGGAGGAGGGGGAGGGAGCGGCGGGGCGACTGACGCGGGGGGGCCTTCAGGGAGCGGAGGGGGAGGTGGGGGCGGGGCCGGGAGCCTGGCCCAGGGGTTCGTTGACATCCAGGGGGCTGGGTCCCTGGCGGTGACTGTCGGCCAGGGAGGGGGAGGGGGGGCGGCCGGCGGAGCGACGACCAACGGGGGGGCCGGCGGGGGCGGGGGGGCGAGCTCCTTCGGCCCCTTCGTGGCGTGCGGTGGAGGTGAAGGGGGAGGGGGGGCGCCCTACACCGAGAACGGAGCCCCCGGGGCGTTCTGCGCGCCCAACGGGGCGCCCGACGGCGGGAGCGGCAACGGAGTCCCAGGGGGGGCGCCCGGAAATCCCGGGGTCGCGGCGGACGCCCTGCAGTACACCGCCTACGGAGGGGGTGGCGGTGGGGGCGGGGACTTCTACACCCCGCCGGGGAGGGGGAGCCCTTCGGACTCCTTGACTCTGGGGGCCGCCTACGTGGGGCTCCCCGGGGGCGGGAGCAACTGCGCCTTCGGCGGGGGCGGGGGGTCTGCGTCCCCCTTCGGAGACGGCGGGACGGGAGGGGGTGGCGCAGCGGCTTGCGGGTCGGGGACCCCCGGCGCCAGCGCGTCCCTGAACACTGGCGCGGGGGGTGGCGGAGGGGGCGGGGCCTACTCCACCTCGTCTTCATGCGGGGGGAGGGGAGGGGAGCCCGGGGGGAGCGGCGGGTCCGGGCTGGTGGTCGTCTACTACCAGGGGTGAGGGGTCATCTGGCCGCGGGCCCGACCTCGATGGGGTCGGCGAAGAACCTCCTGGTCGTCCCTGAAGCGGGCGAGTCGAAGGGGTCGACGCTGACGACAACGGGGAGGTTCCTGACGGCGTAGCCCAGGAGGAGGCACATCCTCGGGGGGAGGGTCCTGACTATCGCCTTCACGGTGTCGGCGTCGGCCATGGACGCCTGGGAGACCAGGGCGAGGTCGGAGTCGTTGCTGAAGTTGTAGAGGAATATGTTGTCCACCTGGCGGTATATCTTCTGGTCGATGGCATCGGGCTGGTTGGTCACGAAGACTGTGAAGACACCGAAGTGGCGCATCCGGGTGATAAGGTCCTCCCAGTAGGTGTCCCTGAGATAGAGGTGGGCCTCCTCGGCGAAGAGGAACACGGGGGGTATCTTCCGCCTCTCCAGCAGCTCCACCAGCTTCGAGAGGATCAGCTCGACCACCATCTTCCTGTTCAGCGGGGAGACCCCGCTGAGGGACACGACCAGCGACCCCCCGGACCTGTTCAGGTTGAAGAAGTCCTGCAGGTCGAACTGCTGGTGGCTGGAGTCGGTGAACAGGCCGCAGGACGCCAGGGTGTGGTACCTCGCGAATAGGGCGTCCCTGACGAACTCGTTGCACCTCCACTGCTGGATGGCGGCCTCCAGGGAGGCCAGGGACAGCTCGTCCCTTTTGTCGAGCTGCTCCCAGATCTTCACGAACTCCCTCAGCGAGGTGCCGGGCATCTCGAGGGAGTGGGAGAGGAGGCTGGTGATCGGCCTCAGCCCCATGCTCGCCAGCGAGAACTTCAGGTCCCTCCCTGGCCTCATCACGTTCACCTTCCGCCCCTGGCCCGCGTCGGTGCCGTCGCTGAGCTGCCCCACGGTGCCGTACTCGTCGTTGAGGTCGAACACCACGGAGTAGGCGCCGTTCTCGAGGAGCCCCCTGAGGAGTATCTTGGCCAGGTGGGACTTGCCCGACTCTTTCCGCCCGGTGATCACGGTGATCCTCCCGTCCAGGGCCTCGGCGGGGACCGCGAAAGACGACTCCCCGTCCACCGTCCCCAGCCTGATGTCCCTCACCCCCAGGGGGGCCACGGTCCCGGCCAGGTCCTCGATCAGCAGTCTGGTCACCGTGGAGCTGGCCCTGGAGGGCATCCAGTTGGCCCGCGGGGTCAGCTTCCCGCCAGAAATCGTCCCCCGGGCCTTGCAGAGCAGTATCCTCATGTCCCGTATGAGGGTGGAGATCGTGGTCAGCTCGGTGGGGTCCGACGTGACCCCGGGGGCGGAGGCGGAGAGGACCTCCTCCCGGGCGATCTCTTCCTCTATCCCTTCGACGTCGAGGTATCTTTCGTCGTAGACCTGGAGGACCAGGCTCCTCTGCGTCTCGGTAGCGACGAGGTAGTCCCCGACCCTCACCATCTCTCTGGGGGAGGCGATGACAAGTATGTCGTCCGACTCCTTCTTGAGTATCTTCACCCTAGGCCCCTCCCTTGAAGCTCCCCAGGGCTATCTTCCTCAGGGGGAAGGTGTGCAGCTGCCTCACCCGGAAGCGCTTGGCGACGTATGCCTTCAGGGCCTGGTCGTCGGCCCGGGAGAAGACCGAGAGGTGGTGGGCGACCTTAAGGGAGTCTGGATACCCCGACGCGAAGGCGTCGTTCCAGAGTATCCTCCCGAGCGCGGTCTCGACCGGCTCGGGTCCGGCGACGTCGAGCCTGAAGACGAGCCCGTCGTTGGAGAACTTCGCCAAGACGGTGCTGCAGCTCCCGCCGTCGAGGATGTGATAGGATGGAAGGGGCGCCCTGGATAGCGAGACCATGGCGTCCTCGGAGAGGATCAGGTTGCTCGACTTTGAGAACCCGACCATGGTCCGGCCCGCCCGTCCGCGCGCCAGGGCGGAGGCACCGAACCCCAGGGGGTGCTTGAGGGACCCGTCTGCCATGACTATGGTCTCCGCCTCCCCTGCGGAGAGCGCCTCGACGACCCGCCTCTCGACCGTGTTCCTGATGAACCGCTCGGCGACGGTGTTGTCTGACAGCAGCAGCTCCATCTCGGAAGAAGGGACGTGGGGGAGGAGCCCGCTCAGCCCGGACGAGTCAGCGTAGACAAGTATCGGCCCCAGCCTGAAGAACCTGCGCAGGGCGCCCCCGTAGGACACCCCCACCGCGGTCCTGGCCGCGTAGAGGGAGCCCTGCGAAGACTCCCCGACCAGGACGCACGTCGAGTCGACAGACGCGATTGGCCGCCCTTCTTGGATAGGAATTATGCACCCAGGGACCAATGATGCGCCTGTCGCCTCGAAGTACGGATACAGCTCCCTCCCATAGCTGCTGAAGACGAAGGTCTTCCCAGATAGCTCGCGCTCCGCGTTCTCCGCGAGCTCCGCGAAGGCCTCTTCGAACTCCCTGGCCAGGGAGTCGAGGGTCGACAGCTGCCCGTCCTGCATTGGGAAGGTTGCGATGGCCATGTTGCGCAACATGGGCTATACAATAGATGGTAATTAAATATTGCGCAAGAGCAACATGCACAATAGATTTATCCAGGATACCTTCGCCCGACCGCTTGGTCCCGCTCTCGCAGAGCCCCCATTCTGAGGTCGCGGATTCAAATATGGGCATCTTGGACAACAGGCGCAACAAGATCCAATTGTCAGAGCCGGGGAGGCCGCCAAGCGTCACTGTGAAGATGAAACGAGGAGCGTGGGAGATAGAGATAACCGCCCAGGAGGACAGGGTCCAGCAGGCCGTGGAGAGCGTCCTGGCCGGGATGGCGTCGAAGGAGCAGGTGCTCGTGCAGCCGCAGGAACCGAGCCAGGACATGAGGCGGGTGGGGTCGAGGGGGGTGATCGTCGAGCTCTGGAAGGAGGGTTGGTTCGCATCCTCGCGGTCCCTCGCCGAGGTGCACGAGGAGATGAGCAGGAGAGGATACCACTACGACAGGACCGCTGTCTCGCACACCCTCGTAGACCTGGTCAGGGAGGGCACCCTGTCGAGGGAAGGGAGCATACGGAACTATCGCTACGCGCAGAAGTATCCGTTCAGGGCGCAGGCCGGAACTTCTTAGACAGCTGCTCCGCGAGCCTGCTCGCCCCGACGGTGGTTATCCTGTACTTTCCCCCCTGGTCTGAGTCGACCCGCTCGACGTTCGCTGACTTTGTCAGCTCGCTGAGCCTGGAGCTGATGGTCTTGGCATAGAGGCCGGTCGCGGCCTCGATGTCCCCCACCCCCATGGCGTCGGTGGCGGACTTGCCGCTGAGGGCGGCGATCCTGGCCGCCACGAGCTGGAGCGTTATCACGTCCCTGTCGCTGAGCTTCTTGTCCTGGACCCAGACCCGCGGCCCTTCAGGGGTGACCCTGACGAACTCCCTGAACATCTGGACGAGGTCGTTGAGCGAGTGGTTCACGCTTATCGCCCGCGCGAGGTCCATGTTCGGCACCTCCTTCGACACCCACTCGTGGAGCGAGCGCATGACCACCTCCGGAGAGCCGGACAGCTCGACCCTCGACTCGCCGTAGCCGACAGAAACTCTTAGCTCCCTTTCGCTGGACATGTATGCAGATGGCTCCTGCGCACCGGGTTTCTTGTCAGGTTAAAATCAGTTGCTTTGAGCCGGATGTCGGACCCAGGGGCCCCAGCTGCAGGGGGACTACTTCGCGTAGATGGATGGGTCCCTGACGCCGGCGTCTCTGAAAGCGAGCTTGCGCCTGCCGCAGTTCGAGCAGACGCCGCAGTGCACGGGGAGCTTCCTCCCGTCGACCT
Source organism: archaeon (assembly GCA_021827865.1). GTDB lineage: Archaea > Thermoproteota > Nitrososphaeria > Nitrososphaerales > Gagatemarchaeaceae > UBA183. Next base: position 74,120 of record JAKAUC010000013.1, read on the forward strand.
CCCTGAATCCGTAGCCCGCATAGCAGCTGTAGGTGTGCTCCCAGGGGACCCCCAGTTTCTCTCCCAGCCTGACTACCGCGTCCTTGTCGTAGGTGAGCAGCGGCGCCGATATCTCGTATCCGCCGTGGTGGGTCGCCTGCTCGGCGAGGCGGTTCATCTCCGCCAGGAACTCCGGGGTGTTGTCTTTCATGGCCACCGGCGTCTCCCTGCGGATCCCGATGTAGACGTTGTACCGTTCGCCCTTCGAGATGTAGAAAGACTCCGCGTGCGAGAGCCCGACGAGCAGCAGCAGGGCGTTCCTGCACGGGTCCCACCACTTTAGGATGCGCTGCCGTGCCTTCTCGGGGTCCCACAGGTCCTCGTGCTTCGTCTCGGCTATCTCCTTCTCGGGATGGGTGAGGACCGACGTGCTGATGTCCCCCAGCCACCTCAGGTCTATCTTCTTCAGTGGGACGTTCAGGTCCTTGGACACCTGCTCGATGCAGAACTCCTCGTACTGGTAGGTGCGCTGCCTGTAGTCTGCGAAGACCAGCAGCATGTTCTTCGGCCGCATCTCCTTGGCCACATGGTATGCTGTGGTCACGGAGTCCACCCCTCCGGAGATCATCATCACCGCGCTCCGCTGCTCGCTCATCCTAGGCTCCAAACCTCCGTTGGACTATCCCCAGCTTCGCGACCGCCCTGTATAGCATGTAGCCGAGCACCGCGGTGGCTGCAAATATCCCTATCGTCACCTGCGGAATCTCCACGGTCAGGGGGAGGCCGAAGGCGTAGCTCAGCGCGTAGCTCACCGTCAGCCCCAGCGCGACCGAGTAGAGCGTCAGCCCTAGGAACACGCTCCTCTTCCTCAGCTTCCAGAGGACCCAGGAGAACACCAAGGATGGTATGACGTTGATGAGGTCTATGGGCCCCAGCGGATCCCCCAGGGCAGGCTGGTTCGCGATGAATACGCCCAGGGCCTGCCCCGCCACCCCGGGCCATCCGATCAATGGTATCAAGCCTGTCAGAACGTTCGCGACGCGCAGGTTGACCGCGCCGTAGCTGATCGGGCTGAAGAGGACCGACAGCGCGACGTACATCGCGGCGTAGACCGCCGCCGTGGCCACCAATACGGTTCTTCTCACTAGTCTTTCTCCCCCAACGCCGGGATTTGTAAGGCGGATCGGGTCGAGGTAACTCACCCGCCGAGGGCGAGCACCCGGGGCGGCTATTTAGCTCTGGACCGCGCCCCCTCCTGGGAGGGGAGCAGGGGATCCCGGTGCCTCCCCTGGCAGCGTCCGCCGGGACTGCTGCGTCCCTGAATACTAACACTCGTTAAATAGCCTGCCTCCGGACGGCTGAACCAGGATACGCCGTGACCTTCACAGAGAGGCCTGTGCTTGTTTTCTGGGAGACGACGAAGGCGTGCCCTCTATCCTGCGTCCATTGCAGGGCGTCGGCCATCCTCGGACCCGTCCCCGGGGAGCTGACGACCGAGGAGGGGTTGCGGGTGATCGACCAGGTCGGGTCCATGGGCACCCCCCCGCCGGTCCTCGTCTTCACCGGAGGGGATCCGCTCACGCGGGCCGACCTCCCCGAATTGATCTCCTACGCCAAGGGCGCCGGCGTCCCCTTCGCTGTCTCCCCGGCGGTGAGCCAGAACCTCACCGATGGGTACCTCGCGAGGCTCCGCGACGCCGGGACCTCGTCCATCTCGATCAGCCTCGACGGCGCCCGCCCGGAGACCCACGACTCGATCAGAGGCGTCGCGGGGACCTACGAGAGGACCCTCGAGAGGATCAGGGCGGCGAAGGACATCGGGGTCAGCGTCCAGATCAACACGGCCATAATGAAGGCGAACATCCGCGAACTCCCGGAGATGCTCCCCCTCGTCAAGGGGTTGGGCGTGAAGATATGGGAGCTGTTCTTTCTGGTACAGGTTGGGAGGGGGTCCGGGGTCCTGGACCTGACCCCCGAGGAGTACGAGAGCGCCTGCAACTTCGCCTACGACGCCTCGCGGCGCGGGCTGGTCGTCAGGTGCGTCGAAGCACCGTTCATACGGAGGGTGGTCAACAGCCGGCGCTCGGCGGACGACTACTGGCAGGACGAGACCTACCTCGCCATGAGGGGGGGCCTCGGCGGCGCGGGGGACGCGCTGGCGCCTACGACCCTGGGGCCCAGGGGGACTCTGGACGGGGACGGCATCGTCTTCGTCGGGCACGACGGGACAATCTACCCCGGGGGGCTGCTTCCAGTCCCGCTGGGCAACGTCAGGAAGGACGACCTGGCCACGGTCTACAGGACGGACCCGCTCCTGAAGAAGATAAGAGACAGGAAGTTTTCCGGGCCATGCGGGAGCTGCAGCTACTCCGAAGTCTGCGGGGGGAGCAGGGCCAGGGCCTACGCGCACAGCGGCGACCCCCTCGGCTCAGACCCCGCGTGCCTGTTCGTCAGGGCCTAGCCCCAAGGGTGCTCACATGTCCCTGCTCTTCATCCTGGTCCTCTGGGTGCATCTCTTCTCCGCGATAATCCTGGTCGGCGGCTCCTTCTTCATTTGGCTCGTCGTCTGGCCCGCCTCCTTCACCATAACGGAGAACGAGGCCGAGCGGACGCGGATAGTCGGGAGGGTGGCGAAGCGTTTCGCCTACTTCAGCCACGGCACCGTGACGCTGCTCTTCCTGAGCGGAGCGTACCTCGCGTGGCCCTACGTCGTGGCGCCGGGGCTCGCCCTCACGACCCTCAGGGGGGAGGTGCTGTTGGCCAAGGTGGCCACGGTGGTGGTGACCATCGCGCTGATGTATGCCAATAACCTGTACCACGGCCGGAAGATCATGCGCCTGGCCGCCCAGGGGCGGCTCGACGATGTGAGGAGGGTGAGGAAGCTGACCCACATCGCGTCCTACGTGACTCTCGGCCTGCTCCTGGTGATCACCGTCCTGGGCGCCACCCTGGTGGCGCTGTAGCCCGGGGTCTCGCCGGCCGGTCCGCGGCCCGTCGTCCAGCTCCGTGGGGGGCGACTCCCGGCTGGAGGATATGCTTGCTAGAGGAACCCTCTGTCGACTATGAGCGAGCGGAGGCAGCTTACGAACTCTTCGGTGTCGTTGAGGGACTCGCACCTCCGGAAGGCGACATTCCGCTTGTCGGCCCAGGCCCTGGCCTCGACGTCGAGGTCGTAGAGGACTTCGAGGTGGTCCGAGACGAACCCTATGTGCGCCACCAAGAAAGCCCTGTGCCCCTGTTCGTAGAGCGCCTCCAGGTGGTCGAGGATGTCAGGTCCCATCCAGGGCTCTGACGTGTGCCCCGCGCTCTGGAACGAGAAGGTCCAGTCCTTCCTCCCAAGCTCCTGGGCCACCAGCCCCGAGGTCTCCAGGAGCTGGGATTTGTAGGGGTCCCCGGCCGCGAGTATCCGCTCTGGCAGGCTGTGAGCGGAGAATATCAGGGCGTAGCCCGGGGGGAGCCCTGCCTCAGCCCTTCTCACTCTGTCGGCCCACGCCCTGATGAAGATTGGGTTCGTGTGCCAGGACCTCACAAAATCCAGCCTCATCTTCCGGGGGGCGGAGGCGTTGGCGTCTTCGACCGCCTTGACATAGGAGCCGACGCTCATCCCCGAGTAGTGAGGCGCCAGGGTGATTGCCAGCAACTCGTCGGCCTCGCGGGATGCACTGGCCACCACCTCGGAGATGAACGGGGGGGAGTGCTTCATGGCGGCCAGAACCTTGGTATCAGAACCTTCCCTGCGCAGCTTCTCCTGCAGCCCTGCGCGCAGGCGCTCCGTGATTTCGATCAGGGGGGAGGTCCCGCCGATCACCTTGTACCGCTCGACCAGGCCGTCTACTTCGGCGGTGGTGGGCTTCCTTCCTCCGCGGATGTGGGTGTAGTAAGCTTCGACGTCGCCGAGCGTCTTCGGGGTCCCGTAGGCCATCAACAGCACCGCTTTCATCTTGGAGCCCTCGTCTGCTCATGGACGTAGTTAACCAATTTCCTCAGGTTTGCAGGGTCTGTTTCAGGGAGGACGCCGTGGCCCAGGCTGAAGATGTGGCCCCTCCGCCCCCTGGCCATCCCGAGTATCCCAGCCGCAGCCTCGGTCATGGGCGCCCCTCCCACCTGGGCGAGGACAGGGTCCAGGTTGCCCTGCACGGACATGCCATCGCCGCACCTCCTCCAAACTTCCTCCAGGGGGACCCGCCAGTCTACGCTTAGGACGTCGGGGCCCGCCTCCTGGAACTTCTCGAGGAGCGGGTAGGAGTCGGCGCAGAAGTGGATCCGTGGGACCCCCTCTACCGAACGGAAGACCTCTCGGGTGTAGGCCAGGACGTGAGTCTCGTAGTCCGAGGCCGAGAGGCAGCCGACCCAGCTGTCGAAGAGCTGTACCGCGTCGACCCCGTGCCTCACCTGCATCCGGAGGAAGGCGGAGACAGCCTCGGTCAGTTTGACCATCAGCGCCCGCCATAGGTCCGGATCGGAGTGCATTACTTTCTTGGTCGTGCGCAGGTCTCGGCTGGGCCCCCCCTCCAGCAGGTAGGCGGCAAGGGTGAATGGAGCCCCCGAGAAGCCGATGAGCGGGACGGAGCCGTCGAGCCTCCGCAGGGTCTCCTGGATCACGTCGCCGAGGTAGACCATGTCGACGGCTGGGTCGAGGCTCCCGAGGGCAGCGACGTCGGCCGGGGTCCTGACCGGCTTCAGTATCACCGGGCCCACATTCTCCCTGATCTCGAGGGAGACGCCGATCGCCTCCATCGGGAGCATTATGTCTGAGTAGATTATCGCAGCGTCGACGCCTAGCTCGTCGACCGCGTTCTCGACGACCAATGGCGCGGTCTTGGGGTCCTTCGCTATGTCGAGGACTCCCCGCCCCCCCTTGATCTTCCTGTAGCTGGGAAGGAAGCGCCCCGCCTGCCTCATGAACCAGACCGGTGTGTACTCCGTCTCCTTCCTCAGGCAGGCGTCGATGAAGGCCGAGCCGGACGCGGTCAGGCGCTTACCCCCTTGAAGGCATGCTTCATGGCGGCGACGGTCGCGTCGACGTCCTCGTCCGAGTGGGCTGTGGAGAGGAAGATGGTCTCGAAGGGGGACGGAGGGAGGTACACCCCCTCTTCCAGCATCTTCCTGTGGAACCTGGGATACAGCCCGTGGGCCGACGCCTTCGCCGTCGAGTAGTCATTCACCCTCCCGGGGCCGAAGAAGAGCCCGACCATGGAGCCCACCCGGTTCACGGTGACCTCCACGCCACAAGCGGCCGCTCCCCGGATGATGCCTTCCTCGAGGGCGGTGGAAGCTTCCTCCAGGCGGCTGTACGCATGTCCGTCGAGCTTCGAGATGGTTGCGAGCCCCGCCGCCATCGCGACTGGATTGCCTGCGAGGGTTCCCGCCTGATAGACGGGCCCTTCGGGGGAGACCAGGCGCATCACCTCGGCCCTGGCTCCGTAGGCGCCGACCGGGAAGCCTCCCCCGATCACCTTCCCGAGGCAGGTTATGTCCGGCCGGACGCCGTAGAGCCCCTGGGCGCCGCCTGGCGAGACCCGAAAGCCCGTGATCACTTCGTCGAAGATCAGAAGGGAACCGTGCTCGGTGCAGAGCCCCCTGAGTTTCTCGAGGAACCCAGGCTCCGGAGGTACGACCCCCATGTTGCCGGCGACGGGCTCCACGACGGCGGCGGCGAGCTCTCCGCCGTGCTCGCGGAACGCTTCATCGAGGCTTTCCATGTCGTTGTACGGTATCGTGATGACCGAGGTCCCCCCGGCAGGGACGCCGGCGGAGGACGGGAGGTCGAAGGTGGCCAGGCCCGACCCTGCCTGGGTGAGGAACGGGTCAGCGTGGCCGTGGTAGCAGCCGTCGAACTTCAGGAAGGTGGTCCTGTTGGTGTAGGCCCTCGCCAGCCTCAGGGCGGACATGGTGGCCTCGGTCCCTGAGTTCACGAACCGCACCTTCTCCACGCTGGGGAGGGCCGAGGCGATGCGCTTTGCGAGCTCGAGCTCGGGGACGGTGGGGGCGCCGAAGCTCGTGCCGTTCCTGACCTCCCTGAGGACCGCATCCACCACGTCCTTGTCGCAGTGGCCAAGGACCAGGGGCCCCCAGGAGCAGACGTAGTCGACGTAGCGGTTGCCGTCAGCGTCCCAGATCTTCGAGCCCTCTCCGCGGGCGATGAACAGCGGATTCCCTCCGACGGAGGAAAAGGACCTGACCGGGCTGCTCACGCCGCCGACCATCACCTTGCTTGCCTCTCGGAAGAGGCGCGCGGATTCGCTCGTGTCCAAAGGAGCCACTACCCGAGGAGCGAGAGCATGGTGGTGGGATCCATGCGCCTGCAGGTGAAGATTGGGGTCTCGAGCTGGGTGTACATGCTCGCCTCCGAGCCTCTCAGCTCTTCCACCAGGGCCAAGAATTCCGCCGGCTCATCCCCTTCGAAGGAGAGGACGAACTCCTGGTCGTCGATGCCGAAGGAGTAGCCGGTGTGGATTTTGATCTTGGGGTACTTGTGGCCTACCTTGAAGTGCTCGGCCATGATCCGCTGGCGCTCGACGAAGGGGAGGCTGTACCACTCTCGTTTCTTGATGAACGGGTAGACGAACATGTACTTCGCGTTCGTCCAGCCGCTCCCGCCCTCCCCTTCCTGGCCGGGGTGGGTGTGGGAGCCGAGGTACTTGGAGCGCCTCGTCATGGCGAGGTACGAGTAGGGGACGTCCAGGTACCTCCCGAGGCCTGTGGCCAGGAGCCTGGAGAGGGCCGGCTGGAAGGCGTCCAGTTCTGGAGACTCTAGGATTATCAGGAAGTCCACGTCCCCCCTGATCCCGACCAGGGAGAAGCACGAGGGGTCGAGCCTGGTTTCGGCCAAGGTCTGCAGGAACTCCTTGCGGTGCGCCTCCTTCGACGGGCCGTCCAGGGACCTCCACTCCCTGGCCGCTTTGAAGAACGTGTACTTGTAGAACCTGACCTCCATCGGTCCCTTGGACTCCACTAGCGGGACCCCCTTAGCCAGCCGGCTGCTTCCTCTGCGAAGTATGTGATTATGAGGTCCGCCCCCGCCCTCTTTATCGAGGTCAGCACCTCCAACGCCGCGGCCTTCTCGTCGATCCAGCCCCTCGAGCCGGCCGCCTTCAGCATGGCGTATTCGCCGCTCACGTTGTAGGCGGCGATGGGGGCGTCGAACCTCGCCCGGGCGCGTGAGATCACGTCCAGGTAGGGGAGGGCGGGCTTTACCATCACCAGGTCCGCGCCCTCATCGAGGTCCGACTCTATCTCCCGGAGGGCTTCCCTCCCGTTGCCGGGGGGCATTTGGTACCCCTTCCTGTCGCCGAAAGACGGGGCCGAACCGGCCGCCTCCCTGAATGGCCCGTAGAACGAGGAAGAGAACTTCGCCGAGTACCCCATGACCAGCGTCCTCTGGAGGCGGTTTTGGTCCAGCGCCCCTCTCAGGGCCCTGACCTGGAAGTCCATCATAGCGCTCGGAGCCACCACGTCGGCCCCGGCGTTCGCATAGGCCACGGCGGCCTTCCCCAGGAGGGGGAGAGTCTCGTCGTTGTCAACCTGGCCGTCCCGGGTCACGCCGCAATGGCCGTGAGATGTGTACTCGCACAGGCAGACGTCCGCCATGACCAGCATCGAAGGGACGGCGCGCTTGACCTCGCGTATGGCAGACGGGACGATCCCGTCCGCGGCGTAGGCCTGGGTCCCCAGCTCGTCCTTGGCTTCGGGGATCCCAAAAAGGAGCATGGCGCGGATCCCGGCGTCGGACAACCGGGCCGCATAGCCGGCGACCTTGTCCACGGAGTACCTGTTGACGCCGGGGAGGGCGGCGATGGGCTCGACCAGGCCGCTCCCGTAGCGGACGAAGACGGGCGCTATGAAGTCAGAGGGGTCCACGGTCGTCTCGTTGAGGATGGCGCGCATGCCCTCGGTGCCTCGGAGGCGCCTCAGACGCAGCGAGTCCGGGGGCATCAGCTGCGACCCCCGCTCAATCTGGCCAGCAGCTCTATCACGGCGTCGAGGGTGGAGACGGCGGGAGTCACCGTATCGGTGAAGCCGTGCTCCTTCGCGGCCGCTTCGGTCACCGGGCCGATGCACAGGGCCGTCGCGGTTCTCAGCCCGGAGAGCTCCTCAGGAGGAACAACGGAGCAGAGCCCCCTGACGGCGGAAGGGCTGGCGAACACTATGAAACCGGCGTCCCTGATGTCCTGCGCCCTCTCAAGCCTGGGGACGGTTGTGGAGTAAAGCGCGGCCGCCGCCACCCTGAACCCGCGCTCCCGCAGGCGGCCGACCAGGCTCTCCCCTGCGATGTCGGCGTGGAGAAGCAACACGGAGCGGCCGATGTCAGATGGGAGCTCGTCCCCCAGGGCGGTCGTGCGATAGGAGGAGGGGACGAACTTCGCGGCGACCCCTGCCGCGGCCAAGGCAGAAGAGGTCTTCGGGCCCACGGCGGCGACGGCGGGTCTTCCCGCCCAGGGCAAGCGTAGACCCAGTTGAGCCGCCCGCTGGACGAAGAAGCGCACCCCCGTGGCTGACGTCAGCGCCAGCCAGTCGAAGGACTGAAGCCGGCCGAGCAGGGCGTCGACCTGAGACCAGTCCGATGGAGGGGAGAAGGCGAGGCTGTCCACCACCACCGGGGAGAGGCCGATACCCCTCACCCTGGACGACAGCGCGGCGTTGCCTTCCTTTGAGCGGGTAAGGACGACGGTCTTCGAGGTCAGCCCTGTTGCGCCCCCCCTTCCAGTATCGTCGAGCCGCCGAGCTCGAGCATCTCCTTGCCGAGCCGCTCCCCCAGCCCGGCCGGGTCCGTCGATGTCGCGCTGCGCCTGAGGACTCGGGTCCCGTCGGGGGAAGCCATCATCCCAGTCAGCGTGATAGACCTCCCGTTGTGGGCCGCGAAGGCCCCGATGGGCAGGTTGCAGTCGGCGCCCACGCCCCTCGCGAACTCCCGCTCGCACTCGGTGGCGGCCATGGTCTTGGCGTCACTGATCTTGGAGACTATCCGGTTCACTTCGTCGTTTCGCTTCAGCGCCTCCACCGCCAGGGCCCCCTGGCCCGCAGCCGGGACCAGCAGGTCGGTCGAGAACCTCTCGGCGATCCTGCCGCCAAGAGACATGCGGTCCAATCCCGCCGCGGCGAGTACCACGCCGTCGATCCGAAGCTCTGTCATCCTGCGCAGCCTCGTTTCGACGTTGCCGTGGATGTCGACCAGATTCAGGTCCCTCCGCAGGTTGAGCAGCTGCGCCTTGCGCCGTAGGCTGCTCGTCCCCAGCGACGCTCCTCGAGGTAGCGCTTCGAACGGCCCTATCCGTGCTGCCACAAGCGCGTCTCTCGGGTCCCCCCTGGCCGGGGCGGCGGCGATGGTGAGGCCTGGGTCCAGCTCGACCGAAAGGTCCTTCATGCTATGGACGGCGATGTCCAGGTCCCCCTTCAGGAGCATCGACTCGATGTCTCCCGTGAAGACCCCCTTGCCGTCCGACTCGCCTCTCTGCGCGGGTGGGATGAGGTCGCCGCGCGTCTTCACCGGGACCACCTGGAGCTCGACCCCTTCCGAGGCGCCTTCGAGTAGGTTCTTGACAATGGCAGCCTGAGCGAGGGCGAGGGGGCTGCCCCTGGTTCCTATCCGGAGCTTCCTGGGGTTCAATTCGCGACGTCCAGTGGGAATATCTCTTCGAGCAGCCTGAGCTTCTTCTGCTGGGCCTCGGGAGACGAGTCCCCCTTCACGAACTCTGCGTGAGGGGCCATCAGCCTGCTCACGATCCTCCTGCTCATCACTTCGACCACCTTGCGCTCCCGTTCGGACAGCTTCGGGAGGCGCCTCAGAGCCGATGAGGCTTCGTTTGCTCTCACCTCCTCTGCCCACTTGTAGATCGTAGCGAGGGCGGGATTCAGCTTGGTGGCGGTGAGCCAGGCGTTGAACCGGACGGCCTCGGCGTCCACGGCCTTTTGGAGCGCGAGCCTCAGCCCGTCGTTGGACCGGCCCGCCATTGACGCGACGTCGTCAAGGTCGAGGAGCTCGACCGAGGGCAATGACTTCACGGCGGGATCGACGTTCCTGGGGAACCCGAGGTCGAGCACCACTCTTCTCCCCGTGTCGGGGACATCCTTCGTGGAGAGCACGTAGCTGGGCCGCCTGGTCGCGCAGATGACCAGCTCGCACTTTGCTATGACGCTGCGGAGGGACTTCCGAGTGACCCGCACCGAGTTGGGGATGAGCCTGCCGCCCCCGCGGCGACTGGTGAGGAGGTGTATCCTCGCGTCCTTCATCCGGAGCGCGGCGAGCCTCGCCGTCTCCCCGGTGCCTGCCACAAGCACGTTCGAGGGCTCGCGCTTCAACCGCTCGAGCGCGAATCCGAGGGCGACCTCGCTGAGCGACTGTGCATCCGCGGCCAAGGCGTACCTCCTGCGGACGCGCAGGGCGGAGGTGTAGGCCGCGTCGAAGAGGGGCGCCAGGACAGACTTCGCGTTTCCTGAAGCCCTGGCGTTGATGCCCGCCGCCCGGACCTGCCGCAGGATCTGGCCCTCGCCCAGGGCGACGGAGTCCAGGCCTGTCGCGACGCCGAACAGGTGGGATATCGCGTCGAGCCCCTGCTTGACGTAGAACCCCTCCGGAGACCGGTAGCCAAGCGCCCGGACCGTCGAGTCGACGCTCCCTTCGCCGCTGACCGAGGCGTAGAGCTCTACCCTGTTGCAGGTCTGCAGGACAGAGTACTCGCGCAAGCCGCCCGCAGAAGCGACCCCCTGAATCCCCTCGACCTCCTTGGCGAACCTCTCCCGGAAGCCGATGTCGGCGGTCTTGTAGGAGGTTCCCAGCAGGAGTATCATCGGGACAGAACCGGCCCAGGGAGAGAAGTCGCGCCTGACGCCGTTGGCCGGTAGTAGCGACAAGTGAAGGAGCCGGCGGAGGGATTATGGTATTGTATTTAACGTTTGATAGGGTGCGCCGTCCGATGCGCGCCTGGCCTCGTCTACGTGGGATGGATCTGCCGTCCCCGGGTCGCGTATCCAGCCGAGACGCGCGGCAGGCCCCCTGCGGATTGGGGGGTGATACCGGACCGGGGTCGCGGCTCGAAACACGGTAGGACCCCGCCGTGGGGCCCGGTCGCCTGGCTGCGGCCGTTGATTACGGGCGTCGCGGGTGCGCTCCGCCGGTCTAGGTGACAGACACCACAGACGAATAGATGTGCCCGTAGCCGTAGTAGTCGGAGAGCCCTCGTCCATCGGACCACATCGCCACGAACCCTGAGCCGCCGACCTGTTCGACGGACATGAAGTCGCCGTGCCAGGTCATTGGGCCGGAGGCGAACCCTGGCTCGCTGCTCAGCGGGGTGGGCCCGACCAGCTTGGCAGCGGAGCCCTGGTAGGCTGAAGCATAGGCGTCCCAGGCCCCCGTGGAGTTCCCCATCCAGGTCACCACCACGACGCCGTTCCCGTTTGAGGCGAGGGCCGGTGAATCCGCGATCCCCGCGGTCGAGGACTCGACCACGACCGGCCCAGACCACGCAGATTTTCCTGGCTCGAGCCAGGTCAGCATCAGCGAGCGGCCTGCGTCCGTGGCGTAGGCCACGTAGGGGGTGCCGTTCGGTGCCACCGTCAGCGCCGGGCCGGGGACGAAGGAGTCAGCCCCCCCGATGTACATCCCCGTGGGGACCGTGAAGTTGGCGACGGTCGACCAGCCGAGCTTCCCCGACTGCGAGCCCCGGGTCAGCGCGGCGTAGATGACGCTGACGGAGGAGCTCCCCGGGGTCGGGTCCGAGTACCCGTAGGCGGAGACGGCCATGGTCCCGTTGGGGAGGAGCGCGGCGCCGGTGATCCAGCCGTAGCGGGTCGAGAAAGCGTTAGAAGACGGCTTGGCGATCGTCATGTTGGGCCTCACGGTCGCCCAGTACAGCGCGTAGGAGCTGTCCCAGGTGAGGTACACCCCGCCTGCCTTCGACGTCAGGATCCAGGGCCTGTTGAACCCGAGACCCACCGAGACGGCCCTCTGGGTGAAGTTGAATTGGCCGGAGCCTCCTTCGGTCCCCGTGGCGACCATGATGGAAGTCGCGAACCCCCCCTCCGCGTAGCAGGCGTAGGCCACATAGACCAGGGTCCTGTTGGGAGCCACGGCGGTCGAAGGGTCGAAGCAGCTGTAGCTCAGCGAGCTGGTGGAGTTGCTCACTTCCACGGGGGCGGAGAAGCTCTTGCCGCCGTCTGTGGAGGCAGAGAAGAGTATCTGCGTCCTGAAGCTCTGGCTCGAGCTCGGGTTCACCTGCGGAGACGAGGTCGAATAGCCGATCCACGATGCGTAGACCTGTCCGCCGGCGCCCACGGCGACGCTCGGCTGGACCCCCTGGACGGTCCCCTGCGCATAGGCCCATGGGAGGCTCGTCCCAGGGGGATAGGCGTCGACCTGCACGTTGGGACCCGCGGCCACTTTGGATATGGGCCCCTGGGAGTACATTGTGGCGAGATACCCGCCGATGACTACGACTGCGACCAAGACAGCCGCCGCAGCCAATAAGGGCCTGCGGCTCAGCCTAGGCCCCCCTGGGTCCCGGCCCTTGGAGCGAGGTTCACGGCTGAGGGCGGCTGCGAGTCAGACTAAAATGGATATCCATGGCGCGGGCGTAGCGCCTCCTGATGATGGCTGGGTTCGGAGCGTCCGTCGCGGCCGCCCAGCTGGGCAGCCGGACGCGGGGCTGGGCCGGGTTCATCTCCCCGGCTTCCATTCGCTGCGACGTGCGATGGATCCTGGCAGAACCGATGGGCGAGCCGAGAGCAGGTTGGCGAGGCCGAGGCTCCTAACCCGCGACGTAGACGAATGCGGCTACGAGGATGAGGGTGGCGGCGACGAGGTAGTCCACGTACTGGGGCCTCACCTTCGAGAGGGCCGCCGACAGCCCCAGGACCGCCAGGAGCACCACCAACGAGACCGACACGACGGCCGCGGCGACGAAGGCCCCCAGCATGGCGTATGTGTATGCGGGGCCGAACCCCCGGGCGACCACGATGAAAGGGACCAGGGCCGGGTCAGGGATCACGCTGACAAACAGCGACATGCTCTCTACCTCCTTGCTGGCGCCTGACTCCCTCACCGCGTTCAGTGTCACATACAGGGCTATGGCCAGAAGGAGGACGACGGCGAAGAGGTTCACATAGTAGGCAGGGAACACGAGGGAGCCGATTACCGCTATGGCGACGGAGAGGACCGCCGAGGAGGCGCCATGAGCCAGTCCGATGCCTGACGCGAGGGCGAGGGACCTGGTCCTCGAGTAGCCCATCCTATGGGAGGCGACGGTCACCGGGACCCAGTGGTCCGGCGCGACCATGTGAAGCACCGATAGCGCGACTACGATGGCGATCAGGACCTGTGGCGAAGCGCTCAAGCAGAGGTGTCACCAGGCTCTGGAGAAGCGACATAAGCCTAGCGGTCCGACAGATTCGATTCCAGGGCCGGCGACGGGGCGCTGCATGCGGAGGGCTGTTTCTGCTTGACGCGTGTAGGGGCTCCGCTCAGGCCAGCGGGATCGCGCCGGCTGTGGGCTCCTGGGGATCTTGGAGACCCATGTCTTCTGGGAGCACCCTCGCCACCGAGACGGTGCTAGCCGAGGTGTAGACGTACTCCCCGTCCTCGGCCTTGAAGCGCCTCAGCTTCGTCGTCTTCGCCAGCCTCAGCAGCGCGACCGCGACTGACTGCTTGGGGTAGTTCAGCCCGTAGGACTGGAGCGCGCTCCGGACGTCGGAGAGCTTCCTCCTCTCGCGCCCCCAGGGCCCGGCGAAGAACTTGGCTATCACGTCGGCGAGGGAGTCCCCCTTTTCCAGGGACACGACTGGGAACTGAGTCTGGTCCCCTGCTGCTGCCTCTTCGACGCGGACCTCGGGAGGCGCCTCCGGCGAGACGGGTCGCGCCCTGGCCTGGCCTGGGAGCTTCGCAGCTAGCTCCGGGATCAGCTCCATGGCTTCTCTGAGGTGCTCCGGTTCGGCCTCGACCTCAGCCTCAGCCTGGCCCAGCTTCACCCTTATCTTCGCCATTGAACCCGAACGTCGTTGCACCCGCCTTGTCTTTTAAGCTTAGACCGGGACTCGGAAGTCTTCCTTCACCGTCGCCAGGACCAGGTGGGAGTTGGTCCTCTCGACGAAGGGCATCGCGAGGAGGCCCTTGGTGAAGCGGCTCAGCTCCTCCCTGTCCTTGCACTTTGATACTATGATCGCGTCTATCTCCCCCGTCACGTCGTAGACGGCGCAGACCGTGGGGAGCCTCGCTATCTCCCGCTCCATCTCCAGCAGCTTCCCCTTCGAGACGCTGATCTCGGTCACCACCGTCAGCTCGTACCCCAGCTTCTGGAAATCAAGGACGGCGGTGAACCCCCTCAGGACCCCGCCCTTCCGGAGCCTCTCCAGGTGCGCGGTCACGGTCGACGTCGACACGCCGAGGCTCTCCCCCAGCTCACGGGCAGAGGCCCTGCCGTCCACCAGGAGCATCCTGACTATCCTCAGGTCCAGGGGGTCGACAGTTTGTCCAGGCCGGGGGCCCTTCTGACCCCAGTCGTTCGGTCGAACGTCTATCTTTCGTTTCGCCAATTGGACAATCGTCGTACAAAGATGACGTCCATGTTATATATTTTGCGACCGTATGCGGACCGTTTGACTTTCCACGTGGCTGCGAACGGGGAGTTCGCCAAGCGGACCTACGCCCGCGAGGAGGTTCTCGGGTTGCTGGGCAAGGAGGAGGTGAAGTTCGTCGACCTGCAGTTCACCGACGTCCCCGGGAGGCTCAGGCACGTCACCCTCCCCACCGAGATGATGAACGAAGGGATGTTCAGCGACGGCGTAGCCAAGCTGGACGGCTCGTCCGTCAGGGGGTTCGTAGACATCAACGAGTCAGACATGCTCCTGGTCCCCGACCCGTCGACCTACGGGGTCTTCCCCTGGACCGAGGGTCAGCTCAAGACCGCCCGCCTGATCTGCGACGTGAGGGCAGGCTATGGCAGGGGGAGGTTCGCCAGGGACCCGAGGCACGTCGCCCAGGTGGCGGAGCAGAAGATACGCGAGGCTGGGTTCACTGATTCGCTCTGGGGCCCGGAGGTAGAGTTCTTCGTCTTCGACGCCGTGACCTGGGAGGCCAACAACCCGTTCTCCGCCGGATTCAAGATATCGTCGAGGGAGTCGGCCATGGAGTCCAGGGGGACGAACTTCCCGATCAGGTTCAAGGACGGGTACTACCCCGCCGAGCCGGTAGACACCCTCAGCGGCTATCGTGGGGTCTGCGTCAACTACCTGCGGGACGGGTTCGGGATACTCAGCAACGCCCACCACCACGAGGTGGCGACGGCGGGCCAGTGCGAGATCGACATCTACAGGGACGAGCTCGTCACCATGGCCGACAGCACCATGACCTACAAGTTCGTGACCAAGAACGTGGCCAGCAGGATGGGGATGATAGCCACGACCATGCCCAAGCCCATATTCGGGGACAACGCCGTTGGGATGCACGTCCACTCGAGCCTCTGGAAGGGGGGGAAGAACGCCTTCTTCGACCCGGCCGACGAGTACGCCGAGCTGAGCCAGACGGCCAGGTACTACATCGGGGGGATCATGGCCCACAGCAGGGCCCTCTGCGCCATCGTCGCCCCCACGACCAACTCCTACCACAGGCTGGTCCCCGGCTACGAGGCCCCGGTCTACATAGCATGGAGCAAGATGAACAGGTCCGCCAACGTCAGGATCCCCGCCTATGAGAAGGGCTCTGAGGGGGCGAAGCGGATAGAGTTCAGGACCCCGGACCCCTCGTGCAACCCATACCTCGCCTTCGCAGCGATCACCGCCGCAGGCCTCGAAGGCGTCAGGAACAAGACCGATCCAGGCGACCCCGTCGACCAGGACATCTACAAGCTCACGCCCGCGAAGCGGAGGGAGATGGGCGTGGGGGAGCTCCCCGGGAGCCTGAAGGAGGCCGTGGAGAGCCTCTACAGCGACTCGAGCTTCCTGGACGGGATATTCCCAAGGGACCTGGTCGAGGTGATGATGGAACTCGAGATGGAGGCCTACAGGAGCGTGGCCGCGAGGCCCCACCCCTACGAGTTCAACCTCTACTTCGATTTATGAGGACGGGTGGAACTCGCTGCCGGCGCCTTGCTCCTCCCGTCCTGATTTCTACCGATTTCCTTGATCACTGGACGCAAGACTCATTGCCCTCGGGATCGAGCATTATGACGCAGTATTCTCCTCGGCCCTCGTCGAGCTCGTGATGCTTGGTCGCGCCGAAGCCCGCGAGCCGTTCGACCTCTCTGTTCACCTGTTCCTTTCTTTCACCAAGGGGCTCCCGGAACCCTCCGCTCGCGTTGATGTCGACGTGGAGCCGGTTCTTACCGAGCTTTGGCGTATCCATCTGCTGGAAGTATATCCTAGGTCCGGTCCCTGAGGAATCGACCATGGCGCTAGCCGAGTTCCACTCGTCTTGTGGTACGCCTTGGTCTTTGAGCCAGCCCTCCCATGACGCGTAGCCGTCCGGCGGGTCCTGCAGCTTGTAGTGCAAGGCTTCGGCATAGAACTTCGAGAGGCGCCCAGGATCCCTACAGTCGAAGACAACCTGCAGTTTGGATGCCATCAAGAGAAGACCGCAACCGCGATATTTCAGGTTGACGGGCCCGCGGAGCACTCATGAGCCTTTGGAAAGTTTCTACCCAGGCTGCCTCCTATCGCCGGGGGAAACTCCTCTTTCCCCGCCGAAGCCGTATATATCGACCACCAGCTCCACGCCAGTATGGCACAATCGAAAAGCGCGTCTGAGGCTGAAAAGTCTGTCGTAGAAGGAGTCTTGGAGGCCCTTTCAGACAAACACTCGCAGCTCGACGTCAACCTTCAGGGGATGACGGTGAAGTTCCCGAACATGGGGATAGGCATTGAGTTCAACGGCCTTGTCACTGTGACGGCTCACGTCAGGGACATGACCGAGGACGAAAAGAAGGCTTCGGCAGCGAAGAACGTTGGGCTGATGTCGAAGGCATAGAAGCGCCCAAAGCCAGAGTCTACTTCAGCGCTCTCCTCAGCTTCCGCAGCCCGAGGGGGTTAACGCTGATCCCGCCCGTCAGCCTGGACACGCCCTTGCCCACGCTGAGGATCTTCTCGCCGTCGGCGTAGAGGGTGACCTTCCATCCGAGGCGGGAGAGGACTCCGACTGCGTGCATAGAACCTTCGAGCATGTTCGCGGTCCCGCCCTGCGCCTTGACCAGGTCGGAGATGCTGATCCCGACCTCCCTGGCTCCGTCAGCTTCAACATCCATGGTCTTCGCGTCCGCATCGACCGCGAGGACCGTGCGCCCTGCCACCGTGACCGTCGCCTTCCCGGCAGGGACGAACGCCAGCAGGTCGATGAGGGAGGGGGCGACGCTCTTCCCTCGCTCGGCGGCCGTCAATGGTACCTCGCCGCCAGGCATTCAGCAAGCTCGAGGAAGAGGGACTTCGCGCCGCTCTCTGGGATTAGCACAACAGCCGCGCACGCGGGCTCTTGTAATACGTCTATCGCACGGGGAACGGACTCGGTGAAGAGGGTCGCGCCATAGTCCGTCGGGCCGGCGCGAGCTTGAACAAGAAACCTTCCCCGATGCTGTCGATGATTTCGCGTAGAGTGGGTTGGGAAACGCTGAAGGCCAGTGTCGGCTCGGTGAGCTTCTGCGCCTGTACGGCGAAGATGGCGGCCATGGTAGTTGGCGCTGGTGCCATCGGCCCGCTTTCTTAGGCGACGATGGGATTACAGCCGAAGTGTAAGCCGCCCTGCCAATAGAAATCGCCTACCCCTATGAGCCTGCAGCTCAGCAATTGTCTGTAGTGGATGAATCCGCTGGCAGGCGCGCCGAGTAAGGCCACTCCGCCCTGAGATGTTGCACCGAGCACCGGGACCCCGAGCACAAGCGCCACAGCGAGCAATAGGCCAACGGCAAGCGCCCCCCTCCGCCTTCCCGATTTAGGCCCAGGGGCATCCGCGCTCATGGCGGACGCTCCTATATCGCGCCAGGTTATTGGCCTACCGGCGAGAACATCGAGGAGAGGCGACGACGCTGAGGGCCATGCTGCAGGTGGCGCCACCGCCAAGGATAGCATCGGCGGCAGCATAGGACGACCCAACCGGGAGCCCGCTCAGCTCATCGCTCCGCTCTTCCAGTGCTTCGGGGCGTGGTACAATTGCATCAAGCGCAAGAGGACGAAGATCGTTGCCACGTCTACGAGGGCCAGAGGTATGTAGAGCAAAGAAGATGGGGGGATCAGATGGCCCGCGTAGCCGCTGAAGGCCAGCACGAGCAGGCAGGCCAAGAGTGTCGGCCATCTGTGCTTCCAGGCCCGTGAAGCCCGCAACTCCTCCGGTGTCAGTGTCATGACCGGCTTTCGTTCCCTTCGGTCCTTGGAGTGACTTAAACCTAACCTGCAGCCTCGCTGGCTCTGCAGAAGCTGGGACACAGCTCGTTCTGACTCCCCGCTACCCGCGACCCTTCGCTTAAACGGCTCCTAGACTCATGCTTGCCTTCTGCCGATTTAGTTTTAAACCACTCCGTCAAACAACTGGTGGTCAGAGCCCTTGACGATGGATTGGGCGAAGAACGGCCCTTTGAGGGGGAAAGTTGCATTGGTCACTGGGTCCAGTCGTGGGGTTGGGAAGGGGATTGCGCTTGTTCTCGGCGAAGCGGGGGCCACGGTGTTCGTGACCGGGCGAAGCGTGCGTGGAAAGCCTACGACTCAGGGGCTTCCGGGGACCATCCAGGAAACAGCCGAGGAAGTCACTGCCAGAGGAGGAAAGGGGGTCCCGGTCAGATGCGACCATTCCCTTGACAGTGATATCAAGAAGCTCGTATCTCAAATCCGACGGAAGGAAGGCTGGACATGCTGGTGAACAATGCCTTCGGAGGGGAAGAAGGGAGCAAGAAGATAGTCACCTACGACGAACACCCCTTCTGGAGACACGACTTCGAGGAGTGGTGGTATCGCATGTTCTCGGCCTAACTTAGGTCGACCATGGCGACAACGTTCTATTCCCTCCCGCTGATGCTCCATCGCCGGGGCGGCCTCGTCGTCAATACATTGTGGTGGAACAGAGGTCAGTACCTCTGGGACCTATTCTTCGACGTGGCGTCCGACGGCGTAGGAAGAATGCTCTACGGCCTATCCAAGGAAGTTCGCCGAAGCGGAATCACTGCAGTTGCCATCTCTCCAGGGTGGACTCGCACCGAGAGGATGGTTGAAGTTCCGAAAGAGAAACTGGCGCGACTTCCGTCCCCAGAGTACGTCGGACGAGCCGTGGTGCATCTGGCGCTTGACAAGAAGAGGCTGAAGAAGAGCGGGCAGATCTTTGAAGTCGGCGCGTTGGCCAAGGAATATGGATTCAGAAACGTCGATGGGCGACTGATCGACTATCACGCCGAACTCGCAGGGCGGCCCCCGCCAGTTCCGGACTGAGATTGCGCGTTATGCACATGGTGTCGTACGACCTCGGAAACGCAGGAGTCGCACATGCAATTAACTAAAGTGGTAACTTTATTAAGTAATATCTTTAGTAGCCCGCCATGGATGCCTTCTACGCCTTGGCAGAGCCCCACAGGCGCAAAGTGGTGGAGATCCTCGCCCACAGGGGCCAGCTCAGCGCGACCCAAATCTGCGAAGAGTTCGATGTGACCCCACAGGCGGTATCTCAGCACCTCAGAGTGCTCAGGGAAGCGAACGTAATCCAGATGGAAAGGAGAGCCCAGAAGAGACTCTACGCATTCAATCCGCAGTCGGTGCGCGAGGTCGAAAGGTGGGCGGCCGACATGACAGAGATGTGGGAGAGCAACCTCGACCGGCTGGACAAGGCTCTGAAGGACGAAGCGGCTTCGGCCAGGGGAAGGAGAGCGCGTTGACGGCCGGCGAACAGGGCGTGGTGAAGGTCACACGGGTCTTCGACTTCCCCCGAGAATCGGTCTTCAGGATGTGGACGGACACAAAGAAGCTTGCGGAGTGGTGGGGCCCCGAGGGATGCGTCAACGTCCGCTCGGAAGTGGACCCGAGGCCGGGAGGCAAGATGAGGGTCGACCAGCGCAGCCCCAAGGGAGACATCTCCTCGTTCAACGCAACGTTCGAGAAAGTCATCCCGCTTGAGCTCCTGGTCTACAGGTCTGCGTCGCCTGGAACGACCGACGAATATGGCGGCTTTTCCCCCTGGGAGTCCCTTCACACAGTGACATTCGAAGAGCTCGGCCCTGGGAAGACCCGGGTGACTGTGGTAACGAAGGTCATCGCAGGCCTGCCGGAAGAGCGCGAAACCATCGTGAGTGCATACAGGGAAGGCTGGGGCCAGTCCCTCGACAAGCTGCAGAGAGCGCTCCGCTAGGCCGCTCCCGTTCAGGAAGCTCAGTCTGGTCCGCTGGCCGTCGCCAGCGTCCAGAGGCTGGCACTCGCCTATACGGGGGTGAGCCCCAATCTCCCCCCATTCACTCCCGCGAGGTCCCTCCATGTTCACATGGCGAGGATTATCCTCAGTGCATGCTCCAGGGAAATCGCTCCTCGCAGGCTTCCTCTGGGACGTTCGATCATGGAACCGGCTGTCCAAGCAGAGCACCGCCAAGATGGGGTACTGTGCTGACGCTGTGCTGACGCCGTGCTGGAGAAGCCTCGGCGCCCGAACCTCTCGACCGTGGGGTCTACCATCCTGGCGACGGGGCCTGGATTTATGACATCAATTCGTAAGACAAGGACCTCGTCGGTCTTACCAATGCTATCCTGGACCAGCTTGGTCTGTCTTCATCTCTAGAAGCAAGAACGACTTTCGCACCTGCTCTCGCGAATAGTACAGCGGTTGCCATCCCGATCCCGCGGCCGGCACCGGTGACGATACCTGCCTTGCCCTTGGGCAGGCCTCGAAGGCTGCTGAGCTGTGGAAGAGCGGGAAGCTGTTCGCCCTGGCTGACGGTGGCGGGACCTTCCTGCGACATACTCTCATCTCACCACGTCTTGGCTAGGTCGTGCCTCCGGCCGCCTGGTCTCTCAGCATGGCGAAGGATCGCCCTACAAGCGTCATCGCGTAGATGAGGACGGCGATCAGCAGGTGGACCCACGAAAGGATGGCGTTGTCAAGAGCGCCCACCATCGTCACCCCGATGCCGATCTGTATGACCAGGAGAAGGACCATCGCCTTCGACAATTCGTTGAGCCCCTTGTGCGGAGGCTTCGACCTTAGGGCCGCCACAGCGGCGGCGCTGACGAGGGCGAAGACGACGACGCCGTTCGCAACGTGCAGTAGCGTCGAGAGGCCGAAGGACGAGACTGTGTAAGGCAGGACTCCGAAGGTGATTAGGCCGCCTAGAGCGATTTGAACGAAGACAGCCAAAGACGCTACCCGGAAGAGATTCGGGACGTTCATTCCATCTCGGCCCTCCCGCTTCTGGTCCCGCGCGTGATGGCCCTCGTTCCTTCCGCCGCTTCCCCGATCCTCTTCAGAGCGTCCTTGGTCACCCTCTCAAGCTGAGTCTTCACGAAGGCCTGGGCAAACTCCGGCACCCCCGAGAACCTGAAATCCCAGGAGATAGCTACCGTCGTCTTTGCGCCGTCACTCAATCGGGTCAGCTTGAGAACCCTCGTCCCTCTCAGCGGTCCGCTGGTCATGATTAGCTCCAATGATTCCTTCGGATGAAGCCTGATCGTCTGCTTCCCCTCGCGGCCTATGAATCCGACAGTGGCCTGGCGCTCAATCGTGTTGCCGCTTCTTCGGATGTTGCGGACTGAGCTCAACCCGCTCCAATACTCCGGGTCTCTGTCAACGTCCGACACGATGTCCCATGCGCGGTCGATATCCGCGTCGATTACCTTGCTTTCCGTGATAGACGCCACCGACTTCTCCCCGCCTGGTCCTCAGCTGGGCTGACCCTGAATTTAGTCGGTTCCCAAACGGGGTTCGTGTTTTTGGTCAGCTTTTTAGAACGGTGGATACGCTCCGCAGTCCTGAAGCGGCTTGTGGTCCCAGGACAAGGCCTACTCCGACCTCATGCAGGAGCTGTGGGGTTCCCCCACCAGATGGAACGCCAGAAAGACGTACACGGACGTGGCGCGCAAGCTCGGCGTCGACGACGAGACCGTGCGGAACAGGCTCAGGCACATGAAGGAGAGCGGATTCTTGGTCGGCTGGAGGCTTGTGCCCAACCCTTCATTGATGGGACGCGAATCCGCCCTGTTGTACCTCGAATTCGCTGACCCAGAGTCAAAGCAAGAGGCGATCTCACGGCTGGCGAGGACGGGCGGGGTGGTCATAATCGCGAGCGTCTACGGTTCGAGTCTCCTCCTGACCCTTTTTGACGACGCGAGCCGCGCATTATCCAAGCGCATCGCAGGGATGTACCGGAGCGTGAAAGCGCAGACCATCCCCGGCATGCGTTTCCCTCGGAGCGCCTTCCGAATGACCGTCACGGACTGGCAGATAGTCAGACAGATGCTGGGGGACGCGGAGCGGAGAATCTCCGGGGTGGCCAAGGAAGTCGCAGTCTCTCAGCGCACAGTGAAGAGAAGGCTCGACCGGATGATGGATTCCTCGGCCATCTTCGTGATGCCCATGATCAACCAGAGCAGGTCCGACGGCGTAGCCTACCAGCTAATGGTCGAAGGGGAGAGCATGAGTTCCACTGAGGTGGAGAAGCTGGTCGCGCCGAGAATAGAGAACCTTGTTTTCAGGGCGCCTTACTCCAAGAGCGGGACAATCTTCGGGTTCTACGGAAGAAACGTGGCGGAAGGGAGCGAGCTCCTGCGGTGGATCAAGGCGCAGCCAGGGGTCAGGTCTGCAAGGATGAGCATCATCGAGGACATCAAATACGTGTCCGACTGGCTGGAAACCGAAACGGAGCGGCTCGGTGGAGTTATCGCAGCCTCACGAGGGCTCGGTGGCGGCTAGCTTTCTCTGGGAAAGGAGGTAGCTGCCGAACGCTACTTCCCAGATGAGCAGCGGGTAGACGACTGCCCGCTCCCATCCGCCCGGTCCCAGGGTCTGCTGCATGAAGGCGGAGTTGTAACCACCAAACTCAACCAGTGCGCCGACAAGGCTCACGACACCAAGGGACAGGAAACAGAACCGCAGAGGAGGACGAACCTCTCTGTAGGACAGCAACACCACGATGATCCCAGTGAAGATCCCCAGCACGCTCCCCGCCGAGTGCAAGGCGATGCTTACGTTCTCGGGGAAAGCGGCCACCAGCATTATGCCCGCCCCGGGCAGAAGGCCCAGCATCATGGACCCCCTCCTTCGCCTGTTCCTCCAGAAGAAGTAGGCCCCAAGAAACCAGAAGAGACCCCAGACCAGCACGGCCGGCTCGTAGAACCAGAAGGTCGCTGCCCCGAGTGCCCCCAGGTCGCTGATCGCGTTGGCGTGCACACTATAGCCTGGATATGTTGCTTCGCCGAACATCGTCAACAGGAGGAATTCCGTCCCCGAAATGAACAGCAGGGCGCCCGCGTTCCTCTCGTCCGTGCCCCTCTTGTCTGGGTTCGCCATCTCTTACCCGTCCTGACTACCCCTCCCGGGGTCAAGGCTGATGGAAAAATACGCCGTCTTTCCCCAGAACAATCGCTCGAGGAAGAAGACGAAGTAGCTGATTATGGTGAACCTCCTGGTGAAGGCCTTGCGCACCCCCTTGGCTTCTTCGCCTTCTACCCGAGCCGCCGTTCCGTCAAGCCAGTCCCCCTTTGGCTCTCCTCGAAACGTGGAAGGCGCCACGCGGACCCTCGGACTCCTGGCTACCCTCTTTGCCTTCCAAGCATTCACCGCGGTGTGAAAGTAAAGTTTGCCGTTGCGCTCCACGAAGATCACGGGCGTCCGTTTAGGTTCACCGTTTCGCTTGTAAGACTCCAGATTGAGCACCCTTTGATTCTTGAATGAATCGAGCTTCTGCTCAAGCCACGAGGGAATCGCCACCGATTCGTCCGGATGCGGATTCGAGGCCATCCATCAGGGGATGGTCTGCATCTTGTTTCTAAGCGCCTCCCAAAGACTGGTCGCGTTTTTGGACAACGGGAAGCCTGACTGATGTGGCGACGTCACAGCAGTGTAAGGGCGTTTGAAACCATGCGCACAGGCGCTTAACGCTGGAGGCGCAGCAAAAGCCACGGTCTATTCATTTGTCACGTGGTCTCTAGCTTGACGGCCAGGAACTCTCCCTTCCCCACATGAAGGACCTGGCCAAGGTATCGGCCGGATTCGTTGACCCGGGCGAAGAAGTCGACCAGCTCTTCAGGCTTCGGCTCGACGGCGTTGTCGACTACCAGGACCCCGCCCGGTTTGAGGGCGCGGTCGACTTCACCCCAGTAGTCAAGATACTCGGTGCGCTCCGCGTCCATGAACACTAGATCGAAGGAGTGGAGGGATAGCGTCCTCAAGAATGACCGGGCGTCCCCCTGGTGCAGGTCTACGAGGTTCGATAGGCCGCTTGCCCCGATGTTTTTGCTGGCCAGCTCTTCTTTCTCAGGGGACACTTCCACGGACACCACCTTCCCCCCTCGTTGCCGGAGCGCTTCAGCTATCCATATCGTAGAATACCCGTTCGAAGTTCCGATTTCAAGCACCCTCCTGGCTCCTGTAGCCCGGACCAGGATGGAGAGGAAGAGCCCCGTATCCGGGGTGATGTTCAGCATCCGCCTTCTACGGTCGGTGGTCTTCAGGTCGTGCGCTTCTCCTGATTCGTAGACCCCCCTCAGCAGCCTCGCCAGGCTGTCTTCCAACTAGCCTGACTCCCCTTCCCGAATTGCTCCTGAAAGCAACGGCAGCCAAGGGAGAGGCGAGGCATTAAACATGATGCACCCAGGGGGGACGACAAGATGGAAGGGCGCGCTCCCGGAAAGTCTCGCCGTGGCGGATGGGCTAGAGATTTGACCTGACTTCTATGTCCACGGCTTTGGAAGTTGAACAGCAGGCAGGATTCTCGTAGCTCTGTCTGCTCATGTAGATCATCGACTCGTCCTGGGTGACGACCGCCCGGAAGTTCGCAGGCGCGTCTCCGGACACCGTGAACAGCTTCTCGGAGTCGACGATGAGAATGTTGCTCGCGCAGCAGAGGGTCTTGCTCGGCGTGATTTCCAACTTCGGGGCCCCCCTGAAGGCACCACCGGCGAGAGCCAGCTTGATGCTGGAACCTCTCTTGCGGGCCCTCTTCAGCGATTCGGCGATTCCAGCCAGGAGCGTCTCGTTGTCGAACATGACCACGACTTCCTTTCTGGACGCCTCTATCGTCTCTTTCATCTTCTCCACTATGTTGCGCGAGCTCTTGATGATATAGGCCAGTTCCGCGTCTTCGCCGCCTCCACTGGTCCGGATAGGCTCGAGGAGCTTGGCCAGCTCCTTCACTTTCTTCGACCGCCTCTGGTGGTCGGCATCGATCTGACTCTGAAGGTTCGAGGCAATCTGGTCCGTACCCATCGCCCGATACTGACTGGGGGTGCCATGTTGGACCATAATCAGGCTCTTCTCTTCAAGCTCCTTGAGAGCGTAGTAGATCTTGGAGTCGGGGATGCCTGTCAGGTTGCAGAGGCTGGTGGCCGAAACTGGCTGGTTTTCCAGGATAGAAAGGAAAGCCTTCGCCGCATAGGCGGTGATTCCGAGCTCCCTGATCCTTGACACTATGGCTTCTTTTGCTTCGTCGACCTCGACCGGTCGCGTGTTCTTACTCCCTCTGAGTAGTGGGAGTTAGAAAACCGATATATACTTTCCTACTACCTGCGGTAAGTAGGTGAATACAAACACGTCGAACCAAGTAAATGAGCAGCAGGCAGCAGCGGAGGCCAAACCAAAGGGCGGCTTCGCCGGCAAGGAAATCCCCATGGTCGCCACCGGCAGCTGTTGCGGGACCGGAGCCGCAGGAAGCTGCTGCGGAACCGAGGGCTCGGCCGTCGGACAGGCGGGGGACTGCTGCGGGAACGTCTCCCAGGCGTCCGGGGCCAAAGCTGCCGGAGGCTGCTCCGGTGACGAGGCCGCTGCGCCTTCCTGTGGATGCGGGTCGTCAGATTGCTGCACGACCTAGACCCGGCCCAAGGAGGCACCTTCGACCCCCTCGAGGCAGAGGGGGCCTCCCCCATTTTGCCAACGCCGGAGCCCTCTTTGCGAGAACTCCATCCAGAGTTGCGCCGTCTCCTAGCCCTTGTCTCCACCGAGCGGACAAGCGAGACCCTGAGGGAGCTGTGTTCAGAGAAGTTCCGCGGAAGGAGCAATGCGTCAGGCAACGCCCTTGCAGCCGAATGGATCGAGTCCAGGCTGTCAGCTCCAGGGCTCCGCCTTGGAACGCAGCCGTTCATGATATCGACCCCTGTCTTCGACCTGCGATCCCTGCCTGAGCTGACGCTGGTCGACGGAAGCGGGCCTTCGCGTTCCTTCGAACACAGGGTGGAGTTCGCGGAGCACTACAGGTCCGCCCCGCTGATCTACGCCAGGGAGGGCCTTGCGAAGCCCTGGGACCCGAGCGTCGGCCATGGGGGCGAATGGGCTATCGCGGCCAAAGCCCTTGGAGGGAGCGAACTCGAGGAGGCCAGCCGCCTTGCTGCCGCCGCAGGCGCCATTGGACTCCTCATCCCGAATGGCGTCGGGGGGGACGGCTTCATGTCGAAGCAGCTGCTGGGAATGCCTGCGGTCCAACTTCCGGTGCTCCGAGTGAGGCCGGACGTCCTGTCTGGGCTTGGCGGCAAGAGAATCCGCGCGTCCGTTCCCGTCCAGAGGAAGTCGAGCTCTGGCAGCAACATCGAAGCTGTAATCCCTGGGAGTAACGCAGATTTCGCAGGGTCGCCGCTGGTCCTCGGCGCCCACTACGACGCCGTAGGCGACGATCCCGGAGGCCATCGGTTCCAGGGGGCAGGAGACAACGCCGCCGGGGTCGCTGTCATCCTCGAGCTGGCCCGGCTGCTGTCTTCGTCTGGCAGCAAACCCGCCAGACCCATCAGGTTCGTGGCCTTTGACGGAGAAGAGGTTGGCGCCCTGGGGTCGAAGGCGTATGCCGAGGGCCTCCTGCGCGAGGGCGCGGACCCTATGGTGATCAACCTCGATGGGGCCGCAGCCTACAACGGGGTCGCCTACGTGGAGGCGAGCCAGAACGCAGGCCTAATCGTCGACGCCCTAGACTTCGCGGGGGCGGAACTGGGGGTGCCTCTCGCCTTTGGGAACATAGCCTCCGACAACAGGATGTTCGCAGGCCGGGGCTTCAAATCCGTGGGCGTAGCGCTGGGCGCCAGGGCCATCCACTCGCCTGCTGACACCTTCGAGTCAGTGGACCCGCAGGCGACGAGAAGGGCCGTCGAGCTCTTGCTCACGACCGCCTGGAAGCTGGCGTACTCGAACCAGTAGAGGGGATCGGACTCGAACCTGGGCAAGATCAGAGAGGACTTTCCCGTCATCAGCGAAGGGACGATGGACGGGAAGAAGCTGGTCTATCTCGACAGCGCGTGCCAGTCCCTGAGGCCAAGGCAGGTCGCGGATGCGATCGGTGGTTACTACAGCGACCTCGGCAGCTGCACCGGTCTGCTTGCTTCGTCAAACGCCCTCGCGGCTAGGACACAGTCCCTCGTGTCGGAAGCAAGGGTGAAGATGGCGCGTTTCATCGGCGCCGACGAGTCGGAAGTGATCTGGCAGCCCAACACGACATATGGGATGAACTTGGTCGCCATGAGCCTGAGCAGCCGCTACTGCCCCCCGGGGATCAGAATGGCGAAGGGAGACAACGTCGTTACCACAGACGCAGAGCATCACAGCGGCCTCCTCCCCTTCTGGAAGTTAGAGCAGGAGAAGGGCGTCCGTCATAGGATCTTCCCAGTGGGCAGCGGAGGCGAAATCGACCTGCAGAAGTTCCAGGACTTCCTCCCCAGGAGGACTAGGCTCATCTCAGTGGCGTGGGCGTCGAACGTCACCGGGATCATCAACCCCGTCGAGGGACTGGTGAAGATAGCGCACGACAACGGGTCCATGGTCCTTGTGGACGGCGCCCAGTATGCCCCCCATCACCCTGTGGACGTGGGGGCCTTGAAGATGGACTTCCTGGCCCTCTCGGTGCATAAGATGTGCGGGCCGTCTGGGACGGGGGTTCTTTTCGGCGTCAGGGAGCTTCTGGAAGAGATGCCCGCTGTGATGGTAGGTGGAGAGACGGTAGACGACGTCTCCATCGCAGACGGTCCAGGCGGACCGAAGGTGTCCCCTAGGTTCAGGGGCCCTCCGGAGCGCTTCGAGCCGGGGCTCCAGAACTTCGCCGGGATAATCGGGGCGGGGGCAGCGGTTGACTATCTGAGCAAGGTCGGAATGGAAGCGGTAGAGCGCCACGAAGACGGTCTTACGGGGTACATGATGTCGAGGCTGGCCGACGTCCCTGGCGTAGAAGTCGTGGGGCCTCAAGCCTACGAGGCGGGCAAGCACGCGGCGCTGGCTTCGTTCAGGGTCAGGGGTAAAGAGGGCAAACTGATCGAGTCGGACAGAATAGCACGCTGGATGGACGAGGGCGTGCCGGGGCACAAGATCCTGCTCAGGTCGGGCGGTCACGAAGCCCACCCCCTCCTCAGAAGGCTGGGCATCCCCGAACTGTCTACAAGCCGTGCGTCGTTGTATCTCTACAACGAAGAGGCGGATGTCAGGCTCCTGATCGAAGCGTTGACGAAGTTGAGGCAGTTAGATGTGGGAACCAAGAACCCTGGGTCCCCTAGAGCCCCGAACTAGAGAGCGGATGACTGTCTTTCAACACCCTGCGCATGCTGTTGGAACGGAGAAGGACGGTCACTGTCCGCCCAGGATAGCAGAGAGCAGTTTCCTCTCTGCCTTCCTTCTGTGCATCACAAGCGTAGGCTCTCGAATGCCAAGTTGTTCCGCGAGGTCTTCAGAACCCACCCTCCTGGGCACGTCGTAATAGCCCATCTTGAACGCGGTGATTATCACCTTGCGCTGCTTGCCAGTCAGTCGGTAGAGAGGAGAGTCAGGGAGGAACTTCGCATCTGCCAAGGAGACGACTCTGTAGAATACCCCAGATTTGCTGATGATTCCCAGGATCCTCTGGACCGCTTTAGCGTTGGCCAGGAAGGTTGCTCGCAGTCGCCCGACCTGGACTTCGAACGGAGGGGAGAGATACACTCCGGGGCCTAGAGGGTCCGCCCGCGCGTCGACGGTCCGGCGGCGTCCCCCTTTGTTCTTTCGCCACCAGGAGCTCCGCCAGCTTCTCTGGGAACATCAAGGTCTTGGTCACTATGTCCGACCTGGCGCCCGCGAGCCCGGGTTGCGCCTTTGCCCACTTCAGGGCCTCCCGGACCTCCACCATCGTCGACGCGCCGATGAGGACCCAGCCGCTGTCAGGGTCAGAGAATCCTCCCCACAGGTAGCTAGCGTCGAATCGCGACAGCATGGCCCGGTCCACGGCCTCCTTCGCTCCGCCGTTCGCGTATGAATAGGACAGCACGGCAGGTATCAGCCCGGCTGTCCCCCCTAGGTTCACGTTAGGGAGGGTAAACACGGCGTTCTCGCTCCTGAGCTTCACGGCCCTGTTCCTTACCGTCCTAGCCGAGAGCTTCAGCTCTTTGGCGATGTCTACGAAGCTCTTGCGGGCGTCGCGCGCCAAAGAGCGGATTACGGCGACGTCGGTCTCGGTGAACCGCTCCATCCTGCAGCGGGGGAGGGCCCACCTGACCTGGGTCAGCGTTTCCGCATTGGTTATGCGGGAGACCAGCTCGATGGTCCGCGATTTCGACTCCTCCCCGCCTGTGATCACGGTCAGCCTCAACGCCCTCCCGTAGAAGTCGATTATCCCAACCACCTCGTGGACCACCCTGAGCTTCCGTATCATGTCATCCTTCCCCGACTCCGGCTCGACATCCACCAAAACGTCAGTCAGCCCGCACCCAAAGTGGCCTGGGTTGGTCATGAGCAGCCAGTCGGACATAGTCCCCGACCTCAGCATGCGCCTGTAGCGATAACTCACCTTGGCGTCATCCGCCTCGAGCCGCTTGGCTATCGAGCTCAGGGATTCGTTCACCTGAGACATGGACGGGGCGACCGCGCCCTCGAAGATGAGCGCCCGGAGTATCCTGACGTCTAACTCGTCCACCCTGTCCGAAGCGGCCGTTTCCTATTTAGGCGTCGCTTCCCTTTCGGCTAAATCGCTTAGCCAGCTCCTTAAGTCCGCGCCGATTCTGACGAACAGCGGACATGGCGAAATTCGAGAAGAGCGTCCTAATCGAGCGCCCTGCAGAGACTGTCTGGAAGTTCATCGCGGACTTTTCGAATGTGATGAAGTCCACCCCGCACGCCCCGGACCTTCGGCAGGTCTCCTCGGGCGCGTTGGGGTTGGGGACGACGTTCTCAGGAAAGGACGGGAGAGTGACCCTCGAGCTGCGGATCACAGAATTCTCGCCAAACCAGAGGCTGGTCGCCGAGTTCGTCAAGCCGGGGTTCGTGAAGGGAACGACCGACGTCTACCGCCTGGAGGAGATTGATGAAAAGACGAGACTGACCGAGACGTGGGATACGAGGTTGAACGGTCTCTACAGGCTGTTGGGACCCTTCTTCGCTCCAAGGACCAAGAGAGATGTGACAGCCAGGCTGGACAACATCAAACGCACGCTGGAGCTAGAAAGGGTGCCCTAGGGTTCTGCATCCGACACCACGCACATGGTGTTCAATTGGCGAACACAGCTCTGGCTGGGTAGCCAGTTGGGATTCACGATTTCACAGCCCGCCGCCTACGATGGTCTGCGTCGCTCGAGAGGAGAGCCCTTGACCGATACAGAGGTTTCCGGATGCTGGACAAAGACCTCAATCGGGCGTCATATCCGCCTGATGAGATAGTCCTCTGTCACGCGTCGCTCCCCTCTAGGTGAAGTCGGGGTTTCTGCCCGCCATCGGAACGAAGTCTGGGAAATCTCCGAGAAGATCCATAGTTCGCCCTTCCATCCCGCGCCTTCTTCGCGGAGAACAATCTCCTCCCCCTCTTTTCTGCCGATGAAGCGGCGAACAGCGCGCTGGTAGGGCGAAACCCATGTGCTTCTCCAGGCACGAATTGAGGGGTCGTAGAAGCGGAGGGTCGTTCCCTGAGGGACGAGCCTCCCAGATTCGCCGTCGAGCGGCCCCCAGACGTCTTGGATGCCGGTGCCTCCGAGCGCCCACCTCGCGTGAACTTCACCTATCTTCTTCACTGGGCCACGTCGCCGTTCAGACCCCGGAGGCAATATGTCCCAGTCCCCTACAAATTGACCGAAGAGCATCAACCGACCTTTGAGCGCAGGGACCGGGCCGCTGGCTCCCAGTCCGCTGAGCTGCCATCCCTCATCCATTGACTTTAGAATCATCTCGCGGTCTTTAGCGTTCGTCACTGGCGGCTCGCCTGGGATCGGCGCCACGTTTCGCGATATTTGGCTTTCTCCTGCGAAGGGGACTGAGCGCGCCACCGCGGCGCCCGACGTGAGCAGAGACGGCCGGCATCGGGGGAGACCTGCTGCGCCCCTTTTAACGCCGGCCTTGGACCGGGGGCCGCTTGTACAACCCGAAGTGGTTCAGGGAGGAGAGGAAGGAAGTGATCTTCGACGCCATCGACCGGCTCCCCTTCGGGACCCTGGTGACCGTCACCGCAGCCGGCGTCTCCGCCTCCCACGTCCCGATGCTGGTTGACAGGGACGGCGGAAAGGGCGGCACCATCCTGGGGCACATCGCGCGGGGGAACCTCCAGTGGAGGGACACCGTCCCCGGGACCGACGGCCTCGCCATATTCATGGGGCCCCACGGCTACATCTCGCCGACGTGGTACAAGAGCAGCATAGCCGGCGGCGAGGTGGTCCCCACCTGGAACTACGTCGCGGTCCACGCCAGGGGCCCCGTGGCCTTCTTCACAGATGAAGGCCGGCTGCTGGACCTGGTCACCCGGCTCACCGAGAGGTTCGAGGGTGGCTCGGAGTCGCCGTGGAAGGTGTCGGACGCTCCCGCGGACTACCTTGCCCGGGAGCTGAAGGCCATCGTCGGCTTCGAGGTCAGCATCTCGTCCCTCGAAGGGAAGTGGAAGCTGGGGCAGAACAGGCCCCAGGGGGACAGGGAGGGGATGGTCGCAGGCCTGAAGGCGAGGGGAGGAGGGGACGACCTGGACCTGGCTTCCGAGATTTCCAGGGCCGAGGGGACCCAGCCCCCTACCTGAGGAACATCGAGAAGGCGTAGAGCGGGACAGCTACGTAGACCAGCTCGTGCTTGAAGAGCCATCCGCCGCGCCCCTTCAACGCGTAGTCCATGGCCATGTCCATTATCAGGCAGTCCGCTGCCACGAGCATGGTCCCTGCGATGCCGGTCCAGAACAGGCTCCATACGATGTGCACGTAGCCGAACAGGAGGAGAGCTGACACCGCTATGTAGGCCAGCGGGACAGCGCGGAAGAGGAAGCTCCGGTGGTGCAGCCTATGGCCCCACATGAAGAAGGGCCTCGCCACTCCGCGCCTGAACATGGCGTCTCCGAACCTGTTCAGCGCCGCGGCGATGGACATGACGACCACGAAACCTATCGTCACGCCAATGTACAGATTCACATATGTGCTGAGAACCATCGCGGTCTCCTGCTTGTCTTGGCGCGTCCCGCCGGGCCTGTTTTATAAAAACTATGAATCGGCGACCCCACCCAGCGCCGCGCCTAGCTGCGCTGGACGGCGTTCAA
This sequence comes from archaeon, assembly GCA_021827865.1. Lineage (GTDB taxonomy): Archaea > Thermoproteota > Nitrososphaeria > Nitrososphaerales > Gagatemarchaeaceae > UBA183. Next base: position 106,687 of record JAKAUC010000013.1, read on the forward strand.
TACCGTAGATTCTTATCGTGAGGCCCCCCCTCAGCCCCCATGACTTGCACCCACGCAGACGAGGAGGCGACCTGAGCTGGCGAGCGAACCCCAGCCACCCGCGGCCAAGGGCGCCATGAAGTCCGTCAGGGATGCCCTGAAGAGAGCCGTGGGCACCACCCAGAAGACCATCGAGAAGGCGACCCCGGTGATTCAGAAGTCCCTTGACGCATCCATGGAGGCTGCGGCGAGCGCGTTCACCAAGACGATGAAGACCATCGACGGCGCCACGACCGGGGACCAGGAGACGCTTCTCAGGGCGTACAGGAAACTCCTGGCGGGGCAGCTGGACTACGTCGAGGCGAGGACGAAGGCGCTGGAGGAGCGGCAGGCTCGCTCGTCCCAGCAGACGCAGCCCCCTGTGGACACTGAACCCTAGCCGGACGCGCCCGAGGCACGGGCGATCTTTTCCCTCAGCAGCCGCGCCACCAGGGCCCCGTCCGCCCTCCCCCTGACCTCCCTCATCGCATCCCCCATCAGCGGCGAAAACGCAGCCTCCCCCTTCTCCCTGATCAGCGCCCCCTGCCTCGACACCAGCGCATCCAGGATGGCGCCCAGGCGGTCCTCGCCTATCGCTTCCAGGCCCAGGGCATCCGCAGCCTTCGTGACCGACATCCCCTTCTCCCAGGCTGTCTTCAGCACGTCCGGGACCGCCTCCTTCGCCAGCAGGCCGGCCGCGACCGCCCCCAGGGCGTCGGCCAGGGGACCTGGGCCGTACCCGGGCTCCGCGACCCCCTCTCTCGAGAGCCTCGCGGGGAGGTCGACGAGGACCGATGCTATGAAAGAAGGCTCAAGCCTGAGGGTCCCGGCGAGTTCCTCGAACCTCTCGACTGCGTCCGCGTCGTAGAGCTTGAGGGCCAGGTCCCCGCTCAGTGAGCGCGCCTTCTGCAGGCGCGCGACGATGGCGCGCCAGTCCTCTGGGACCTCTCCCGAAAGCTCCGCCTTCTCCTTCTCGGTGACTGTGATGTCTGGGATGTCAGTCTCCGGGTACATCCTCTGCGACCCTGGGCGGGGGCGCATGTACCTGGTCTCCCCGCCGTCAGTGGGAGCCCTGGTCTCGGCCGGGACCCCGCCGACGCATGCGGCCAGCCTCGTTATCAGCAGCGGGACCACCCTGTCGACCGCCTCGGCCCTGCCGGCTACCAGGACGAGCGCGTCCCCCTTCCCGCACCCGAGGGCGCCCCTGAGCGCGGCGTCTTCGGCGGGGGCGATCCCCTGCTTCTCGAACTCGTCCGAGTGTATCACCCCGCCCAAAGAGTTCGCCTTCGCCACCTCCGCAAGCTCCCTCCCAAGCCGCACCCCGATCTCTGGCTCCCAGCCCAGGAGGCTCCCGAACCCAGGGGCGGAGACGCAGACCGCCTTCCCTCCCCCAGCGAGGAGCCTCGACAGCGCCGGGGACGCGGTGCTCCTGAGGGTCCCGGTGACGTCAGCGGACCTGCAGGCGACCTTCCTGACCCCCTTCTCCCGCAGCTTCTCCGCCACCCTCCTGAGCATGGACTGCCTCCTCCGCTCGTATTCGACTATCTTGGGGAGGAGGTTGAGCTTCTGGACCCCCTTCACCTCCACCACGTTCCCTCCGCCCAGCGAGACGTTCAGGTCCTGGCGGATCGTCCCCAACCCCCTGGCAGCCTTCCCGGTTGACCTGAGGACCCTCCCCAGGTGGAGGGCAACCCGCCCCACGAGCTCTGGGTCGCCTGCCACAGGCTCCAGCGCTATCTCCACGAGGGCGACCCCGAGGCGGTCGAGAGCGAATTGGCGGGAGGCGTCGTCCTCCCCGAGTATCCTGGCGGCGTCCTCTTCCAGCGTCACCGACTGGACCCCTACCTTCGCGCCTTCCACCGCCAGCGACCCCCCCAGGCTCACGACGGCGGTCCGCTGGAACCCGGCGGTGTTGGATCCGTCGATGACTATCTTCCTCATCACGTGCACCTCCCCCAGCAGCTGCGAGCCGAGGGTGGCGGCGATCAGCATGGAGTCGTGCAGGGCCTCGGGGCTGAGCGGGTGTGGCGGCTCCTCGTCCGCCTCGACCAGGCAGGACGACTCCGGGCTCCAGAAGTAGACGTTGGTCTTGCCCTTGGCGTACTCGAACACCGCCGCGGGGTCGAGGCGCCCGGTCTCGCTCTGGGCGGGGCGCAGCCTCCTCTCGAACTTCTTTGGGAACTCCTCGGACTTCACCGGGGGGCATGAGCAGAACAGCTTTGTGGGGCAGGCAAGCTGCTGATGAATCTCCAGCCCCACGAGCAGCTCTTCGGTCATCCTCCCCGCCTCCTACCCTGGGAAGGTCCGGGCGGTGGTCTCCCCCGCCAGGTCCCTGAGCATCATCTCCTTCGCCCTCGCCCCGCTGGCCCCGGTCCCAAGGACCCACATCGCCTTCGCGAGCGCTGTCTCGGCCAGCATGTCCCCCAGCGGGACCACCCCCATGTGCAGCAGGTCCCTCCCTGTGTCGTACACGTTGAGGTCGAGCCTCCCCCGGACGCACTGGGATGCCATGCACGCCACCCCCCCTGACCTGATGAACAGCCTCAGCTCCCCGGCGACCTCCTTGCTCACGTGCCCCAGGCCTGTCCCCTCGACCACGATTATCTTAGCCCCGGACCTCTTCGCGGCCCTGACCATCCCGCCCGGCATCGAGGGGTAGAACTTCAGGAGGGCCGCCCCTTCGTCGAACTTCGGGCGAGGCTTGAACTCCCCGCCCCTCGGAGGGAGGCCTTCCGCCACGTGCTCCAGCCCGTCCCTCCCCCAGACGGCCGCGAGCGGGACGTCCACGGACTCGAAGGCGTCCCTCCTGCTGGTGTGGTTCTTCCTCACCCTCGTCCCGCGGTGAAGGGCGATCTTGTCGTCGCTCTCCCCCTGGTGCATCGCGACGTAGACCCCGGAGAACTTCGCTGTCCCCGCCATGGCGACCGCGGCGACCAGGTTGAGGGGGGCGTCCGACGAAGGCCTGTCCGGGGAGCGCTGGGCCCCGACCAGTATCACAGGTATCGGGACGCCGGCCAGGGCGAAACTCAGCGCCGCCGCGGTGTACCCCAGGGTGTCCGTGCCGTGGGTGATCACCACGCCGTCCGCCCCCTCCTTCACCGCCCGGGCGACCCTCCGCGCCAGCTTCTCCCAGTGGGCCGGGGTGATGTTCTCGCTTAAGATATCGAACATGATCTCGGGCTCGACCCTGGCGAGCTGGGAGAGCTCGGGGACGAGGGAGTAGAGCTCGTCCGACGTCACGGCGGGCCTGACCGCCCCGGTCCGGTAGTCGACCCTGCTGGCGATTGTCCCCCCTGTGCCAATCAACAGGACCTTCGGGAGGCCCCCCGCCGGCCTCGGAGGGGGATGGTGCGCGAAAGATGGCTTCTCGCCCTTGGCCTCGACCCTGGCGCCCACCAGCCCGTCCAGGCTGAGCCCGACGTTGTACCCCGACCTGAGCTTGAGCACTATGTGCTCCCCGTCCCCGTAGAGGTATCGCGGAACGAGGGTCCCGGTGACCGTCCCCCAGGACGTCCTCACTTCGAGCACGTCCCCGACCGCGGCCCCGGTCTTCTCGAGGAACCGGAGGGCGGCGCCCTTGTAGCCCGAGAGTTCCCCCATGCGAACTCAGCCGTGGGCCTCCGGTCTTAAAGCGTTAGCGAAGCCGCTTGGACATGTAGGGCCCCTCCTTCTCGAAGCCGAGCCCCCGGTAGTACCCCCTGGTCCCCACCGCGCTGGTGACGAGGAGCTTCCTCGCGCCGAACTCGGACGAGGCCACCTCCTCCGCCCTCTTCATGAGCGCTCCCCCCAGCCCCCTGTGCTGCCAGGCCCCCTCCTCCCTCCTGCCCAGCCTGACTGCCCTCCCGTAGACGCGCAGCTCCCTTACCACGGCGGCCCCGGCCGTCTCCTTCCTGTGGGCCGCGGCCGAGGGGAGGCGCAGTCGGACGAACCCGGCTATCGCCCCGGACGTCTCCAGCTCGAAGGAACCGAAGACCTCCTCCCCGTCCGAGGCGGCGTACTTCGTCTGCCTGTATTCGATGTCCTCCTCCGCCAATTCTTCCGGCCCCGTCAGGGCCACCTCCCTGCACCTGATGCACCTGCATCGGACCCCCTTCTCCTCCGCCCTCCGCAGCACCAGCTGCCTGAGGTTCCCGTCCCTGACGCCACCCTCGATCTCGTCGGCGGGGATCTCCCTCTGGATCCGCATTATCCTGTGCCATGGGGGGACGAACCGCTTCATCTCGCTCAGCAGCTCCACCACGGTCCCGACGTCGTAGGGCCTGTAGAGGCCTGCGTCGAACTCGCGCGCCAGGGCGGTCCCGGGTACGACCAGAGTCGGGTAGAGCTTGGACATGTCCGGCTTGAACAGGTCGTCCTCGAAGAGCCGCCGGAGGTCCTCGAGGTCCTCCTCCGGGGTCGCCCCGGGGAGCCCTGGCATCATGTGGGCGGTCACCTTGAGCCCGGCGTCCCTGGCCACCTGGAACGCCCTGGCCGAGTCCTCGGCGGTGTGCCCTCTGTTGCTCTTCGAGAGGACGCCGTCCCGCAGGCTCTGGACCCCGATCTCTAGCCTCGTGATGCCATAGCTCAGCATCAGGTCGACGTCCCTGGGCCTGCACCAGTCGGGCTTGGACTCCAGGGTGAGGCCCACGCACCTGCTCTCCGCCGACTCGTTGGCCGCCTGGGCCTCCTCGAGGGTGGCTGACACGGAGCCGTTGAGCCCGTCATAGACCCCCTTGACGAAACCCATCTGGTACCCCTCGTCGACCGCGATGAACGTCCCCCCTTCGATGATAGTCTCCACCTTGCTCGTCTCGTGCCCGTTGGCGCTGTACTTCGCAAGGCACTTCCTCACCTGGAGGTAGGGGTCGAACTCGGCGGAGAGGGCCGACTTCATCCCCGGGCTGCGGGGGAGGTAGGACTGCGGGGTGCCGAGCCGGGGGCCGCCGGGGCAGAAGACGCAGGTACCGTGAGGGCACGAAAACGGGGCAGAAAACGCGGTTACAACCACTATGCCTGAGGCGCTCCTCCTAGGATGGACCCTGAGTAGCCCCTCGAACCCCTCTGCAGAGTCCTTGGGGAGCCTGGCGATTATCTCAGAATTCGACGGGTACCTGTCGAGGCCGTAAAGGGACGCCGCCCGCTTCTTCGCCTTCTCCAGGTCCCGCCTGGAGCGCACCACGCCGTCGGTGACGAGCTCCGCTACGTATGACGCGGCGTCCTTGATGTAAAGTCCCTGGTCTGTCACTGGCGCATCCAGTTCTGGCCTGGCTTCCGCTTCAGGGTGAAGCGCTTCTCGTAGGTCCGTCTGTTCCTCACTTTGGGGATCTTGCTGTCCTTCGGCTTCCCTTCCAGTTTCGGAGTTTGACTTCGGACTCGAGGCGACCTTTGGGGTCATTGCCCGCCTTTGTCAATGATCCGTGTGTTGGCGTTTCTTTACACCTCCTACTCTAAGGTCAAGGCGCCTCATTGTCGTATATAGCCTTAGCTCGTTCGGGGTAAACCCCCGACCCTCTACTCTGTCGTGAGAGAGCCTGCTCTCGCAGAATAAGTCCACCTTGTCGTCCTTGTGATTTGAATCCCTCCCCGTCCAGGAATGCCGCGGTTTGCCCCACCCGTGCCTCTGTCAGATGGCTCGCGCCGATGCTCGCAGACTTAATCCCGACATGACTGCGGCGCTTACCGGCTCGGTGCCCCGCGGGGTGTCTGTTGCCCCCAGATGCTGCACCACAGGTTGGACAAGCAACCTCAGTCGCCAAACTGTGGCAACGCTCGCTGGGCGTCCACCGAGAAGAACGGGGGAGCTGGGCGAATGCTTGAGGGGAGAGCGCCGAAAGTAAGACATTGACGCCGATGACTACGCAAGTTTATTTTGTCGGGCATGACTGTGACTTTGGCCCTTGATCAAGGTCGAAAAATCGGTATACTCGCCTCCCGAACCCTCAGACGGCAAGCGGGTCCTGGTCATGACGCTCTGGCCGAGGGGGGTCTCCAAGGGGAGGGTCGACGTCTGGATGAAGGAACTGGGGACCCCCAGGGAGCTGATCAAGCGGTACAAGTCGGGGAAGGTGACGCGGGACGAGTTCAGGGCGGAGTACAGGAAGTCATTGAAAGGGAAGGAGGGGGCCCTGCGCCAGCTGGCGAGGGAGTCGAGGGAGGGGACGATCACCCTCCTCTGCACGGAGAAGGACCCCTCGACCTGCCACAGGTCGGTCCTTAAGGAAGAGATTGAGAAGTGTGCCTGACCCCAGGTTGGATGTCGCGGCGGCGACGGGCCTCTGCCCCATCCCGGGCTCGGGGTAGAGTCGGTTGAGCCCCCCCCTGGCTCGTGGATGGGACATGGCGGACGAAAGGCTGGCGACCTTCCTTGGCCGGCCAATCTTAAAGCGAGAGACCCACCGGCGACAGGAGGGATGAAAGCCCTCTACTGGGCGGCGGCGCTGGCCTCGTGGACTCTCGGCGTGTTGGGCCTTTTCGGGTGGTACATCCAGAGCGCCGTCCTACCGATGGTCCCCGCGGCCTCTGCCCGCGGGGAGCTCCTCTCCTCCGCTGACCTGCTCCTCGCTGTCGGAGCCGCCGGGATGGCGCTGAACGTGGCATTCCTGGCCCGGGGGGCTCACGAAGACAGGCAGGGGGAGGGGCGATGACACAGGGAGCGGGGGAGGCCACTGCGGATGAGGCGGACCGCCCGGGCGGGCCGATGCGTGCCCTGGCCGCAGCCCGGGGCGCGCGGAGAGGGATAGGCGCCTCGGGGGTGGTAGCGGTCGAGCTCCTGGTCCTTGCCGTCGCCGGGGTCGCGGCCGCGATCTACGAGTCTGGGGTGGAGACCTACTGGTGCGGAGTCCAGCAGCCCATGATCAACGGGGTGCTGGTGCTCGCCTGCGCCATCATCCAGGGGGTCGAGGGGACGTTCATCTTCCTCGGAGTGGGAGGCGTTTTGGCGGCGATCGTAGCCTGGATAATGGGCAAGCTATTGACCGCGACCTAGCCTCTCGCCCTAGCAGTCCATGACAGGATGGCAGGGTCCCTCGGCTGGGAGGGATTATATGCAACGCAGCCGTCGTTTGAGGGCATGGAACGAAGGACAAAAATTGCTGCCGCCGCGATAGCGGTGGTACTCGCCTTCCTGTTCCTCGTCCCCATGATGCAAACGAATTTCGTCATTGCGGCACCGCCCCCCAATTGCAATCTTCGCAGTGCCTTCGGTTGCGTTTACTTCGCCAAACCAGGCCATTCGTCAGTCACCTACTGGCTGTTCGGACTCGGCGCGACCTATGGCAGCGTGAACAACACTGGATATGGACTTGGCTACGCGACGTGTTCGTGGGGAGGAATGAACGTGAACTTGACAACCTTCTTACAATACAGGACCTGTTCGTCCCGTCTTACAATCTGACGCCCAGGTGATCGGCATCGACCTCTACTTTACACCGACATGACTGAAACCCCATGGGCCGTGTCTGTGCGGCATTTCGCCCCTGCGCCCCTTATCGTGCTGGAGCCGTCGCCGAAAGGGGGGGCCGCTCAACCCTGGATCCGAGCCCTCATACGGCGGCGGGCGCTCCATGCCGCTTCAGACCTAGCCCTTCGACCATTCGGTGGCGCCCCTGGTCGCTTTCTGCACGGAGGATGCGACATCAGCGTCAGTTCCATTGGAAGCATCCGGCTCTGAGAGGAGGGCCTAGACCCCAGAAAAGCGGCGCAAAGCCAGGACCGCGTGACAATGCTCGCGAGAGGGCTCCTCTGCCGGGACTGCGAATGTAACTCTCCTGAAACCCTTTAATGGCCAGAGCCGCAAGCGACCGACAGCTTTGTCGAGCGAGGAGACCCCCGAGGCCCAGGACATCGAGGCGCTGAGGCAGAAGAGCATAGCCGCGGCCGAGGAGGCGATCCGGCAGGCCTCGTCGCGGCCGGACCTCCACCTGGTGCAGGCGATCCAGGCCCTGGACGACACCGACAAGTACCTGAACATCACGGCCACCAGGGCGTCCGAGTGGTACGGGCTGCACTTCCCCGAGCTGGCCCAGATGGTGCAGGACAACGTCGTGCTCTGCAAGATGATCTCCGAGATCGGAGGGAGGGGCGGCTACTCCGCCGACGCTCTCGCCGGGAGGGGGTTCACAGACAAGAAGGTCGAAGCGATCATGGAGGCCAAGGAGAGGTCGAAGGGGGGGGACATCTCCGACGGGGACATCGCGCGGGTAAGGTCCCTCGCTTCCCTCGCCGTCCAGCTGAGCGCGCTGAGGGGCGGGCTGAACGATTACGTGGAGTCGCAGATGAAGAGGGTGGCCCCCAACGTCGCCGAGGTCGCGGGGGCGACCATAGGTGCCCGGCTGATGGCCAAGGCCGGGGGGCTCGACAGGCTGGCCATCATCCCTGCCAGCACCATACAGATACTCGGGGCGGAGAAGGCGCTCTTCAGGTCGCTGAGGACCGGGGCGAGGCCCCCGAAGCACGGCATCCTCTTCCAGCACCAGGCGGTGCACACCGCACCCAAGTGGCAGAGGGGGAAGATAGCCAGGACCCTGGCGAACAAGATCGCCATCGCTGCCAGGGTGGACTACTACCGCGGCTCGGAGGACCCCACCATCAAGGCGGGGCTCGACAAGAGGCTCGAGGGGATCAAGGAGCGCTACAAGGAGCCGCCGCAGCGGCGGCCGGAGCGGAGGGACAGGCCCAGAAGGGAAGGCCGGCCCCCGAGGCGAGACAAGTTCAGAAGGCGATGAGCCGCCTCCTGAGGGAGGAGAGGATGGGGAGGACGGCGCTGCTCACCCAGAACCTCGTCCCCGGGAAGAAGGTCTACAACGAGGACCTCCTGCAGAGGGGAGGGTCGGAGTTCAGGACCTGGGACCCGTTCAGGAGCAAGCTGGCCGCGGCAGTGATCAAGGGCCTCCCTGGCACGGTCGTCGGGGAGGGTGGGAAGGTCCTCTACCTCGGGGCTTCGACCGGGACGACGATCTCGCACGTCTCCGACCTGGTGGGACCGGGGGGGCTGGTGGTGGGGGTCGAGTTCTCCCCCAGGGTCGCAAGGGAGTTCGTCGAGAGGGTGGCCAGGGAGAGGATGAACGTCATCCCGTTCGTCGCGGACGCCAGGGACCCTTCGAAGTACTCGGTGGCGAAGGTGGACGTTGTATACTGCGACATCGCCCAGCCGGACCAGACGGAGATCGCCATCGCCAACTGCGCGGCGCTGCTGAAGCCAGGGGGGACCCTCCTTCTGGTGGTTAAGTCCAGGAGCATAGACGTCCTCAAGGACCCGGAGAGGGTGTTCAGAGAGGAGAGGGAGAAGCTGGTGGCCGGAGGATTCGAGGTGAAGACAATGATAGAGCTCAGCCCCTTCGAGAAGGACCACGCGCTCATCTACGCCGTGGCTGCCAAGTAGACCCCGACGGCCGCCCTTCAGCCCTTCCGGGCGAGCAGGAGCTGGCCCTCACCGGCCGGAGCTCGCGCCCGGGAGCCTGGCGTACCTCGACCATGACTTCCAGCTCTTCCTGACGAAGTCAGGGAGGGCGGCCTCGCGCCTCAGCCACTCCGCGAAGAACGACTTCGTAGCCGGGTCCGACGGGTAGCCTGAGCCGAAGTCCCCGTGGGCCTCCTTCAGCAGGGCGACCTGCCTGTCCCTCTCCACCTTGGCGACTACGGAAGCCGCTGAGACTACGATGAAGTCCCTGTCGGCCTTGTGGAACGCCTTCACCCGGCACCTCGACTTCAGGTTGCTCGACACGTCCCTCGCGAACCTCTCTGGAAAGACGTCTGCCGCGTCCACGGTCACCCTCCCCGCCCCGAGCTGGTCGATCACCTTTGCGAAATAGGTCGCCTCCAGGTAGTTCAGCTTTCTCAGCTTCTCTCCGCGGAAGACGACGGCGTCGATCTCTGAAGGCGGGATGCTGGCCCAGCGGACCCGTTCGGCGGCCCTGAGGATCTCCGGGTAGAGGGCCTCGCGCCTCCTCGGCGAAAGCTTCTTCGAGTCCTTGACCCCCAGCTCCTTCAGCCGCTTCACCCCCGCCGGGGAGGCAGATACGCCTGCGACGACCAGGGCGCCCAGGAGGCACCCCCTCCCGGCTTCGTCCACCCCTCCGACGACCCTTGGACCCACTAGACCTTCGGTCCCCCGGCTGCGGCCAGGAGGACCGAGGCGAGGCTGTCAGAGGCGTCGTCCCTGTTCTCCACGGTGAGCGCGAATATCTGCTCGGCGCCGGCCCTCAGCTCGTTGAGAAGGTCGTCGTCGAGCCTTTCATGGACCACGGCGAGGACGGGTTTCCCCGACGCTACGCACTTCCTTACCGCCCGCCTGAAGTCGGGGCTGACGAGCTCCATGGGGCCGACCTCGTCGATCACTATGAGCTCCGAGGAGTGGGTCGCCGCCTCGAGTCCCCCGGCCGCCACGGACGCGAGGTCGGTGAGGTTGACCCTGTACCTCCCGACCCTGGGGCCGAACTTGGAGTCCACCGACGCGAGCATCCCCTTCCTCCCGCTGGTCAGGTCAGTCACATCGAAACCGGTCCTCGCGCCCCCGGACCTGGTCTCCGAGGCGGTGCACCCTCCGACTATAACCCCCGCGCTCTTCAGCTTGAGGACCACATTCGAGACCACGGTGGACTTCCCCACCCCCGGGGGACCTGTCACGAGGTAGAGCTTGGACAACCCGCGATCCTCCCCACCGGGGCTACATGAATCTAGCCGAGGCGGTAGAACCGTTAAACACCGGGGGCGCCGCGCCGGCCCCCATTGAAGTTGGTCCGCCACGTCGAGGGGAAGACGACCCTCCTCGTCCCCCAGGCGAGCATCACAGCAGACCCGCCCCCTACCTCTCCCGTGTTCTTCAACCCGGCCGCGTCACTCAACCGCGACATCACGGTCGCGCTGACCGCGGCGGACGGGGGGGAGACCTTCTGCGACTCGACCGCCGGGGTGGGGGCCAGGGGGCTGCGAGTCGCCAGGGAAGACCCGGGGGTGGCGTCGGTGACCCTCGTGGACTTCAACGCCGAGGCGCTGGGTGCCGCCAGGAGGGCGGCGGCACTGAACCGTGTGGCAGAGAGATGCACCTTCGAGCCCTCTGAGACCAACGCGTTCCTGGCGACCAGGTTCGGGAGGGACAAGCGGTTCGACTATGTCGACGTCGACCCCTTCGGGACCCCGGCCCGCCACATCCAGGGGGCGCTGGCCGCGACCTCCGACGGGGGGGTGCTGTCCCTCACGGCCACGGACACGGCGGTCCTCTGCGGCGTCCACGAGGGGACGTGCAAGAGGAGGTACGGCGGGGCGCCGCTCAACAACCACTTCCACCATGAGACGGGGATAAGGCTGCTCTTCGGAGCGGTCGCCAGGCTGGGGGCCATGGTGGACATAGGCGCCTCCCCTGTGGCCGCCCACTCGACCAGGCACTACCTGAGGGTATTCGTGCGGGTCAGGGCGGGGGCGTCCAGGGCGGACGCCGCCCTCAAGGGGATGGGGTACGTGACCTGGTGCTCGCGCTGCGGCGAGACGCAGCGATCGGCGTCCCCGGAGGCGGGGTGCCCCAGCTGCGGGAAGAGGGCCAGGGTAGCGGGCCCTCTCTGGGCCGGGAACGTCACCGAGGAGGAGACCGTCCGATCTGCCGCCCGGAAGGCGCGCGAGATGGGGATGGCGGGGGCCGCTGAGACCCTCGGGTCCCTGGACGGGGTCGACGGCTTCCCCCCCTGGAGCTTCAGCCTGGAGAGGGTCTGCTCGTCGCTGAAGGTGGCTTCTGCCCCCGAGGACAGGATATACAGGGCCCTGGTCGACGCCGGGCACAGGGTGGCGCGGACACCGTTCGAGAAGAAGGGACTGAAGACGGACGCCGGCTACGCCGAGGTCGTCAGAGCGGTCAAGGCAGCGGCTGGAGCGGGCCCCGCCCCCTGAGGGGCTCGGTCAGTCCTTCATCCCTTCGCACAGGTAGTAGAGCTCGGAGCTTTCGTTCCTGCTGGCCGCGGGCTTGATGACCCTGACCGAGCTGAACCTCCTCCGGAACTCGTCGCGGACCCCCTGGGACCCCGCCCCTTCGAACAGCTTGCAGTAGACGCGCCCCCCCTCCTTCAGGAGCGAGCGGGAGAGATCCAGCACCCTCAGGGTCAGGTCGATCTGCCTGGTCTGGTCGAGCTCCCAGACCCCGGTGACCGTCGGCGCGAGGTCGGAGAGGACCACGTCAGCCTTCCCGCCGAGGGCCTGGGCCACCCTTTCAGCCGCGGCGGGGTCGTGCACGTCCATCTTGATTGAGGCGACGTTCTTCTCCCGAAGGCGGATGGGGCTCAGGTCCACCCCTACCACCAACCCCTCCGTCCCGACCAATGCGGAGGCGACCTGGAGCCACCCCCCCGGGGCGGCGCCGAAGTCGGCCACCCTGTCCCCCTCCCGGATGAACCCGTATCGCTCGTTGGCCTCTATGAGCTTGAAGGCGGCCCTGCTCTTGTACCCCTGCTCCCGGGCCAGGCGCCGGTACAGGTCCCGGCGCGCCTCGCTCAGCCTCATCTCTTCGAGAGTTCGGGGGGGTTGAAGTGCGTTGGGAGGAGGGACTCCGCGACCGCGTCCTCTGCAAAGCCGTCGACGCCGCGCATCATCACCGTCATGGCTGGGTTGAACTCGACCATCACCTGCCTGCAGGCGCCGCAGGGCCTCGTGAACTGCTCGGACTTGCCCACCACTGCTATGGCCAAGATCTTCCCCGCCCCCTCGGACACGGCCTTGAACATCGCCGTCCTCTCGGCACAGCAGGAGAGTCCGTAGGAGGCGTTCTCTATGTTAGCCCCGGTGTAGACCGAACCGTCAGACGTGAGGACCGCGGCCCCTATCTTGACCCCGGAGTAGGGGGAGTAGGCGTTCTCGCGCGCCTTCCTGGCCGCGTCTATCAGGGCCTTCGTGTCTTTCTTCGCCATGGCCTGGGACTACCTTGCTGGGACCGGCTCGGGGTCGGGCGCCCCGGAGCGCGCGGCCATGGCCTCCTGGACCACCCAGGGGCCTATCCACGGGCAGACGTAGGGGCTGATCTCCCCTTCGATGGAGCACTTCGGCTCGTACTGGCAGATGATGCAGGGGGCCTTCTCTATGGAGGTCATGTCGGTGGGGAACCTGAGCGGGGTGAGCTTGTAGGTCCAGCGGCCGTCCTCCAAGACCTTCACCCTCCCGATCAGCCCCCTCCTCTCCAGCCTTATCGCCAGCCTCGACCCGTCCCTGCTGGTGAGGCCGAGCTCCTTCCAAATCTCGCTCTGCAGGACCCCGTCCCTGCCCCTCTCGACCACCAGCTTGTAGACCCTGGAGGTGAGGTCGACCAGCTCCTCCTCCGTCCTCTCGACCGGCTGTTCTGGCTCGGCCTCCTTCTTCTGGCGGGGCCTGGGCTGCCTCTTGGGCCCCTCCTTGCTGACCGGTTTCTTCTGCTTCATTTTGGCGGCATGAACTCCTGCCTGATCACGTAGTTGTCCAATATCTCCCTGCACCTATTTCTTACGGTCACCTCGGTCACCTCGGCGAACTCCGCCACCTCCCTCTGGGGGAGATGCGCCCCCACCATGACTGACGAGAGGTAGACGTAGGCGGCAGCGAGGCCAGCGGGGGCCTTCCCGCTCGAGATCCTGGAGTCGCTGGTCTTTCGGGACAGGGTCAGGGCGAGGTGCTCGACCTTGGGGTCGATCTTGGCTATGTTAACCAGCTTGGAGATGTACTTCTCCACCGACGGGGGAGGGACGTACTCCTTCTCCACTTCCTTCAGGACCAGCCTGAAGTAGCGGGCCACGCTCCCCTTCTCCATCCCGGCCGCCCTGGCCACCTCCTTGAGGGAGCGGGAGACCCCGCACTTCCTGCACGCCAGGTACACCGTGGCCGCCGTCATGCCAAGGATGGACTTGCTCTTGGCAACCTTCTTCTTGGCCGAGGTCCTGTAGATCTGGGCAGCGGTCTCGGCGACGTTGTCAGGGAGGCTCAGCGCGTCGCAGAGCTCGCTTATCTTCGAGAGGACGTTGGAGAGCCCGCGCTCCTCGCTGTTGATCGTCCTGGACCTGCTCTGCCACTTCCTCATCTTCTCCACCGTCGCCCTCATGGCGGGGTCGAGGTACTTGCCGTGGGAGTCGCGCATCGTCCTCCCTATCTCGGTGCTGAGCCCGAAGTCGTGGAGCGCCAGCGTCGTCGGCGCGCCCACCCTCACCCGCTTGTTCTTCTCCTCCAGGTCCATGGCCTTCCACTCGGGGCCGGAGTCCGCGGGCGCCAGGGTGACGTAGCCGCAGGTGGGGCAGACCTGCTCCCCCTTCTCTGAGTCCCCGATCAGCCTGTTGCCGCAGACGGGGCAGGAGGTCCTGAAACCCTCGTCCCTGCTCGCGCTCCAGATGCTCATAGTGTCACTCCGCGAAAGCGGGCTCCCCCGGTCTTCCCGCTCGGCTGCTGACGGCTGCCACCGACGCGTAGGGTGACTTCACCGGGCCCATCAGCTCGACGACCTTCCCGAGCTTCCTCCTCCCTTCGTCGAAGAGGAAGGCGCCTGGCCTGACCTCCCTCGTAAGGCGGACTACGAGCCGGCCACTCTTGGCCCTATGGACGACAGTGCCCACCTGAAACAAGAAAAACGAACGCTCCTCGTCTTGCCTTTAAACGTTGGGGGCTCGTTTATTTTTTGCGCGACTGCTGCGGCTGCCCCTGGCGCCTCTGGGCTATCCCCCTTACGGTCGAGAGCTCCTTTGCGACCTTCAGCAGAAGCGGGCCCTTCGGCGGAGACTTCGCGACGGAGACGTACCCCGACTCCTTTGCAGGCCTGGAGGGGTAGCGGGCCGGCTGGGGCTCAGGCTGCAGGTTGAGTCGGCGGCAGGCTTCTCCAAGCTCCGCCAGGACAGGCGCCCTGGTAGCCGAGCTCAGCGGGACCCTGCGCCCGTCGCTGCGCTTCAGCTCGGAGTCGAAGTAGTCCAGCCAGAAGATGTAGCGGTCGTAATCCTTCATTTCTTCGTCGTGAGGACCGCGTTGACGACCCCGTCAGCGGTCGGGCGAGAGGTGACGACCGCCTCCCCCGCTTCCGTCTCGAGCACCGAGCCCCTGGTTATGACTCCCCGCCTCTCGTAGTCCCTGTTCGCAGGGCTCTTCTTTACCCTCAGTATCTTGGACTTCGACGCCTTCCCCGACCTGTCAGAGACGTTGGCGAAGTCGGCGAATATGACACCTGTCGAGAGCGACCCCCCGCGCCTCCGGCTGGTCCTGACAGACGCCTGGCCCACCAGGGGCTCGATGGCGTACCCGTCCTTCTCGTAGGCCCGCCTCCCTCTCTGGGGCCTGGACCTGCCTCCGGTCGGCTTTCTCTTCGTGAGGTTCTCGATGGGGCGTGTCATCGCTTTCCGGTGCCCGCCCTCCTCGGCCCCATGTTAAGCGTATCGGGGCGCAGCGGTCGGGGCGGGGTCAGGTCACCTCAGGGTGAGGGTCCTGCTCTCCAGCTGCCTCTTCAAAGTGGTGAGCTCGGTGCTCAGGCCGAAGTACTCGGCGAACCTGGCCGTGGTCTTGTAGGCCCTGCTCCTCCCCTGCCTCTCGCCGACGATGAACCCGACCGCCTCCAGCTCCTTCAGGTGCTGGTAGACCGTCGAGCTCCGCCTGAGGACAAGGTCCGAGGAGGTTATCGGCTGGAAGAAGGCGATGAAGGAGAGCGTCCTGAGGGCCGCCCTGGACAGGAGGGGCCTCGTGGCGAACTTCCTCGCTGTCTGGGTGTACTTTGCCTTCAGCTGCATGGCGAACCGCGGACCCGAGTACTCGACCACCTCCACGGCCTGGAGGGCACCGTTGACAGACCTCGCTATCTCCCTCGCGATGGCAGCGGCCTTCCTCTCGGACGACGTCCCCGCGACCCGGGCGATGTCCTCGACCGATATGGGCCTCCCCGCGGCGTAGAGGGCCGCCTCGACCTTTGCGAGCATCTCCTTCGGGAGGGCCTCTGCTGCTTCGTCGCTACTCAAGCTGGCCCACCGACACCACCAGCGCGTCCTCGTCGGCCTCCTCCTGGCTGATCACCACTTCGCCGTCGTTGGCCGCGAACAGGAGGAGTATGAAGACGCGCGCGGCGTCGATGGGAGCGAGCCCCCTTAGGAGCTCAGAGAGGTGCGCCTTCCCCGTCGCCCTTAGCCTCTCTATGAGTATCTTCCTGAACTCGGAGAGGAGGACCTGGAGAGATACGACGTAGTTGTCGAAATTCGGCGGCTGGAGGTCGGCGATGGCGAGGGGGTTCTGCTCGTCCCCCTCCTCCCTGACTACGACGTCCTGCAGGATGCGGCCGAGCTCGTCGAAGAGCTCGTCTATGTTGGTGGAGTAGATCTCGTACCTGAAGGGCATGACTATGATCTGCGGGGGCTCCCCGGCGTCGACCAGCCTGTGCTGCATCCTCAGCCTCTCGAAGAGGAACAAGGTCTCGACCTTGAGCCTGTAGATGGTGGCCGAGGAGAGGGCCGCGGTCCCAGCGGCGCGCATGTCGATGAACTCGGTCTGGGAGATCGCCTTCAGGAACATGTCCAGGAGCTCTGTGAGGTTGATCTCCCAGGGGCTCTTGCGCTTCGCCAGGGACGGATCTATCAGCACGTTGAGGGGCGGCCGCCCCAGGACAGCCGAGCTAGGCACTCCTAGGCACCTCGGCGGGCTTGTAGTGGACCACCCTCGAGGTACCCCCGGCTGAGTAGACCCCGTAGGTGATGTCGCTCTCCGCCATGAAGACGTCCCTGAGGGTGATGGCGATTATCTGGGCCTCGGACGACTTCTCCTTCAGGAACTTCGCCAGGCTGCTCGAGTTGACCGCGTCCAGCGGGGCGTCAATCTCGTCGAAGAGGTAGAACGGGTGGGTCTGGACCGCCTGCATCGCCAGGATCAGCGCGACCCCTGTCACCGCCCTCTGGCCTCCGCTGTGCTGGGACGACTCGCGGAGCCCATTGCCGAAGTCCGCCCTCATGAATATCCCTCCGGTGAAGATCTCGTCCGGGTTCTCGAGGTCGAGCTGGGCGATCCCCCCAGTCAGCTTCGCGAAGATCGACCCGAACTCCCCCCCCACCCTGTCGAAGGCGGACATGAACACCTTCTTCTTCTCAGAGTCCACGCTCTCTATGAAGGATATGATCGAATTCCTTTCGTTCTCGAGGTCGTTGTGCCTGACGGAGAGGTTCTTGTAGCTCAGGTACATCTCGGTGTACTGCCTGTCAGCCCCCCTGTTCACAGACCCGGCCGCCCCCTGGTACTCCTGCTGGAGGTCCGCCAGCAGCGGCTCCGAGGACTCGAAGTATTCCAGCTCCTCCGCGTAGCCCAGCATCCTCAGGCTCCCGAGGGCTTCCTCGATCCTCTCCTGGGACGCCGACACCTGCCCGGCGATGGCGAAGAGGTCCTTCTGGTGCCCGGCCACGGACCTCGAGACGCTGTCCCTCTCTTCCTTCAGCCGCTTCGCCTTCGCGTCGAACTCGTCCAGGACAGGCTGGCTCCTCTTGGAAGACTCCTTCAGGCTCGAGATCTGCTCCTCGAGGGCCGCCTTCTGCTCGGAGAGCTCCTTGATCTTGCGCGGCGCCTCCCTGGCGAACTGCTTGTTCGACTGCAGGTCCTCCGTTGCGTTGGCCAGGTCCAGCTGGTTCTCCTCCAGGGCGCGCAGGAGCACGTTCTCCAGGTTCGCCTTCTCCCTGGTGAGCGTGAGGTTGAGGTCCTGGATCCGGTTCCTGATGCCGTCGATCTCGGCGGAGACGGACTGCTTGGTGGCGTCGAGGTCTGCGAGGTGCGCATCCAGCCCCAGGGCCTGGGCCTGGGCGACCACCTGTTGGAGCGAGCTGATCCCCTTCGCGACGGACTCCTTCCGTTCTACGCTGGCCTTTAGCCTCTCTTCGAGCCGTGTGACTGCGCCGGCCTGCTTCTGGTATTCCGCATTCATGGTCTTGAAGATGCTCCTGTACCTCTTGGCCATCCTGGTGATTGTGGTCGCCTCCGCCTTCAGGCTGGTGGTCGTGACGATCTTCTTGATCCGCTCCTTCATCATCGAGCGGGTCCCCGACTCTATCGAGCTGAGCTCTGACCTCCTCCTTTCGATGGCTCCCTTGAGGGCGCCGACGGCGTCCTCCACCTCGCTCATCCCTTCGATGTTCTCCAGGCCCTCCATCAGGTTGACCACGAGCTCCTGGTAGCCATAGCTGAACGCCCTGCCGCCGGGCTCGAAGGTCTCCCCAGCCTCGGTCACGGCCCTGATCCCCTCGGACGCCATGATGTATCCGACCGCCTCCGTCTCGACGAGGACCGAGTCCCCGGCGAGGAAGTTGACCAGCCCCTCGAACTCCTCCTCGCACTTTATCACGGCCGAAAGCGGCCCCAGCACCCCGGCCGACTTCTCCACGTCAGCCGCCTTGACCGACTCGACCTCGCTGAGAGGAATGACCGAGAAGCTCTTCGCCTTCAGCGACTTCGCCGCCTTGATGAGCTGGGTCATGGACTTCAGGTCCTGGACGACGAAGGCCCCGAGCCACTTCCCCATCACCGCGTTCACCGCCCTGGAGTACTGCTGCGGATACTTCACCACCTGGCCCAGCCTGCCGACGTAGCCGGGGACCCCACCCTGGTCGCAGAACTCCTGGAGCTTCATCTGCCCGCTCCTCTCCCCGGCGAGGCTCTCGGAGAGGTGCCTGAACGCCTCCTCCTTCGACATCTCCGCGGAAGCCTTCTCGAGGATCTTCGACGCCCCCTGTATGGAGGCCACCAGCCTCTCCCTCGTCGTCTCGGCCCCCGATAGGTTCTCGTCGATGGCGCCGAGCTCCTTTGTCGACGAGTCGTGGAGCTCGAAGAGCTGCTTCGTGTTCGCCTCCAACTTGCCCAGGACCTCGGAGTAGCCGTCGACCCTGAGCTTCAGCTCGTCGAGGCGCTTCCTCTCCACGCTCAGGCTCGCGTTCGCCGCGTTGATGGCCAGCTCCACCTGAGTCTGCTTCTGGGCAAGGTCCGCGAGCTTGAACTGCACCTTGGCCGTGAGCTTCCCCTTCTTCTCGATGGTCCCCCTCAGCTCCTCCCCGGCGCGGAAGAACTCCTTCAGCTTCTGGGCCAGCTCGGCGTGTTTGGCGTCGAGCTTCTCGATTTCGGCCGTCAGCTGCCGTACGGCTGAGCTCGCGGCGTTCGACTCCCGCTGCTTCTCCGCCACGACCTGCTTGAGCTGCGGGACGGTCTCCCCTTCCAGCTCGGCGACGTTCCCCTCGGCTGTCTTGAAGTCGGCCTCGAGGGTCTCCAGCTCGTTCCTGAGCCCGGCGAGCTGGAACTGGAGCTCGACGTGGCTGGCCCCCCCGCCCTGGATGACCTCAACGATGAACTTCGTCTTGTCGCTCTCGACCTGGGCCACGCGGTTCTCCAGCTCGACCATCCTCGCCCCCAGGTCCCCGAGCTTCCCGGTCAGCTCCTGCTCCTGTGATCTGAGGCCCGCGAGCCTGGCCTTCAGGTCGGCGACCTTCTTCGACGTGATCACCGCGTTGAGCCAGTTGATCTGGGACTCTAGCAGGTTGTACCTCACCATCTCGGTCCTCTGCGAGTCGAGGGACTCGAGGGTGCTCTTCATCTCGCCGATGCGCGCCATGGCGACCTCGAGCCTCTGGTCCGCCTGGCTGAGCTGCCTCTGAGCCTCGGCCTTGCGCTCGTCGAACTTTGAAATCCCGACGACGCTCTCGATGACCTTCCTCTTCTCCTCCGGGGTCAGGTCCGCCATGCGGGTCGCCGCCCCCTGTGCGACTATGTTGAAACCGCCCGGGGCAAGCCCCGCCAGGTCTATGATCTCGGTGAGCGCGCTCCTGGTGCTCTTCCTCCCGTTGAGGAAGTAGGTGTTCTCTCCGTCCTCCCTGAGCTCCCTGGTGAGCGTCACGAGGTCGGAGTCTATCGGTATCGCCCTGTCGGAGTTCTCGAACTGGAGTGTCACCCTGCACGCGCTGGGCTTGCCGCTCCCGGACGAGTCCTCCTTCCTTGGGTCGTAGATGAGGCCCGACAGCCTGCCGTTGGCCGCCCTCAGCGCCTTCGGCGAGTTCTCCCCGATGGTGAACGCGATGGCGTCGGCGAGGTTCGACTTGCCGCTCCCGTTGGGGCCGGTGATGACGGTGAACCCTCGCTCGAAGTTCACCACCACGGTCCGAGGGCCCGAAGACTTGAAGCCGCGCATCTCCAGCCTCCGAATATACGTCACAGGAAGATTAGCCCCGTCTGTAGGACAGGTTTGACAAGGGATATAAGGGAATCGGAGCCAGATTTGTCGTCATAAATCATCCGTCCACCGGGGCGGGAGGGCGATTTTTCAGAGCCAGCACCCACTAAAAGAGGAGGCGGCCAGGATGGGGCTGTTTGGGATTGTTTTCGCCCCAGAAGCGAGATTACGGCCCCGGCAGCCATCCGACGCCCTATTCGGGCCTTTCGCAGCGGGCGACCCGAGCCCATGGCAAGGTAGTAATAACGCAGGGCCCCGGCCGCAAGGGTTGACGGTATTCTCCCAGAGACGCAAGAAGCTCCTCTCGCTCGCCAAGGGGAAGCAGGTGGCAGCGTACACCGCGCCCAACCTGTTCTATCTCACCGACTTCTTCGGCGGGGGCGCGGCCGTGGTCCGGCCGGACAAGACGGTTGTCGTGACGTCCCCCCTGGAGGCTGACAGGGCGGGGGAGGTCGCCAAGGAGGCAGAGGTCGTGGTCGTGAGGAAGTGGAAGGACGTCGGCAAGGAGATCGAGAAGCAGCTCGGCGGAGGGAGGGCCGTTGTCGACAGGGAGGGGCTGAAGTCGAAGAAGTTGGAGCCGAACCCCGGGCTCTTCCTGGAGGCGAGGAGGTTCAAGGACAAGCTGGAGCTGGAGCGGATACGGAAGGCCTGCGCCAAGACCGACAAGACATACGAGGCCCTCGAGCGCGCCCTAAAGCCCGGGAGGACGGAGTGGGAGCTCGCGGCCGAGGTGATGAAGGCGGCCCTCGAGGAGGGGCTCACGCCCTCCAACTCTGACTCCTCCCTCGGCCCGATCATAATCGCGTCGGGTCCCCACGGCGCCTACGGCCACTCGGAGCTCTCTGGGAGGAGGGTGAAGAGCGGCGACTTCGTCGTGGCCGACCTCTTCTTCAGGTACGAGGGATACAACTCGGACGAGACCAGGACCTTCGCCGTCGGGACCGTCACGTCAGAGATGAAGAAGCGCTACGCGGCCGTGAAGGACGCCCAGCAGGCCGCCATAGACGCGGTCACCGATGGGGTCTCCTGCGGCTCGGTCCACGACGCGGCCCTCGGGGTCCTCCGCAAGCACGGCGTGGACAGGTACCTGAACCACAGCGTGGGGCATGGCGTCGGGATCGACATACACGAGCTCCCGGGGATCTTCCACGGCAGCGCCGTGAAGCTGGGGAGGAACGATGTCATCACAGACGAGCCTGGGGTCTACTTCGTCGGGAAGTACGGGATCAGGATAGAGGACACGCTCAGGGTCGACAGGAAGCCTGAGATCTACACCAGGTTCACCAAAGACCTGGTCACCTGCGGCTAGGTCGCAGGATCCCAGCAGCCCGGGACCCTACCTCGAAGACGTCAACCCGCACGGCGGGTCCGAACTCCCTCAGGGCTGAGGCGACGCCCGGCGCTGCGTCTTCGTCGGCGACGCAGTGGACCGAGTAGCCGATCATGTTCTGGCTGGCGTACTTCGCCCCGGCCCCCTTCGCGGCGCTCACGAGCTTCTTCACCTCTTGGGACTCGAGGCCGAGGCCCCTCGAGAACCGCTCCCCCTCCGTGGCCAGCGTGTCGAGGGTCGGGTCGGCCAGGAACGCCTGCAGCGCCGTGTGGCCGAGGGAGTTTATCCTCTCGCTCACCGGCTTGGAGTAGAGGGCGTCCTTCTTGTCGAAAGGCGCGATGTACGCTGTAACTATCTTTGTCCCCTGGGGGACATCCACGGCGACGAAGCGGGACGCCCCCGGCTCCCCCGGAACGGTGATGGCCCCCGCCCCCGCGGAGTCGTAGACCACCGAGACCGTCCCCAGCCCCGTCTGCTCCATCACCTCGGCCCTGTAGGCGCAGAGGGCGAGCTCCCGCTTCGGCTTCTCGATCCCTGCCGCGGCAGCCACGGCGTAGACCGCAGACGTCGCGGCGGCCGCGCTCGCCCCGAACCCGGCCCCGATGGGAGTGTCCACCACCTGTTCGAGGTTGACCGACGCCTCGCTCCGCCCTTCGCCGGCGAGGAGTAGAGACACCGCCCGCTTCGTGGTGCGAGCGTCGTAGCCGGCGTCCATGTTCACGACGGTTGAGACCCCTGGCTTCCCCCCTGCAAGCTCGGCCCTGGAAGTCGTCCCCCTGGACAGGACATACCCTCCCCCGGTCGCGCCCGAGGCTCCGTCCGAAGGGGCGTAGCTTATCTCGAAGAAGTTCGTTATCGCCGAGGGGGCGAAGGCGGCCGCCGCCCTAGGACCGCTTGGTTGCATTGAGCCGATTCGTCCCCGCGAGCCGCCCGGAGAGAGGGGCAATCACAGCGAGGATCGCCGCCACGATGAAGATCATTGTCTTTATCGGGGTGATATCAGTAACCGATCCCCCCCACGGTGCGAAGAAGAACACCGCCCCGACCGCGAGGAAGAGCACGGCATAGATGACCGAGATCGGAGCGACCTTCCTCGCCTCGGACCCCGACCAGGACGGATAGTCCCTGATCACCGTCGACCTTCCTGCGATGGGGCGGACCGCCCTCATCAGGAGGGGGACTACGATGACCACGGCGGGAATCGACGTCGTGTCCCAGAAAGCGGTCAGTCCCACCGTGAAAAGTATCTTGCCGGTCAGGCCGGAGAGGGGCGCGAAGATGTAGGGCCCGATGGCCGCTATCAGGCCGGCGGCCATGAAGTTCCCCAGGGTCAGGGTCGCGACCGTCGCGGTGATGAACATCGGCCATGACCTGTACCTCTTGACGATGTACCCGAAGAGGAGGGTGGCGACGAAGTTGGCCGGCACCCCGGTGGCCAGCGCCAGCGGAGGGTTGGTCGCCCCTACCGGGAGGAGGAAGATCATGTCCCCCAGGAAGCTCCCCATGGCCGCGCCCACGGCCGCCGACATGGTGTCCCCCACGGCGGCGAAGAAGATCGGGACGAAGGAGGCGATGAAAAGCTGGCCCACCCCCCAGGGGCTGGGAATGTAGCCCGTGATCCCCTTGGCGGCCGCGAACAGGACCGCGGTCAGAATGATTGTGACCACCCTCCCGGTGCGGGTGATGGGCATGGAGTTCAGGCCCGTGATCTGAGTCTTGAGACTCCCGGCGCTCACAGGGGGCACAGCGTCCGGTCGATATTTCAGCTTGGTCTATAGTAACTCTAGATATCTCTATATCGGTACCGCGCCTCTGGTTCTCGCCCGCTTTCGCAGAAGATCCATACTGGCGAACTGTTGACGGCCATCGATCGCTTCGCCGCTTCCCTTGCTGTCTTTTCGAGCGAAAGGGTCCCGCTCCCGCGATCTAGGCGAGACCGACCACGATGTTGCCCGATACGAGTGGGCCCCCGCTGGGGCATCTCCCTCGAAGCATTGCCTGGCCCGAGGCCCGTCACTCGGCGTATCTCTTTCCGATGTATCCCAGGGTGGCGCCCCAACAGGCGTAGCCTATGGCCAGTGCGGCCAGAGCCAACAGCGCGCCTGACAGGGACAGTGACAGGAGCGTCCCGTTCAGCGCAGGGGTGCTCACCAGAGCGAATGCCGCGGCCATCACCAGGAACGCCAGGCCTGCGACGCTCATGCCCTTCGTGACAGAGTATGTCGTGAAGCCGAAGGCGAAAATCAGGCCCCACGCCATCCCCATGGCGACCCACTCCCCGAGGCCATAGAGCGCCGCCCCGGCGGCGAAACCTGAACCGCCGAAGAGACCACCGACGGCTGGTAGCCAAGCGAATTGCATGATGCCGAGGGCGCTGAGCGCCACGAAGCTGAACCCCATGACGATGCACCCGGCCAAGCCTCCGACAAGGCCGAGGCTCACCCTGGACTTCGGCGACAGGAGCCCTCCTCGAGGCTGGGTCATGGCCGCTCGACCTCCTCCCGCCGTAGCGCCGCTGCTGGCATGGGCGCCCCGAGGGTAGGCTTCAGGTTGGCCACGGGCCACCTGTCGGCGTCAAACTCGCTCTCGTACTCCTCCTTCGAGAGGGTCCCGGTGGCCATGGAACGAAGGATGGGCCAGTTCACCGGCAGTACTGCGAAGTAGATGTGACCCAGTATCAGCCCCACGAACAGGAACGCGAAGACGTCGTGGAACAGCCTGAGGGTGTTCATGAAACCTGGGGCGACGGCTGGGAGGAGCCCGTAGGGGTTCCAGAGATAGATGCCGGAAATGCCCAGAACGACGAACGAGAGCGCAGTCCCCCAGTGGAAGACCTTCATGAAAGGATCGTACTTCGGGGACCGTGGGTACTCCTTCGTGGCGCCGAAGAAATTCTTCAGGCGCACTCCCGTGTCGCTGAAGTCCCTTCGCCCGGGCCATATGTTGTGCCAGCCCCGGGCCACGGCCAGGTCCCAGGCAACGTGAATTACCACCATTCCAAGCAGCACCCAGAGGAGGGTGGTGTGCCAGAACAGGCTGTCTGCGACGCTGGATATGCCGAAGGGGGCGAGGAACCAGCCTAGGACGCCAGGAGCGAAGATGTCTATGCCGGTGAATGCGACGAGCCCCAACACCACGAAGAGGGACCAATGGAAGAGCCTCTGCACCGTGCCGAAGGCCTTCACGTTCTCCCCCGGCACCTCCACGGCCGTCGTGGGTTTCTGTCGGACTGGCTCCCTGAACGATCGCCTCAGCCAATGGATGGCGAAGAACGCTCCGAAGAGCACCAGTATCCAGACGGCGTAGTCCAGAGGCAGCTGGAAGAGGGCAGACATCCGCTTCTGCATGCTCCATGCTGCTCTATATTTCGAATTGCCCGAATGTGTTCGGGCTCCCTTCAGGGAACACTGCTCGAGTCGTGAGGATGGCGCACGACATCCGACGGAGATAAGAACCTCCCTCCGGACCACGGGCCATGGACATCCAGGCGCCCCAGGGCTCTTCGGCGAAGCTCACGCGAGCGGGGGCCATCCCCGGGGGGGAGCGGTGCTTCGCATCGATCGTCGTCCTCGCCGCGGGGCGCTCCACCAGGTTCGGAAGGAACAAGATGCTCGAACCAATGGGGAAGACCTCCCTGATAGAGAAGGTGGTCTCGGAGTCGCTCGGCTCCAAGGCGAGGCAGGTCATAGTGGTGGTCGGCCATGCCTTTGAGGCGATGCGCTCGAAGCTCCAGGGGTACGCCTGCGAAATGGTCTATAACGAAGAGTTCGAGTCGGGACAGAGCTCCTCCGTCAGGAAAGGCGTCTCGAGGGTCAGCGGCCGCGCCGACGCGGTCATGATCCTCCCCGGGGACATGGTGCTCATGGAGCGTAGCATCATAGACGCGGTGATCGACGAGTACGACAGGACCCGGGCTCCGATAGTGAACGCGGGCTACGAAGGGAGGCAGGGGCACCCGATACTCTTCGACAGGTCCCTCTTCGGCGAACTGGCGGGCATCGCTGAGCCCACGAGGGGGCTGAAGGCAGTGGTGGCGCGCCATTCGGCAGAAGTGGTCACCGTGGAGACGTCGCTGGCGGCGGTCCTCGACATGGACACCCCCGGGGACTTGGCCCGTCTCGCAGAGGTCTCTCCCGGAGGCAGAGCGGAGACCTCGGGCAGCCACAGGCGACCTAGAAACTGAGGGTGACGTCCGCGGCCGACATCATCTTCCAGATCTCCTCGCGAGGAGCAACCGAGAAGCCCTGGTCCAAGTCGGACTCCATGAAACCTTCCTCGGCAAGGGATTCGCGTTCCACATGCAAGGCGCCGCCCACGACCATTTCTGTCAGGGACCCCAGCATGCGGGCGGAGTAGGCGCGGTCGACCCCCTTCAGGGCCGACCTTACGCCCTTCCCCATGAACGCCACGTAGACCTCGTGCTCTTCGTCTCCGCTCAAGATACCGAGGGAGGCTCTGATCCCTTCGATGTAGTACCCCGTCCCCACGGGAGACTTCAGGAAGCAGACGAAGACCTTTTTCTTCATCTTGAAGCCTCAGAGCAGATTGACGACCTTCTCCTCCTCCATCAGACTGACAAGGTCTGGATATCCGACCACGCGCACCCCGGCGGGGACCCTGGCCTCGAGGCCTCTCCGGACCAGATCTTCCCTCAGGACGTACACCATCCCCTTGACCTCTCCTCCCAGGGCCGCATAGACCGCGTCCTGCAAGAGAAAGACCCGGGCCGTAGGATCCTGCGATGCGTAGAGTTTCGCCACTCCGACGGCAGGCTCGTCGACAAGGTACACGGTCACGCCCATGGACCTCCGCTCATAGGGTCAGGACCCTGTCGCACTTCGCCACCATCTCCGAAACGAAGGCAGCCCCGGCCACCTTGACCCCCTTCAGGTAGCCGGCGCCCTCCTCCAGGCCCCTGTTGTTGGTACAGACTTCGCAGGCGAAGACTTCCGCCCCCCGCTCAATCATTGAAGCAAAGCGGTCCTTGGGGAGTTCCTCCATTGCGGGGAATCGCTGGGCGGCCAGGGCGTTGTACACTCCATCCATGAAGAGGAAGAAGCTCACCTTGTCAGACCTGTCCAGGGCTCCCTCGGCTATGAGGCAAGCCGTCTCCCACCTCTGGGTCTGGTAGGGGGACCCAGTCAGGATGATGCCAAAGTAGGTCAAAGGCTGCGACCCTGCCCCAGGGGCAAAGTGTTTAAGCGCTGCGGAGCGGTTTCCTCTCTGGCGGTCCACCTCGGGGGGCGGGTCCCAGAGTTTGCGCCTTTCGTGCCAGAGCCTTCGACCTAGGCCCAGTCAGGCCGGACGCGCATCGCAGCGGATAATAATCGGGGCGACGGCTGCGCGCCGAACCGGGAGGATTGGAGGAGCCACAGATGGCGGAAGCGAAAGAAGGCTCAGAGAGCAGGTCAGTGCTGATCTTCGAGCACTTCAGGGATGGGATGAGGGCCGAGGACATCCTGATGGGATCAGGGTTCCACACGAGCTCCGGCTCCCCGCCGCCTCAGGTCAGGACGGGCTGCGACCTCGCCATCTCAGTCCCCAGCGCCGACACGGCGGCAGCCGAGAAGGTGCTGAAGGAGCACGGCATATCAGTGATGGATGTGATCTTCAAGTTCGAAGGGGGTATGCGCGAGCTCCAGATCAGCAAGCTGGTGAAGACGGTGGACTACGGCGACTACGCCATGGTTAGGGTAGGCAACATGAAGCTCACCTTCAGGAAGTCGGACGGAGTCATCTCCAACGTCTCGGGGGGCGGATGCCCGGACATCCCGCTGCTGGCGGCCAAGCTGGTCGGGGCAAGGCTCGAGGACGCGACCCCCCCTGCCCAAGTGGGGTTCACACTCTGCGCCTACACCCTGCAGAAGGCCTACGAGATAGCGTTGAGACAGAGGAAGCGGTAACCGTTTGCTCATGCTCTCGGGGACGCTCCCCACGGCGGACGGGGACATCATGGTCGGGCCCGTGAAGTACGGCCGCGGGTCCATGCACATCGGGGAGCGGAGCATCCCAGAGGAGGCGCTTTCCATCGGGGCTACGGCGATGATGGCTGCCGCCGCGGTGGTGGCCGAGGCCATCGGGGAAGAGCCGCCCATGGCAGTCGTGTCAGGGGACCTGGGGGACGGGGCGGGTTCGAGGAAGGTCTACCGGTTCCTGACCGAGGAAGCTGGGGGCATCGGGGCGTCGGTGGTGACCTTGCACTACGTCCTGCCCCTAAGGACCGAGTTCCTGGATTTCGTCGAGATGGCCGACTATTGGGAGAAGAGGCCGTTCCTGATAGCGGACGCTGGCGCCCTGTTGATAGCCAAGGCCACCGGTCTCTGCACCAAGTTCGACCTCTTCACCCCAGACGCCGGCGAGATGGCATTCTTGGCCGACCCGGACGCAGGCCACCCGGCGTATGTGAAAGCCTCCCTCTTCGAGGTCGACACCATGGAGGTGCCCCGGCTGATAGCGGAAGCCCACGCGGCGAACAACGCCCCCAGGTACCTTGCAGTGAAGGGGCCCGTCGACTACGTCGCGGAAGATGGCAGGGTGATTCACCGGATCTCGGAGCCTGACGTGCCCGTGCTGGAGGCCATAGGCGGGACCGGAGACACGGTGACCGGGGCGGTCTCGGCCCTGATCGCCGGTGGGATCAACCCAGTCAGGGCCAGCCTGGTGGCCCTGAAGGCGAACCGCGTCGCCGGCGAGCTCTGCCATCCCACGCCGGCCACCAGGGTCTTCGAAATCGTCGACCGCCTGGGGGCGGCGGTTGCCGACGGGCTGGACTCCTGACCAGCGCGTCCCCTTTGGAGGCTAACCTGTTCGGGTCAGGACTCAAATGGAGGCGAACGATCACCAGCGGCCAGTGACTCTAGGCAGCGGAGCCCCCATGGGCAGAACGGAGGAGGGGGCCTCCGTGGTCGACTGCAGGGGTCAGCTCTGCCCCAAGCCGATATTCATGACCAAGGGCGCGCTGGCCAAGGGGAGCATTGGGGACATGTTCGAGGTGATAGTGGACGATGACGGCTCGAAGCAGAACGTCCTGCGCTACTGCTGGAACCACGGACAGGAGGTGCCCCGGTCCTATGCCGCCGGTCGGGAGTTCCACATCTTTGTCAGGAAGTCACCCGAGAAAGCGAGCGAAAAGCCTCTCCCAGCCGTCGGCCCCTGCGGGACCAGGTGGGACTGATACGTGGAGGTTGACTGATAGACGCAGGACTTCTACAGCTTTGTCAGCGAAAAGACGGGCCGAGGGATCAGGGTCACGGTCGCTTCGGTCTTGGAAGCCGACGGGTCGGTCCCAAGAGGGCAGGGGACCAAGATGGCCATCCCCGAAGTGGGGCCCGTCTGGGGGACCGTCGGAGGTGGCTGCGTCGAGAAGTACATCATCAGAGAGGCGAGGTTTGTGTTCCAGGACGGACAGACCAGGGTCAAGGAGTTCGACCTTGGCGACGGCAGCTGGAGCGGCATCGGCATGTCCTGCGGCGGGAAGGTGAAGATGATGCTCGAGCTGGTCGAGCCCCCCGAGAGGCTGGTGGTCTTCGGCTCGGGAGGGATCTCTCAGGCCTGCGCCCAGATAGGCCACATGTTGGGATACAAGGTGCTGGTGATGGACCCCTTCGCCACCAAGGAGCTCTTCCCCGATGCGGAAGTGGTCACCCAGGGGGTCTTGCACAGGCTGAAGGAGATGGTCTTCACCCCCTATGACAACATCCTGATACTCACGGAGCACAGGTACGACATCGAAGCCCTTCAGGCGGTCCTGGGCTCCCAGGCGCGCTTCATAGGCATGATAGGCAGCAAGAACCGAGTGAACACGTCCTACAAGGAGCTGATCGAGGCCGGCGCGCCTCTGGAGAAGTTGCTGTCGGTCTACGCCCCGGTAGGCCTGGACATAGGCGCGGTCACGCAGCAGGAGATAGGATTGAGCATAATGGCCGAGGTGGTGCACGCGCGCAGGGGCGGGAGCCTGGGCCACCTGCGCCTGGTGAAGCTGCTGGAGAGGTCTGAGAAGACCCACGAGGCCAAGAAGGTCGACGGCGGAGAGCCAGGGGGGGCGGCGAGGGAACGGAGCATTGCCCGCTAGCAGGCGCGGCTCGGCGCCGCTTCGTCCGGACGGCCGGGGGGAGGGCCGGAGGCCATGATCAGGGAGGTGGCTCTTGAGGCGGACGACGCGCGGGAGTGGACGAGCGCCATCAGGGGGGCCCAGATCAACGTGAGGGTGGTGAGCTGCAGGCCCGATGGCCCCAGGGGGATGCTCCAGTTCATAGCGATAAGCAGCCGCGAGCCAGTGGCCAAGATGCTGAAGGCCATCTCGTCCCATCCCAACGTGAGGCTCACAGACCTGGTAAGGACCAACGACCACAGGGCGTCGGGGCTTGTCGTGACCAAGAACTCCCCATTCTGCAGGACCGTCGCCGAGATGAAAGGATTCTGCCTCGGCTGTTACTACTCCGACGCCGTCAAGCTGAGGCACAGCCGGCGCGTGATCTTCGAGTCTGGGGTGTCGCTCAGCAAGGTGCTGCGCAGGCTCAAGGAGCGGGGCGTCGCCGGCGCCGTGAGGGGGGTGGAGAATCTCAAGGGGAACGACCTGCTGACCTTCAACCAGGAAGAGGCGCTGAAGCTGGCCGAAGCGATGGGCTACTTCTCCCTCCCCAGGAAGGTCAGCATAAGGCAGCTTGCGGCGATCCTTGGCATGGCGCCGTCGACCTTGGATGAGGTGTTGCGGCGGGCGGAAGGAAAGGTGGTCTCCCGCTACACGAGTGAACCGGGCTAAGCGCTAGGCTTGTCGACGGTCAGGGTCCCCCTCTTGATGTCGAACTCGAACCTGAAGTGCTTCAGGAACGACCTACCCAGGACCAGGTCAAAGGGAGCTGCCCTAGGCAAGTCCAGGTCGACCAGCACGGTCTCCACGTCCTCGGCGACCATCGTACCGAGCGAAACCTCGTTCAAGGTCAGCAGCACGCCTCTCTCGATGCCCCGGAAGTCCAGGACGTAGCGCGCCATCTCCGGATGCACCTTCTGCCACTGCTTGGAGCGGATGCCTGCCTCGTTGTACCCCAGGGCGAGGGCGTCCCTGGAGAGGATCATGCAGTACTCCGAGTTGAAGTCGAGTATCGAGGCCAGCTCCCTGACTACGCCGTTGCGGCCCTTGACCCGGCTGAAGAACGTCATGGAGTCCCTTAGCGTCAGCTTCATCGCATACCACCTGAGGCCTTCCGGAGGCTCAACCGGTGCGACCCGTAGTCTATCTCCAGCGTCAGGCCCTTGAGCAGGCTCCTGCCCAGCACCACGTCGAAGCCGGCCGCCTGCAGGACGTCGAAGGCGATGAAGTCGACGTCCTTGAACGACGTGCCCCCGATCTCCACCTCGGCCATCTTGACCGGGAGGCCTCGGCCGTACCCGCTGTAGGTCGCGAAGTGGACGGGGTTGGGGCTCAGGGCCCTGGCGTCCGCGCCCGCAGCCTCGGGATAGCCCAGGGCGAAGGCGTCCACCATGGGGACGACGCAGTAATCCGTCGTGGGGACGATGACGGCCTTGTACTCGCGCGCTACGCCGTTGCGCCCCTTCAGGCGCGCGAAGACGGTGGGAAGCTCCTGGAAGCTCCGCTGGATCACAACATCAGGTGGAAAGGAGAGTCACCAGCGAAGAAGATGCAGATGTCGGGGTAATTCGACAGCTTCCTTCTCAGCCTATAGCGGTCGACCTCGTCGGCCACGACTGTCCCTCTGGTGGGCTGGAGGCTTTCGTCGCGCTCGGTGACGGTCACGGCAACCCACCTGCCCGCGTACTTGGCCGCAATCTCCTCGAACGACAGGTCGGCGGGCTGCTCGGCGACGGTCGAAGGACTCACGGAGGGCGCCCACCCGATCTCAGGAGGAGATGCCGCGGAGGGCGTACTTGACCGCGCCCTTGGCCAGGAGGACCCTGAATGAGTTGCCGGTCCCCTCGGTCAGGGGGGTCGCGCCTGAAAGGGCGTCGTCTGCCGCCTGCGATATGACGCTTTCCGACAGAGTCTTTCCGGTGAGATACCCCTCAGCCGACGTCGCACGGAGAGGTTTGTTCGCCACCGCCCCCAGCACGAGCCGGACCGACGAGAGGGCGCTCCCGCTGAACTCCGCGCTGACTGCGGCGCTGGCGAGGGCGAAGTCGAAGGCGCCGCGGTCCCTCACTTTGTAGAACGCGGACTTCGTCCCTGAGGCGGGAGCCGGTATGTGGAACTCCGTCAGTACGTCGTTGTATGCCAGGCTGTTCTCTTTGACGCGCCCGTCCACGATGCTGACGCCTGGCAACAGCTGATCCATGGTCACGGTCCTCTGCCCCATGGGGCCGGAGACAGTCGCCTCTGCGCCCAGCGCGAAGAGGGCCGGCGCCACGTCCCCGGAATGGACCGCGTAGCAGAGGTTCCCGCCGAAGATGCTGTGGTAGTAGCGGTTGTCCCCGCCCAGGGCCGCGTAGCAGAGGTTCCCGCCGTTGCGCCAGCACCCCGGGTAGCTGTTCCGCAGGTACCAGCACCATGTCTCCTGCAGGACGTCGCCGGCGATGGTCGCCTGGTTCCTGATCTGGGGGCTCCCCACAAGGCCGGCCGCCTGGGCCAGCGCGGCGAACACCGAGGTCACGTTCGGGTCCGCGGACACGGTGGTCAAGGACGTGGTGGCGCCTATCCTCAGCCCGTCGCTGTCGGAGTAGCGGACGTAGTCCAGCCCGAGGCTGGATATGTCGACGACGTACTGCGGGGTGAGCGCCGTTATCCCGTTCTTCATCTGGGTCAACACGTCCGTGGCGCCGCCGATCACCTTCGCCTGGTCGCCGTACTTGGTCAGCAGGGAGACCGCGTCGCCGACGGAGCTCGCCTGCAGGTACCCGAACTTCGGAACTTCGGATGTGCTCATCTCAATCCACCCCTCACGACGTCCCCTGGGACTGCATCCACTGGATGGCGGCGACCAGGTCCTCGCGCCTTATGGGAAGGCTGGAGAACCTGTATCCGCCCAGCGCGTTGCTGATGGCGTTGGCTATGGCCGCCCCTGCAGCGGTGATCGAAGGCTCCCCGATCCCCTTGGCCCCGAACGGGCCCGTGGGGTCCTGAACCGACTCCACCAGGACAGGCGTGTGCGAGTCTGGGGCCTCCATTATGGTGGGGACCTTGTTGTCGTTGTAGTTCGGGTTGAGATAGCCGCCGGACCATGGCAGGCCGCTGGACGTGTCGTGGATGGTCTCCTCGTAGAGCCCGGCCCCGATGCCGAGACCGACGAACCCCCCCTCGTTCTGGGCGCGGGCGCCCTTGTACCATATTATCCTGCCCATGTCGAGCCCGCTGACCGAGCTCACCACTCTGACGTCCGCTGTGTCCACATCCACCTCCACCTCTACGATCTTGGGGCCGGTCACGCGGTGCGCCTTCGCGTACCCCGCGAGGACGAAGCCGGTGGCGTTTCCGTAGACCTTGAGCGGCTGGCTGAGCAGGGCCGCCGCGTCCTTGAACGCCATGGAGTTGCTGGGATTGGTGGTGTCGTATATGGTGTCGTTGCCGAAGGCCAGGTTCGATGCCTGGGTCCCCGCGGCCAGCTTGGCTGCCACGATGGGGAACCACTGCTTCCCGAGCTCCCCGGCCGCAGCTATCATCCCGTCCCCGCCGTTCCTGGTCCCCTCGCTCCCGAAGGTCCCCATGGAGTCTGTGTTGATGGAGGTGTCGCCGGAGTAGTAGGTGACGTTGTCCAGCGAAGTCAGGCCCAGCGCCGCCGCCCCCATGATGGGGATGGTGGTCGTGGTCCCTGCACCCTGGTCCACTTGGCCGTCGTACAGCTCCACGGACCCGTCGGGATTGACCTGTATCTGCGCCGTGGAAGGCGGGATTGTGGAGCCCTTGTTGTCGCTCATGTAAGCGATGCCCACCCCCCTCCTCTTGGATCCGTTCACTGAGCTGGGGACCCCCCAGCCTTTCCACATCGACGACCAGCCGAAGGCCGTCAGGCACTGGTTGAATGTCTCGGGCTCGGCAAGCTCGGCGTAGGGAGTATTGGCCACCGGGTCGACGGCGTTCGCGCTGGTGCGCATGTTGTTCAGCCTGAAGGTGGCGGGGTCGATGCCAAGCTTCTCGGCCAGCATGTCGATGGTGGTCTCCATGATGAAGTGGCACTGGCTCTCGCCCACGTCCCTCATGGGTGCCCCGACTCCGTAGGAGTTGGTGTTCGTGGCGTAGGCGTCCAACTGGAAGTTAGGCACCGCGTAGGCGTTGTAGAAGTCGTCGGTGCCGTCTATGAACGCGCCGCCGCGGGCGCCGAAGTCGAAGTAGAGGGTCACCTGCATGGCCGTGAGCGTCCCCGCGCTGGTGGCTCCGAACTTCGTGTAGCCCCTGATCGGGAACCGGGCCGTGGAGTTCAGGGCGTTGTCAATCCGCCTGGCCACGTACTTCACCGGGGCGCCGACCTTCCTCGCCATCACCGCCGCCAGGATGTCGTAGTCCCCTCCTGTGCTGTTCCCGAACATGCTGCCTGCGGCGCTGTTGGTGGTCCCCCCCAGCCCCTCCCTGACGACCACGTCCGACAGGGGCAGCCCGAAGTAGGACGCCAGGTTCGACTGGTCACCGAAGACGTAGTTAGATTTCTTCCACACGTACAGAGTCCCGTCGTTCCAGTAGGCGGTGGTGTTGACAGGCTCCAGGTCGAAGTGCTGATGGTAGCCTGACTCCAGCGTGGCCTCCACGACCACGTCGGACTGGGAGAAGCCAGCGCTGACGTCCCCGAAGGAGATGTGCTGCGGCGCGGGCAGGAGCGAATTCCCTCCCTCCCAAATCTGAGGAGCGCCCGGCTGCAGCGCCGCCTCGACGTCGAAGACGTAGGGCTGCGGCTGATACTCCACGTCCACCAGGTTCACGGCGTCCTCCACCTCGTTGGGAGAAGGAGCGCCCACGGCCGCAACGGGCTGGCCCGCGTAAATCACGGCGTCGCTGGTCACCGGGAGCCAGGAGCGCCCCCCTGCGTAGTAGTCATAGGCCGCCAGGTCGCTGCTGGTGATGGTGACATAGCCGGCCGCCTGAGCCTTGCTGACGTCCAGCTTCGTGACCTTGGCGCTGGGGTAGGGAGAGATGACCAGCCCCATGTAGACCATGTTGCTCGCCCCGATGTCGGCGGTGCTGATGTCCGAGGGGTAGCGCCTCTGGCCCGTTATTCTGGCCAGCAGGTCCCTGTTGACCACGTTCTGGTTGCCGATGAGCCCCGACTGAGACATCGCCTATCACGCGCCTCCTAGGTTCGTGGCTGCGGTCTGGATGGATTCGATTATCTTGAGGTAGTTGCCGCAGCGGCAGAGGTTGCCCGCCTGGGCGGCCTTTATCTCGTCCACTGTGGGATTGGGGTTCTGCTTCAGGAGGGCAGCGGCAGACATTATCTCGCCCGGGCTGCAGAAGCCGCACTGGCCCCCGTCGTTCTCCACGAAGGCGCTTTGGAGCGCCGCGACCACCGGGTCTGCGGCGGGCGCGCCACTGGCGGTGCTCTGCACCCCCGCTTCGGTGGTCAGGATCTGTTTGCCCACAGCCCTTAGTGCGATGTACTGGCAGGCGTTGTAGGGGGCGTCATCGATCAGGACTGTGCAGCCGCCGCACTCCATCCGGTTGCACGGCCTCTTCGTCCCGATCAGACCGATGCTGTCCCTTATGACGTTGACCAGCATGTCCCTCGGCTCGACGGTCACCGGGTAGTCCACCCCGTTGACGTTCAGGGTGATGGCCTGCGGAGCGAAGGGGTCTGTCGTGGTCGCGGTCTGGGTGGTCTGGGCGATCTGCAACGCTTGGCGTCCGTCCTTGCTGTCCAGCGCCAAGACAGACCCTCCGACGATTACACCCGCCGCCAGGCTGGCTTTCACAAATCCGCGCCTGCTCACTTTCACGTCCCACTCGGGCGCATCCGCCTTCGCAGCGGCGTGACTCCGGTTCTGCTTCCCCTTCCTGCTCACGTTGAGAAGGAGGAAAGGCCGTTATATTTCCCAATACCCGAACAAGTTCGGGTTGGGCGCTGTGTGGCCAGGAGGCACCTCGCGAGGGCGAAGAGGCAATTCGAGGGCATGGGTGCCGACGGCTACGCCAGGCAGGTTGCCTCCGTCAGGGCGAAGCTCGAAGCGTCGCCCCCGAAGAACACCCGAGAAGCCCTAGCCCTCGTCTGGTGACAGTTTTCCTAGAGGAAGCCAGCGGACACCATTGCCGTGAGCGTCAGGAGCATGAGCACGAGCTCGATCATGGATGAACGGCCGAGTGACCTCTGCGCGCTCGCGAGCTCATCCTGGGCCCCTCCGCCCTGGATCAGCGCCGAGAGCCGCCTACCTGCGGGGACCAGGGTCATGAGCGCGAATACGTAGGTCGCAAGGCCCAGGGATCCCCCTAGGGCAACTGACAGGCTCCAAGTGTCCAGTACTGGCGCGTCCCCCCAGGTCATGGCTACGAAAAGGGCCGCCCCAGAGACAAGGAGCAGCGGCACCACGAAGTTGAGGAACCGTTCCATCCTCGGGAGGAAGCGCGCCATGAACTCCGCTCTGGTCTGAGGAGAGAGGGCAGAGACGGCAGGGCCCAGGACCGCGAAGAACAGGACCGCCGAGCCTATCCACAGGACGGCGAAGAAGATGTGGAACCATGCGACGATGGCGATTACGAAGGGACTCAAGTAGCCTCCTTCCCCCGATTGACAGGGCGCCCTCCCCCGCGACCCGGGTGTGGCCCGGTTCTCCGGAAGCGGAAAGCTCGCTCAGGGGAGGCCACTGGAACCTCACCGTCCCTAGGCTGCCAGGGCGTCGACGAACCGCCTGATGGCGTCTTCGGCCACCTCATCCCTGCTGCTATAGCCTAGCTTTCGTACGACCTCGTCTAACTTCCCGGCTAGATCCCGGCGGATTTTGACGTTTGTGTATTCGGAGCGTTTCAACCCCAAGCCTCCTTAGAAGGGAGACCTCCTTCATCAGGTTCCCGTTGGACCCCGTCTGCGGCCATGGATGTGGCCCCCGTGTGGAAACTAGAAGACGAAAGGGGAAAAAGGATTGGGAGGGCCCTAGCCACGCTTCCTCACCGAGAGGGCGATGGCTACAAGGCCCAGCACTACGGCGACTACCAGCGCCGCGTACGACACGTCGCTCAGCGTTGCGACCTGTCCGTTTACGCTGCTGACGGTCGAGTCGATGGAACTGACTGTGCTTGTGAGACTGCTCAGCCCGCCGCTGAGTGAGGAGAGGGATAGTTGCGAGATCGTCGCGCCGACCACTGGGACGCTGACCGTGTGGTCGAAGGCGTTGTCGGAAGAGACCGACGTGCCGGTCGCGTTCTCTGCCAGGATTCCGAAGTGCTCGTTGTGCAGGACGTTCCCTGGGATGGTCGTGTCAGTCACTATGGCGGAGCCGTTTATGGCGCCGATCAGCATTATGCCCGTGGTCTGAGGGCCGAAGCCCGCGTTCCCGCTGATGATGTTCCCAATGACGTTTGTCCCTGAGACTAGGTCGCCCGGAGTGTTGCTGTGGACTACCACCCCCGGTATCAGGTTGTTGAGGACAGTGTTGTCGACAACGCTGTTGTTGATGGCAGAAGTATGGGGCACGTCCGCGGCGACCACTATACCTCCTGGGAGGCCGTTGACGACGTAGTTGCTGCTCACGACGTTGTTGATTACGCCCTCTCCTGGATTGTATGCAGCCACCACTATGCCGCACCCGCCCGCGTTGCCGATCACCGTGTTGCCGCTGACGATGTTTCCGATGCTTGGGTTCGGCGTCCCGCTGCCAAGGCCGCCGGGGTTGATGGGCCCGTCGTCGGCTACCCCGATCCCCCCGTCGGCAACATTGTTCACGACGGTGTTGGCCGCGACCGTGGAGTCGGAGGTTCCGGTAAGTTCGATGGCTTTGTTCTCCTGTATGCAGGGTGACGTTGGGACGGCCGGAGGCGCGGGACAGGCGGAGGGACTGAGGCCGTTGTTCGAGACCACATTGTATTCGATTGTGACCATGGACGAATCTTGGACGAAAATGCCGTGATTGTTGGCATGGGATACGGTGAGCCCTTCGATCACGGTGCCGCTGGCGGCCTGGCCTATGACCTCGATGCCGTAGGTCCGACCGAACGCATTGACCACGGTGTCAGAGGGCTGTGAACTGGCTGACTCGAGGGTGAGGCGCTTGGATATGTTCACCATCTCGTTGTATGTCCCGGGCTCGATGACAATCGTGGTGCCCGCGGCAGCAGAGGAGACTGCGTGCGAGATGGTAGCGTATGGGCTCGCCAGGGAACCGGTCCCCGTCGTGTCGCTGCCAGACGCGCTGACATAGACCAGCAGGGGTGCGCTCTGGGCGCTGACCCCGGTCGATAGGGCTGAGAGGGGACCGATGAATCCAGCGAAGAAGAGAATGGACAGAAAGAGTGTCGCTTTGACAGTACGTGTTTTCATCTTCGTCGCCATAACGGTGCCGAATTGTATAAAATGCCTGAGTTTCCGGTAATAAGGAAAACCGGTCCACCCCGCCTCGCGGGCTCTTCAGGAGGGACGGGCTAGTTTTCAACACCCAGGCTAAGAGGAGCATGGAGTACAAACTCCGCCCGTCCAACCTCCTACAGCGCGTGAAGAGGATCATCATCTTCGCAGACCACGCTCCCTGCCACAAGACCAAGAACGTGAAGAAGTTAATCCGGGAACGTCGTTCAGTCTTGAGGGTGAAGCTCCTCCCGAAAAAGGCGCCCAATCTCAACCCTGTCGAGAGGCTGGTGGACAAGCAAGTCAGCCGTCTGCACGAACCGGTCCCACTCGGACCTCGATGACGTGATCAAGCCATGGCCCAGATTCCTCACGAGATATCGACTGACCTAGGGAACCTGACTTGGCGGAGGCCACCCCAGGCTCGATGAAAGCCATGGTGAGCCAACCCCTGATCTGCCTCGTCTCGGCTCAGAGCAGCCTTGGACTGCGTCCCCCGGCCCGACGGGGTCCCGTGTGCAATCGTGCCTCGTTGGTCCGTCCTCCGCCGATTTCAGAGCCGTTGGCGTTCAGCCTTTGGGCTCGTGCAGCACCCCCCCACGCCTCAATACCTCCACGAAGCGCGGGTCTTTCCTCGCCCTGTCGTAGAGGGGGCTCAGCCGGATTTCCGACGCATCGAGCACGTGGCCATCCGCCGCCTTGAACATGTACTCGAAGAACATGTCCATGTCCCCCAGGGCGTGGTAGACGAACCCGGCGTAGGAGAGTGCCCCCACCCCCTTCTCGGGGTCGAGCTTCGTTATCATCTCGTGGGCGGTCTTGACGTCCCTCGTCAGGGCGGCCAGGCAACCCCTGTCGAGGTACGTGGGAATCAGCGTCGGCCCTATCCTCTCCAGCTCCTTCACAGCGCCCTCAGCCCCCGCGTAGTCTCCCTTGCTCACATAGTAGGCGAACATCCCATGGTAGGTACCGTAAGGCTCCAGGTGGAGCGTCTTCCTCCAGTGCTCCATGGCTTCCTCCCTCCTCCCCGCATAGAAGTACGCCATTCCTAGCCAATCTATCCCCCTGGGCGACAGGGGGTCGAGCTGGTACCCCTTCTCTGCGGCCCTGACCATCTCCCCGACGTCCCCTAAGGCGGCTGACGTGCGGGCGAGGGTGACGTATGTCTCGGCCAGGTTGGGATTGAGCTCTACCGCCCTCCTGAGCTCGCGCATCGTCCCCTCCAAGTCGTCGGCAAGGGACATGACCGTGGCTAGGCGAAAGTGGGCCTCCGCAAGCTCCGGGTCCAGCTCCAGGGCCCTCTGGGCGGCCGCCCGCCCATTCTCGAGGGCTTCCTGGATGCCGATGTACCCCCGGTTGGCGAGCCAGACGTAGCAGCCGGCCACCCCGGCATACGCCCTGGCGAAGGAAGGGTCCCTTTCAATGGCCCGCTGGAATAGGCGGAGGGCATCCCTCAGGGACGGTTCCTCCAGTTGGTTTAGGAGCTGCATCCCCTGGAGATAGTCAGTGTAGGCCTCCGCGTCCGTGGTCGGGCGCTTCTCCATAGCCGCCTTCTCCGAGGCCAGGAGTTGCACCCTCAGTTCCCCTGCCACCTTCTCGGCTATCTCGCTCTGGACGGCGAATATGTCTTCAAGGCTCCCGTCATAGTGGGAAGACCAGAGGTGCTCTTCAGTCCCCCCGTTGATGAGCTGGACAGTGACCCTGACCCTGTTCCCGGCCTTCCTCACGCTCCCCTCGACAAGAGCGCCGACTTCGAGCTCCTTCGCGATCTGTGATGCCTTCTTCTTCTCCCCCTTGTAGCTCATCGCCGACGTCCTCGCTATGACCTTGAGCTGCTTCACCTGAGCGAGCCTGTCGATGAGCTCCTCCGTCATACCGTCGGCGAAGTACTCGTCGCCGGGGTCTGGGCTCATGTTGGCGAAGGGGAGGACGGCCACCCTGTTCCCGTCGAACGGCGCCGTTGATGCGGGTGCTGTGCGCTCCCAGGGCATCACGGCCTTGTACACCGCGACGGGGGCGCTGACGTTCTTCAGAGGCTTCTCTCCCAGGAAGATGAAGGGAAGGTCGAACTTGTTCCTAACCTGGCTGTACACATCACCGGAGATGCAGACACCCCCCGCTTCGGCGAGGGGCTCGATCCGGGAGGCTATGTTGACCGCATCTCCGAGGATGTCGTTCTCCCTCTCCAGCACGTCCCCCACGTGAATCCCGATCCTGAGGGAAAGCGCTCCCCCCCTGGCGACCTTCCAGTCGTGCATGGTCTCCTGAACGGAGACTGCGCAGAGCATGGCGTCCAGGGCGCTTTTGAACTCTACGAGGAAGGCGTCCCCCATGGTTTTGATTTCATTTCCCCCGTGACTGCCGAATATGGGACGTATGAGCTTCCGGTGTTCTTCCAGCAGGCTGACCGTGTCTGACTCGCTTCTCTGAGTGAGCGCTGTATACCCTACGATGTCTGTGAACATGATCGCGGCCAGCCTGCGTCCGGTGTTGGACAACTGACGCATTGGGGGCGCCGGGCTCATTCAAAAACCGTCCCTCTTCAATCGGGCGGTGTCGCGGGCGCCTGATGGTCCTATGGGCCTAGATATTTTCGCAGGGATTCGACCAAGTTCCTAGCCGGATCCATTTGGATTCGTGCCCTTTGCGAGGGCTGTCTGCGGGCCCGACGGAGCCCGTCTTGAGGCTCGCCAGCCGGGGCCAACATTATTCTTGCCAGATCGTGGATCCGCTTGATTTCCTAGGCGAGCCCTAGAACGAGACTCGACGGCGCAAAAGCCTGCGCCATAAGACTCCCCCCTGCACCTGTTTCCAAGACACCCTGATTCTGGCGCCAGCTATCAAACCGAGCCCACAACGAGGTAGTTGAATCCGGGCCGGGAGGGGCCAGGACCCATGTGGGTTCGAACCCGTTCTCATAAGGAGGCGGAAGCACGAGAAACCAGACCGATGTGGAATGTACATTCGCGCCAAACGGAAGGAGTTGGTGCCGCGGGTCGGATTTGAGCGTTAAGTTACCGGTAAACTGAGAACGAAGCCCAAGCCGAGGATTCGAATCCGATTTCGAGTCCAACCTTTTCCCGCTCCGTCAAACTTCTGGCTAGACTGAGGGCCACGCCCCAGAAGTGGCAATGGGTGGTCCCTATTTCGCTTCGATCTTCTTCTCGAGCTTGCCCAGGAGTAGCTGATACCTTGGGTCTTCCCTCGCCTTGGCGAAGAGAGGGCTGTACATGGCATAGGCGTACCGCAGCGTGTGCTGGTCCGCGGCCCTGTCAATGTAGGTAAAATAGGAATCGAAATCGTCCAGGGCATACATGACGAATGCGATGTCGTTCAGGTTGGTCGCTCCGAGCCAGTTCGCTTCGATCTCCTTTACGGCAGCGAGCGCACCGCTCTTGTCTCCCGTTCTGGCGGCAATGAATCCCTTCATCCATAGGACCCAGTGGTTGGTCGGCTCCATCTTGGCCGCCTTTGAGTAGTATTCCCTGGCCTTGTCGATGTCTCCCTTGGAGAGATAGTACTCGGTCATGTTTCGGTAGGTGTCCGCTGGAGCCAGATGGGCGGTCCGCTCCCAGTGCCGGAGCGCGTCGTTCTCTCTTCCTGTGTTGAGATAGACGCGTCCCAGCCTCCCCACGATGCGAGGCACTATGGGGTCCAATCGGTAGGCGGCCTCCATCGCCTTGATTCCCCCATCGACATCTCTCTTCATCAGAGCCACGTCGGACAGGAGGTCATAGGCATCCGGAAGGCTCGGGTTCAGCTCAATCGCCCGGCGAGCCTCTGCCTCGGAGCCGGCAAGGTCGTCTTCAAGGAAGTCGACGTTTGCCAGGGTCGCGTGAGCCTCCGCTAGCTCAGGGTTCAGGCTGAGCGCCTTCTTCGACGATAGCTCTGCCTTCGGAGCGGCCCGCTCATATGCCTCATAGCCGTCACTCACCAGGTACACCCAGCATTCGGCAATGCCGGCATGTGCCTTGGCGAAGGAAGGATCCAGCTCAATCGCCTTCTCCAGGGCTTCGAGCGCTTGCCTGTACGCCGGCTCCGTGCGCTCACCGAGAAGCCTCTTCCCGCGCAGATAGGAAGTGTAGGCCTCCGTGTTCTCGGTGGGCCTCTGCTCAATCAGTCGTTTTTCATCGTCCACGAGCCTAATCTTCAACTCCCCTGCCACCTTCTCGGCGATTTCTGATTGAATCGAGAAGATGTCTTCCAGCTGCCTATCGTAGTTCTGGGCCCACAGGTGCCCCTCTGACGCCGTGTCGATGAGCTGGGCCGTTACCCTCACTCTGTTGCCCGCCTTCCTCACACTCCCTTCGAGCAGGCTTCCGACGCTCAGCTCCCTCCCCACCTCGGAGGCGGTCTTCTGGGAACCCTTGTACTTCATAATCGATGTCCTCGCGATGACGATGAGCTGCCGGACGCCCGAAAGCGATGTGATCAGCTCCTCTGTCATGCCGTCGGCGAAGTACCCCTCCTCGGGGTCAGAGCTCAGGTTTGCGAAAGGGAGCACGGCAATGCGCCTGGTGTCCAGCGAAGCAGCTCGTTCTCCTAGTTCCGATTGCCACGGCATGACCATCTTGTAGATTTCCATGGGTTCGGCGACGTTCTTCAGGGTCTTCGCTCCGAGACTGGCGAGCGGGAGGTCCACCTTGTGCTTGACGTTGTCGTACACCTGCCTGGTGAGGCAGACGCCACCATCGTCGGCCAGAGGCTCAATCCTGGAGGCCACGTTGACTGCGTCCCCGGAGATGTCGCTCCCGGATTCAACCACGTCTCCGAGATGAACGCCGATTCTGATGTGCAGCCTCCTATCCTCAGGGAGGGAGAAGTTGGCCTCCCTGGTCATTCTCTGTATCTCGTAGGCGCACCTGACCGCCTCTAGGGCGCTGGCGAACTCGACCAGGAAGGCGTCGCCGATGGTTTTGATTTCTCTTCCGTTGTGCCTGGCCAGGATGGGCCGAATCAGCCTGCGCTGCTCTTCGACCAGGGCCAGAGAAAGCTGCTCGTTCCGCTGGCCAAGAGCAGTATATCCGACCATGTCGGTGAACATAATCGCCGCCAGTCTTCGCTGCTCTTCAGCCAAGTCCCGTTACATGCGCGCCGTCCCAGTTCGCGTTAAATCCATTGCGGGACTCTCAAAGGAGCCGCGGGTCGGTCATAAGATCCTAGGGAAGCAATTCCTACGGACTCCAATTCCAAAATTCCCAACGACTGCCTCGGGGAGATGCGCCATCTAGTGAGATCGCCCGACAAGATCGAGTCGCCCTGGCCGGGGTTAGTCCAGGCGGGTGCCTCTGAACATCGGGTTCGCCCGCCCTGGTGGCCGGGTTTCCGTTACGGGCGACCACATCGGAGGATGACCCAACAAACGCCGGCATTTCCTGTACCACGAGGCGATGGAGGAGATCAGGTCGGCCGACCACCCCAGCCCCGGCGATCGCGACGTCACCTCTCAGAGGTGTCAGGCAGAAGCGTCAACCGGTAACTTCTACGGAGGCTCGTATGGTATAACCCATTGGGGGAGCTCCCCCGATGCTCATATAGGACGGGAAAGGTCCCAAGTGAGTATGGGGTCAGCGGACGG
Source organism: archaeon (assembly GCA_021827865.1). Classification (GTDB taxonomy): domain Archaea; phylum Thermoproteota; class Nitrososphaeria; order Nitrososphaerales; family Gagatemarchaeaceae; genus UBA183. The sequence goes on from JAKAUC010000013.1 coordinate 150,174, forward strand.
AGAGCCCTACCGCCATCTCTCCAACGCCTACGGGAAGAACCATTTCGAGGTCGACAAACCGTTCCAGTCAATCCTTGGGCACTTCACTGGCAAGGTTCCGGATCTGTCCTCACTGGGGTCTTTCGCAGGGATCGAGCTGTACGAGGTGGCTGACTATGTCGACAAGACCGGCGCGCCGAAGCTGATCACGTGGAGCATCGGCGGAGAAAGGGTCGACGAAGTGTGGCTGGACCCTTCGGAGAGGCGTGTCCTTCAGAGGTTGATGACGGAGTTCGGTGTCAACAAGCCGCCCTATAGGGGCGGGACCTGGTTCGACCACTACGCCTCCATCTATCTGATCTCAGATCCGGGGATCGCGTGCATCCTAACGGTAACAAACCAGACAGCCTATGCGCTGCACAAATACGGCAACCAGGAACAGAAGAAACTCATCCCGGCCCTCATCGGGGAGTCGGGAGTCAGCTACGGCGCGACCTGGTTCACTGAGACCCAGGGCGGGAGCGACCTGGGGGCCAACCTCGTGGAGTCACAGCAGGAGGGGGGGGTCTGGAGGATAAGTGGGGACACGAAGTACTTCGCGAGCAACGCCGGCCTCGCCGACCACGCGCTGGTGAGCGCAAGGCCGAGAGGAGGGAAGGAAGGGGCGAAGGGGCTGGGGCTGTTCCTGGTCCCCAGATTCGATTCGGCTGGGAGGAGGAACTTCACTGTAAGAAGGCTGAAAGACAAGAGCGCGACGGTCAGCGTCCCCACGGGCGAGGTGGAGTTCCACCGCGCGGAGGCCCAGCCGGTGGGTGAACTCAGGAACGGCATCTACTACATCATGGAGAACCTGATGGTCTCACGACTGGCGAACTCCTTCGGAGCCCTGGGGATCGCGAGGAAAGCCTACCTGGAGGCCTACTACTACGTGCAGAAGAGGACCGCCTTCGGGAGGCGGCTTGTCGAGCATCCCCTGATTCGCCGGGACCTCGTCGACATGGAGGTGTCCATCGAAGGCTCGCTGGCTCTGGCCTTCAAAGCGGTCGACCAGTTCGAGAGGTCGTGGAAGGAAGCTCCCCCCTACAGCGACGCTTACCACTATGCCAGGCTCCTCACCCACGTCACCAAGAACGTCACGGCAGATATGGCGGCGTCTGTCACTAGGACGGCGATGGAGGTGCTGGGGGGGATAGGATTCCTCAGAGAGTTCCCGGTGGAGAGGCTGCACAGAGAGGCTCTCATCACCCCCATCTGGGAAGGCCCCAGCAACATCCAGGCCCTCGACATGCTGGAGGTGATGGCGAAGAAGCAGGCGCACCTCACCCTGCTGGACGACATGAGAAAGACGAGGGACAAGATAGTCAGAGGGAAGGACGTCGCAGAGCTCGCTGTAAGGAAGATCGAAGAAGCGACGGCCCGGCTTCCCGCCCTCGACGGGGAGCGCGCGCAGTTCTACGGCAAAGACGTTCTGAACGTCCTAGGCAACGGAATCGCAACGGTCATGTTGCTCGAAATCGGGAACAGGTCAGACGCGAGGTTCATCGATGTGGGGCGGTTATACTCGCTTCGCTTTCTGGAGGGGAAGTGGTACGGGGAAGACGCCGTGGTTGGAGCCGAGAAGCTCTTCGCTATAGACAGGTAACTTTCCCAGGCGCAGAATCAACCCCAGCGCATCGGATACAGAAAGGGCCGCGGGTCGGAACCGCTCTCAACAACGAAATTAGGCTCCACCCTTATCTAAGTGGAGCGAGGCGACGCCGTCATGTCTGGTTTGCTCGACGGTAAGGCCGCGGTCATCACCGGCGCCGGCTCAGGCGTCGGGAGAGCCATGGCGAACCTCTTCGCGGAGAACGGGGCCGCCGTACTGGTTGCCGATGTCGTCGCCGAGAGAGTCGACGAAGTCGTGAACGAGGTACGTGGCAAGACCGGCGCCCAGATAGAAGGGATGGCAATCGACCTATCGCTGAAGGAGAGCGCTGACAAGATGATCGACTACGCAGCGAAGACCTTCGGGAAGGTCGACATACTCTGCAACAACGCGGGGATCATGGATGGGGTCCGCCCCGTCGCTGATACCCCCGACGATGTCTGGGAGAAGGTCCTAGACATCAACCTCAACGCGCCTTTCCGCGCGAGCAGGCGTGCTATCCCACTCATGCTCAAGGGCGGAGGCGGGGTGATAGTCAACACAGCCTCCATCGCCGGCTTGACGGGCGGAGCCGCCGGGGCCTCTTACACAGTTTCGAAGCACGGCCTCATCGGGCTCACCCGCAGCGTAGCCGCCCACTACGGCACCAAGGGGATAAGGTGCAACGCGATGGTCCTCGGCGCTGTGAAGACAAACATCGGGGTGGGGGGCGGCAACCCTGACCCGAAGGGGATGGAGGTGCTCCAGAAGGCCATGGCGACGCTGCCGCGGCTGGGCGAACCTGGTGAAATAGCGGAGCTCGCCCTCTTCCTCGCGTCCGACAAGTCGAGCCTCCTGAACGGCTCGTGCGTCGTCGTCGACGGCGGTTGGACAGTAGTCTAGGCGAGCGCACGGTCGGCGGTAGGCTCCGGCTACGGCATGCCTAGGCTCGACGCGGGCGATGCCTGGGCTGCGGTCTCCGTGGAGAGGAGCCTCGCCCCTTCCCCTCCGCCCTGGTCACCACCACCGAGGTCTTCGACACCACCACCTCCAGCGTCCCCAACGGCCCCGTCTCCTTGAGCGAGTTCGCCATAGTCATCCTCACCCTGGCGGGCTTCATGATAGTTGCCATAGCCTACGCCAGCAGGAAGGCCCTGGTGGAGACCGACCAGGTCGACATCTCATGCACCATGGATCTCCTGAAGTGCAGGGCCTGCGGGAAGGTACTCGGGCAGATCAGCGCCGGGATGGTCCTTTGGTTCCCCTCAGCTGACCTTTCCAAGGTTCAAGCCCGGAGGAGCGGGGGTCCCGGCATCCGGGACGGGCTTCAGCATCAAGAAGTTGGCGGGCGCGGTAGGATGCATTGGGCGGCAACTTGGAGACACCCCGGGGACCCTGGTCAGCTGAGTAAGGTTGGTGAACAGGCACAGCAGAGCGTGGCCACAGAAACAACCAGGTGGACTGCAGCCCTACCTCAGCTACCGCACGCGGGCTCTGCCGGCCACCCCTGGGCGCTTGTGACGAAGCTCTGGTAGTCTCCCAACAGGACCTCGGTTGAGTTCAGCCCTGTGCCCCCCCACCTCATCATGAAGAAACCGCTCACCCTGATGCCGCCGTTCGAATCAGTGCAGGAGCTGATGGCCAGAGGGACCATACCGCCGGCCTGGGCGATGAGGGTGGAGTTGCCGCTCGATAGGTCCTCGGTGACGAGGGTCCCGTTGAAGCCAGGGAGGCTGTACTCGACCATGGTGCCGCCCACCATGCCGACCAAGGACCCCTGGAGCCCCGTCCCGCCGTAGGTGGTAAAGTTGAGGGTTTCAGGGACGACGCCTGGAGGTATCCGTGGGAGCTGGGACCCGGTGATGGAGGACTCGGAGGTGACCGACAGGCCGAAGGTCCCTGACGCCGGCGTGTTGCCCGAGTCACCCGGATAGGACGCCTTCACGGTGACGCTGCCTGTGGTGGCGCCCGTCACGGTGACGCTGCAGGTTCCTCCGGCTGAGAGGCTGCACGTGGAGGAGCTGAAAGTGACGCTGCCGGTGCCGGCCGCCTCCGAGAACGTGATCGTCTCGCCGGTTATGGCGCCGCTGGTGTCCGCCACCGTCGCCGTGCACGAGCTGGATGCGGCCACGGCGAAGCTGGAGGAGGTGCAGGACACGTAAGTGGCGGTAGGGGCTATCACCGAGACGGAGCTTGAACCGGAGTTCGTCACGTAGACGTCGCCGTTGGCGGAGTCGAAGGCGACTCCATGAGGATTAGAGCCGACTGTGACTGTCGCCACCACAGTCGAACCGGATATCACAGAGACGGAGCCTGAACCGGAGTTCGCCACGTAGACGTCGCCGTTGGTGGAGTCGAAGGCGACTCCGTAAGGATAGACGCCAGGAGCGGAGCCGACGATGACGGTCGCCACCACCGTCGAACCGGATATCACAGAGACGGAGTCTGAATTGATGTTCGCCACGTAGACGTCGCCGTTGGTGGAGTCGAAGGCGACTCCAATAGGACTAAAGCCGACTGTGACTGTCGCCACCACAGTCGAACCGGATATCACAGAGACGGTGTTTGAATTGAAGTTCGCCACGTAGACGTCGCCGTTGGTGGAGTCGAAGGCGACTCCAATAGGACCAGAGCCGACTGTGACTGTCGCCACCACAGTCGAACCGGATATCACAGAGACGGTGTTTACATTGATGTTCGCCACGTAGACGTCGCCGTTGGTGGAGTCGAAGGCGACTCCAATAGGACCAGAGCCTACTGTGATGGGCGTCCCCACTGCCGTGTTGGTCGAACCGGATATCACAGAAACCGTGTTGGAACCGAGGTTCGCCACGTAGACGTCGCCGTTGGCGGAGTCGAAGGCGACTCCCCGAGGATTAGCGCCGACTGTGACTGTCGCCCTCACACTATCTGCGTACACAGTATTAGCCGCGGATGAGACGAGAAGAATCATCAAGACCAGGCATACCGCGACCGAATAGACGTTGGCCATGCGCCGAGGGATGAGGGGCATTTCCTATGTTCCCATTCGATTGCATGCTGAACCTGACCCGCTGACCGCAGCGGCCGCGGGCAGAACTACCAACATCAGGCGTCATCCTCCCGCCATTTATTAGGGTTGTCACCGTCGTTCATCCCTAATCGGACGAGCCGGGACCTTCAGTTCAGCGACCACGGCAACCCCGGAACAGGCTGTTGGACAGTCATGATAGCGTCGACAGGTTTGAACCCGAATGCCCTTCTCTCGCCTGGAATTTGGTCCTCCTAGCGCGCTCCCGAGATGGGTTCAAGGTATATCGTGGCGCGGGGAACTGACCCATGGTCTCAATTCTGGCTTGAGGACCCCGACGAAGTTCCTGGGTCACAATTGCAGTGACTGAAGGAGGCGTGGGCGAACGGAGCACAGTCCTGATTGCGTGGCTCGTTATCTCTCAACGCGGCGATGAAGACGCTGGCATCCAAGGTAAGACTCTTTTCTCGATGGTTCAGGCGAGTCAAATATGACGTGTCTAGATACCGGATTCGCTTAGTTCTAAGCGGGCCCGGAGGGATTCGAACCCTCGACCTTCAGCTCCGCAGGCTGACGCCCTGATCCGTGCTAGGCAACGGGCCCGGGTTGCGGTCGAAGTGGCCCGTTTATATGCGCAAGTCCCGCCTGATTTTCTTGAGGAGCGCGACGAGCATGGGCATCGTCAGCCTCCCTGTGTTGGTGTTCCTCGGGCTGGGGTGGTAGCCAGCGTACAGCGTCGGGCCCCCCTTTACGCGGTAAACCGCGCCATGGGCGAACCTCATCCCCCTGGCGTCCCCCCCGGCCCTCGCGAGGTGCGAGACGTAGGCACCGAAGGCGAGGGATCCGAGGGCGAGGACCCCCTCCAGGTTCTGCATCAGCGATACCTCTGCGTCAAGGAAGGGGGAGCAGCTGGCGAACTCCTCCCTGGTGGGCCTGTCTCCGGGGGGGACGCACTTGACCACGGCAGTGATGTAGCAGCCGCTGTACGCTAGCCCGTCGTCTCGGGACTCGGAGACAGGCTGGTTGGCGAACCCCGCAGCGTGGAGGGCCTTGACAAGGAACCTGCTGGACGCGTCGCCGGTGAATATCCGCCCAGTCCTCTCCGCCCCATGGCTCGCAGGAGCGAGTCCAAGGACGAGGAGCTTCCCGTCCAGGTCACCGAACCCCGGCACCGGCTTCCTCCAGTAGACCTGAGAGGCGTAGGATGCCCGGGGCTCGAGGTTCTCTCTGTAGTGGACGAGGCGGGGGCAGGCCCTGCACGAGACTATCGCGGCTTCGAGCTCCCCGATGGAGGAGTAGCTGGGCTTCAATTCCCGACGGCGGCGAGGAGGGCCCTGCTCACCTCGGCCTTCCCTGCGTCCATGACGTAGGGCCCCAGCCTGGGCCCCCTGTCCGAGCCGAGCAGGATGGAATACACCGCGGGGAAGAACTCTCCGGGCCTGAGGCCCTGCTTCTTGGCGGCGTCGAAGGCGGCGTTCTGCACGTCTTCCTCGGTCGCCAGTCCTGGGAGGGCGGCGGCGAAATCCTTCACGGCTTTGCGCGCCGCGTCGCCTAACTCGGGGGGCTCCACTGCGACCTTCCCCTCTCTCGTGGCCCACCCGCGGGCCCAGGCGATCCTCCTCGAAAGCTCGGGGACCGGGGTCTTCACCATCCCGTAGCTCGCCAGCCTCTTGACCACGAAGTCCTCCAGGGCCCCCTCAGGCGCCACAGAGGAGAGCTGCGCGAGGAGCCTATAGGGGACGCGCACCCCCTTCGCCTGGGGGGACTTCAGGAACACAGAGTACTCGTACAGCCCCCTCTGCCTCGCGTCCTTCATCTGGTTGGGGTCCCTTTTCTTGGAGAAGTAGTACTCCTCGAGGTCGTCGAACTCGTCCATGTAAAGCGGTATGTCTTCCAGCGAGATGTTCCTGGCTCCGACTATCCTCTTGTACATCAGCAGCCTCAGGCTTTCCGGGGAGGCGTACTGCAGCCACTCGTCGGGGGTGACGAGGTTCCCCGTCGACTTCGACATCTTCTTCCCGGACTTGTCCTGGAAGAGCTCGTACCTAGCGTGGTAGGGGGGCGGGTAGCCGAGGACGCTCTCCGCCACCCAGTCGTTGATCTTGACCGAGTCGGTCAGCTCTTTCCCGTAGGCCTCGAAGCGTATGTCGAAGGCCGACCACCTGGCCGCGAACTCGACCTTCCACATCAGCTTCCCGTTCCCCTCGGTGACCTTCACGTCCCCCTCGTGGCCGCATCCCTTGACCATCTTCTCCCCGAGCTTTGTCCCCTGGCATACGTAGTGGACGGTGTCCTTCTCAGGGTCGAAGGACTTCGCCTGGGTGACGTATATCCTCCCGCAGCTCTTGCAGACCGGGGTGTAGGGGAGGGACTCCTCGTACTTCGACTGGCCGACCAGCTCGTTGATCTTCTTCCCTATGGCGGCCGAGCTGGATAGTATCTTCCGTATCTGGTCGTTGAGCTTCCCCGAGGCGTAGGCCTCGGCCCCGCTCTGGAACCTGTACTCGACCCCGATCTTGTCCAGGGCGCCCTTCAGGAGGGACCCCACGTGCTCCGCGTAGGAGCCGTGGCACCCCAGCGGGTCCGGGATGCGCGCCACCGGGTGCGACAGATACTCGCTCAGCGACGCAGGGAACCCGGCCGGGACCTTCCTGAGGCCGTCGAAGTCGTCGGAGTAGGCTATCAGCTCCGACCTGTACCCCAGCGACTCCAGGGCGAGCTTGATCCCGTAGCTCCTGATGGCGTCGCCGACGCTCCCGATGTGCGGGAGCCCCGAGGCCCCGAGCCCGCTCTCCACCCTAAGCAGGGACAGGCTCCGGCCCAGACGCTTCTCGCGCTCGACCGTCTCCTGGGCCACCTTGTCCAGCCAGGTGCCGCGCCCTATGATTGCAGCCTGCTCCAATCTAGGGGTCCGGGCCGTCGCGCTGGCGTAATTAGGGTTCCCCTATCTGTAGTAGGGGACCGGGACCTTCTCCATCGGCTTCCCCTCCCTGGACTGGCGGACCTTCTTGATGGCGTCCGCGAAGTGGTCTATGGTCACCACCGCCTCGTCGACGTGCTTCCTGGCGTCGTCGGGCTTCGGGTACTTTGAGATGAACCCCTGCAGGACTATGGAGACGGCGGTGTTGGTAAGCGACGCCATGTCGGCCCCGCTGAACCCCTCGGTCATTTCCACGATCCTGTCCAGGTCCACGTCCTTCGAGATGGGGACGCCCTTGGTGTGTATCTTCAGTATCTCCCTCCTGGCTGGCTTGTCAGGGAGCGGGATCTGGATCAGCTTGTCGAACCTCCCCGCCCTCACCAGGGCCGGGTCCACGATGTCGATCCTGTTGGTGGCCGCGAGGACGACGACCCCCTGGAGGCTCTGGACGCCGTCGAGCTCGGTGAGGAGCTGGCTGACCACCCTCTCGGTCACCATGCTGTCACCGCCCATCCCCCTGGTCGGGGCGAGGGCGTCAATCTCGTCGAAGAATATGACGCAGGGCGAAGCCTGCCTGGCCCTCCTGAACACCTCGCGGATGCCGCGCTCCGACTCTCCGACCCACTTGCTCAGGAGCTCGGGGCCCCTGACGCTGATGAAGTTCGCCTCGCTCTCGGTGGCCACGGCCTTCGCCAGGAGGGTCTTCCCCGTCCCCGACGTGCCGTAGAGCAATATCCCCTTGGGCATGCTGTAGCCGATCTTGTCGTAGAGGTCAGGGTACTTCAGGGGCCACTCCACCGCCTCCTGCAGCTCCTTCTTGACGCCCTCAAGGCCGCCGATGTCGGCCCACTTCACGTCCGGCGTCTCCAGGTACACCTCGCGCATGGCCGAGGGCATGACGTCCTTCAGCGCGTCCTCGAAGTCAGCCATGGTGACCACCAACTTGTCCAGGGTCTCAGGGCTCAGCCTGTCCTCCTCGAGCTTGATGTCAGGCAGGTTCCTCCTCAGCGTCTTCATGGCCGCCTCCTTGCAGAGGTACTCGAGGTCCGCGCCCACGAACCCGTGGGTGACCGCGGCGAGCTTCTCCAGGTCGACTATCTTGTCGGCGGCCCCGTTCTTGTCGTCGTTCTGGGCCAGTGGCATGTGCCTGGTGTGGATCTGGAGTATCTCCAGCCTCCCCTTCTTGTCCGGGACCTTGATCTCGATCTCCCTGTCGAACCTCCCCGGCCTCCTCAGCGCCGGGTCTATGGCGTTGGGGCGGTTGGTGGCTGCGATGACGATGACCTTCCCCCTCGCCTCCAGTCCGTCCATGAGGGACAGGAGCTGGCTGACCACCCTCCGCTCGACCTCTCCCGTGACCTCCTCCCTCTTCGGGGCTATGGAGTCGATCTCGTCGATGAATATGATCGTCGGGGCTTTCTCCTTCGCTTCTTTGAAGATCTCCCGAAGCCGGGCTTCCGACTCCCCGTAGAACTTTGACATTATCTCGGGCCCGCTTATCGGGATGAAGTGGGCGTTGCTCTCTGTGGCCACGGCCTTCGCCAGGAGGGTCTTCCCCGTTCCGGGCGGTCCGTAGAGGAGTATCCCCTTGGGCGCCTCGACCCCGAGCTTCTCGAAAATCTCCGGGTGGCGCAGAGGGAGCTCTATCATCTCGCGGACCTTCTGTATCTCGTCCTTCAGTCCGCCGATGTCCTCGTAGGTCACCTGTGGGACGCCGCGAAGCGCCTCCCCCTTCTCCGAGATCACGAACACCGTCCGCTGGGTGATGAGGGCTGCGTCGGCGACCGGGCTGACCCCGACCACCTGGAAGGTGAGCCTCCCTCCGAAGTACGGTATCATGATGTTGTCCCCCTTCGTCACCGGGACGCTCTCCAGCGCGTCGGCGAGGTACCTCTCGTCGATCGGCGGCACGGCCTCGAGTGGGGCCACGACGACCTTCTCCGCCGGCGGCGCCTTCACTTTCTTCACGACGACGACGTCGCCTATCGCCACCCCCGCGTTGTTCCTGATGAGCCCGTCGATCCTGACTATCCCCCGACCTTCGTCAGACGGGTAGAGCGGGAGGCACTTCGCCACCGTCCGCCTCTTCCCCTTGATCTCTATGACGTCCCCCGTAGAAGCGTCCAGCGCGTCCATGGCATCGTAGTCGATCCTCGCCACCCCTCTGCCGACGTCGCGTGTGTAGGCCTCGAGGACTTTAAGCTGGACCTGCTGCTGACTCACTCCGGCTCCACTCTCAGACAACGTTTACCCTCCTAAAGCCCTTATTAGGCTTGTCCTTCAATGAGAACGAAATTTCCAACACTCCGTTCCTGTACTCCGCCTTCCCTGACTCCGCTTTGACAGGCTGCTTGAACGCGACCTCGGCGCGGTAGCGTTTCTCCCCCCGCTCCGCGGTTATCACCGCGCTCTCCTCCGTCGCGTCGACTTTGATGTCGGCCTTCTCGACCCCTGGCATCTCCAGGATCAGCCTGAGCATCTCGTCCTTCTCGTCGACCAGCTGCTCGCTGATGGGGGACCGGAACCCGTCCCTGCGCACCGGGTTGTTGCCGAATATCTGGACGGAGGGCTTCCCCTCGGGGCCCATGTTGAACGTGAACCCGGCGACGAAAGGCTTGTTCTCCTGTCCGTGGCCGAAGAACGCGTCCCTGACAGTGGCCTCGATGTCCTTCTCGAAATCTTCGAAGTACCTGTCGAGCTCGTCGAGCATGTCCCGCAGGTCCCGCCGTCTGTCGCCGCTTTCCACTCCGCTCATGTTAATTCACTATAGGTTAATTAACCCATGTTTATTAACTTACCTCTCGGAGCTTATGCCCGTGCCAGCCGACCTCATGGAGGAAGTCCTGTCGCCGAGGGCGAGGCTGAGGATAGTGGACGCGGTGTCTGTCAGGCCCCGGACCCTGCGGGAGCTTTCGCACATAACGGGCATCTCCGTCCAGGGGGTGCTGCGGCACCTCAAGAGGCTCGCGGAGCTCGGGGCTGTCGAGGAGAGGCCCCTCCCGAAGCTCGCACCCAAGGCGCGGACGGTGTATGCCGCGACATCGGTCCGCGTCAGGGACTTCTCGACCCCGGGGTTCACCGTGGTCCGCTCGACGGTACGCCGCCCCGAGACCCGAGGGGGGGAGAGGGTCCGCGACCTCGAAAGGGCCGCGGGGGACCTGCTCATCCTCAGGAGGAGGATAGGGGAGGCGACGAGGAAGCTGGGTCGGTTGATCGACGAAGCAGCCGAAGAGGAGGAGAGGCTCGCGGCCGCGGTGAGGTCCCTGCCGCTGTCTCAGGCGGAGAAGCTGATGGTCGAAGTGGCCCTCACCGAGGACACCCTGGAGGACGGGCTGGGGGTCCTCTCGAAGTACTACGGGATCGGGGACAGAAGGTCTATAGAGCGAGCCCTGGCCCAGGCGGACAGAGTTGTCTGAGAGCAAGAAGCTCGTCATGGTGACCAACGACGACAGCGTCCAGAGCAACGGCATAGTCACCCTGGCCCGGGCCGCGGCGAAGCACGCCGAGGCGATCATCGTCGCCCCCGAGCAGCCCCAGAGCGCAACAGCCCTCAGCCTCACCTTCCACAAGCCCATCCGGGTGAACAGGGTGAGGCGGGACAACTTCGAGTGCTACGCCGTCTCGGGGTCTCCGGGGGACTGCGTGATGGTCGGGGTGAACAAGGTCCTCCCGAGGAAGCCAGACCTTGTGGTCTCTGGGATCAACATCGGGGACAACAACACCTTCCAGGACATACTCGCGTCCGGGACGGTGGCGGCTGCCCTGGAGTCGGCCATCACCGGGATACCTGCCATCGCGTTCTCCATGGAGGTGAGCGGTGAGTCGCTGTTCGCCCTCGAGTACGACCAGCCCGACTTCACCAACGCCGGCATCATCGCGGGGGAGATAATCCGGGACGTCCTGGACAACGGGATGCCCGAGGGTGCCGAGATCCTGAACGTCAACTTCCCCCGCATGGTCCAGCCGACGACCCCCATCAAGATCACCGAGGTCGGGAGGAGGAAGTACACAGACAAGGTCCTGGTGAGGAGGGACCCGAGGGGGAGGGCCTACTACTGGCTCTTCGGGGAGCGGCTCACGGCGTTTCCGGACAGGACCGACGCGGAGGCCGTGCTGGTGAAGAAGCACGTGTCCATCACCCCCTTGGTGCTCAAGATGTCGGGACCTCCCTCCAAGGACCTCTCCATGCTCAGGGATCGGGTAGAGGAGAGGCTCCAAAGGCCACGCCGGGGCCGCCGATAGAGGGACGCAGGTAACGGTGACGGCTGCGGTGGCAGGCTGGGAGGAGGTCGATGCGAAGATGAGGGTGGTAAGGCTGACGCCCCCCCTGCAGGCGCTGGTCCCTGCGCTGGCGCTCCCAGCCCTCTCCAAAGGGACCAGGGGGATGACGCTGATACCCGGGCGGGGAGGCCTTGCTTTGGGCTTGGTCCTGGTGGCGGCGGCCGGGGGGACGGCCTACGCCCTCTACTCTGTTGCCGGCGCCCTGGGGGCGCTCCTCCCCGTCTGGCTGGTGGGGACGGCAGGTGGGGTCCTCCTCGCGTCGGCGATGAGGCCGACGGCGTTCGTAAAGCCGATATGCGTCCGCTGCAGGCTCCTCCCTGTGATAAGAGAGCACGAAGCGATACACCTTTCCGGGGTGGCCAGCGAGGAGGCGGTCTGGGAGTCGATGCGGTCGAGGCACAGCGTTGAGAGCCTGGCTCTGGCCGGGGACCCGGCCATATGCGACTTCTGCCCGATCCCCAAGAGACTCGCAGGGCGCTAGGTGATAGGATTTGGTCCACCGCATCGCCGTAGTCGATCAGGACCTCTGTCAGACCAAGAAGTGCGGCCTGGAGTGCATAAAGGAGTGCCCGGTCAACATCAACGGCCAGGAGTGCATCACCCTCCCCGAGAGCAGGATCGCCCTCATCTCCGAGGGGCTCTGCATCGGCTGCGGCGTCTGCATCAAGGTCTGCCCCTTCGACGCCATAGACATCCTCAACCTCAGCGAGGAGCTGAAGACGGACAAGATCCACCAGTACGGTGTCAACTCCTTCCGGCTCTTCCGGATACCCACGGTGAGGAAGGGCCAGGTGGTGGGGCTGGTCGGGAGGAACGGCATAGGCAAGTCCACGGCGCTCAAGATACTCGCGGGGCAGCTCGTCCCCAACCTGGGGGACTACGAGGCCGAGGCCACCTGGGAAAGGTTCCTCAAGTACCTGAGCGGGCGGGAGATGAAAGAGCACTTCGAGAGGATCGCCGACGGAGAGATGAGGGTGTCCCTCAAGCCCCAGGCGGTCTACAAGATTCCCGAGGCGTGGAAGGGGAAGGCGCGGCCTCTGCTGGAGCAGATGGACGAGAGGAAGAGGCTGGACGAAGTGGTGGACGCGCTCAGCCTCAGGGAGTCACTCGACAGGGACCTCCCCGACCTCAGCGGGGGGGAGCTGCAGAGGGTGGCCGTCGCCGCGGCGGCCCTCAAGGACGCGGACCTCTACCTCTTCGACGAGCCGTCGTCCTACAACGACGTCTACCAGAGGCTCGCTGTCTCGAAGCTGATAACAGGCCTGGCCGAAGAGGGCAGGGCGGTCCTCGTGGTCGAGCACGACATCGCGTTCCTCGACTACGTCACGGACTACGTCCAGATAATCTACGGCGAGCCCGGGGCCTACGGCATCGTCTCCGGGCTCTACGCCGCCAGGACCGGGATCAACGCCCTGCTGGACGGCTACCTCCCCCAGGAGAACGTCAGGTTCAGGGACCACTCGGTCTCCTTCGAGCTCAGGGCCGCCGGAGAGACCGTGGAGAGCGAGGCCGCCGTCGCGAAGTACACCGAGCTGGCGAAGGGATACCCCTCGTTCAGCCTGAAGGTCGGTGCGGGGGAGATCAAGGGCGGCTCCATCGTCGGGGTGGTGGGGGCCAACGCCCTGGGGAAGACCACGTTCCTGAAGATGCTGGCTGGGGTGGAGAAGCCCGCCGAGGGGACGGTGCACGTGGACGCCAAGGTGGCCTACAAGCCCCAGTACCTCAGCTCTGAGTTCGACGGGACCGTGGAAGAGTTCTTCATGTCGACCCTGGGGACGAAGTACAGCGACCCGATCCTCCAGGACAACCTGGTCACCCCCCTTAGGATGGAGAAGCTCCTGGCGAGGAAGCTGGGGGAGCTGAGCGGCGGGGAGCTCCAGAAGGTGGCCGTGGTCGCCACCATGGCCCAGGAGACGGACCTGTACGCCCTGGACGAGCCGTCGGCGTTCCTGGACGTGGAGGACAGGTTCGTCGTCTCCAAGGCGATCAACAGGATGGTGAAGGCAAGGGGGAAGGCGGCGGTGGTCATAGACCACGACCTCCAGGTGGTGGACATAGTGTCGGACAGGCTCCTGGTCTTCAGCGGAGAGCCGGGGGTGGCCGGGGAGGCTACCTCTCCGCTCACCAAGGAGGCTGGGATGAACGACTTCCTGAGCAGGGTGGGGCTCACCTACAGGCGGGACGTCAACACAGGGAGGCCGAGGGTCAACAAGCCAGGTTCCAAGCTGGACAGGGAGCAGAAGTCGAAGGGGACCTACTACTACGTGTCAGCCCAGAGTGAAGAAAGTGCCGCGGCTGATTAGGGCCGCCATGGAGAGGGCGGGGGTCGAGGGGGCGGACCGGGTCTCCTCCGGGGTCGACGTGGTCGGGGACATCGCGATAGTGAGGCTAGCCGGCTTCTCGGCGCCGGAGAAGAGGAGGGTCGCCAGGGCGCTCCTCGAGGAGATGAAGAACGCCAGGGTGGTGATGGAGCAGGAGGGTGGGATAGAGGGGGAGTTCAGGCTCAGGAGGCTGGCGCACCTCGCGGGCGAGAAGAGGACGACGACGGTTCACAGAGAGAACGGGTGCTCCTTCAGGGTGGACGTGGAGAAGGCATACTTCTCCCCCCGGCTGTCGACCGAGAGGCTGCGGATAGCGAAGCTGGTCGGGCCCAGGGAGCGGGTGCTGAACATGTTCGCCGGGGTCGGACCCTTCTCCATCCTGATAGCGAAGGTCGCCGGGGCCAGAGTGACCAGCTGCGAGGTGAACGAGGCGGCGGCCGAGCTGCACGAGGCGAACGACAGGCTGAACAAGGTCGAGGGGCTGGTGACCGTGGTCCGCGGGGACGCGGCGGGGCTCCCCGGGACGCTGCGGGGGAAGTTCGACAGGATACTGATGCCCCACCCCTCGGAGGCGGACAGGTACCTCCCGGCGGCGATCAGGATGGCGAAGGGGAGTGGGACCATCCACTACTACAGGCACATCCTGGGCGAGGACGAGGGGGAGGCAGCCGTCGCTCTACGCAAGGAGCTGCGGGGGCTCCTCCCCGCGGGGGCGAAGTTCACGACAAGGAGGGTGCGCGAGGTGGGACCGAGGTGGGTGGAGATGGCGGCCGACATCAGGCTCACCCCCAGCAGAGGAAGGTCCCGGGCCCGCCGGAAGAGGGCAACGCCAACATAGGCGGGCTCGTCCCCCCACCGGGTTGCGGAGGATAACCTCGAGGGCCGAGCTGGCTGCTTTTTCGAAGGACGCTGGGATATTCGCCATCGACCCGGCGAGGGCCTACGTCGCCGAATCTGAGGAGGAGGCGGCCCAGGCGGTCAGGGAGTCGGCGGACGACGGCCTCAGCGTGACCCCCAGGGGGGGCGGAACCTCGATCCCGTCGCAGTCTGTCGGATCCGGGGCCATACTTGTCCAGGCCAGGGCGTCCGTCCGGCTCGCCGGAGACGGCGTTGTCTGCGAGCCCGGGGTGATCAAGGCGGACCTCAACAGGGAGCTCTCGAAGTCAGGGAGGTGGATGCCGGTCGACCCGTCCAGCTACGCGAGCTGCACCGTGGGAGGGATGGTGGCGAACAACTCGTCGGGGGCGAGGACCCTGAAGTACGGGTCCACAGTGGACTATCTGAAAGGCGTCAGGGTGGTCCTCGCGGACGGGAGCGTCATGGCGGCGGGTCCCGTGACGGCCGAAGAGGCGATGTCCGGGGACAGGAGGACGGCGAGGGCGGCTTCCCTGATAGTGGAGAACGAAAAGGAGATCATGGAGGAGGCACCCAGGGTGACAAAGAACTCGTCGGGCTACAGGCTGGAGAAGGTTGCCCGGGCCGGGGCCCTCGACATCCAGAAGCTCTTCGCCGGGTCCGAGGGGACCCTCGGTGTGCTCACCGAGGCGACGCTGAAGACGAGGGGGAGGCCCAGGTGGAGGGTCCTGTTCGTGGCCGAGTCCACCCTCCAAGAGCTTGACGCCACCGCGGCCGCTTTCAGGAGCATCGCCCCGGCGGCCCTCGAATTGGTGGACAAGTCGGTGTTCCGCAGCGCCGGGGGGTGGGGGAGCGTCTCGAGGTTCTCGCGGTCGGAGAGCCCCTTCTTGGTCTTCTGCGAGCTCGACGGCGAAGAGGGGGGAGGGGCAGAGAGGGTGGAGGAAGCCGCGGGAGCGGTCGGCGGCCTTGAGCCTCTGGTGATGACGGACGAGGGGGAGATAGCGGCGGCTTGGGAGGTGCGGAACGCGACCCTGACCTTGGCCCAGGACATGAAGAAGGGGGGCAGGCGCCCCGCCCCCGGGGTCGAGGACCTGGCCGTCCCCCAGGGGAGGCTCGGGGACCTCGTCAAGCTCCTGGTGGGCCAGTTCGAGCGGAGGGGGCTCGAGTACATCCTCTACGGGCATGCCGGGGACGCGAACCTCCACGCGAGGCCGCTGATGGACCTGAGCGAGCCGTCTGGCGTCAGGGCCAACGACGACCTGATGGAGGAGTGCTTCGAGGCCGTCTGGAAGATGGGAGGCTCCATGACCGGGGAGCATGGGGACGGGATGCTGAGGGCGAAGTACGTCCCCCGCCAGTATCCGCGGACCTACCATCTGATGGAGGAGCTCAAGCGGATCTTCGACCCGAAGGGGGTCATGAACCCCGGGGTCAAGATCGCCATGCCATAGCCGCCCTGGCGAGAAGCTTGGCGACCCTCACCGGCTCCGGGACCGACCCCTGCAGGGTGAAGGCGTCGAGGATTCCCTTGGCCTCACCCTCGTCCAGCCCCGCCGTCCTGACGAACACCCGGTGGCCGGTCTTGAGCTTCACCCCGGCCCTCTCGCCGAGCCGCCTGTACGCCTCCAGCTTCGTCTCCGCGCCTTCGGGGAAGTGACGCCTTATCGACGCCTCGATCCCTGAAGTCTCCTTGTAGGTCAGGCAGATGACCGGGAGCCTCGTCCTGGCGGAGAGCGCGTCCGCATCGACGATGTTGTAGAGGCTCAGGATGGCCCCGGAGACCAGGAGGACGTTGATGTCGTTCCTGCGGAGCCTCCTGACCAGCGAGGCGATGGACCGCGTGGCGTCGTCCCCCCCGACCTCGGTCTTCCCCAGGGCGACCCCGTCGACGACCGAGTCGCTCCGCATCACTACCCCGGCCAGTACCGACCTCTTCTGCCCCTGCCTGAAGCTCTCCGCGACGCCGAGGGCCCTTATCCCAGGCTTGTCGGGGTGGAGCCTCATTGGGTTACCTAGTACTCTTCGAACCTGCCTGTCCTGCGGGAGAGAGACTCGAAGCCGGTGAAGAGCGCGAAGCCGGAGACCATGACCAGTAGGGCGTCGAGCGACTCCCAGCCGATGATGCCGAGGATGGACTGGAACGAAGCGCCGGCTATGGCCATCCTCACCGCCTCGGTCCCGTAGGTGAGGGGGATGACCCAGGCCACTGGCTGGAGCCAGACCGGGAGCTGGGACACGGGGAAGTCGACCCCGCAGAGGAGCATGGTCACGAAGAGGAAGACGTTGGCCACTATCAGGGCCGTCCTCATGTAGAGCCCCACGGCGCTGATGAGGAGGCCGAAGGTGGTCATGGCTATCGCCGTAAGCATGACCACCACCGCTATCGCGAGGAAGTCCGCCTGGGCGAAGCTCACGCCGAAGATCGTCGCAGCGTAGAGCAACCCGGCCGCAGCTATCAGCGCGGAGAGGAGGACCTGGAACCACGCCCTGCCGATGAAGAGGGCCACCCTGTTAGCTGGGGTCACCATGGTGCTCGGGAGGGTCCCCTGCCACTTGTCTTGGGAGGTGATGTTCGCCACTGCGAACACCGCCGAGAAAGACATCGCCTGGATGGCGTTCCCTATGACTATGAACTGGGTCGCCGCGAGCGGGTAGCGCAGGTACACCGAGAGGAAGGCGAAGAACCCGATCTGGGCTATGGGGGTTATGAAGATCTGCATGATCCACATCTCCCAGCTGTCCCAGATGATGAGCCCCTTCCTGCCGAAGAAGAACGCGCCCTTGAAGACGCGGTACGCCATCTGGAGCCGCGACTCCGCGCTCAGCACCCGGGGGTCTTCAGTATTCTTCAAGTGTCCCAATCTTCTTTGCGTAGGCTTCGACCCGCTTGAACAGGAAGAATGCGAGGAAAAGGTAGGCGAATGTCTCGACCGCCATGATGGCCATGTCCTCCCAGTAGGTGGTCGGGAGCCCGACGTAGTTGGGCAGGGCGGCGATCCTGATGGCGTCTATCCCCCAGGTCGGGGCGAGCAGGAAGGCGAACGGGAGGTAGACGATTGGCAGGAGGATCACGGGGAACATCGTCCCCGTCGCGATGTACACTGGGATCTCCATGGAGTTGGTTATGAAGCCCCCCTTGCGCGAGAGGAGCAGGACGGTCGTCATGAGGAGGCCGAAGGTCGAGAGCGAGAGGAACGTGGACACCGAAGCCAGGAAGAACGCCGGCGGGTTGACGATCGTGAACCCGGTCCTGAACCAGGCGATCCCGATTACCAGTATGAAGACGGCGGTCAGCACCCCCTGGAAGGTGTTGAACAGCACCCTGCCCAGCGCGATCCAGGAGAGCGGTATGGGCGCGGCCAGGGTCGACTCCATCGTCCCGTTCCACCTGTCGAAGCCTATCGAGTTGGCCGACGCGTAGATGGTCGTCCCCCACATCCCCATGAGGCCCGAGCCGAGGACGAGGTAAAGGAGGAAGTAGCCGCCCGATGTCTGTCCGTTGAAGAGCTCGAAGGCTACGAGGGTGAATATGAACGGGGCTATGATGTTCGGGATGATCCACTGGGGGTCCGCGAAGAAGAGCCTGCTGGTGAGGAAAATCGAGGCCCTCAGCACCTGTATCCTCTTCCCCAGGTACCCCTCCGTCCTCTTGCCCGGGGTAAGGTCCTGCATCGTCGGCATTACTCTTCCACCAGCCTGAGGTAGGCGTCCTCCAGGGTCGGCTCCTTTATCGTCCTGTCGATGATCTTGGCCCCCTGCGGCAGCGCCGCGACGACCTGGGGTAGCAGGTCGGCGCCCATGGGCGTCTGCACCCTGACCGACTGCTCCTCTGAGTCCAGGTCAGCGACCACCCTGACCACGTTGGGGAGCTTCCTGAGCGCCTCCACGTACTCCATGGTCGCCCCGTAGGTCCTGAGGTCGATGACAGAGATGTCCCTGACCATGTTCTTCAGCTCGGACGGGGTGTCCAGGGCGACTATCTTCCCCTTCGAGATGACCCCTACCCGCTGGCAGAGCTCCTCCGCCTCGAACATGTAGTGCGTGGTCAGCAGTATCGTCTTCCCCTGCGCCTTCAGCTCACGCACCATGGTGCGGATGTCCCTGGCCCCGGCCGGGTCGAGGCCTATCGTGGGCTCGTCGAGGAATATCAGCTCCGGGTCGTGGACCAGGGCCTTCGCTATGTGGAGCCTCTGCTTCATCCCCCTCGAGTACTTCTCCACCTTCTCCTGGGCCCTGTCGGCCAGGCCTACCACCTCGAGCAGCTGCGGGATCCTCTTCTTCGCGACCCCTGATTCCACCCCGTAGAGGTCGGAGAAGTAGCGGAGGTTGTCCATCGCCGAGACCCTGTTGTACAGCCCTCTCTCCCCGCCGAAGACTATACCAATCCTGCGCCTGATCGCGTAGAGGTCCTTCCTGACGTCGAGGCCGAGTATCTTCGCCTCGCCGCCGGTCGGGGTGAGGAGCGTGGTGAGAATCTTGATGGTCGTGGTCTTCCCTGCGCCGTTGGGCCCGATCAGCCCGAAAAGCTCTCCTTCCCCGACCTGAAAGTCGACGCCAGAGAGGGCCCAGGTGGTCCTGCTGACCCCTCCGAAGAAGTTCCTGGTGGTATACTGCCTAGTAAGCCCTTTGACCGAAACGGCCCATTCTGACGACTCCGCGGATCCTGGCTCCTGGTCCAATACCTGCAATGGCTCCCGTGAATCGCTACCAGCCCTGCAGGGTATGAAAGCGTTGTCCCCGAAGACCGCGAGGAGAGGGGGGCCGCCCGAAACTGTTCGGCTGGGGATGACGAGAAACCCACCCTTTTATCGGGCGGAGCCTTCGGGGCCCGTGTTGGCGAAGATGCGCTCTCTCAGGGCTGGGACGAGGATCCCCGAAGGGATACTCACGGCCGCAGTCGAGGACAAGGTGGCCACCGCCCTCCTGGCTGGGATAGGAGGGGTGCGGGAGGTCAAACTGGCGTACTACGACCAGAAGGAGAAGAAGTACCAAGAGAAGACGTTCCACGGGCAGATGGAGCTCACCAGCCTGGTCGGGAACGTGACCATGAAGGACGGGGCGCCGTTCCTCCACGCCCACGGCACCTTCGCGAGGAGGGACTACTCGGTCATCGGCGGGCACGTCGTGTCGGCCGTGGTCTCTCCTCTCCTGGAGTTCGTCCTCACCCCCACCGAGAACACTGCGGTGCGGGAGTTCAACGAGTCCCTCGGGCTCTACGTGATCCGCGGCTAGGCGTCGCCGCGGGACGGCCTCGGGAGCGAGGGCCCCCGGACCCTGCATCGTGTTTAAGAGCAGACGCGGGGCCGCAGCTCTCGCCCTCGATGACTGAACAGAGTTACGGGATTAGGTCAAGATGACCTGAAGGCATTAGGCTGAGAGGGCATGCGAGCCTGCACGCAGCCGACGGCGGTCGTCCCGAGCTATTACGCTCGCTGGCTGCCGGGCTAGTCGGCCCGGGCGAGCCGAATCGCGACCGCAGACGCGATCAAAGCGAACACCGAGAAGACCACCAGGAAGGTCATCCCGGCGGCGAAGCTCTGGGAGTTGGCGCAGGCGAGGATGTCGTTCGGAGGCGGCGAGTGGCTGCACCAGTAGCTCTCTTGCCCCCCGGCGTACACGGCCCCGGCTATCGACCCGGCCGCGAGGGCAACGAAGAACAATGGTATGGCTGCCAGCCTCGTCAAGCCCCTCCTCCCTGCCGTCAAGCCCCAGGGCCCCAGGGGGCGGGCAGATAGCCGTTGCCAGGCGGGCCGTGGAGTTCCGAGGCGCCCGTCATGCGGCTTGCCGAGGCCCTGGCGCGTCACAGGCCAGAGAGCGGGAGGTCGAGGACTGTGATGAGGCCGGCCCTCGCCTTGCCGATCCGCTCGACCGCGTGTACCGCCATGGCGACCGTCGCCGAGTCCCCGAAGACCCCCTTCTCGAACCTGATCTTGATCACCGGGTCGCCGGTCACTTCGATGACATCGAAGTCGGCTGAGGTGGTCGTCATCTCGAGGTCGAGGCGTATCACGCAGTCCCCCGCCTTCCCCTCGGCGAACTGCCTCACCCCCATCACGTAGTCCTCGGAGCCAAGCACGGGGAACGTCCCCTCGCTGGCCCCTTCGAGCTTCCACCCCAACGAAAGGGCCACGAGGTGCGCCGACTCGACGAGCCCGATTTGGCCGATCTTTCCTTCGGCGCGCTCCTTCTCGAACTTCGCCCTGCTGAGACCGACCCCCACCCTCTTGTGGAGCTGCTGGCGCCTATGGGAGACGTCGACGCTGCGGACCACGTGTATGCGGGTGGGGTTCTTGGACGCCGACGCCACCACCGCCGGGACCCAGTCCATGACGAACCCGGGGTTCGCTCCCACCCCGACGAGGGTCACCCCCTTCTCCTTCGCGATGGCATCGAGCTTCCCCGCTTCGTCCCCAGCTGCGTGGCTGGGGTACACCATCTCCTCGGCGGTGGTTACTACGTCCAGCCCCGCCGAGAGGAGGTGGGCTATGTCCCCGGCCACGTCCTCCACCCGGGACCCGGCTGCGAACACTGCGACGTCGGCGTCAGCCAGGGGGGCGGACTGGACGGACTGGTGGACCCTCACCCCGACAGGGAACCCGGTGAGCTCGGCCACGGTCTTCCCCGCCTTGGCAGGGTCGGCGTCGATGACCCCCGCGACTGTGTGCCCCCTTTCGACGAGGTGCTTTAGGACCTCGGTGCCCACCGTGCCCATCCCGCACAGGACGACCCTGACCAATGCCCCGAGGCGGGGCCCGGCGTCTAATAATGGATTCCACGGGTCCGCCGTGGGGCGCCCCGGCTCTTCCATCTCCACAGGACGAAAACGGTCGGGATGGGACGGGCGGCCCAGCCCAGACCCTTCGACCATCAGGCACGTCCGCCGGTGAAATCCGCGCCCTCGAAGCGCCGGATGCCCTGGAGGATTCCGAGAAGGCGCTTGGAGTATCCGCTCCCGTCCGCCAGGTCGGTGATCGAGACCCCTCCGTGGCTGAGGTTGGCGTGGACAATCTTCTTCGCCCCCAGGTAGACGGCCACGTGGCCCGTGAAGAACACGAGGTCCCCCCTCCTAGCGGCCTCGAAGCCATTCACCGCCTCCCCGGCGTCCCTCTGCCACCCGGCGTTCCTCGGGAGCTCGATGCATGAGTAGCGGAACAGCCTCTGGGTGAACCCTGAGCAGTCGTAGCCGAAGTCCGAGGTACCCCCCCAGAGGTACGGCACGCCGAGGAAGTCCCCGGCGAGGCTCGTCGGGTCTGCTCCCCTGTCGACCGGGACGAGGAGCTTTCGCGGGACCTTGAGGCGCTTCGCCTCCCCCTCGCTCAGATAGGAGCCGAAGGGGAGCTGGAGGCCGCCGGCTCGGTGCCTCTCCGCCATCTTGTACGCCCTGTCCCCGTCCAGGTCTCCGACGAGGGACTTCTGCACGTAGCCTTCGTACCGGTCCCTACCCACGGCCCTGTAATAGTCCTCCTCCGAGCCGAGGATCCGGACCTCCTCCCCGTAGATCAGCTGTGAAATTCGCTCAGACCTGAACTTCGGTTTGTGCCTCAGGTCCGCGACGCCGACCGCTATCCCCTTCACGCGGCTTCGGCCCATGGGGACGTTTTAACCGTTGGTCGGCCTGGCTTGGGCAACGGAGAAATAGAGACGGCCCCAGCATCGGTCGAATGGACAGCAGGCGGCCGCACCTGGACGTCGGGAAGGCCTCGCTGAGGATCGGAGGGGTCGAAGCCAAGTCGCTGGCAGAGAAGTATGGGACCCCGCTCTACGTCACCGACGTCGGCAGGCTGGCTGCGAGGTTCAGGGAGGCGAAGTCCGAGCTCTCGTCGAGGTACGGGGACGCCCTGGTCGCGTTCGCCTACAAGTCGAACTCCACGACACCGGTGGTAAGGACCCTCGCAAGGATGGGAGCGGGGGCGACCGTCGTGTCCGTCGCCGGAGTAGAGCTGGCCAGGAAGGCAGGGGTGTCGCCTGGGGACATCGTCCTGGACGGCCCCAGCAAGTCGAAGGAAGAGCTGGCTGCCGGCATCAGGGCAGGGGTGGGGATGATCAACGCCGAGTCGGTGCAGGAGGCCATGGACGTCGAGGCCCTGTGCCGCACCCTCGGGTCCAGGGGGGTGCGCCTCGGGTTCAGGGTCAACTTCGGGATAAGGGCAGAGACCCACGCAGGGTTGGCCACCGGAGGGAGAGAGCACAAGTTCGGGGTCGCGAGAGGCGAGGTGGTGAAGTTCTGCAGGGACTGGGCCCCGAGATTCAGGTTCGCCAGGGTAGCGGGGCTCCACTCCCACATCGGGTCCCAGGTCTCCGACGCCGACGTCTTCCGGAGGCAGACGGAGGAGATGGTCGGCCTGGCGGAGGAGCTCGAGGCCCTCGGGACCGACGTGAGGGAGTTCAACTTCGGGGGAGGGCTCGGGGTCCCATACAGGAAGGAGGACCCGGAGCTGGCCATCGGCGACTACGCCGACGCGACGGCGGGGGCCTTTGCCAGGTCGCGCTGGGCTGGGAGGGCCAGGCTGGTCTTCGAGCTCGGGAGGTGGGTGGTAGCAGACTCCACCGTCCTCCTCACGAGGGTGAACTACGTGAAGGCTGCAGGGAAGATTCGCTGGGCCCTGGTCGACGCCGGGATGAACGACTTTCTCAGGCCCGCCCTCTACGGCGCCCACCACGAGATAGTCCCGGCTTGGACCGCGTCGGCGAAGCGGTCGGCCGCGTCCTACGACGTCGCCGGGCCGGTCTGCGAGTCCACGGACGTGTTCGGCAGGGGGAGGCGGCTCGGGGTCAGCCTGGCCCAGGGGGACCTGCTTGCAATCCTCGACGTGGGGGCCTACGGCTTCTCGATGTCGAGCACATACAACATGAGACCCCTCGCCGCTGTTGCGACCGTGGAGAAGCGCAGGAGCGCCCTCGCGTCTCCCCGCAGGCTCTGACCGACGGTCAGGGGCTATACCTTTCCCGATACCTCGAAGTGGGTGACGCTGGGCTCGAGCTCCGCCAGGTACTCGCTGTCCCTCTTGAAGTACTTCGCCTTCCTGATGTCGTCCCCGGCGAACCGCTTTATGGAGTCCTCCGAGTCCCACAGAGAGACGAGCAGGAACTCGGTGTTGTCCCCCACGTCCCTGGTGAAGAGCCAGGCGCCGCGGTTGCCGTTCGTATTCCTGATCTCCTCCATGCTCGTCACACCCACGTAGTGTATGAACTCTGTGCGCTTGGTCTTGGGCGTGACGCCGTGCCAGACCCTCGCGACGGACGGCCTCCCGCCCTTTTCGGCTTCCGTCTCAGTCCCCGCCACGCCGTCCACCCCTCTTGCCGCCATCGTCGCAGCTTCGCAAGGATGAATGAATGGGTCCGCGGGGTGATATAGTTTTCCTGCCTGACCCGACGGGATGTCTGACAGCTCAGAGCTCCCGCTGGGTTCTCAAAAAACAGAAGGAGGGTCCCAGGCCTCTCGGCCCAGGACTGTCTCTATACGTTGACTGGCTGGTAGTAGACTAGGTTGTAGAAGCCGCCGACGTACTGGTTATCGACTACACCATGTACGTAGGGCTGCAGGAAGAAGAAGTTCGTTGGGAAGCCCGCGTTGGGCTGCCCTGCAGGAATCTCTGGGATTGGTGTGTAGATCCATATCTGGTTTTCTTGCGCCATCTTGTAGAGCGTGGTAGCACAGGTCTGCGCTTGAGCCGTAGACGCTGGGAACTCGCACGCCGTCGCTTCGTTGTTCACTGTGGAGTTGGTGAAGAACCCGTTGTACGGTGACGGGGTCATCAGTGGGAAGAACATGCCCAGGAATGGGTCGTTGAAGTCAGCGCCCCAGCCGACGAGCTGGACCGCTGGATAGGTCTGTGGCTTGGAGTCGAGTATGTCGAGCTCCGTTGTGGTGGTCCCGAACGGCACCGCAGTGATGCCGAACTGGCTCAGTGAGTTCTCGATCACGGTGAGCGTGACCTCCAGAGACCCTACCAGCGGGACTGCGTAGTACAGCTTGAACGGCTGTAGCTGCGAACCCTTCTGGTCACCGATTATGGTCCCTGCGGCCAGCGTCGTCCCGTTGGACAGCGTCAAGGCCGTGGAGAGGACCGTGTAGGTGTGCGACTGCAGGCCGAACTCTTGGAAGTAGTTGACGGCCGCAGTGGTGTTCTCCTGAGGGAGCGGGTAGTTCGGTAGGTTGTAGTCTGCGTAGGCTGGCGTCAGCGGACCGACGAAGTAGCCGGCGTACGCTGTGCCGTTGAAGTAGTTAGGCTGGTTGAGCGCCGTGTAGTTCAGCGCTGCTGCGATACCCTGCCTGAAGCTGGTGAAGTTGGTCGGAGACTGGTAGGTGTTGAACTGGGCGAAGAGCGCGAAGTCGTAGGCGCCGATGCCCTGGAATATCTGGTTGAAGGTGAAGGTGGATCTCACGTTAGCCGGGAGCGAGTCGTACATCGCACTGTACAGGAATGCCGACTCTGCGGAAATCTGTGCCTTGTTGCTCCCGAAGTCACCCTCGGCCTGGGCGTTTGTCGAGAACGGAGCCATGACTACGGTGTTGATGCTGGCTGGTCTTGCAACCACGGGGATGTTCGTGGCAGACGACTGACCCGCCCAGTAGTTGGGGGTAGCTGTCAGCACGACCGGGTTGTTACCTGGCCCTACCGACGATACGACATAGGGGCCGGTCCCGATCCCGCCGTGGGTGTCGAAGTACGAGTTGGCTGTGTTGTTGGCGACTCCTCCGTGGGCGTCGACGAACGCAGGCTCGACCACCTGCTGGCCGTCGAACCCTGCCCACAGCTGCGGGCCGAAGGGACCGATGGTCCTCAGATAGTTGGCGCTGAAGTAGGACGTCGAGTTGGCCACGTATGCCTGCTCAGGGTACGCCATGATGGCGGCCTGAGTGGTGTTCGAGGGGTTGAAGTTGGAGAGCATCTGGTTCAGCGCTCTCACTGCCAAGTTAACGGCCGCCGGTGTATCAGCTGCCGTCTGGAGCCCGGAAACGTGCTGGATGGCTATCCTCAGACCCCACGGGAACTGGTTGCCCATGGTGTTGTAGGAGTAGCTGCCAGACCCGAACTGGGCGCCCGCGGTCAGGTTGTATGAGGCCCCGTTCCAGTTGAACAGGCTGATGCCGGAAGGCGCGTTGATGTACTGAGTGCGCACGATCGAGAACCACTGGTCGTATGCTGTTGCTGGTGTCCCGTCCGAGAACGTGACGCCCGACCTGATGTGGAAGACGTTCGTGCAGCCACCGTTGGTGATCCAGTACTGGTCTGCGACCACAGGAAGTATCTGTGTGCCGCTGTTGCCGTTGTACATGACCAGGTTCTGGAAGACTGCGTTGTTGTAGGTCACGTCCTGCGAGTAGAACCCAGCTGCTGGGTCCAGGTAGTCCGGCGGAGTCCCGATGGACTCGTCGGTGAGGAGGCTCGCATTGGTCGGCCCATACTGGCCTGCGCCAGTGGTGGGCGGAGTGGAGGTGACCGGGTAGTTGTAGTTCGCAGACGAGTTGGCTGCGGTGTAGGTGAACGACTGGGTAGGGGGGACTGTCCCCGATATCGCAGAAGTGCACGATGCCACCGTCAGCGGCGTCTGTGGCGCTGAGGTCGAGGAGCTCGAAGAGCTGCTCGAAGAGACCGAGTGGGTACTTGACGACGAGGTCGAAGTGGACGAGGTCGACGATGTCGAAGTCGTCGAGGTCGTTGTCTTCGAAGGCGATGTGGTGAGGACGAAGTAGCCGGCGACGCCGGCGATGACGAGGATTACGACGATGATGGCGACTGTTGCTGAAGTACTAATTGCTTTTCGTTGACTTAGTAACATTCTCGAACGGCAAAACGCCCATACGTTATATAAGAATTATTAGCATATGAAACAAATTAGCACTTTCTTGAAATAATCGCGTAATTTGTCCATTGTCTTCCATCCCGGCATGGGGAAGGGGGGTGGATGGAGCGGGTGCGGACCGTCGCCTCGAAGGGAGGATCACGCCGCTCCCGGAGGGCCCCGGCTCGGAAAGCGGCAACCCCAAGGGCGGTTGCCGCCGCGCTAAATCCACCCGCCTCGGGTCTGGGGACGGGACCGGTCAGCCTGAAGATTGGGCGAGGCGCAGAGCGGAGTCGGACATCACTGGACCTCCGAGACACTCGCGCCCTCTGAAAGTGGCGGTGGTTAGGCATCGACGCCCCTTTTTGTTATGGCCTGGGGGGCTGCTCGCCTCATGGCCCGCGGCTCTACGCGAAACAACTGACGGAAGCGGTCGTCCATCCTGAGAATCCGCGTGCTTGGGCAAGCCTGCCGCGAAGTAGAGGGACCTTTGATAACGGCCGGAATTGATAACAATCTATAAGAGTCCCAGGGAACTTACTAGTGACCCGCTGCTAAT
Organism: archaeon; assembly: GCA_021827865.1. Lineage (GTDB taxonomy): Archaea > Thermoproteota > Nitrososphaeria > Nitrososphaerales > Gagatemarchaeaceae > UBA183. The sequence continues at coordinate 177,513 of JAKAUC010000013.1, forward strand.
TGGATAATCGGTTCCTTTTCTTCGTCGCAAGACGCGCAGTGAACGCGGTCATCACGATCCTGATAATGATTGCGCTCATGTTCGCGATAATCCACCTGGTCGCGCCTACGCCAGAGGACCTGGCTAGGCTCTACGTGGGGACGCACTTCACTGTCCCCGAGCTCATCCAGATCGCTCATAGGATGGGCTTCTACCAGCCGATCTACGTCCAGTTCTACAACTACGTGAGCGGGTTCTTCCACGGGAACCTGGGCACAGACACCCAATATGGCATACCTGAACTCTTGGTCATTCAGGAGTACTTCCCGGTCACCCTGAACATGGTGGTCCTGGGGACCATACTGGGAGTAGTTATCGGGATATTCACCGGCGCCATCGCGGCCTCCAACAGGAACACAGGTACGGATTACGGGATAAAGGCGATCTACCTTGGAACCTGGGCGGCGCCCGTCTTCCTGGTCGGCATCTTCCTGCAGTTGGTCCTCGCCTACGAGTTGAACCTTCTGCCTACGGGCCAGGTAGCCAATCCTGTCCTGGCCATCCCAGCCCCGATTACGGGGCTCCCTCTCGTCGACGCGATACTCGCCCAGAACTGGGTATACCTCTACAGCTACCTCAGGCACCTGATACTTCCGGCCGTCACCATCGCGGTGATAAGCTTCGGGGGGATCACCAGGCTCACCAGGGCGACCATGGTCGACTCCCTTGACAAGGACTACGTCAAGCTGGCCTACATGAAAGGGCTCCCGAAGCGGCAGGTGGTATGGGGGACAGCGTTCAGGAACGCCATCATCCCGATCATCACGCTCATGGCCCTCTCGTTCGCGTTCACGGTCGGCGGAGCGGTCGTCGTCGAAGACATCTTCTCCTACCACGGCATCGGGTTCTTCTTCGTGCAAGCGGCCTACAACCTAGACTACCCGGCGATCCTGGCCATCACGGTCATAGTCGGCTTCGCTGTCATCATAGCCAACTTCATCGCCGACATACTCTACGGCGTGATGGACCCAAGAGTGAGGATGACCTAGATGGGGAGCAAAGGCTCGAGCAAGGGCGGGAGGCTCAGGTTGTTCAAGGGGAAGAACCACACCACCGGCGTGTCCGTCCACAACGAGGCGGAGGTTCCGCTGGGGGAGAGCTCGGGTCTCCGGTTCATAGCCGGGTTCATCAGGAGGGACAAGGCCGCGCTCGCAGGGGCGATAGGGATCGGGATTTTCTTCGTGTATGGGCTGGTACAGGGGGTGTTCGAAATGGTGGCGGACTATACCCACAACCTTGCTTTGAGCTACACCCTACTGCCATCCAACCCCTTCCAGTTCAACTTCGCCAACTCGCTCGCCGCTCCCAGCCTGGCCAACTTCCCGGTCGGCATATTCGGGTACGACGAGACGGGGAGGAGCATCCTTTCGAGGGTCCTGTACGCGATACCGAAGGATGCCTTGGCATCGGTCCTCATCGTCACTTCCGCGATAGTGGTAGGGATGTTCCTAGGCATATCGGCAGGATACCTAGGCGGCTGGGCCGACGAGATCCTGATGAGGGTGACGGACGCGTTCCTCGCGTTCCCACTGATCGTCTTCGCCATAGCCCTCTCACTGACCCTCGGGAACGGATACGTGGTGGTCCTGGTCGCCCTGACTATCATATGGTGGCCGACCTATGCGAGGTTCTTCAGGGCGCAGGCGCTGACCCTGAAGTCGAGGGGGTACGTGGAAGCCGCGAGGCTCAGTGGTCTTTCCCCGCTCAGCATCATCGTCAGGCACATCTTCCCGAACGCCATCGACCCGATAGTGGCGATAGCGACCCTCGACTTCGGGAACGTCATCCTCACATATTCGACCCTCGCGTTCCTTGGCATAGGGGTCCAAGTCGGCCAGCCTGAGCTGGGGTCGATGGCGGCGTCAGGGCTCGCCTACGCGCCGCGCGTCTGGTGGTACGCGCTTTTCCCCAGCGTCATCATCATGGCGATTGTCGTCTGCTACTCCCTGCTCGGCGACAGGATACAAGATATGGTTGGTGGGAGGCTTTCGTACTAGTTGCTGCTGGACGTCAAAGGGCTCCGCGTAGCCTATCGTACCATCTATGGGAACCTTGAAGCGGTAAGGACGCTGGACTTTGCTCTCGAGAAGGGGGAGAGCGTGGCCATCGTCGGCGAGAGTGGATGCGGCAAGTCTAGCCTCGGTCACGCCATAGTAAGGCTCCTCCCGCCCAACGCGACCTACGAGGGGAAGGTGATGGTCGAAGGGAAGGACGTATTCGCCCTGAAGGGGAAGCAGCTGAGGGCGTACAGGGGGAACGAGGCGTTCATGATCTTCCAGGACCCCCTCAACAGCCTCAATCCGGTGAAGCGGGTCGACAGGCAGATGCTCGAGGCCATCCGGACAAAACGGACGATGCAGGGCGAGGCCTATGACGAGGAGGAGGCGACGAAGGCGGCCCTGGACGGGCTCAGAGGGGTGAGGATGCCCGACCCCGAGGTCATACTCAGGAGGTACCCCCACGAGCTCTCGGGGGGCCAGATACAGAGGGTGGTCATCGCCATGGCTCTGGTCATGAAGCCGAAGCTCCTGATCGCAGACGAGCCGACCTCTGCCCTGGACGTAACCATCCAGGCCCAGGTGATGAAGCTGATCAACGAGCTGAAGGCCGAGTACGGGATGTCGGTGCTCTTCATAACCCACGACATGGCCGTGGCTTACACCGTGGCGGACAGGTTCCTGGTGATGTACGCCGGAGAGCTCTCCGAGCTGGGCCCGGTCGACAAGGTGGTGACCAAGCCGCTCCACCCATACACCGTGGCCCTCGTAAACAGCATCCCGCACAAGTCGAAGAAAGAGGGCGACCTGATTTCGATACCAGGCTCTCCCCCCAACATGCTGGCGCCCCCCAGTGGGTGCAGGTTCCACCCCAGGTGCCCGAAGGTCATGGACGTCTGCGGGACCGTAAACCCTGAGATCAAGCAGGTAGAGGACAGGCTCCTGAGGTGCCATCTGTATGACTGAGGTCGTATTCAGCGGCAAGGGACTCACAAAGTACTTCGAGGCTTCAAGGAAGGGGTTCGTCGAGTCGATCATCTCGCGCCAGCAGAAGGTCTGGGTCAGGGCGGTCGACGAGATCGACTTCGAGATCCCGGCAGGCGAGGTGCTGGCGCTGGTAGGCGAGAGCGGCAGCGGGAAGACCACCCTCGGGAGGATGCTTGCGACCCTCGAGACAGCGACGAAGGGGGAGCTCTACTTCATGGGCGAGAAGGTGTCCAGGAAGGACTACAGGAAGATGAGGCGTCAGGTGCAGATGGTCTTCCAGAACCCCACGGACAGCATCGACCCCAGGATGTCCATCAAGGCCATAGTCACCGAGCCCCTCCACAGGTCAGACGTCGGCCAAGCCTCGAAGGACGAGCAGTTCAACACGGCCCTGTCCCTGGTCGGGCTTGACGCCAAGACGTTCGCCCAGAGGAGAGTGCGAGACCTTTCAGGGGGCCAGAGGCAAAGGGTGGCCGTGGCCAGGGCGATCATCTCGAACCCGAACTTCATAGTCCTCGACGAGCCGACCTCGGCCTTGGACGCCTCGGTCCAGGCCCAGGTCCTCAACCTGCTGACGCGCATCCACGACGAGCTGAAGCTCACCTACCTGTTCATCACCCACAACATAGCAGTGGCGCGCTACATCTCAGACAGGATCGCCGTGATGTATGCGGGGAAGCTCGTCGAGCAGGGCCCGACCGAAGAGGTGATCACCAACCCCAAGCACCCCTACACCCAGGCCCTGCTGAGGTCGGCGCCGACTCTCAAGACCCACGAGCTGATCCCCCCGACTGGGGAGATCCCGAGCCTCGTTGGCCTCCCCAGAGGCTGCAGGTTCCACCCGCGGTGCCCCTACGTCATGGACGTGTGCAAGGAGAAGGAGCCGTCCATGAGGAGGGCGGGGGACGTGGACGCCGCATGCTGGCTGTACTAGAGTCGCGTTGGAATCCGATAGAAAGCTAAAGTCTAACGTGACGAAGAGCCTAATCAAGGGGACGGCCGCCCTGGCCGTCCTGTCGGTGTTCCTGAGGATAGACCCGAAGACATTCGATAGCTACCTCCTCTTCCTGGGCGCGTCCTACGCCCTCATCGGGGCGTACATGTACAACAAGGAATACACGACATACACCATAGGAGACGAGGGGATCAGCATCAGGAAGCGGCTCGGCCGCGAGCAGTTTGTGGCCTACAGCAACATGCAGGGCTTCGGGTACTCTCAGGGGATGCTGGCCAGGCGCTTCAAGTGCGGCACGGTCTTCGTGGAGTTGAAGCAGGGGAAGGGGAGCCACAAGTCCCCCGAGGGGCTCGGGGTCGTGATCCTCAAGGACGTCCCCGACCCGCAGGGACTGATCGAGGAACTGGAGGACCTGATGGGCCCCTACGCCGCGGCGCCGACGGAGACGAAGCCCTAGACCAGCTCGAGCAGCGCTCTGTGCTCCTCGATGCTGTCCAGGAAGTCCCCGAAGGCGAAGATGGGGACCACGGCGCCTCCTCCCACGAACCTCTCCCCCGGGTCCACCACTACGAGTATCACGGCGGCGATGGGACCTATGGCGTCGAGGGTGTCGTGCAGCCTGCTGGCCCTCTTCAGCTGCGCCTTCACCAGCCCGGCCAGCGCCCCCCTCCCCGACATCCTAGCCCAGTGCTTGCAGTCTACCGCGAGCGAGGTCCTGTCTGAGACTGCGAGTACGTCGACCTGGGCCCGGGGCCTTCTCAGGTAGATGTTCTCCCTTACCCTGTACCCTCTCGCCCGGAGGATGTTGGAGGAGAACCTCTCGAAGTCCCTCCAGGTGAGGTGCTTCGACACCGCCTCGATGCTCTCGCCCCTGGAGCAGAGGGCGAGGCCCGCGAGCTGCTCGTCTGCTTCCACGGGGTCGGTGAGGCCCAGGGACGACGCCACCGAGGCCACCGCGCCCTGCGCCCCCTCGAGGGATCCGGTCCTCCTCACGAGGCGAGCCAGAAGGGGCCCCATGCCCGACCTCGCCGCCGCATCGGCATTTGAACCTGAGCGGACCTCGCCGCTCCGGGGAGGGAGGGGACTACGCGAGTGTCCCAGGTCCGGGTGAAGGAGCGGCGGGGTCGCCCTTCCCCGCGCGCCTCCCCTTCACGTAGTTGGAGTAGAAGTGCCAGGCGTTGACTATCACGAGCAGGACCGCGATGACCTGGAACCAGTCGAGTGTGGGAGGGCTGGTGAGTGAGACGCCGTTCCCTGTCATGGTGAAGTACTGTATCAGGATCCCGTAGCTGAAGGAGGGGGTGTAGCTGCAGAGGCTCGCGCAGGCGGCGTGCAGAGACGCGGCGTAGCCGGCGCGGACCGCCTGGTCCTGGACCACAAGGTAGGCGAGCACCACGAGGACGGCGTCAATGGCCAGCAGCCTTAGGGGTAGCCTCGCCACGACGGGCCGGCCCGTCGGGGGCGGATAAAAAGCATCGGCGGCTTCAGACATATAACAGGTCGCCGTCGGGGAGTCACCCCATGAAGGTGGCCTCGAAGAGCACGGTCATCTATGTCGCGGCCGTGGTGCTCCTCCTCTTCTGGGCATACTTCGTCCAGACTGACACGCGACAGGTACTCGGGCACAGCATGCTCCCCACCCTCGAGGGAGGGGACCTGGTCGTCCTGCAGAGCGTCCCCATCAGCCAGGTGCACGTGGGCAACATCATCGTCTACGACGGGTCGTGCTCGGCCTTCGGGATATCCGTCGTCCACCGGGTGGTGGCAATCACGTCGGGCGGCCTGATCACCAAGGGAGACAACAACGCGGAGACTGACCAGTCACTGAGCATAGCTACGGGGCCAATAACCCAGAGCTGCCTCGTGGGGAAGGTGGTTTTCGTGATCCCCTACGTCGAACTGCTGGCCTATGAGGTCCACCACTACGGGCTCCCGCAGTGGTACAACTACATCCCTTCCATCTTGATCATCATGGTAGTCATCGGCTTGCTCCTGCTCCAGCCGGAAGAGAAGGGCGAGGACGAGCGGAAGCCCTAGGACTGGGTCCGTGGCGAGCGGGTCGGTCCCTTTCGGGGGACCGGGGGCCCGCCTGATCATCTCAGCCTCGCCGCGATGGCCGAAGCGGGCGCGGTGCCTCTCATCTAGCGTGGGGGGCTAGGCTGGAGGCTCCCGAAGCCGAACCTGAGTCATGGGCAGGGTCCAACCCACGAGAAGACCGAAGGCGAGTGCGGCCGCCGAGGCGAGCAGGACGTCGTAGTTCGTGACCCACGCCAGCCAGGGGTACTGCAGCTCGAAGTTCGTCGCGTGGGTGTACAGGGCAGGGCGGTCGAAGAAAATCAGCGCCACCTCGTAGGCGAGGACTACGCCGAATAGCAGCCGCCAGGCGAAGAGAACTGACACGAGGAGAGGCCGCTGCACGCGCCTCCAGAGGAAGCCGAAGGAGAAGATGCCGGCGAGGGCCACCGCGGCGTACTCACCGTCCACGTTCCAGTAGTGAGAGTGAGGGGGCATGAAGGGGCCGCCGCCGGGGCTCACGGCGTTGGGGTTGGCGAAGCAGTAGCCGCATAGCGTGAACGCCACGTATGCTGTAAATACGAAGAGAGCGATGAAAGCGGATAGCCCCACCAGCAGAAGTTGTGCCTTCACCGGGCACGAAAGTCCCGTGCAGCGTGTTATAACCTGAGCGGCCCCAGGCTTCGTGCCGTCGGAGACAAGGGAACCATCGACGCACACCACTGGCGGTCGGCGACACCTACAATGGAATCCCCTTCAGGGGCGGCGTAGGCTGCGATAGCCAACTGACCGACGGCGAAGGTTGACCGAAGGATGTACGGATGGGGAACCTGACCTAGTCTAGCCCCGCCATATCCCGATGGCGAACCCAATGATGAAGAATATCGGGAGACCGTAGAAGGCGGGGCCGATGTGGGCGGCCTGGTAGGTCACTATGTTCACGATGTGGGTGAAGATGGTGCCCTTGCTGACGAAGGGTATTGCCACCCCGACGAACGCGGCCAGCAAGAGGGCAACGACAACGAGGACCACGCTGACCAGGGCCTTCTTGACCGCTATCCCGAACAGGACGCCGTCTACGAACAGGAGCACGAGCCCGATGATGGAAGAGTAGGGGAGGAGCTGCGACGGGAGGACCCCCGACAGCCCGGCGCTCGAGGTGGTCGTGGTCACTGTGAGGAAGGCGATTGGGATCAGGTCCATGTGTCTGACTTGGGTGCTCTCCGCCGCTTAGCCCTTTAAGCGTTGTGAAGAGCGAGGGTCGCAGCCGGGGGGAGGGGGCCGTAACCCAGGACGCCCCTGGGTGCGGCGGGGAGAGGGCCCGGGAGAGGACGGGAAGGGGTGGCTGGTGGAGGCAACACCCTCCGCGTTCGGGCGAGCGCTCGGTGAGACGCCGAGGGCGATTAGGTTCTTCAGCCAGGAGACGGAGGCATCCCTCAAGGTCATGCTGTACGACGGGTTCCTCTCGATCTGAGCGAGGCAAGGGAAGGAAGCGGGGCCTGACCGGCGGCAACGGACAGCCTTCCGCACCCGAGGGGTCAGGCCACAGGCCGGCCACCTTCTGAAAATTTAATTCCCGGCGCGTTTCGGCGCCCCTGGCCGAAAGTTGTCAGAAGTCACCTTCGAGGGCGAGGAGCAGGACCCCGACGTCCGCTTTGTGAAGGGCGCGGGGAAGTACGTCGACGACGTCAAGCTGGATGGAATGCTCAGCCTCCACGTGGTCAGGAGCCCCTACGCCAGGGCGCGCGTCCTTTCGGTGAGCGGCGGGATCACGGGCAACGAGCTGAAGGCCACCATGGAGTCGGTGGGCGAAGACGCCGGCGGGAGGTCGGCGGTCCCCTTCCCCGTGCTGTCGGCGAGCTACGTCAGCTACGTAGGCCAACCGGTCGCCGCCGTCCTCGGGGCGGACAGGTACGAGGCGGCCGACAGGGCAGAGGAGGTGGACGTGCAATACGAGCCGCTGAAACCAGTGATAGACCCAGAGAAGGCCATAGAGTTCGAGCCGATCCATCCTGGGATGAAGAGTAACCTGGCGTCCGAGGTCGAGCTGGGGAAGAAGTTCGAGCTGAGGGCGCCCGTGGAGGTCGAAGAGACGTTCAGGATGACGAGGATCACCCCCAACTCCCTGGAGACGAGGGGGCTGGTGGCGGCCTACGACGGCTCCGTGCTGACGGTCTACGCCTCGACGCAGTCCGTGTTCTCGTGGCGCGAGGGGCTGGCGGGCGCGCTTGGGCTGAAGGAGGAGTCGGTCAGGGTGGTGCAGATGGACACGGGCGGGGGCTTCGGGTCCAAGGGAGGCATCTACCCCGAGTACGTGGTGGCCGCCTACGCGGCCATGAAGACCAAGAGGCCGGTGAAGTGGTCTGAAAGCAGGTACGAGAACCTGATGGCCACGGACCAGGGCAGGGGGGTCAGGGGGAGGATGAAGGTCTACGCCGACAGAAAGGGGAAGCTGAAGGGGCTGAAGGCCGACATACTCGTCGATATCGGGGCATACCCGCTGGGAGGCGGAGGCTGGACACCGAAATGGATAGCGTCCCAGCTCATCGGGCCCTACGCCGTCCCGAAGGCCTACGCCACCGCGAAGGCTGTCCTGACCAACAAAGTGAACCTCGGCCCCTACCGGGGCGCCGGGAGGCCGGAGGCCGCATTCTTCATGGAGAAGATGATGGACAGGGTCGCAGACGAGACCGGCCTGGACGCGGCCGAGGTGAGGTTGAGGAACGCCACCCTGCGCAAGACGACGTCCCCCCTGGGCATGGAAGCACCGCCGTCGAAGAAGTTCTTCATGGAGGCGCTGAGGGCTTTCCACTACTCGAGCCGGAAGAAGAAGGGGAAGCTGGGCCTGTCGTTCTTCATGCTGATCCCCGCCGCCTACGGAGGAGAGTCGGCGAAGCTGGCGGTGCGCGGCGGCAGGGTCAAGGTGTGGATGGGGGGGAGCTCTCACGGTCAGAGGCACGACGTCTTCGCCAAGACCCTGATCAGCGGCGAGCTCGGGATTCCACAGGATGTGATAGACTTCCAGCACGCGGACACCGCCGCGATCTCCGGGGGCGTCGGGAGCTGGGGGAGCAGGACCGCTCTCCTCGGCGGCGGAGCCTTGGTCGAAGCAAGCAGGATGCTGAAGGCGAAGGCGAAGAAAGAGCTTGGGAAGCGCTACTCCCCCGCCCGCCTACTTGATGGTGAATACGAGGCCGAGGCATTCTTCAAGCCGAAGGGCCTGCTCAACTCCCTCGGCGCCAACCTGGCGACCGCACGCATCACCAAGGACGGGAGCGCGGTCGTAGACGAGGTCCTGTCGTTCTACGACGTGGGAAAGGTGCTGAACCCGGTCATGCTGGAGAGCCAGGTCACCGGAGGGGTCGCCCAGGGGATTGGGGAAGTGATGTACGAGCAGGCCCTTTACAGCGAAGAAGGCCAGCTCCTGACCGCCTCCATAGCCGACGCCGGGGTCATTCACTCCACCGAGATGCCGAAGTCCGTGGTGATGACCGGGGCCCACAGGTCCGACCTCCCCCACGGGGCGAAGGGGGTCGGGGAGAGCCCCACCATAGGGGTCCCCCCTGCTGCTACGCGCGCCCTGGAGGTCCTCCTGGGACGGAGGTTCACGACCCTCCCCATCGAGCCGGAGAAGCTCTGGGCGGTCAGGCTGACCGGGGCCGAGGAGAGGCGATCGAGATGATTCCACCCAGGTTCGAGTACGCCGCACCGAAGAGCTTGCAGGAGGCAGTCGGCCTCCTGAACGGGAGGGGCGGGGACGCGAAGGTCCTCGCGGGCGGGCAGAGCATGATCCCCCTTCTCAAGCTGCGGCTGGCGGCTCCCGCGCTCCTCGTGGACATCAACCGGATCCCGGGGTTGGATTACCTCAGGGAGTCGGACGGTTTCCTCAGGATAGGTTCGCTGACGAGGGTCGCTGCCCTGGGCGGGTCGCGCCTGCTGCAGAAGAAGTACGGGGCGATCCATGACGCTTCGCTGGCCATCGCAGACCCCCTGGTCCGCAATCTCGGGACTGTCGGAGGCAACATCTCGCACGGCGACCCGTCGAACGACCTCCCCGCGGTAGCCCTGGCCATGGGAGCGCAGTTCGCGGCCACCGGGGCGTCTGGGGAGAGGTCGATACGGGCAGAAGACTTCTTCGTGGACACCTTCGCCACGGCTCTGGCCCACGACGAGATACTCACCGAGGTCCGGGTACCGGTCCCGCCCCCGCGCAGCGGTGGGGCCTACCTGAAGGTCGAGCAGAAGGTCGCCGACTTTGCGACAGCCGGTGTGGCGGTCCAGATCACCATGGGGAGGGGGTCAGAGTGCGAGAGGGTGGGCATAGGCATCACCGGCGCCGGCCCCACGGCCATCAAGGCGAAGAAGGCGGAGGAGGCTATGCTGGGGAAGAAGCCCACCGACGCCAGCGCGGCTGCGGAGGCCGCTGAGCTGGCCGCAGGCGCGTCGTCGCCGACGTCGGACATCAGAGGGACCGTGGATTACAAGCGGGCGCTGATCAGGCTCCTCGTGACCAGAGGGCTGGCGAGGGCCAACGAGCGTGCGAGGAGGGGAGCCTAGATGCCCCAGACAACCCACATAACGGTGGAGGTCAACGGCCGCAGGAAGGACGCCGACGTCGAGCCGCGTCTCCTTCTGGCGCACTTCATCAGGGAGAGCCTCGGGCTGACTGGTACCCACATCGGGTGCGACACCACCAACTGCGGTGCATGCACGGTCCTCCTCGACGGGAGGGCGGTGAAGTCGTGCACGGTGCTGGCGGTCCAGGCCGACGGCAAGAAGGTCATGACGGTCGAAGGGCTGGCGAAAGACGGGAAGCTGGACCCGGTGCAGGAGGGCTTCGTCGCGAAGCACGGCCTGCAGTGCGGGTTCTGCACCCCCGGGATGCTGGTCTCGGCCTACGCGCTCCTGAAGGAGAACCCCGACCCGACCGAAGAGGAGATCAGGACGGCGATCTCGGGCAACATCTGCAGGTGCACCGGCTACGCGAACATAGTAGACGCGGTCAGGCACGCCGCCAAGGTCAGACGAAGGCGCAAGGCGTAGTCGGGGCGGACCAGGGGGGTCCCGCTCAGCCCTGTTCGAACTTGGCCCGGAGGCAGGCGAACATCTCCCTGATTATCTTCTCAGCCTGGCCCTCCAGGAGCCGCTGGCCGAGGGAGGCGATCTTCCCCCCGACCTTCGCCTCGGCGTACCACCTCGTCGATGACCCGCCTCCGGCGGCTTCGGAGATGTCCATGGTCGCCTCTATGTCTACGACGCTCCCCATCCCCGACCCCCTCCCCACGAGCTTGGCGTGGGTCGGCGCCCGGGCTTCGACCAGGTCAAACTTGATGGTGAAATCCCCCCTGATGAAGGACACCCCCGCTTTCACCAACACCGTGAACTCTCTCGGAGACTTCACCTCTGCCCGCTGGAAGCCGGGGATGCAGGCGGAGAGCTGGTTGGGGTCCATCAGGGCGGCGTAGACCTTCGCGGCGGGAGCCCTGGCGTCGAAAGTCCCTTCGAAGTGCACTCCCGTTCCTCCCCCTGGACGCTCTGGGGGGACTGATGTAAGCCTCTCGGAGGAGCCTCTCCCCCCGCGGTCGGCTGCGGCCCGGTCGACCTGGCCTCCTTGGGGCTGCCGACAGTTATAAAGTCGGAAGGGGGCCGTCGGCCAGGAATTGAATCAGTCCGAGTTCGCCAAGGTCATGGGGGAGCTTGCGGAAAGGGGGGAGCCCTTCGCCGTGGCCACGTTGGTGAAGACCGAGGGCCAGTCCCTGGTCAGGGCGGGCTCAAAGGTCGTCGTCTCGGGAGCCGGGCAGGTCGTCTACGGGACCTTTAGAGGGGCGTGCCCGGAGCCTGCCATCGTATCTTCCGCAAAGAAGGCCATGGGGGCGGGGGTCCCGAGGACGGTCAGGGTGTACCTCGAGCGGGTCGAGGGCCTGGATGCGGCGGTCCTGAAGAGCCAGAACGAAGAGGAGATCCACGCGGAGGCCGCCGTAGGAGGGACCCTGGACCTCTACATCGAGCCCTTCCTTCCCCCTCAGAGGCTGATACTGGTCGGCCAGGGAGGGAAGGACGACGTCGAGGACGCCCTGGTCAAGCTTGGCAGAGGGCTCGACTTCGAGGTGGTGGTGATCGACCACAGCCCGGTGCTGAGCGAGGAGCCGGACAGGCTGGTGAGCGACCCCGCCTTCGACCTTTCGAAGTTCGACTTCTCTCCCTCCGACTCGGTGGTGGTCCTGACCAAGGGGGAGAGGGACGCCGACGTCCTCCGCGCCCTCGCGAAGTTCAAGCTCAGGTACGTGGCCCTGGTGGCGAGCGCCAGGAGGGCGGAGGAGGACCGCGCCAAACTCAAGGGGATTGGGGTCGACGAGGGTTTCGTCTCGGCCCTCCGGTCCCCGGCCGGGGCGGACGTCGGGGCGATGACCCCAGCTGAGATAGCCCTCAGCATTATGGCCGAGGTCGTCGCCGTGAAGTATGGGAAGAAGGTCCCGGGCAAGGCTCGGGGTCCGGGCTCCTAGGCCCCTTCTCTCAGGGGGGTGGGAGAGCGCGCCTCTCGGGATTGGTAGCGGCCCAGGGCATGGGAGCAGATATAACATGTCATCGGCGGAAGGGAGCCTGTGCCGCCCAAGCTTTTCGGCGCGTCTGCCTGTGCTTCGAAGGTAAGACGCCCCCCTGGCACCCATGAGGGACCGGTCCGCGGTGGGGGGGCATCGTGAAGCCGCACGAAGACCACAGGGCCCACGCCGGGAAGGGGCTGGCCGTCAGGGTCGTCACTGTCAGCTCCAGCAGGTTCGCCAAGAAGGAGGCGGGGGAGGGGTATACAGACGAGGCGGGGGACGCGGCCGTAGCCGAGGCGCTGAGGGCGGGGCACAGGGTGAACCGAAGGGCGCTGATCTCGGACGACGCCGCCATGCTCCGGAGGGAGGTGGAAGGGTTCCTGGCAGGGGGGGAGGACGCCCTCCTGTTCACGGGTGGGACCGGGGTCTCCCCCAGGGACGTCACCATAGAGACGATCAGGCCGTACTTCGAGAAGGAGCTGGACGGCTTCGGGGAGCTCCTGCGGAGGCTGAGCTATGACGAGATAGGGGCCGCCGGGGTCCTGTCCAGGGCGGCGGCCGGGGTCGCCGGGGGGAAGCTCATAGTGTGCATGCCAGGGTCGCCAGGGGCCGTAAGGACATTCCTCGGAGCCCTCGCTGGTGAGTTCGCCCACGTCGTGTACATAGCCGGGGGCCAGGGACCCCGAGGCTATGGCGCCGCTCGCCGTGAAGGGCGACCTGACCGGGTCCGCCAAGGGGATGGCCGCGGACCAGGCCGCCAGGGACGCCGCCCGGAAGCGCGGCGCTCAGTACACGGGGACTGACGGGTCCACTTCCTCGGCCCAGGCCCTGATCCCGCCCGCCAGGCTCCTCGCCTTCCTGAACCCGAGGGACTTCAGCAGGCCGACCGCCGCCGCGCTCCTCACCCCCACGTGGCAGTAGACCACCAGCTCTTCCTCCCTGTCTAGCTCCCCGGCCCTCCGCGCCAGCTCTCCGATGGGTATGTGCTTCGAGCCTGCTATGCTGCACAGCTGGTGCTCGTACGGCTCCCGGACGTCGAGGAGGTAGACCTTCTCCCCGGCGTCGAGCAAGCGCTTGAGCTCGGAGGGCCCCAGCTCCTCCTGCCTCCCCCCCTCTCGCTTCAGTCCGCAGAACTCGTCGTAGTCGATGAGCTCCCTGATCCTCGGCGCCGTCGAGCAGACCGGACACTCGGGGTCCTTGCGCACCCTGACCTCTTCGAAGGTCATCTCCGACCCGTTGAAGAGCAGCAGCCTTCCGACCAGAGCCTTCCCGTTGCCCAGGAGGATGTTCAGCGCCTGGGCGGCCTGGACGGTCCCCATTAGCCCCGGGAGCACCCCCATCACCCCCGACTCGGCGCAGTCCTGGACCGCCCCGGGAGGGGGCGGGACCGGGAACAGGCACCGGTAGCACGGCCCCGACTCAGCAGCGAAGACCGATGACTGGCCGTCGAACCTGTAAACGCTGGCGTAGACGTCGGGCTTCCGCGCGATGACGCAGGCGTCGTTGACGAGATAGCGCGTGGGGAAGTTGTCCGTGCAGTCCAGGACGACGTCGTAGCCTCGGATGATGTCCAGCGCGTTCGACCTGTCCAGCCTGGCCCTGTGGGGGACCACGGACACGTTGGGGTTGGTCTCGTGCAGCCTCTCCAGCGCGACGTCGACCTTCAGCCTCCCGGCGTCCCCCTCGGCGTAGAGGGGCTGCCTGTGGATGTTGCTCACCTCCACCCTGTCGTGGTCGACGATCCCCACCTCACCCACCCCGGCTGCGGCCAGGTAAGTCGAGGCAGGAACGCCCAGCCCCCCGACCCCCACCACCAGCGCCCTCGAGGACTTTAGCCTGCGCTGGCCCTCGATGCCGACCTCGGGGAGGACCAGCTGCCTGCTGTACCTCTCCAGCTCCTTCTTGGAGAGAGCCTCGGATCCGTCAGTGGTCAACCTGGCAGCCGGACTCGGCCGGCATGTCTTAAGAGCAGCGCCCCGCCGCGCGGGGAGTCTTATAGCCCGCCGATTGGGTGCGCCCCCGTGCTCGCCGGAGCGGCGATAAGGCGGCTCGAGGAGCTCTCGCAGAACGCCTGGCCTTCACTCCAGACCATGGCGCTGGACGGGTGGACACTCAGGTTCTCTGCTGGGTACACGAAGAGGGCCAACTCCGTGAGCCCGCTCTATCGGGGGGCAATCGGAGCTGAGAGGAAGGTCTCCATCTGCGAGGAGATATACTCGGCAAAAGGCCTGGACACGGTCTTCAAGCTCACCCCGGCCTCGGCGCCTGGGAGCCTCGACGGCGCGCTCTCCAAGCGTGGATACCGGTTCGTAGAAGGGGCGTCGGTTCAGACGGTTGGACTCGGCGAGATCGAGCGGCGAGAGCAGGAGGGGGTAGAGACCTCAGAAGAATTCTCCGAAGCCTGGCTCTCGGCATTCTTCGAGATGAGCGAAGTCGACCCCCTCAAGAGGGAGACCGCCAGGCAGATGCTCCTGAACACCGTCCCCAGGAGGTGCTTCGCGTCTGCCTCGGTGGGGGGGAAGGCCGTCGCATGTGGGCTCGGTGTGGCGGAGGGGGGACACGTCGGAGTCTTCGACATCGTCACACGCCCCGGCTTTCGCCGCCGGGGACTGGCGCGCGCGGTCACGCTAAGCCTGCTCCGGTGGGGGGAGGGGATGGGGGCTGAGACGGCCTACCTCCAGGTGGTCCCAGACAACCAGCCGGCCCTGGCTCTGTATCGCGGGCTGGGCTTCGCCGAAGGTTACCGTTACTGGTACAGGATAAAGGGGCGGACCTAGCTCGGCGCTGGTGCAGGCATACCTTCGGGACGCACTCCGGTGAGGTTCGAGGGAGAGCGGCAGAGCTACGCCGGACCGGCTCCGTCGTATGGGATCCTGGAGATCGCGTCAGCTATCGAGGCAGTCACCTCGGCGCGCTCACTGACCAGGTCAGCTCTTTCGGTCCGCTCGTTCTCCAGCCCTTCCAGCCTCGCCTGAGCCGCCTCAAGGTCCCCCCACTCCTTCGCGAACGGGGAGCCTGGAGAGCGGAGGTCGATGTCTTTCAGCAGCTTCTGTTGAGCCAGCAGCTCCTCGGACAGGTCGGACTGCCTCGCCTCGAGCTCCCTGGCCTTGGCGTCGTGGTCATCAGACGGTGACCTCTTCCTGCCTAGGAGGCGGCCGAAAAAAGAGTCGGTCTTCTGCGCGCCGGCGGCTGAAGCCGCGCGGGCCCTCTCGGCGTCCAGCTCTGTGGAGCATCTGATGCGCTCGGCCTTGAGCTCTGAGATCTTCGTGGCCACCTTGCCGCTCTCGGCCGCCATCCTGCTCTTCATGGCCGCGACGCTTTCCCTGAGCCCGGCGATCTCTTCGTCGATTGAGGCGAGCGGGACGGGCCCTGAGACGAGGCGGCTCAGCTCCTGACGCCTGGCGCGGTAGTCCTGTGGGAGGTTCCCCTTCCCCGCCTTCTCTTCGAACTCGTCCAGCAGGACGCCCACCCCCCTGACCCAGTTCTCGAGCGAATAGCCCCCAGGCTCTGCGGAGAACTTCTGTCTCCCGAGGTTGTTCAGAGCGTTGACGGTCCGGTCCCTGAGCTCATGAAAGTCCAGGTCCTGGGACTCCTGAATCCTGGTCCTGTGCCTGTGATACGATTGGTTCTTCATTCCTCGCTCATCTCGTGAGAGTCGACTTCAACTGGCAACCAGAGCCGAGCAGGGACGGGATTTAAGCGGTCCAGCTGGCTGCGCTCTCGTGGGGAGGCCAGGTCGCCGCGGCCGCGTTGAAGCCGGACCTGGTTGTCCTCGGGACCCTGCGGCACCCCGCTTCCAAGAGGAGGCTCGGGACGACGTCTTCGCATTTCCTGAAATCCAGGTCATGCCCTCTGCTCCTCGTGCCCTGACCCGGTCAGCCTGCGGCGAGCAGGATGTAGATCAGCACGAAGATGAGTGCGGCCATGATGTAGATGATGTAGAGGCCCAGTTTCCCAGACATCACCTTCTTGCTCGCATAGGCGGATAGCCCCAGGGCCCACTTGGCGAGGACGTCGTAGAACTTCTTGAACACGTCAAGCACCGCAAGGTCCACCACATATTCCTCGGGGGAACTGACAACCAGCCGCTGCGCAGAGCCCACCTGGACCACGCTCTCCTTGGTCCTGAAGAGGAACCTCAGCATAATCCTGATCGGTGTGCTGTAGCCGAAGGAGTTGTACATGGCGGCTGAGTCGTCCGCCGGGGCCGCTCCCGCGAACCAGCCGGGGGTCCTCCTCACGCGGAAACCGAACCGAGGCGCGCGCGCTCGGACGGCGCCGGCGACGGTCAGGGTGACAAGCAGGATGGAGAAGAAAGCCAGGGCGGTGAAGGTGGGTGAGAAGCCGCCGAACGGGCTGCCTGAGAGAATCACGAACGGGGCGGGGACCCCCAGCAGCCCTGTGACGAACAGCCCATAGGGGCTCCCCCCCAGCATCCGTGATGCCGCCTGGGAGGCGAGGTAGAATACGCCAGGCGCCCCCGCCCCGACCGCGACGACGAGCGCTGCGAAGTAGGCGAGGCTCCCGCCGATGTACGCCCCTCCTTTTTCGCCCGGCCCGGCGGTCCTCCTCGGCCAGAGCGTTCCGAACCCATAGACTTTGGTCATGGCGACCACCATGATGCCTGCGGCCAGGGCGACCACCGCCCCCACCAGGGCCCCCAGGATCTGGCTGGTCAAGTCTCCGAACCTGAACGACTGGAACAGCGTCTCTAGGATCATCCACTCCGAGACGAATCCGGCGAGCGGGGGGACGGCCGCGAGCGAAAGGACGGTAAAGATCCCTAGGGAGCTCAGCCACCTCCCCCCAGCCGAGGGGATCGGGTGGGCGCTGCTCAGGTCGAATGTCCCCCTGAGCTTGCTCATCCACCCGTTCAACAGGAAGAGGGACGCCTTCGAGATGGAGTGAGAGAAAGCGTGGAACAGGGCTGCCACCAGAGCGAAGTCGGCCAGGAGGGTGAGGTTGTAGTGGGCGGCGATGAGATACGCCCCGATGGCGACAACTATCATCCCGTTGTTCTCTATGGTGCTGTACGCGGGGAGGCCCTTCGAGTGCTCGGAGACCGAGCTGAACAGGGCCCCCAGGAGGGCCGACACCCCACCGATGGTCAGGGCGAGCCAGCCCCACCACAGCTGATACCCCCCCAGGTGCGAGACGACGTCGATGACGCCGTAGACACCCATGAGCGTGAGCGTCGAGGAGAGCAGGGCTGAGGCGTTCGAAGGGGCGCTCGAATGAGCGATCGGAAGCCATTCGTTCATGTGGAACGGGGCCAGCCCCATCTTCAGGCCGAAGCCCAGGAGGGCGGTGACGAAGATCCAGGGTCCCAGAGGCGTGACAATCCTGGCCGCGGCGGGGCCCATGAAGCTGAAGGTGCCGGCGGCGGAGAAGAGCCCGGCGAAGGAGAGCATGATGAGCACGCTGCTCCCCTCCCCGAAGGCCAGGAAGACGTAGGCCGCGTTCCTGACCCTGTCCTTGTCCCCCTTCCCTTCGAGGATCATGAAGAAGGAAGCAATGGTCATAGATTCCCAGCCGATGAGGAAAGTGAACGCGTCGCCGCTCACCAGCACGATGACCATGGACATGATGGTGAGAAGCATGAGCGAAGAGAGGGACCTGGGATAGTCGTCATCGTACCTCACCGAGTACAGGCACGTCCCGAGCCAGACCAGCGAAGAGATCAGGAGGAAGTAGGCGTTGAGCGGGGAGACCTGGAGCTGGGCATAGCTCGCGGAGCTCACCAGCCAGAGGTCGACGGCGACCGTCTTGCCCGACGTCAGGACGATGAGCGAGAGCACCGCGCCCAGGGCTGAACCCACGCCCCCCAGCATGTACGCGGCCTTCTTGGAGGACAGTCCTAGCACGAAACCTGCGCCGAGCGCCGCCAGGGTCCCGAAGAGGAGGCCTGATATCAGATATGCCGGGATCATCGCCTCGCCCCCTCCTCCTTCAACCGGCCCGCGGCCAGCAGCAGCCCCTCCAGGATCTGAACAGGCGAAGGCGGACAACCGGGGACGACGACGTCTACGGGGATCGCGTCGCAGACGGGAGAGACGAAGCCTTCCGCGCCCTTGAAGATTCCTCCGCTCACGGCGCAGGCGCCGACGGAGAGGACCAGCTTCGGCTCCGGCATGCTCTCGAAGGTCCTCTTGAGGACGTCCACCATCGCCGGGTTGAGGGCGCCTACGACGATCAGGGCGTCCGCGTGCTTGGGAGAGTTCGTGAAGGCGATGCCGAGCCTCGAGACGTCGTAGTACGGGTTCGAGAGGTTCAGCACCTCGAGGTTGCAGGCGTTGCACGACCCGACGTCGATCATCATGACGTGGAGCGACCGCCCGAAGATCTGTCGGGCTCCGGCGGCGCGGTTCCCTAGGAAGCTGGCCTGCAGGGCCCCTGTGCGACCTCCGGGCCCGTCCTCGAAGGAGAAACCAGCAGAGGAGCAGAGGCGGCAGTAGACGCAGCGCCCCAGGTCCACCTTCTTGTCCGCTGAATCAATGGCGCCTGTTGGGCATCCCTTCTCTCCGGCGTGCCAGTCCGCGGCGTCGGTTGGCCTCGGCGGGAGCGAGCGCACCGGGACCTCTTCGGACGTCGGCTGAGACTTCGGATAGGATGTGGTGAGTATCCCCTTCTTCAGCCCGCGGATGACCCAGATCTTTGGCATGTTCCACATTCACCTGTCTGAGTCCGCGAACGAGAGACCGAAGCTTTCGAAGGCGAATTGGAAGTCTGTGAAGACCGTGCCTTCGAGGCTCCGCGCGAATGGGAGCCAGTTCACCAGGGAAGGCGGCCGCACGTGCAGGTTCCTCACCCTCCCTCCGCCGTCGAGCTGGACCACCTGTATCAGGTCCCCGCTGGGGCTTTCCACCCTGCAGAAGGAGAACCCCGACCCGAGGACGTCGGCTCGCCGTCTATCGGTGCCGCTCTTCGTTCCGTCAGAAGGCATCCCGTCCAACAGCTCCCTCAGCGCGATGGTACTGGACTCGACTTCCCTCACCCTCACCATCGTCCTCGCCATGGTGTCCTCTCCATCATCGGTCTCCAGGTTGACGTAGATGTCGTCGTAGGGTTCCAAGGGGAAGGTCAGCCTGTCGTCCCACTGCACGCCCGACCCTCTGGCCGATGGGCCGACCGCGCCGAGGCCGAGGGCGTCCTTCTTCGTGAGCTTCGCGGTGCCCTGGAGCCTGTCGAGGAATATGCGCGAAGAAAGGAAGTACTGCACGATCTCCGAGAACTCCCTGGCTACCAGCCTGACCTCAGTCGTCAGGGCGCTCCGCTCGTCCTTGGGCAGGGCACGGCGCACTCCGCCGATCGAATTGATCCCGAAGAGGTACCTGTGCCCGAAGTGCCTGGAGTTCAATCTCAGCACCCTCTCCCGAAGCGCGTGCGTCTGGGTCGCCGCGACGTTCTGGGACGCCGCCTCCGCCAGGCGGCCGAAGGCGTACAGGTGGTTGTAGATCCTTTCGAGCTCCAGGGCAACGGCCCTGGTCCACCTGGCCTCCGACGGGACCTCCAGTCCGAGAGAATCCTCCACCGCCGTCGCGAAACAGGTGGAGTAGGCTGCGGAGAAGTTGCCCGCCGACCTCTCGACGAAGAGGAGCGCATCCTCCGGAGCGCGCCCCAGGACCGCCCGCTCCACGCCGCGCTTCTTGAAATTGACCCGGGGGACCACCTTGAGCACCCTCTCGCCATAGGTCATGAGGCCGAAGGCGCCCGCCTCGGGGACGCCCCAGCTGACCGGGCCGTAGGGGAACTCGAACACGCCATAGCCCTCGACCCGGCCCCCGGCCTCGAGCGCCAGCGGGGACCCCGGCTCCGCGTCGCCGCCTCTGAGCAGTGCGCCGAACTCTTCGCCAGGGGCTGGCGGGAGCTCGCTGACGATTGTCCTGTTGGTCTCAGTATCGGAGATCAGCGCGTAGTTGAGGCCCCCGGCCTGGAAGACCGACGATAGCTGCATCTTCTCTCCGAGGCTCTCCAAGTTGTGCCTCTCTACGCGGCCGCCCCCCAGGATGCCGGGCCCGCCGCTCAAGGCACCATCCCCTGGGCCGCCTGCAGAAGCAGTGGGCTCATGTACACGCCTATCACGAGGGCCACCGCCAGATTGGCCAGTGGGATCGCGACCGAGACCCAGTGTTCACTCTGGGGCGCGGCACGCGGGGCCGGCCCGGAGCCCATCCCCTCTCCCTGCTGCCCGGAGCTGCTCTGGCCGAACACCATCTTCACTGACTGCCTGTTCAGGCCGATGAACCCGTAGACGTAGACGGCTGCGAGCAGCAGGACGAGGGCGACGTTTCCCGTGCTCAGCGCCATGGCCAGTATCATGAATTCTCCCACGAAGACGCCGAAGGGCGGGGCGCCTGTCACGGCGAGGCAGGAGAGCGCGAAGAGATAGCCGCTGTACTTCAGCCTCCTCGCCACCCCCTGGACCTCGGCCATGCTCTTGCTTTCGTAGGCGACAAGTATGTTGCCAGATTCGTAGAAGGCTGAGGACTTCGCGAAGGCGTGGGCGACTATCTGGACGGCCGCGCCTACGACCCCGATGCCTCCGAGGGCGAAGCCGACCAGTATGATGCCCATGTTCTCCATGCTGGAGTAGGCGAGCATTCTCTTGTAGTTCCGCTGATGTCCCATTATGATGGCGGCGAGCAGAGCCGTGAATACCCCAAACCCGATCAGAAGGTTCTGCATGGCCCCGAATGAAGCCAGCCCCTGCAGTAGGTTGAACGTCCTGACGAGGGCGTAGATCGACGTCGGAAGGAGGATGCCCGAGAACATGGCGCTTACCGGCGAGGGAGCTTCGCTGTGGGCGTCAGGGAGCCAGGCGTGCATGGGGGCGACGCCTGCCTTGGTCCCGTAGCCAACGAGGGCGAAGCCGACGGCAAGCGGCATGAGCAGCCCGGCGCGGATGGGAGACCCCATGAGGTTGGAGATCACGAGGGTGCCCTGGGAGTAGTAGACGAAGACGACGGAAAGTAGCGAAGCCACGAGGCCCGCGGAGACGATGAGCGTGTAGCGCCAGGCCGCTTCTACGCTTGTCCTCTCGCGTTCCAGGGCGACGAGGAGGGCGCTGGTCACGGTCGTTGCCTCAATCGCGATCCACACGAAGCCGAGGTCGTTCACGGTGACGGCCAGGAGCATGGTGAAGGCGAAGAGGTCGAGCAGGGAGTAGTACCACCTGAAACGTATGAGGGGCTTGTTGATCCGCCTCACGTAGAACCACGAATAAGCCACGGAGGTGAAGAACACCGAAGAGATGGTGATCGCCATTATCCGCGTGAGGCCGTCTGAATAGAACAGGCCAAACGCCCCCGATGCCCCGGAGGCGAGCAGGAACAGAGAGACCAGGACGGCCGCTGCCGAGGAGGCCAGGGAAGCAGCGACCTCCACCCCGTCCCTGGGGACTAGCGAGACGGCCGCTCCGACGGCGGGGGCGGCAAGCAGCACGACAAAGATCAGGCTCGGGTCCACCAGATATCACCCGGTGAGCTGCTCCAACTCTGGTTCCTCCAGCGTTCTCAGCACATCGCGGGTGGCGGACAGGATCACGCCCACCAGGATGACCCCCAGGACGTCCAAGACCACCGCGAACTCGATCAGCAGTGGTATGGTCGGGGCGATGAGGGCTCCCGCATAGAGCACGGCGTTCTCCTCCTCAAGAAACCCGGTCATCTGGGTCAGGGCGTTCTTTCGAGTGGCTATGAGGAGGAAGCTGAGGAGCACCAGGACGAAGGGGACGGAAGCGGACGGGTTGGAAAGGTCGGGCAATAGAGCGGTCTTGAACAGCGCGTATCCTCCTATCACCACGATGATCCCGACTATCACCAGCGAAGGCACCCGCTGGCCGGGCCCGCTCTCCCTCAGGCTGTGCTTGAAGCGGCGCACCTGGTACAGCATCACAGCGGGGATGAGGAGCCCGCGTATCCCTGCGGTTATCGCTGCCAGGTAGAGGAGGTCCGCGTCTCCCGATCTCAGGAAGAGGACAACGAAGAGGATGGCGAGGAGCAGTGACTGGGCGGCCACCCCCCGTATCGCAGGGTCCACGAAGGTCTGGCTCTGAAGGTATAGGGCAGTCAGGAGCACCAGTATCCCGAGGAGCCCGGAGAGCTCGCCAAGGAGCGGCTGAGGGAGGATCAAGGCGGCGGCCCGCCTCCGACCAGGAAGAACGCGATGACCGCGAGGAGCCCGAGGCTGAACGAGATAGTGAGGAAGTCGAGAATCTTGAAGAGTCGGAGCTTGGCGAAGGTCTCTTCTGTTATCACTATCGCAGCGGCGAGGCCGAGCAGTTTGAGGACCAACGTCCCGACGGAGTAAAGCGCCCCCTGGACCGACACCGCTGTGGACATCCACCATGGGAGGAGGAAGACGTTGAGGAAAACCGACATGAGCATGAACTGCTTCATGTAGCCTCCCCACATGGACACCGCCAGGAGCCTTCCCGAATGCTCCATCACCTTGGCGTCGTCGAGCATCCCCAGCTCCATCAGCCCTGAGCTCTCCACCGGGAGGCGTCCGGTCTCCACAAGCAGGAGCATGAAGAAAGACGACAAGACGAGGATGTGGGTGGCCGAGAGGTACCAGGCCGTCGATGTGGCGAGGAGGTTGTTGGTCACGTAGGGGCTGTTTGTCCCGGTTATCAGGGCGACACCGAAGAAGACCATTATCAGCGTAGGCTCAGCCAGGGCGGAGAAAGAGGCGCTCCTGCTCGCCCCGAGGGCTGTGTAGTTCGTGTGGGCATCAAGCGCCGCGATTATCCCGACGACCCCGGCCAGGCCAAACATCAGTGCCCCGCCTAGCAGGTCGAGGAGGATCCCGTAGGGGAGCGGGTAGGGAGTCACGATTGGGATGACCAGCGAGATTACGATGTATCCTGTGAACGAAAGGAAGGGCGCCAGCACGAAGAAGCCCGAAGCCCTTTCGGGGACGACAGTCTCCTTCCTGAAGAGCTTGGCAAGATCGTAGTAAGGCTGAAGGATGGGCGGCCCTCGCTTGGACTCTAGGAGCGCCTTCAGGCGGTTGATGACCCCGGCTATGAACGGCGAGAGGACAAGGACCGTCCCCACCTGGATGGCGTTGATGGCCTGGAGCGCGAGCTGGTCAGACAATCTAGCGCAGCCCCGATGTGGTCAGCCTGAATTCCGCGCCGGGCCTCATGTCCCCCGCGGCGCCTTGGGCCTTTCTGCTGCCGGAGCTGCGTTGCATAGGGCGGCATTGGACGTGACGGTGCGCATGGGGAATTTACGTCGCCTCCCCGACGCTTGGTAATTAAATGTAACTGCTGTTACATCAGGGCTCTGGCTGCTTGTTTATCCCCCGGGGCTGCGCCTTCTCGGCGAAGCTCGCCAGGGCCCTCTTGCACCTCGACAGCATCGTCTCCAGTTTGGACGAGTCCTTGGCGCGGCCATATCCCTTCTCTCGCACGCTCTTGTACCACCTTTCCAGGGACTCCAGCGTCTGCTCAAGCTCGTCGGTCTCCTCGTAGGTGATCTTCTTGTTTACCAGGTTCTCGCTTATCTCGTCCAGGAACTCCTGGCACTCTTCGTAGATCTCTTCGAACTGCTTCCGTCGGTCCTCCTGGAACATCCTGGAGAGCACGCCCGAGTCCTGGCCGTCCAAGGCGTCGGCGCTCATCACCAAGACGGTCCCGTGCTCCTTGAATTCCGACCTGAACTGGCCGACCTCCTTCCTTGCCTGCGGGGTGTTGGGCAATATGCAGAGGGACACCGGCGGGTAGAGGGCGCCGAGCTTCTTGAGGTTCCTCCAGGCTCTGACTCGGAGCTTTGAAGGCTCGTTCGGGAGGTCGTAGGCCACCACGATCCACCTGTCGGCGGGCTTCCCGTTCATTGGCAGAAACCTGCGAACAGGCGATTTAAGCCTGCCATGGCGGGACTCGCCGAGAGAGCCAGTTATATATTGCACGTGTAACCGCAGTTACAGTCTTCGGGTTTGCGTCACAAGGGAAAAGGCAAGGCAGCCGCGGAAGTCGTGGAATTCTCCGTAGAAATCGAGGACTACGAGCGCTTCGTGCGGCTCTCGACTTCCCGCCATCTCGGCAGGGACGACGCGCTGAGGGTAGCCCTCACTCAGGGCATCGACAGGTACTGGCCCATGCAGCTCGCCTTCATGGAGAAAGACTACGCTGAGCTGAAGAAGAGCTTCGGAGAATACAGCAGAGACAACGAGGCTCTGAGGAGGATATACTCGCAGAACAACGAGCTCAGGAGACTGCTGGAGCCGGCGAAGCATCCTGGGAGTGGGAGGTAAGCGAGTGCCCCGCTTTTTCGGCGCCGCCCGGGGGAGGCAGCCTGGCGAGGAGGTCGACGCTCACTCTATCCTCGAGGCGCGCACCTCGGGGGGGTCGGTCAGGATCACGGCGAGGTTCGAAGGCAGGACATGGCAGCAGGCGGTCGGCTTCGCCCGACGGATGGGGTACTCCGACATGAAGGAGCTGCTCCCGATGCTCTTCTCGTATGGAGTCTCGGACGAAGAAGGCGCAGACATCGAGGGGCGCCGCCCGGAACTGTACGCCCTGGGTCGCAAATACGCGGCGATGAAGTTTGAGGCGTACCGGTTGTTCAATGACAACCGGGCGCTGTCGATGGCCCTGTCTACTTTGCTCCCGGAGAACAGGAGGCTCAGGAGGCTCGCTGCCGAGAGAGGGCTCCTCCCCCAGACACGCGAAGAGTGGGACGAATGGGCGCAGGAAGACGTCGACAGGTTCTACCAGAAGTACGTCTACAGCCTCAAGGGAGGCTAGGCGTCCCCAGGCGCGATTGACGGTCCCGCCCAGACAGCGGCCGACCGGTACAGAATTTGTACGCATCGAACTGCTTTAGTATCACATTGCCCAAGAACGGCCATGGAGCTGACCTAGCGCGATGGCTATCATTACTACTGACAAGGTCGTCCTGATTGTCGTTGTCACCGCAATCGTGATCGTCCTAGCCTACGTCTTCCGCTTCGGGAGATTCTCCCGGCCGAAGCAGGCGGGATCCGTCTCCGACAGGGGCCAGCCGAGCCCCTAGAACCCATCCAGGGCTGCACAATGAGGGCTGCACAATGCGGAGCAACGTGAAATGGCTTCGATGAGAGAAGGAGGAGGGTCGACCAAGTGAGCAAGACAAGCATGATCGATACAGAGAACCTGACGAAGAAGTTCGGCGACAGCATCGCCGTTGACTCCGTAACGCTGCATGTGGGCAGGGGAGAGGTGTTTGGATTCCTGGGACCCAACGGCGCGGGCAAGACGACCACCGTCAGGATGCTGGCGTGCCTGGTCTCCAAGAGCTCCGGCAGCGCTACGATAGGGGACTACGAGATCGCCGACAGGGCGGACCAGCCAAAGATAAGGAAGATGATCGGGCTGCTCACGGAGAACGTCGGGCTCTACGAGGAGCTGAGCGCCTACGACAACCTGGACTTCTACGGGCGGTACTACAAACTCGGAGAGCAGGAGAGGAAGGAGAGGATTCAGTACCTCCTCAAGCTGCTCGAGCTCTGGGACAGGAAAGACTCCGCAGCGGGGACGTTCTCGAAGGGGATGAAACAGAAGCTAGCGATCGCGAGGGCTCTGGTGCACGACCCGGAGGTCCTCTTTCTGGACGAACCAACGGCAAACCTGGACCCAGAGGCTTCGAAGACAGTTAGAGACTTCATCCTTGAGCTCAAGAAGGAGAAGAGGACGATCTTCCTAAACACGCACCTGCTGGACGAAGCGGAAAGGGTCTGCGACCGCGTGGCGATACTCAAGACGAGGCTGATCACTACGGGCAGCCCGCAGGACCTGAGGCGGTCGCTTACAGCCAGGAAGGTGAAGATTCAGCTTCAACGCCTGGATGGAGCCGTGATTTCCTCTGTGAAGGAGATGGGATATCAGGTAGGGGAGGCGACGGCGAACAGCATCGTCGTCACCCTGAAGGACCCTGAGGTGGACAACCCTGCGATCTTGCGGGCGGTGCAGAAGGCCGGAGGGAACGTGGTCTTCGTCTCCGAGGTGGGCTCGAGCCTGGAGGACGTGTACCTGAAGCTCGTGAGGGAGGACTAGGATAGCGTGGACCCACAGAACGTCTGGAACGTCGCCCTAAAGGACCTCAAGATATACGCGAAGAAGACCTCCGTCATTTACGCTACGGTCGCCATGCCGCTCATCGTAGGAGTTGGATTTCCGCTCATCGTCAACTACTCCCTCCACCGCTCCGCCAAGGCGCTCACCGCAGCCGCTGCCCCCGGATTGATGGATTCGTTCTCAATCTGGTTCATCGTCGCGGCGGCCGTGATTCCAACAGCCATCGCCTCGTACAGCCTTGTGGGGGAGAAGATTCAGAAGAGCCTGGAACCAATGCTCGCCACGCCGATGTCGGACGGCGACATCCTGCTGGGCAAGACCCTGTCCGCACTCATAATCCCCATGGGGGCTCTCTACGCCGGCGCCGCGGCGTTCATGGGGCTGATGGATCACTTCACCTACAGTCTGCTGGGATACTACTACTACCCGAACTGGGATATCGGAGCCATCCTCATCGCCGTCCCCTTTGCAGCATTGCTCAGCGTGGAAGTGAATGTGATCATCTCCTCTAGGATGACCGACGTGCGCAGCGCGCAGCAGTCTGGAGCGTTGCTCATGCTCCCGTTCATCGGGGTGTTTCTTGCCTCCGAGCTCGGCTTCTTCGTGCTGAATGACACCAACCTTCTCATAATCGCCGGCGCCCTCGCCGCCTTCAGCGCCGCCATGTTCGCTGTGGCGAAGGCGACGTTCCAAAGAGAAGAGATACTGACGCGGTGGAGGTAGGTGGTCCGGGCCGCGTCAGACAGGCTCTGACCACGGGGGTCGACGGCTGCGACTTTAGACCACCCTGTTGCACCCATTGCGAGATTATGCCCCGGGCGAGATTTGAACTCGCGTCGCTACCTCGAGAGGGTAACATGCTTGACCGGGCTACACCACCGGGGCCCGGCGTGCCTTCCGAAGGTGCGGATATAGCGGTTGCTGGTGCAAACCGGGGGTTTCCATCAGGGAGAGCGACTGGGGCCCTCAGATGTTGGGCTTTAGGATCTCTTCGGACGCCAGCTTGATGTCCGCCGGCTTCACGGTCTTCCTCCCCGCGTGGGCCGCTAGGGTCACAGCCCGCTTGGATATCTGGACGCCCAGCGCCTCAAGCTCAGACCTGAGCTCGATGGCAGCGTCGTCCCCTACTCTCTCGGCCCCCGCCTTCTTTATCACCCTATACACGGCTGCGAGACCGAACTCCGAACTGGACATGCGCCTTTGAGATGTATGGGGTGTGTTAAAAAACTTTTGGCACGTTTTGCCCCTTCTGCTGTCCGTTTTAGGCTCAGAAGCGTTCAACTTCACCCCTATTCGGGAAATAGGTAAGAAAATCACGGTCTGTCGTTCCTGCGTCAGTGTTTAGGACATTGGGAGATGAAGTGCCCTGAAATACCTCTCTGCCCAAGGCAGCGCGTGCGTTTCGTCGATTCGCACCTCCACCTGGACGCCTCGGACTCACCCCTGGCCGTAGCCAGCGCCAGGGCGGCCGGGGTCGTCCTCCTCGCCTGCGGCGTCGACCGCGAGACGTCAGAGAGGGTCATCTCCTTCGCCACCGGCGCCCCGGGGACGGTGGAGGCGTTCGTAGGGGTCCACCCCTCCGAGGCTGAGAAGGAGCGGGATCTGTCCTGGTTCCCGCAGTCGCTGGAGCGAGCAAGGGGGGCAGGTGAGGTGGGTCTGGACCCGACCTACTCCTCCACCGGGGAGGGGAGCGCCCAGCTTGTGGCGTTTACGGCGCAGCTCGGGGCCGCTGAGAGGCAGGGGGCGCCGGTGCAAGTCCACTCCAGGGGGGCCGAATCCCAGGTCCTGGACGTGCTTGGGTCGTTCAGGACGGGCCCCCTGCTCATGCACTGGCTCGAGCGTGAGGACGTCCTCCCGGCTGTCCTTCAGAGAGGGTATTACGTCTCGTTCAGTCCGGCACTCCTCTACTCGAAGAAGCTGCAGCGCCTGGCCCGGCGGTGCGACCCGGCTCTGACCCTGGTCGAGTCGGACTCCCCAGTGTCCTACGGCCCCCTTGGAGGGGTCCACGGCCCCGCGCTGGTCCCTTCGGTCGCGTTCAGGCTGGCCGAGCTCTGGGGGCTGCCACCCCGGGAGGTCCTGGCCCAGACCGCCCGGAACGCGCTCCGCTTCCTGGGGGGAGACTCGAAAGGTTAATGACGCCACTCGGGCGGGCTTGACAGAAGTTGGACAGGACACGGAGGCTCTCGGAGGAGGTCATGCAGAGGCACCCCGAGGTCTTCGGCTCAGACTTCGAAGAGAACAAGAAGACGCTCATAGAGCTGGCCCTGATACCGTCCAAGCAGCTCAGGAACCGCATCGCGGGCTACATCACGAAGAAGATGGAGGCGGAATCAGAAGATTCCGAAGCCTCGGACGATTCCGAAGGACCAGCCGTCGTAGAAGCGAAGGAGTAGAGCCTTGGCGGCGGCGAC
Organism: archaeon; assembly: GCA_021827865.1. GTDB lineage: Archaea > Thermoproteota > Nitrososphaeria > Nitrososphaerales > Gagatemarchaeaceae > UBA183. The sequence goes on from JAKAUC010000013.1 coordinate 206,516, forward strand.
GGCGGGGTTCACCCTGGGAATCCGGCCGGTGAGCTCCCTTCGCCCCCATGAGATGACCATCCAGCGCCACGTCAAGGAGCTTGTGCAGGAGATCCTCCGCGACGGCGTGCAGAAGGACCCGATAATCATAGACAGGGAGACGGCCACGGTCCTTGACGGCATGCACAGGCTAGCCGCCTTCCAGGAGCTCGGGGTGGAGAACGCAGTCTGCTGTGCGGTGGACTACAGCTCCCGGGCCATCGCCCTGGGGAGGTGGGCCCGGGCCTACACGCCGAGCCAGGCGGGGAGCATCCACGACGTCCTCGGAAGCGTGGAGAGCGCGAGGAGGACCACCCTGGCGGAGGCCTTCTCCGCGCTGGAGAGGAGGGAGGCCGCCGTCGCGGTGCTGACTAGCGATGTGGCGTACATCGTAGGCAGGCCGCCTCAGGAGGAGGTCGGAGCAGTCATGCTCGCGTTCGACAGGATCGCAGAGCAGCTGGGATGGGAGAGGCGGTTCGTCCCCGAAGACGACATCGACATAGAGCTTCAGGAGAGGAGGAGGGTCGTACTGCTCCCGCGGAAGCTCATGAAGGACGACGTGGTAGCGGCCGCGCGGTCCGGGAAGCTCTTCCCCTGCAAGACGTCGATGCACGCGATTGACCCGAGGCCTGTCTCCGTCCAGTTCCCGGTCAGCGAGCTCGGCAGGGCGACCAGTGAGGGGCTCAGGGTCAGACTGAAAGGGGGGGAGGGGCGCCTGTCGCCGCCTGGCTCCATGTACGAAGGAAGAAGGTATAAGGAAAGGCTGCTCTTCCTGGACCAGAGATGATCCAAGTCAGGTGTCTGGGCCACATAGGCACCGCCGTGGGGGCGACGGAGATCACCATCCAAGACGCCTGGCTCGAAGCGTCCGAGCTCGTCGACCGGGTGAGGGCGATGACGGGGCTCCCGGACCCTGGGTTCAGCAAGTACAACACCCTGGTCATGGTCGAAGACGGCGAAGCCTTCGTCCCGGCTGGGAGGTCTGTCCGCATATCTGACGGCGCGAGGGTGGCTCTCCTGCCGTTCTCTCATGGTGGATGAGATGGCGAACGCGGTGGCTAGGGCCTACCTCTGCGAAGGGATGGACCCGGACGAAACGAAGCGTGGCCTGGCCCTGGTCAACCCCGGAGCCGTGGTACAGACGGTGAGGGCGGGGTCCGTGAAGAACGAGTTCCTGGTGGAGATGGTCGCCGCCCAGACCCTTCAGGCGGAGGCGTCAGGGAGCCTCCTGGCCAAGAAGCCTGAGATCGACCTCCTGCTGAGGCTCGCCGGGACCACCCAGATTTCAAGGGCCATCGGTCAGGAGGGGGCGAAGAAAGGGGAGCCTTTCCTTGCGATCGTGGCCGGGCGCGCTCCCCCTAGCCGGCCGCCGGGCTTCAAGGGGGTCGAGCTCCCCAGGAAGGCCCTCTCGCGGACCGAGCTCGCCAGGGTGGAGGCCGCGGCGCTCCTCGGCGCAGAGAAGCCCTAGACAGCCCGCTTGAGCTTCTGGATGCTGACTATATCGTTCGGGGAGATGACGGATATCCCGGCGTACTCGCCGAAGATCTCCAGGAGGACTACCTTGTCCGGGGAGTCCAGGTCCACATCCCGGTCAACGGCGTCGGCCAGCGCGTCTATCAGCTGCTTGTCCGAGTAGGGGGATTCTCTCGCTTCTATCGTGATCCTGAACGTCTCGCCGGGGCCGATGGCCTCGGAGAGCTCCTTCACCGCCTTCGCTATGTCCTCCAGCTTGGTGTCAACCACGCGGTTGACCGGGATTATCCTCAGGATGTACCTGACCCTGAAGGGCTCGGAACGGACGTAGTCAGTGATGAAAGAAAGCAGGGCCTTGGGGTCTTCGACGTCCACCTCTACGACGCCGTCGTAGGCCGACCTGTCTATGACCAGCTTCCTGATCCCAGACAGGAGGGCGATTTCCTTGAACTCGGCCGAGGCCCTCGCCTCTAGACCCTTGGCTGATGTGACTATCAGGTTCGTCCTTCGCTCAGCTCGTTTCGACCCCGATTTGACCGGTTCTTAAGAGTGTGACCACCCCCCCCACCACGCTCACCACGGTCGACCCGGCCCCTGCCGAGGGCCCGCCGTCGAGGATCAGGTCCACCGTGTCACCGAGCTGCTTCAGCGCGTCCGCGGCGCTCCTGGCCGAGGGGGCCCCCGAGACGTTGGCGCTGGTCCCCGCGAGCCACCCCCCGCAGGAGGAGATGAGTTCGAGGCACAGCGAGTGGTCCGGCACCCTGACGCCGAGGTTGGGGCCCTGGCTGAGCATTTGGGGGACCCGCATCCTGAGCGGAGCGACGATGGTGAGGGCCCCCGGCCAGTGGCGCCTCGCCAGCTCCTCCCCCTTCTCCCCGAGATCGACCAGGTCCGCGGCTTTCTGGTGGGTGCTGCACAGGACCGGGACCGCCTTGGCCCCCCTCCCCTTCGCCGCGAAGAGCCTCCGCACCGCCTCCTCGTTGAACGGGTCGCAGCCGAGCCCGTAGACCGTGTCAGTAGGGTAGACCACGAGGCCGCCCCTGAGCACCGCCTCGGCCGCCCTCGACAAGGACCTCCCGTCCAACTTCAGGACCTGGCCCATGGCCTCCCCTGCGCACCGCGACATTTAATAGTGGAACTAAAATCGCGGGGGCGACATATGTCCGAAGAGGACCAGGAACTCGACGAGGACCTAGACGAAGACTTGGATGAAGACGGCTGGGAAGAAGACTCGGACGAGGAAGGGTTCTAGCAGAGCCTTCCTGCACCGAAACCACCACCTTCCACCGCGCCATCCTTTTAGACACCCAGCGCAGGCTGTGGCGAGAAGACCGTTTGCGGACCATCATAGTCAACTTCAAGAACTACCCGGAGGTCATGGGGGAAGGGGCGGTCAGGCTGGCCCGGGCAGTCAAGGAGGTATCCGACGACCTCGGAGTGGACGGCGTGGTCGCGCCACCCACGCCGATGCTGGCCCTGGTCGCGTCGACCACCGGGGCGAAGGTATACAGCCAGGCTGTGAGCGGAGAGGGAGGGGACAGGACGACCGGGGCGGTCATACCGGAGGCCGTGAAGGCCGCAGGGGCGTCAGGGACCATACTCAACCACAGCGAAGCCCGCGTCCCTCCAGGGACCCTCGCGAAGCTGGTCCCCAGGCTCGCCGGGGTCGGCCTGGATGTCTGTCTCTGCGCTCAGACGAGCCAGGAGGCCGCCGAGCTAGCCCTCCTTGGGCCGAAGTACGTGGCCATAGAGCCGCCTGAGCTGATAGGCAGCGGGGTGGCGGTGTCCAGGGCCAGGCCCGAGCTCGTGGAGAGGACCGTCTCGGCCGTCCGCGGGACCGGATTCAGGGGGAGGATACTCTGTGGCGCAGGGATAGTCACCGGCGAGGACGTGGAGAGGGCGGTGAGCCTCGGCGCCGATGGGGTGCTGGCGGCGAGCAGCGTGGTGAAGGCCCGGGACTGGGAGTCCAAGGTCCGCGAGCTCGCTCGTTCTCTGAGTTGAGAACCGGCGGCCCCCGTTATATAGAATGTTAAAAGGGCCCGATTTATGGCTCAAAAATACGAAGTGAAACAGTTGCAACAGACAAAGCAACAGTCCAAACCAAATCCGTTTGAGAACGCACTTGAGCAGCTGAGGATCGCTGCAGAGTACCTCAAGCTGGACGAAGGCATCCACCAGATGCTGGCTCACCCCAAGAGACAGCTCACAGTCTCCTTGCCCGTCAAGATGGACAATGGGACAACCAAGGTGTTCACAGGTTTCAGGGTCCAATACAACGATGCGAGGGGCCCATTCAAGGGAGGGATCAGGTACCACCCGGGAGTAACGCTCGACGAAGTCAAAGCGCTGTCCGCATGGATGACGTGGAAGACCAGCGTCGCCGACATACCCTACGGGGGCGCCAAGGGAGGGATCATCTGCGACCCCAAGCACCTGTCGGCCGGGGAGAACGAGCGGCTGACCCGCCGCTTCGCGGCGGCCATCGCCCCCATCATCGGGCCCTACCAGGACATACCCGCTCCTGACGTCTATACCAACTCCCAGACCATGGCCTGGATACTCGACACCTACAACACCCTCGAAGGGTTCATGTCGCCTGCGGTGATCACCGGCAAGCCCATCTCCCTCGGCGGCTCTCTAGGACGGGACAAGGCCACCGGACGCGGGGCCGTGTACACCACGGTCGAGGCGGCCAAGGCGAACAAGGTCAACCTGAAGGGCGCCACCTTCGCCGTTCAGGGGTTCGGTAACGCGGGCTCCAACTACGCGGAGATCCTCCAGACCTACGGCCCCAAGCTGATGGGGGCCAGCGACTCCAAGGGCTCCATCATGAGCAAGGCCGGCATGGACGCCGGAAAGCTCATCGCATACAAGGAGAAGACCGGCTCAGTCGTCGGCTTCCCAGGTAGCCAGGAGATCTCGGAGAAGGAGCTCCTGCAGCTGGACGTGGACATCCTCAGCCCGGCGGCCCTCGAGAACGCGATACTCCCAGACACCGCCAAGGGGATCAAGGCCAAGATAATCGCGGAGTGCGCCAACGGGCCGACGACCCCGGAGGCTGACAAGATCCTGCACGCGAACAAGGTCTTCATGATCCCAGACATCCTCGCCAACTCTGGGGGCGTCATCGTCAGCTACCTTGAGTGGGTCCAGAACCTCGAGAGGAATTACTGGACCGAGGACGAGGTCAACGCGATGCTGGAGAAGAAGATCACCTCCGCCTTCCGCGGCGTGCACGCGGCCAGCCTGAAGTACGACGTTGACATGAGGGCAGGCGCCATGATAGTCGGCGTCGGAAGGGTGGCGGAAGCGGTCAAGACCCTCGGCGTCTTCCCATAGTCGCGGCATGTTCGGACGCCCCGGCTTCGAGCCGGCGGCGCCCGCCCCCGGTTTTTTGAAATCGAACAGACGCGTCTCTAGGAGGACGCGAGGCTCCCCTCGACCTCGCGGACCAGGCTGGCGCTCCCTATGTAGAGCGGCGACGTCTCAGCCAGTCCTGACGGGGCTAGATCCAGCACGTTGGTTGAGCCGTCGCTGGCGTACCCCCCGGCCTGCTCGTTGATGAAGGCCATGGGGGCGCACTCGTAGAGGACCCGCAGCTTCCCCCTGGGCTTCTTCACCAGCGCCGGGTAGGAGAAGATCCCGCCCTTGGCGAGCACCTGGTTGTAGTCTCCTATGAAGGTCCCGCAGTACCTGTTCCTGAGACCCCTGCCGTCGAGGGATTCCCAGAACCTGGCGACGCCGTGGACCCACTCCTTCCTCGAGCCCCCGAAGCCGTAGACCTCGGGCTTGTCTGGGAGCTTGAGGTTCACGCCGAGGAGCTGGAAGGACATCCCGTCCCCCTCTCTCAGGGCCACGAAGCGGTGGACCCCCTTCCCGAAGGAGAAGGTCAGCGTGAGCATGGTCCCGTAGGTGACGTAGAGGGCGCCGACGAGGCTCCTCCCGGACGCCGGCAGCCTGTGAGAGTAGAAGCCGAAGATGCTCCCCAGGGGGTTGTTGGTCTCGACGTTTGAGCTCCCGTCGAGCGGGTCCATGGCTACGCTGACGCCCCCCCTGGACTCCACGGGCTCCTCCATCTCCTCCGACGCGACCTCCGCGGCGTGCCCCGTGGACGTGAGCGCTTCGACGAAGAGGTCGTTGGAGAAGACGTCGATGGCCTTCTGCGTCTCGCCGGAAGGGTTGGTCTCGGTGAGGAGCCCGGTCTTGAACGGTATGCTGTCCCAGACGTCTACGCTGGACTTCGCGATGGCGGAGGTGAGCGCCCCGAGGTCGTCGGGGGCGTTGAGCCTCAGGAACTCGTCCAGCTTCAATGGCTCCCGCTCGCTGGGGGCGGGCTTTTAGGCGTATTGAGACGCCGGCCCGTGAGGCAGGGGGTGAGACCGTTAAATAGTCCGGGACGCGATTCGCCCCCAATGAAGCGCGACCTGATGGAGAGGTTCCTCACCGGCGGGAAGAGCATGCTCCTCGCCTACGACCAGGGGCTGGAGCACGGTCCCTCGTCAGACTTTACCGAGAGGAACGTCGACCCGGCCTACATCATGGAGATCGCAGCCAAGGGAGGGTTCAACGGGGTGGTGTTCCAGAAGGGGGTCGCAGAGAGGTTCTACGACGGGAAGGTCCCTCTGATAGTCAAGCTCAACGGCAAGTCCAGCCTCCCGAAGGGCGAGCCCGTCTCACGGCAGGTGTGCAGCGTCGAGCAGGCGGTGTCCCTGGGGGCGAAGGGGGTCGGGTACACCATCTATCTGGGGAGCGAGCACGAGCCGAAGATGTTCAGGGAGTTCGGGAAGATACAGGAAGAAGCCCACTCCAGGGGGATACCGGCGATAGCGTGGATCTACCCGCGGGGCGCCGCCGTCCAGAACGACACTTCGAAGGAGACGGTGGCCTACGCGGCCAGGGCTGGGCTGGAGCTCGGCGCGGACGCCGTGAAGATCAAATACACCGGGGACCCTGGGAGCTTTTCCTGGGCAGTGAAGGCGGCCGCGGGGGTCAGGGTGTTCATGAGCGGAGGGCCGAAGGCGCCCACCGACGACGACTTCCTCCGCCAGGTGGAGGGGGTCATGCAGGCCGGGGGGACGGGCCTCGCCGTAGGGAGGAACGTCTGGCAGAACCAGGACCCTCTCGCCATGGCAGGGAAGCTCAGAAAAGCGATCTTCGGCTAACCCCAAGCTACTGGGAGAGCAGTCTCCACGAGAGGATTATCCCGAGTATCCCCAGCAGCGCGGCGAAGCCGGTCAGGACCGCGAAGTCGACCCAAAGCGGCGCCAGGACGGAGAACCCGGTGGCGGAAGCGGTCCCCAGCAGCATCTGCCTCACCCCGTCGACCGCGTAGCTCACCGGATTGTACTGGATGACGGACTGGAGCCACCCGGGCATGATCTTGACCGGGAGCATCGCGTTGCTGGCGAACAGCAGAGGCAGGTTGAGGAGGTTGATGATCGCCATCTGGGTCTGCCAGTCGCTGGACCTCAGCGCGAGCATCACGAACAGTGACGACAGGCCGAAGGCCATGAGGAACAGTATGACGAAGGACCCTGCTATCGAGAGGACGGTGAAGCTGGCAGTGTCCATGCCGAGGACCACGGCGATGACCAGCACGATGGCCGCCTGGATCAGCGAGCGGACGACGCTCTGCAGCACCTTGCCTGTGACTATGGCCCCCCGGCCCACCGGGGTGCTGAGCGCCTTGTTCATGAAGCCGAACCGCCTGTCCCACACGACGGACATGCCGGAGAAGGCGGCCGTGAACAGGATGATGAACGCGAGCATCCCCGCCCCCAGGTAGGAGAAGTAGCTGGTGGTCCCGAAGGTCGCCAGGTTGACCGCGTTGACTTCGGCGGGGGTGACCCCCGGCTGGCTTGCGAAGAGCGCGCCGATGTTGAAGGCCTTGCCGAAGAGGCCCAGCCACACCACGGGCTGGACCAGGGATATGATCAGCTGGATGGGGTTCTTGTACCACTTGACAAGGTCCCTGTTGGTGAGAGCCCACAGCCCGTGCAGGTGGCTCTTGTTCAGCTTGGGAGCGGCCCTGAAGGACTTCTCCATCTCCCTTTCTCGCTCGCTTTCGATGGCCTGCTCCTGGGCAGTCGCCGCCGACCTGGCAGGGATGTCTTCGGCCATGGCCTAGCGCCTCGCCCTCATCAGGGTGACCCTCTGCTTGAACGCGTCCATCTTCCCCGCCTCCTCCTCCCTGAGGCTCCTCCCTGTGAACTCGAGGTACGCCTCGTCGAGGCTGGGCTTGGTCAGCGAGATCTTCGTCACGTGGAGCCCCTTGGACCTGACGAGGTCTATCACCTTAATCGAAGACTCCTCCCCGACCTCCGACTTTATCCTGTACTCCTGGCCCGCCTTCTTCACGTCCTTCACCAGGGGTATCTTCTTGATGTCCTCGGAGATGTCGGGCTCGGCCTCCGCGACCCCTACGACAATGACGTCCCCCCCTATGCTCGCCTTCAGCTCGTCTGGGGTCCCCACCTTCACTATGTGCCCGTGGTCTACGATCGCTATCCTGTCGCAGAGTGAGTCCGCCTCCTCCAGGTAGTGGGTGGTGAGGAAGAGGGTCATCTTGTACTCTACCTTCAGCATCCTGATGTAGCTCCACACGGCTGCCCTGGTCTGGACGTCGAGGCCGAGGGTCGGTTCGTCGAGGAAGAGCAGCTTGGGGTAGTTTATCAGCCCGCTGGCGAGCTCCAGCCTCCGCCTCATGCCTCCGGAGTAGGTGCTGACCTTCCTGTTTGCCGCGTCCTGCAGCTCGACGAGCTTCAGGAGATCCATGGCGTGGGGCTTGGAGTTGCTCCGGGGGATGCCATAGAGGTCCGCGCACAGGACTATGTTCTGCAGCCCCGTGAGGTCCTCGTCGGCTGTGTACTCCTGAGGGACCACCCCGACGACCCTTCTCACCTCGTTGGGGTGCTTGTGGATGTCAAGGCCGGCGATCTCCGCCTTCCCCCCCGACGGCTTCAGCAGCGTTGTGAGCATGCTTATCGTCGTCGTCTTCCCTGCGCCGTTCGGACCGAGGAAGCCGAAGATCTCCCCCTCTTTGATCTCGAACGAGACGCCGTCGACCGCCTTCAGGCTCCCGAAGTTCTTCGACAACCCCTCCGCCTTGACTATGGGCTGCTGGCTCATGACTCTCCCCCGATCTTTGAAAGCCTCTCGGCGAGCCCCCTCAGTTCCCCGCTCGCTTTCACGAGCGATTGGTCCCTGGACCGCGACAGGTCCTCCAGGTATGACGTGTAGCTGGAGATCACTTCTATGGCGTCCTCCACCGAGCGCGGTGCGTGCTCGTGCTGGTCCGCCCAGGGCCAGGGGTGGTCGACCTCTTCTCTTCCGCTGCTCGTAAGAGAGTACTTGTCTTCCTCCGAGCGGGTCAGGACCCCCTCCTCAACCATGCGTTTCAGGAGAGGGTAGACGGAGCCGGGGGAGGGCCTCCACCATCCCTGAAGGTTCGCCTCCATCACGTCCATGATCTCTGCGCCAGACTTTGGGGTGTCGCGGACGATGTAGAGGACCCATCGGCGCAGGCCCTTGTGAGTGCGTTTGGCCCAGTCAAAGTTGAACAAATTCTAGACGTTCCGATATCGGAATCCCGATATCGACAGTATTTGAATCTATCTGAGCGCACTTTGGTGGAGGCGTCAGGACCGAGTCCATGGTGGTGCCGAGGGCATCGCTCGACCCCTCTCAATACCTCCCCGGGACGCCCCCAGACCCGAGTCTGGCGGGGGCGCCTGTGCTCAAATACCTATCCTCCGGTGCCCCAGGTGGCTTGACGGCGTCATGCCAGCTCGGCAGGTCAGGAAGCCGTGGAAGGCTGCAGCGAAGGTCATGGAGTTGACCCCTGTTGGCCCTGTCTCCTGAGACTTTCCTGCTGGTGCTGTCCTCTATAATCTTCATAGGGTTCGTGGGGAACCTTCTCCTGAACAAGAAGGGGATACCCCAGACCCTGTTCCTCATAGCCGCGGGCATCGCGACCCGGGCCTTCGCGGTCCTCCCCACGTCCACGGTCAACGCGATGCTCCCCCTCCTGTCCCAGGTCACCCTGGCCATGGTGGTCTTCGACATAGGCATGAGCATGAAGGTCAGGGAGGTGATTTCGGAGGGGAGGTCGGCGATCACCCGCTCGAGCATCTACATGCTGCTCTCGATCCTGGTTACAGCCTTCCTTTTCACCTCGATCCTGCACTGGAGCCTGTACCAGTCTCTCTTCCTCGGGTCGGTCATCGGCGGAGAGATCTCGATGATCATAGTGCCCTACATGGGGCGCAGGATCTCCCAGCAGGGGCTGGTGTCGAACCTGTCCATGGAGTCAGTCTACGACTCGCTCGTCCTGATCATACTGTTCACCGTCCTCCTGAACGGGTACAACCAGAACGCCCCCCTGGACTACAGCGGGTTGTCCCTCATCTCCTCGAGCTTCTTCCAGCAGCTGTCCATAGGCCTGGTAGGCGGGGTCCTCCTCGGGTTCGCCTGGGTAAGGGTCACCAAGGCGGTGGGGCAGTCGGACTACTTCTACGTCGCGACCGTGGGCTACGTTATCCTCGCCTACGTGCTGATCGGCGACATAGGCGGGAGCGGGGTGATCACGGTCCTGGCCATCGGCCTCGTGATGAAGAACCTCACGGACCTCCCCGCTTCGCTGGGCCTCGGAGTGGCAATGCCCGCCGTCTCGCTGAACTACATCTCGGCCTTCCAGACGGAGATCTCCTTCTTCTTGAGGACCTTCTTCCTCTTCTTCCTCGGGTTCTCTCTCCCCCTCGGGGTGCTCACGTCGCCACAGGTCTACATCGAGTCCCTGGCCGTCGTGGGGGTCCTCGTAGGGACCCGGGTGCTCAGCACCGAAGCGGTCGACTGGAAGAAGTCGGCGAAGGACAGGAGGATCATAGAATCGATGATGGCCCAGGGGCTGACGCCGGCCCTCCTGGCCACGACCCTGATCGCGGACTCGGTGGCTGGCTCCAGCCAGATCCTCCCCATTGCCGCCCTGGTGATCATAGTCACCAATGTGATCTCTGCGGGAGGGGCGAGGCTCTTCTCAAGTCCGAGCGAGGGGCTCGACCTGGGCTCGCTCGCCACCATGGGGCCCCTGGTCAAGGAGCTCAGCGGGATGGTCGACGGGCTGGACCAGAACCAGCTGGAGAATTGGGTTGAGAAGGTCGAGGGAGACGCGAAAGAGGCGGCCCCCGCTGACGTGAGAGGCAGGGTCAGCGTCCCCAGGCCCAGCAGGGGCGGAGAAAAACGGGTGGAGCTGAAAGTCTCCGCCAGCGCGGTCCCCTTCATCATAGAAGCGATCAGGAAGAACAAGGACTCGATGCCGCAGGGCACGAGGTCGTACTTCGAGGCGCTGGAAGAAGTCCTCGCCAAGGAACTAGGGTCCCGCAACCCCTGACAATCCACAGCGACCCGGGCGGATCGCATGGATATCCCCTGACCGAGGATACCCGATGGATGCCAGTTAAATGCCCACCAAGACAGACAGTGGCTCAGGTCTGAAGCATGGCGATATTCTCCGCCCTCCCCGTGGAGGTGGCGTCGCTCGCATACCTTGGGATCCTGCTCGTGGGCGCCAAGTTGGGGGAGGAGACCTTCCGCAAGCTAGGCCTGATCCCCTTCGTCGGGGCGATCATCGTTGGCATCTTCCTTGGTCCAGGGGTCTTCGACGTCGTCCAGGTGCTGCCCACCATCGCGCTCTTCGTCACCATCGGGATTGACTTCCTCCTGTTTGTGAGCGGAGCCGAAGAGTTCGAGGCGGACAGGCTCAGGGGTGTCCTGGCTAAGAGGACGTCCGTCGTGGTCTCCCTGGCTCAGTTCTCGGTCCGTTTCCTCGCTGTCACGGCCGCGTCCTACCTCGTGTTCCACCAGGTGGTGACAGCGGTGGTCATCGGGATAGTGGCCGGGATGAGCAGCGCCGGGCCGCTGTCGAGGCTGCTCACGGACACGGGCCTAGCCAGGACCGCCGACGGGACGGCCATCTTCTCCCAGGTCCTGGTCATAGAGGTCGCGGCCGTGGTCGTCTACTCCTTCGTCTCCGACCTCGCGGGCAAGGTGGTGTCTCTGGCCACCCTCGCGCTGACCGCGGCAGAACTAGGGGGAGCCATCCTGGGCATCGTGGTCTTCGGGAGGTACGTCATGGTCCCGCTTCTGGAGAGGGTCGAAGCCCGCTTCAAGAGCAGAGAGGCTGTGTTTGCGATAATCATCACCATCCTCCTCATCGCAGGGTTCGTAGGGGAGGTCACGGGGTTCAACGCGGCCATTGTGGCCCTCTTCCTCGGGCTCCTGATGCAGAAATTCCTCGCCGCCAGGCCGGTCCTTATGGAGAAGCTCCGGTCCTTCACCTATGGGTTCTTCGAGCCGCTGTTCTTCGCCGGGATAGGGCTGTACTTCGTGCGGGTCACCCCGGCCCTCGTCGTGGCCGCGCTTGCGATATTCGGGGTCGCCTTGGCCTCGGGAGCCACGGTGGGCGGGGCTTCTGCGGGGTTCTTTGGGATCGACCGGTGGAGGAACGCCTTCGGTACATGCGTCAAAGGGGGGGTCGACGCCGCCCTCCTGGTGTCTGCCTTCGCTGCCGGGACGGTGCTGATAGGGGGATTCGCCTATTCGGCGACCGCCATAGCAATCGCGCTGCTAGCGCTCACAGCGCCGTTGCTCTTCAAAGGCCGAGCCCCGCTTGTTCCGATCGACCACCAGGCGGGGACAGAGAAGCAGGTTGTCAAGCAGCGCCTTAGGTCCATGACCGCCGCCGAGATCTGCAAGACCCTGCCCACCATCACTGTCTCCTATTACGAGCCAGCCAAGGACGCCCTGAAGAAGCTCTCCGCCCTCGATGCCAGAGCAGCCGTGGTGGTAGACAGCGAGGACAGGCCGGTCGCCACGCTGCTGATGCATGACATCATCGGCCTCTCCCGGAGAGAGATGGCGACAATGAACGTCTCCGACGCCCCTCTCGCAGACGTGGTGAGGGTGAGGGAGGATGAGCCCGGTCTCAACCTGACGACCACGTTCAGGGAGACCAACGTCCCCATAGTTGCCGTCATAGACGATGAAGGGAGGATGCTTGGGACCATCCTGGAAAGAGAGATCCTCAGGAGGCTGGTCGAGTCCCTCGAGGAGGGGGGCACGTCGGCCCGCGAGCCTGAAACCTAAGCCAGCGCGGGCGGGACCCAAGAAGCTGAGACGCCCGCCGAGGCGTGGGGCCGACTGTCCGGGCGGAACGGTAGGCATCAGTTGCACGACGTCCTTCCTTCGAATCCAAGGCCCTTCAGCGCGAGCTTGAGCGCCCGCATGGCCCTCTTCGCCTTCTGGGGCCTGGCGTTGTACCCCATGTTCCCCAACCTCAGGACCTTACCAGCCAACTTCCCCCAGGACCCCGCGATCATGACCCCGTAGCGCTCCTCCATCAGCCTCAGCAGCTCGGTCTCGGGGACCTGGGCCGGGCGCTTGACCGCGGTCACGGTCGGGGAGTGGAAGGCGTCGCTCCTCGGGTAGGGCTCGAGGCCGAGCTCCCTGCAGCCGGAGAGGACAAGCCCTGAGACCTGCCTGTGGCGTTCGAAGGACCGCGGGAGCCCCTCCTCGAGGACGATGTCCAGGGCCTCGTCCAAGCCGCCGATGTCCGAGATAGAGGGGGTGTATGGGAACAGCCTCCTCTTGTTCCACCACGACTCCCACTGCCAGAGGCTCGCGTAGTACGACGGGATGCTGTCGCCCCGCCGCCTCACGACCTCCCAGGCCCTCTCGCTCACCGAGACCATGGCAAGGCCCGGGGGGGCGCTCAGGCACTTCTGGCTCCCCCCGAGGCAGACGTCGACCCCCCAGGAGTCGGTCTCCACGGGGGTCCCCCCGAGGGAGGAAACGGCGTCGGCGATGAGCAGGACGCCGCGCTTCCGGCAGGCGGCGGCGACCTCCCGCAGAGGGTTAAGGACCCCGCTGGGGGTCTCGCAGTGGACGAAGGTAGCCACTTCGATGTCTCTGTCGACGTCGAGGGCGGCGGACACGGACTCGGGGTCCACAGGCCTGTCGTAGGCCCCCCTGACAACCTCAGGGACGCCCCCGTACATCTTCACGAAGTCGATGAAGCCGTCGCCGAAGACGCCGTTGGTGACAGTCAGCACCTTCTGTCCCCGGGTGACCAGCGACGCGACAGCGGCCTCCAGGCCCAGGAGCCCCTCGCCTGACATGATCAGGACGTCGTTCCTGGTCCTCATCAGCCGCCCCAGCTTCGCCTGGGTCGACTCGTAGAGCTTCGCGAAGGCCGGGTCCAGGTCTGGGTTGGTTATGGGCCGGGCCATCCTCCTCAGCACTCTTGGGGGGACGTCCGTCGGACCTGGGGTGTAGATCATCAATACCTTGGTGCGCCCGAATGTCGGGTGGGGGGCGTGAATCGTTTATACATTGTCTCTTATTCCGAGCCCCGTTTGGCCGAAGAGAAGGTCTTCGTCAGGGAGTCGACCGGCCTTGTGAAGGCTATGTCCCCGCACCACGCTTTCATCTACAACATGATGGCGGTGGGGCTGACCGGTTTCACCGAAGCGGTCCTCTTCAGCTACGGGCCCGCCGTCCTCCCCGGCGGGGACGTCGGCATCGGGATTCTTACCACTGTCCTGGCAGCCGTCCCGTTCTACGTCGTCGTCTCCATGCTCGCGTCGTCGATGCCAAGGGCGGGCGGGGACTACGTGTGGCAGAGCAGGATCCTGAACCCCGCGGTCGGGTTTGCCGCGACGTTCAGCGCCTGGTCGGTATGGCAGTGGTTCTTCTCAGCGTTCCTCGGGTCCGTGATGGTGACCCTCTGCCTCCAGCCCCTCTTCGCGGGGCTCGCTCATGCCACCGGGGTCGCCGGATACGCCTCGCTGGCCACGGAGCTCCAGGCTCCCGCGGCGACCTTTGTGATCACCGCCGCCATCCTCCTGCTGGGGCTCCTCGTGGCGGCCAGGGGGGTGAGGTTCTACGTGAAGGTCCAGTACGTCCTCTTCGGGGGCGCGCTCCTCTCGCTCCTGACAATGCTGGGCCTGCTCCTGGCGAGCACCCACCAAGACTTCGTCAGCAGCTTCAACGCCGCGGTGTACTCTTACAACAGCACGATCGGGCCCGACGCCTACCAGACCATCATCAGCGCCGCCCAGGGGAGCGGAGTAGCACTGGGGCAGAAGTTCAGCGCCTATGAGACGATCACCCTCTGGGCCATCGCCTGGCTGTCGCTGGGGTACGCGGGATGGTCCATCTACAGCCTCGGCGAGATCAAGCGCGCCGGGAACTTCAGGCTGCAGCTCTTCCAGATAGTGGGGTCCTACCTTGCCATAGGCGCCCTCTGGGCCGTCACCTGGTACGCCTATTCCGGGACCGTCGGCCTCACGTTCATCCACGCATTCAACGGGCTCTGGTTCGGGAGCAACCCCGGTCCAGTAGGGGCGGTCCTGAGCGTGGTCCCCGACCCGTTCTTCCCGTACATCATCAGCCTTCTGTCAGGGAACCCCCTCGTCCTCGCGGTGATCTTCATCGGGATGATGATGGGGATATTCCAGGTGGTGCTGATAGTCTACTTCGCCAGCACGAGGATCATGCTTGGGGCCGCCATGGACAGGGTGCTTCCGAGCAGGGTGTCGTCGGTCAGTCCCAGGTCGGGCGCCCCGCTGGTGGCCCTGCTGGTGTCCTTCGCCGGGAGCATGGTCTGGCTGTACTTCGTGGTCTACCAGTTCAACGCCATAGGGTCCTACGTCGCGTCGGCGGGTTTCGGGACCGAGGTCGCATACCTGCTCATCTGCGTCACCGCCATTGTGTTCCCGTTCAGGCTGAAGGACGTGTACGAAGCTTCCCCGGTAAGCAGGTACAAGGTCTGGAAGATCCCTGCGGTCTCGGTGGCGGGAGCCCTCGCCCTGGCGTTCAACCTCTTCCTCGCCTACGAGTACGTGGCGGGGCCCAACCTCTTCCTGACCTACCCCCTTCTGCAGTCGGATGAGTTCGTCCTCGGACTTTTCGTCGCCTGCCTCGTTGTCTACCTCGTCGCCAGGGCGGTCAGAAGGAGGCAGGGGATGGAGCTGGGCCTCTCTTACAGGCAGATCCCGCCCGAGTGAGCATGGGTGGAAGCGGCTCAGCGGGGTGATTCGAACGCGCCCAGCATCAGATTGACGAATCTGTAGCACTGGAGCTTGGCGGCGAAGAAGCCCAAGAGGATGAGCATGACGAGCTCCAGGGTGGCGAAAGAGAATGAAGACGCGAAGACCAGGAGAGGAATGAATGCGACCCTCTCCCGCCTGGACGAGGTGAGCAGCCGAGCCGCCAGGTAGAGGGTCCAGTCTCGGGACTTCCTGGCCTGGGCTTTGGCCCGGGCCCGCCATGCGTCCATCGCCCGCCTGGTGGACGTGGTCTTGACTCTCACGCGCTGACTCGCCCGTGGCTGATATGGCATCGAAGCAATACTTTACCTCTTCGGCTGCCCAAATCCGAAGCTGCTCAGGCTACCGCCATCTAGTCTCCAGCCAAACCCACCATGGTGGCTTGCATGGATAGCACTGTCATGTGGGTCGATAACCATGGTACGGCCCGTACGCTCGCCGCGGTGGATGAGAGCTTCAACTCGGAGAACTTTGACCCTGGCCGGGCCCAGTACCAAGCATTCACGCAGCCCATGGACCGCGATTTCTACTGCCCCTGTCATCCGTGGGCGGAGGGAAGTCGTCGCCCAGGCCGGGCCCCGCTGAGCCGACAGGGCCGAAGCGCATGCAATCCGGTGAAGGGCAGCCTGAACCGCCTTGCCAACCCTTAGATAATGAGGAAGGGCCCAGCCAGCTCAATGGCCCGTGGACACGAGGACTACTCCACAGGGGAGCTGTCTTCTGAGACCTGGGGAGACTTTGAGAGGCTCTTTCGGAAGCCGGGCGAGTGGTCCAGCTGTCAGTGCATGTGGTTCCATCGCCCGGGGCCGCGGCCAAGGGAGGAGGTCGAGGGACTGACTTCGAAGGAGCGGAATGAGAAGAACTTCAGGAATCAAAGGGAGCTCGTGAAGAGTGGGGTCTCGCATGGGATCCTGGTCTACGCGGATGGCGACCCGGTGGGATGGTGCCAGTACGGCGTCAGCGGAGAGTTTCCCCGGATCGACAACGCCGCCAAGTACCGGAACGTGCCGCCTGCGGACGCGGGCGCTGAACTCTGGAGGATCACCTGCTTCTGCGTCGACAAGAAGTTCCGCCGAAAGGGCGCAGCAAAGGCGGGGCTTCAGGCCGCGATGAGTTCGATAAGGAAGAAGGGGGGCGGGACTGTGGAGGCATACCCGACCACCCTCAAGGAGGGCTTGGCCCTGCACCGCGGAACCGTGTCGATGTTCAAGAAGGAGGGGTTTACGGTCGTAGCACCGCTGGGGACCAGCAACAAGGTGGTCAGAAAGAAGGTCTGACGTGGCTCCCCGCGCTGACAATGGACGGCTTCGGTCGAGGCGGTAAACCTCAATGAGAACCAGGACTCAGCAGCCTACCGACCCTGTCGGCGTTCGCCATTGCCAAGCGCTCGAGGAATATCCGACAGTGTGGGTCGCCGCTCTTTTGATGGCCAACCACGGCCTTTGAGCCAGCCCTCGATCACATGAGGGTGCGCAATCTTCATCCTCTCTGTCCCCTTCATACACTCAAGCCATTGGGCAGGGTCCGTCGAGAGACCCGCCAAACGCCCGTACCCCACAAGAGAGGCAAACCTGTACGGCATCGTAACCTTCGACTCCTTGGAATCATACCACTTCTTGACAGGAGGCTACTGAAGAACCGTCTCCGGATGGACCCTTCGTGTCAGTTCTCTGATGTAAGCTTCTTCCAAGCAGTATTCCCGCGGAGGATAATCAGAACTAGGATAAATTAAACCAGGCGCAAAGTAGCCCGGCTAGGATTCGAACCTAGGTCGAAGGCTCCAGAGGCCCCCATCCTTGACCACTAGACGACCGGGCTGCAGTTCGGGGGTGCGACCCCGGTGCCGATAAAAGGGTTCTACCTCTGTTTACGTCGTTTAGCCACTGCCACCGGCCGAGCTGACATGCCGAGCTCCTGCATGACATCCCCCATGGAGCCCAGCGCCCTCCCGAGGACCTCCGGCTGGAGTATTCCGAAGTGGCCTACCCTGATCATCCTGTCCTTGTCGTCGTAGATCCCCCTCGACACCATCACGTGGTGCTCGCTCTCCAGCGTCTTCTGTATAGGGCCCGCCTTCCCATCCTCCACCCAGAAGGACGTGACAGTGTCCGCCCTGTGGCCCTCCTCCGCCACGAACCTCTGGCCCCATTCCTCGACGGCCCCCCTTGTGAGCTCCCCCAACTTCCTGTGCCTTTCCCACCTGTTTTCGATCCCCTCCTCCTTCACTTCCAGGAGCGCCTCCCTCAGCGCCAGCAAGACCTGGGTGGCTGGCGTGGCCAGGTACATCTTCGGGTCGTCCATCACAGGCTTCCACTTTAGGAGGTTCATGTAATAGCTCTCTATCGGGCTCTTGCGCTTCTCCATTCGCTCCATGGCGCGCTTGGACACGGCCAGAAGCACCGCCCCCGGGGCCCCGGCGAGGGCCTTCTGTGAGGCCGTGAACACCACATCCGCCCCGAGCCTGTCGAAGTCCAGCGGAACGCCCCCTATGGAGCAGACCGAGTCGACCACCGCCATCGTCCCGGCCTTCGCGCATTCGTCGACCAGCTCATGGACAGGGTTCAGGACCGAGCTGGAGGTGTCGACGTGGGTGATGAACACCGTCGAGTATTTCGTCTTGCGAAGCCGCCTCCTCAGGGCGTCGGGGTCGGCCGCCTTCCCTCCGGTGAACTCGAGCTTGTCGGCCTTCGCGCCATGGACCTGGTTGAGCATGAGCATCCTTCGGCCGAAGTAGCCGTTGATGAGCGTCAGCGTCCGGTCCCCCCGCGACACCAGGCTGACCACCGACGACTCCATCCCGATGGTGCCGGAGCCGGTGAACACGAACTGCTCCCCCTTCTCGTTCTTGAAGACGTACCTTGCCAGGCCTACGGTCTCCTTGAACATCGAATAGAACTCTGAGCCGACGTGCGGGAGCTGGGGGCCCGCCATGGCGTCCCTCACCCGCTCAGACAGGTTTGTCGGACCGGGTATCAGCAGAAGGGTGTCGTCCAAGTCAGAATCGCCTCCTTCGTCTTCACCCCGGAGCGTAAAAACCCTCCCCCTATCTGATGTGGTCGAGGACCTCCGTGAGAGAGTCGATGTGTATGATCTCCGGGTCAGGGACCCTGGTGGTGTGGGCGAGCATGAATCCGAGCCCCGCCGACTTCAGGAAGGCGAGGTCGTAGATGGTGTCCCCGACGGCTATGGTCCGCTTGGCCGGGATCCCGACCTTCTTCAGGAGCTTGGCGTAGGCGAGGTCCTTCCTGGTCGGGTCGACCCGGCCCACCCCCATAGGGAGCAGCTTCCCTGCCCGGTCGAACTTCAGCCCGTTGGCCACCCAGTGGTCGATCCCTAGCGCCTCAGCGACCTCCTTGGCCAGGATGTCGATCCCGGCCGTAACCAGCGCGGTCTCCATCCCCCGCGCCCTGAGGCCCTCGAAGAGCCGCGGGGCCTCCTTCCTTATCCTGTACCCGGACAGTATCTCTGCCACACGGTCCCGGGTGACCCCCTTGGGCCAGCAGGCGATGTCCCTGCGCATGAACTCGTTGTAGTCAATCTTCCCCTCCGTGTAGAGCCTCAGTGACGCCTCGCCAAGGTGCTCGGTCCCGAAGGCCCTGTGCAGGGCCACCCAGCTGCTGTTGTGCTCGAGGACCGTCCCGTCAAGGTCGAAGGCGGCCAGCCTGAACTGCGTCATATCCTGTCCTTGACCGGAACGCCCATCAGGTTCATCGCCTCCGCGAGCACCCTGCTCGCCGCGTCCACGAGGGCGAGGCGCGCATCCCTGGTGTCCGGGTCGGGCTCCTGGTTGACCGGGACGCTCTCGTAGAAGTCGTTGAAGGCCATGGCGAGTTCGTGGGCGAACTTTGCTATCTCCCTCGGTGAGAGAAACTCCCCTGCTGTCTCGGCGGCGAGGTCGAGGGTCGACATCTTCTTCGCTAGCTTCGCCTCCTGCGGCTTGGCCAGCTTGGCGGCTGCCTCGAGGGAGATCCGTGGGCTCCCTTCGGTCTTGCCGAGGATTCTCCTCGCCCTGGCGTAGGTGTAGATGAGGTAGGGGCCCGTGTCCCCCTGGAACTGGAGGGCGTCGTCCATGTCGAACACTATCATCTTGTCCGGGTCCTGCTTGAGTAGCTCGTACCGCAGCGCCGCCACCGCCACCGCTTCGGCTACCCCTTCCACCCACTCCTCCGCCTCCGATATGTTGCGCTTCCGAGTCTCCGCCTTCGCCTTATCCTTCAGGCGCTCGAGGACAGTGTCGACGTTTACGTACAGCCCCTTCCTCCCTGACATGTGCACGAACTCCCTGTCAATCCCGAATCCCAGCTGTGAGGCGGTCTTCTTCGACAGGGCGACCACTTCGTAGCTCCTGTGCATGTACCTCCTTGACGCCCCTTCCCTGAACCTGTCGAGGACCTTCGACACGATCTTCTGCAGGTAACTCTGTCGGGTGTCGATCACAGAGACCGCGAGCTCCGCCCCCCCGAAGTGGACCTTTGCCTTCCCGCCGCTCAGCGTCGTGGAGTAGAGCTCCCGCCCCGGCTGCTCTTCGGAGTATACCTCGTATCCGAAGGGGTCGCCTATCAGGCCTATCTTCCAGGCCGCGTAGGGTATGTCCTTGGCGACGTACACCGCGGTCCCGTCGGACCTCACGACCACCTTCTCCTCCCCGGTGTCCGGGTCAGGAATGACCCAGCACCCCTTGTTCTCCCCCTCCGTCTGGAACCTGACGTACCCGATCTTCTTCAGCGACTCGAAGATCTTCTCCCACATCCCCGAATGGACCAGCTGCGACTCCCAGTTGAGCAGGTCGTAGGTCGCACCCAGCCTCCAGCACGTGGCGAGCTGGGCGGCGAGTATATTCCTTACAATTCCCCTGGTGTACTCTGCGATCTCGCCCTCGCCCTTCTCGATCTCCTTCAGCACCAGGGACTGCTTCTCCTTCAAGGACGGGTTTGTCTGGTACTCCCTGGTCACCCTGGTGTAGACGTTGTCGCCGCAGTAAACGTCGTACTTCGACCCCGGGGGCGCCTGGTCAGGGAGGTCCAGGAACTTGAAACCGACTATGATGTCCGCCACCTGGGCTCCCGAGTCGTCAACGTAGTTGAGCGCCTGGACCCTCTGGCCGAGGTACCGCAACACCCGTACCAGCGAGTCGCCGAGCACGAGGTTGCGGGCGTGCCCGATGTGCAGGGCCTTGTTAGGGTTGACGTTGGTGTGTTCGACGGCCACCAGCTCCCCCTTCTCCTTCGTTGCCCCCAGGTCCCCTGCCAAGATCCCCTCGACGGCGTCGTGGATGAACCTGGGGCCCTTGATGCCGAAGTTGACGAAGCCCCCCCTGTGCGGGGATACGCCCCCGATGTACTTCGAGCGCTTCGCCAGCTCCATGGCCTTGGCGCCGATCTCGACGGCTAGGTCCCCGGGCTTCTTCCCGGACTCCTTTGCCAGCCTGATGGGGACGGCGCTGGCCAGGTCCCCATAGCTGTCGTTGGGGGGGAGGGAGACGTCGACCTCGGCGTCCTTGTACCCCAGGGCCCTGCAGGCGTCGGCGAGGACCTCCTCGACCTCGGCCTGGAATTCGAGGAACTTCAAGGTCGGTGCGTCCCTCCGCCCGTCACGATAAAGCTATCTCGGCCGCTCCGGCTCGACCGGACTGGAGGACTTGGAAGAGGTCGAAGGGCTGAATCGGAGGTACGGCGTATTCAGGGCCGCCGAGTTCGGGATAGCTGGAGCTGTGGGGTTCCTGGTCGCCGAGGGAATCACGGTGGCCGGGCTCTACGCGATCTACGGAGGCGCGGAAGTGCCTGGGGGAGTCTACGGCTCTCCAGTCCTGCTCGCCCTCGACGTGGTCGCCTTCGTGGTGGGGGTGACCGTGGGGTTTGTCGTGAACGAAAGGACGACGGTGAGGAGGACGGTCGAGGGCGAGAGGGGCGGCGTCAGGAGAGCTCTCGTCCGCCTGGCGAAGTTCCAAGGCGTCTACGCCGTGGGGAACGCGATTACCATCGGAGTGCAACTGATCCTGCTGGCCGAGTTGGCGCTCTCCCCCGCGGTCGGGAACATAGTAGGGGCCGTGGCCGCCTTCCCGGTGAGCTACCTCATCTCCATGAGGGTGGTATGGAAGCCTTCCGGGGCAAGCAGCTAGGCCTGCTTTGACTGAAGCGCGTACATCTCGGCGAATCTCCCCCCCGGGACTGAAACGAGCTGATCGAAGGCCCCCTCCTCCACCACCCGCCCAGCCTCAAGGACCACTATCCTGTCCGCCAGCCTGATGGTGGAGAGCCTGTGGGCCACCATGATGGTGGTCCTGCCTTCAATCATGGTCGCGAGGGACCGCTGTACCTTCAGCTCGGTAAAGGGGTCGAGCCCCGACGTCGCCTCGTCCAGGATGAGGACCTTGGGCTCCCTCAAGATCGCCCTGGCGAAGCAGATCAGTTGCTTCTGGCCCATGGAAAGGTTTGTGGCTCCCTCGGCTAGCATGGTGTCGTACCCGTCGGGGAGGGAGGAGACGAACTCGTCCACCCCCAGCGCCAGGGAAACAGCCTTGACCTCCTCAAGGGAGGCGCCAGGCCTCCCGTACCTGATGTTGTCCGCGATGCTGGAGGTGAACAAGACCGGGTCCTGTGGGACGACGCTCATACGCGCCCTGAAGTCCCTGAACCTGAGCTTCCTCAGGTCGACCCCTCCTACCAGGACCGATCCCCGCTGAGGGTCGTAGAAGCGCTGGACGAGGCTGACTATGCTCGACTTCCCTGCTCCTGTCGCGCCGACGATGGCCACCACCTCCCTCGGGGCGACATTCAGGTCCACGTCGGTGAGGACCTGGACTCCCTGGGCGTATCCGAAGGTCACCCCTCTGAGCTCGACCCCCCAGTCGGACTGTGGGTCTATTGGGGAGGGGTCAGCGGGCTCCTTGACCTCCACCTCCGTGTTGGCGAGCTGCGTCACCCTGTCGAGCCCCGCAACCGCCGACTGGAAGGAGTTGTAGAACGTGGTGAGCTGGATGATCGGGTTGAAGAAGGCGTTCACATAGAGCATGAAGGTCACCAGGGTCCCCACCAGGAGGTGGCCGGCGAGTATCTCCGTGGCGCCGTACCAGATGACGAGGGCCAAGCCCACCGCCTCTATCACCTGCACTATGGAGTTGAAGGCGGACGTGTACCTGTTGGCCCTCAGGTTTGCCTGCATGTTCTCGTTGTTCACAGCGTCAAAGTTCTCCGAGACCCGCTCTTCGCTGACGAAAGCCTGGGTCACCCTCACCCCGCTTATCCCTTCCTGGAGCTTCGCCGTCACCGCGGCGATCTTCTTCCTGGTCTCCACGAAGTTCCTGGAGATCCGCCCCTGGAAGACGAAGGTGGTCACGACGAGCGCGGGGATGACCACGAAAGAGACTAGGCTGAGGTCGACGTTGAAGAAGAGCATTATGACCACTATGGACGCGATGGTCAGGAAGCCCGAGAGGACCTGCGGGAGCTGGAAGGTGACGAAGTCCTCCACCGCATCCACGTCGTTCATGATGTACGACATTATACGGCCGGTCTCTTTGGAGGAGAAGTAGGACGGGGAGAGGCGCTGGAGGTGGTCGAAGGCGTCTCTCCTGATGTCCCTGAGCGAGTTCTGGCCGACCACCTGCATGGTGTAGGTCCGCCTGTTGTCAGCCACGTAGTTGGCGGCGTAGAGCAACGCGTAGGACCCTGTCAGGATGGCTACCGCGCCGTAGTTGGCGGCCAGCATGTCGTCGACCGCGAAGCCAAGGAGGATGGGGCCGACTATGCCTGCGCCTGCTATGAAGAGCAGCCCCGCCAAAGTTATGGTGAGATCCCTGCGATACCCCATGACGTACCTCACCAGCCTCCGGATGAGGTAGCCGTCGCTGTACTTCCTGTCCTTCCGCACGTCGGGGTCGTCGTCGCTGATGTACATTCCGCGCGTGGCCACTAGCGGTCGGCCTCCGTTGACGGGACGTCCTGAGGGGCGTACTGAGACTGATACAGCTTGGCGTAGGTCCCGTTGTGCGCCAGCAGCTCCTCGTGGACCCCGTCCTCCACGACCCTGCCGCCGTCGAACACGACGATCCGCTGGGCCAGCCTGAGGGTCGAGAGCCTCTGAGTTATGATGATCGTCGTCCTCTGCTTGACCACCTCCTTCAGTGCGTCTGAGATGGCGTACTCGGTCCCCGCGTCGACGCTGGAAAGGGAGTCGTCGAGGATGAGGATTCTGGGGTCGGTCAGGAGCGTCCTGGCTATGGCGATCCTCTGCTTCTGGCCTCCTGAGAGGGTGACCCCCCTCTCCCCCACCCGGGTCTCGTATCGGTCGGGGAACCGCTCGACGAATTCATCCGCTCGGGCGAGCCTACAGACCCTCTCCACATCATCCTGGCTGGCGTCGGTCCTCCCATAGCAGACGTTCTCCCTGATTGTGGCCGAGAAGAGGAAGATGTCCTGGCTCACCAGCCCCACGGACCCCCGAAGCGACTTCAGGGTCACGTCCCTGACGTCCATCCCGTCTAGCTTCACTGCCCCGCCGGTCACGTCGTAGAACCTCGGGATGAGGTTGGCCATGGTGGTCTTCCCCGAACCTGAGAGCCCGACGAAGGCGACCACCTGGCCGGGGGGGATTTCGAGGTCGACCCCCTTCAGCACATCCCGCCCGGCGCGGTAGCCGAACCTCACATTCTCGAACCGTATCTCGCCCTTGACCTCCCCGAGCTGCGCCGCCCCGGGCTTGTCCTTCACATCCGCCTTCGCGTCAATCACCTCGAGTATGCGGTCGAAGCCGGCCATGCCGTTCTGCCCGATGAGGATGAGCTGCCCCAGGAACCTGCTGGGCCCGGACAGCAGGGCGAGGAGGTTCGCTGCAGCCACCAGTTCCCCAAGAGTGATCGTGCCCGCTATGACGCGGCCGCCCCCCAGGTAGTACAGGGCAGCCAGGTCGAGGCTGATGACGAGGCTCAGGAGCGGGACATACACCGCCCTGATTGCGGACGAGCCCACTATTCCGTCCCTGTACGCCTGGTTGGTGGCCGCGAAGCGAGAGACCTCCCCCTCTTCGGCTGTGAACGACCTCACGATCCTGGCGCCGGTGACGTTCTGCTGGAGCACCGAGTTCATCGCGCCGTAGTTCCTGCGGGTGAGCCGCCAGAAGGGTCCCTGGGTCTGGCTGAACTTCCAACTGAGGAAGAGGATCACTGGGAAGACCACGGTGACGATGGCGGCGAGGTAGAGGTTGAGGTAGAACAGGGACAGGATAACGCCCCCGACGAGGAAGGTGTTCGACAGGAGCTGCCCGAGCCCGAACGCGACGAACCTGCGGACGGCCTCCACGTCCCCCGTCGCCCTTGACATCAGCTGGCCGGTCTCGTTGCGGTCGTAGAAGCTGAATGACTGTGACTGGATCGAGGTAAAGATAGTGTTCCTAATGTCGTAGATCAGCTTCTGGCCCAGGGCCTGACCTCCGTAGCTCAGCCCGAAGCTGAAGGCCGCGGACGCCGCGCTGACGGCGACGATCTCTACCGCGAGGTAGGCCACGGACGAGACGGGAGACTTCGCCACTATGTCGTTGACCGCTGCGCCTGTGAGGAACGGTACGAGCACCCTGAATCCTGTGAGGGCGGTGACACAGACGCCCATCACGGTGGCTATCTGCCAGTGCCTCTTCACATAGACGAGGAGACGTAAGTACTTCTCGAGCATTCCAGGGACCGTTGGCTTGCTCCCCTCTCGACTCTTCTTAAAAACGGCGAAAGTCCCGATTTAAAGCGGGCAGGCCGGGTGGGGCGACATCAAGACTTGAACGGGGACCAGGCAATTTCGAACGGCCGACCGACCGACACTCGCTCCCTGACCTACCTCGCAGTGCTCCGGGCCCTCAGGAGCGTCGCCGCGGGGATGGTCAACGTCGCGTTCCCGTTCTTGGTGCTAACAGAGCTGCACCTGGGGACGCTTCTCCTCGGGTTGATGTACGCCGCCGCGACCGTCGCGACCGCCCTACTGGGGCTCGGGATAGGGATTGCCGCGGACCTGGTGGGGAGGCGGATATCGTTCGTTGTAGCCGTAGTACTCCTCCCGCTGTCTGCTTTCCTGGTGGTGGCGAGCACCAGCGTCCCCTCGCTCTTCGTCGCGGCAGTCATCGGCGGGATCTCAGCCACGGGCTCCCTCCCCGGAGGGGGCGTGGGAGGGGCGGCCCAGCCCATACAGTCCATACTCACCACGGAGCTCACATCGAGGAAGGACAGGACGAGGTACTTCTCGCTCATGGCGTTCATATCCGGCATGGCCTCCGCCGCCGGGGCCTACCTCGGCGGCTTCGGGGCAATCCAGGACGTGTTCGCGGTCGCCGCTGTCCTTGGCGCTGCCTCGGTGCTGTTCATCCCGCTGGTGAGGGTGGAGAAGTCGGCCCGGCGCCCGTTCAGCATGAAGTCGAGGCGCGCCATAGGCAAGTTCAGCCTCACGGGCATGTTGAACGGCCTTAGCCAGGGCCTGGTCACGCCCTTCCTGATCCCGTTCTTCATCGTCCTCTACTCAGTTACCAGACAGGAGATGAACGTCTTCGCCGCAGCCTCCGGGCTCACAGGCTCCTTCGCCCTCCTCCTCGCCCCCAAGATAGAGAGGAGGCTCGGCTTCCTCCGGGGGATGGTGGCGACCCGCGGGGTTTCAGTCGTCCTGTCCGTCCTGATGCCCCTGGTCCGCCTACTCCCGGTGTCCCTCGCGATATACCTGCTCTTGCCCGCCACCAGGGTGATGGCGCTCCCCGTCCAGCAGGCGGCCATGATGGACATGGTCTCGGAGAACGAGAGAGGGACGGCGTTCGGGATAAACCAGACGACCAGGCTGGTGGCGTCGTCGGGCGGGACTTACTTCTCCGGGTTCGAATTCGCGGCAGGGGAGACCGACCCGGTGGCCATAGACTATCCATTCGCGCTGTACGCGGTTGTGCTGGCTCTCAACCTGGGCCTCTACTGGTGGTTCTTCAGGCGGTATAGGCCCCCGTCGGGGGTTAGAGCTGAACCCGGTAAGTGAGGAAGGGCGCGTGCTTAACTCACCGGTTTCGGTGGGGTGGGGTGGGCCCGTAGCCCAGCACGGACAGGGCGTCAGCCTCCGAAGCTGAAGTGCGAAAGCTCAGAGACCGTGGGTTCGAATCCCACCGGGCCCGGATTGAATTGAGCCTTTGCAAGCTCCATTCGACCAACGGGACTGGATTCTATCATAGAACCGGCCCGGCTGGGCCAGCCTGGCACCCATAGTTCGATCCCTTGGACGGCATGCTCTCGAAAGTGCGGTGAGCCCTAGGCGCGGCTAGAAGCTCGAAGCGGAGGAGTAATTTATAACGCGTCGGGCGTCTATTGGGCCGTGACGCGCAGAATCACAGCCAACCTGTACATGACCCTCGACGGCTACGGCGAATTTCCCAAATATCCCGGCTCAGACTTCGTCCCCGCGGAACCTGACGAGCTGTGGAAGGGGTGGTGGTCCGACCGCTACAGCTCGGTGGACACTGTCATCATGGGGCGGCGCTCGTTCGAAGGGCACCGAGATGTCCATTCGGAGAAGGCCAGGAAACCCGACGACCCATGGTACATGTTCGACTACTCGCGATGGCTCGACCGGGTCCAGAAGGTCGTATTGTCGCGCACCATGAAGGAGACTGGATGGCAGAACTCGAGGATATTGTCAGGTAACCTGAATGAGGTCGTTGCCAAGCTGAGAGCGGAACCAGGGAAGGACATCATCGTCGAGGGCGGGCCGGCGCTGGTGCATGACTTCATCGCGGCCGGCCTCGTCGACGACTATCGGATGGGCGTCTGGCCAGTCATCCTCGGAAAGGGCAACCATTACTGGGGCCCGTTGCTGGCCCAGCAGACCCTGAAGCTGGTCGACATGAAGGCGCTCCCCTACGGTGAGCTCTTCCTACACTACGAAGCGGTGCGGTAGCGGTGCGACCATCGGCAGACTTGGGCCGCTGTGCGTCAAACGAACTTTGGTTGTAACCAGACTGTTCGACTCCAGGCCCGCGAGCTTTGGTCCTGGAAAACTTGGAGCCCAACAATGATCAACCTGTTCCTCGGCTGCGCTCCCTCTGCCTCTCTCGGTCCCATCAGGCATCACGAGCCGGCTAAACGCCTTGTGCGGGGTGGTGAATCTCTCCGCCCCGTGTTAGGGTGGGCTCTCATCTCCCGACTGGATCCAGGGCAGAATCACGCACATACAGGGCTTGGTCGAGCCTGCGATTCGCCTTGCCAGCACGCGACCTGCGCCCTAAAGCTTGCTCGCTCGCGCCTGCAGGTTTCCGATTATGTCGTGCCCGTGAGACGCCAAGAGAGAGCCTGCCCGGGTTCTCTTGACCAGGGCTTTGAACGCCTCCTTGATCTCCTTCCTCTCAGAATCTTTGAGCTCTTTAGAATAGGCATCGTACGGCGGTCCCTGGGTGTACCAGTCCGGCCACAGCAGCAGATTTCCCTTTCTGTCCCCCGCCGCGATGTCCCCGGTCAGGAGCTCTTTCTCCTCGGTCAGGAGGACATGCTCTGACCCGGATTTGTAGGCCCGGAACCCCAGGACGCTGCCGGCCCTGTAGATCTCGAAGTCGCCTATGCCCTTCACCTTGACGGCCTCCCTCGGATCCACCGAGTTCGGGTCCTGCTCAGGTAGATACGCGGGTATGCCAGCCCTTTTGCGCAGGAACGCCGCCGCCCTCGTGTGGTTTTGGGTGGTCAGAAGCACGGCTTCGGGTTTGCCGAATTTGGCCGCTGCGTCGATGAGCCCCGGAACGAGCGGCGGGTCCACAAACACGACGCCTGTCTTTCTGACGAAAAGATGGCCCACCATCACCCAGTCGTCGGCAGGGTCCGTGGTGGACCAACTGAAGGCCCCATCTCTTATGGATGTGAACATAGGTTCAGGCATCGGCCGGAGGGCAGCGTTGCAAGCTTAAGGTTTGAGGCGTCACCCGAGTAGTTCGGCCCTATGCGCTCAGAACCGAATGAAGCCGAACCCCATCGCCCCGCATGAGGTCCGTCGCACCCTCAACGAGTTGCTAGCGCGGCTTCGGTCTCAAAGAAATTTCCATAGCTCTCGACCTGTTCCCTGACTTCGGCCATTTGGCTTGCACTGAGCTTGCGGAAAGGAGACAGGGTGATGACTAGCCCCGCCTTGGCGCGCGCCCGCTTCCAGACGCCCGCGACGGTCCCGTCGACAACCAGGGTCGGAAGGAAGATTCCGTTGCTGTGCACGACCACGTCGGCGTTGCGGTTCCGCCGGGAGAGTGTGGGATCTCAGGTTAACACTTGGCATGCGATTGGTCAGCGGGCCCCCAGTAACGTCCTCGCGCTCTCCAACTTTAGGGACCCGGGCGTAAACGTGATGAGCCTCGGTCAGCCGCTTCGGTGATTCGGCTCGCGCGATTCAAAGAGAGCGGCCCGACTCCGTCCCGTCCTCGACGCATTTGGAAGAAGTACGGGTCGGGGCAACAAAGGACAGTTAGGGCGTGGCGAGGGCAGAGTCGTCGCCGGACTTCTTATGTCCTGAGCGCTCGCCATTCGCTAGGCCACCCGCCTGGCGAATATCTCCATCCGCTCAGCAATCCTGCCGACAGAATTAGGCAGAATAATAGGAGAGAATTCGGAGAATCCAGCCTCAGCGTACTTTTCGTATTCATCCTGGACCTCGTCTGCAGTCCCGATGATTGCTTCAGGGCTCTCCCTCCTCATCCTCTCGACGAATTCTTCCTTGCTCTCCCCTTCTTTCCTTCCGTCCGAGCGCTCCAACTCGTCCACCAGTGAGTCTTCATCCCCTGCCATCACGACGAAGTGCTTGAGAACTGGCGTCACGGCTTCTCTGTCTCTGCCCGCCCTCGCGGCCGCTTCCCGGGCGATTTCGAGTTTCGCCTGAGCCTGCGCTGGGTTCGCGCAATGGATGTTAATCACGTCCGCGTATCTTCCAGCTAGCTCTAGAAGTCGCCTTGATTTTCGCTCTCCAACCCAGATTTGTGGGAACGCGTCAGAGAGGTTGAGGGTTGAGCCGTTCAATGTATAGAACCTCCCCCGATACGAGAACCCTTTCCTGTCCCTGCTCAGCCCGCTGATGATTTTGAGCGCCTCTTCGAAGGCGTCAAGGCGTTCCGGCTTTGTGATGAATCTGAAGCCGTGTGACGAATACTCGGTCTCCGCTCCGCTTCCTACCCCCAGGCAAAGGAACGACCGTCCGCCGCTGAGGGCATCCAAAGAGAGGGCGGTGTTTGCCAACACCGCAGGGTGTCTGACGGTGGCGCTCGAAGCCATGGTCCCGAGATGAATCCGTGAAGTCGTTGGGACGAGCATTGAAAGCACCACGAATGGGTCCGGCCGACCGTTTGACTCACCGGGGCTGGAGTAATGTTCCCCTATACCGATGCCGTAGTATCCCAATTCCTCCGCCCTCCGCACGATCTTCGACGTTGCGGCAAAGTCATTCATATCGACAACGAGCGGAAGATAGTACCTTGCCTTCAAAGTCGCCTCGTCGTGCGTTCGGGACGCTTTTGGCTTTTTCTCCACCCAAGTAAGATACGCAAACGAATCAAACTCGCGGGCCGGGAAGCACGCGCGCATGGTCGAATGGCATCTTCCACACACGGAGTGGGCGGCTTTCAAATACGCGCACGCCAAAGCCTGAGCACAGCGATAGGAGTGGGTAGCGACTGTTCGATCTGCACCGGAAAGGCCGACCAGGACTTCCGTCGAATCGAAGTTTGGTCTAATGAGAGGTGGAGGCTGACGATGAGCACCTATAGGATGGTGAGGGGGTTCTGCTATCTCGAGCCGATCAAGCACGTCCCGCAGGTCGCCGACCTCGAAGGAAAAGAGGCTGAGGAGTTTGGCCCTGTGATATCCCGCACTGCGAGGGCGATCAAGGCAGCGACGGGGGCGAAGCTGGTCTACGTCTACATTTTTGGGGACCACATCCCTCACCTCCACGTACACCTGGCTCCTCACGCCGACGGAGACGTGTTCGTGGACGACGTCATCAAAGCCGGCGTCAAGCCGGACGAGCGCACAATGGGACAGGAAGAGCTCATCCCGCTGTCGAAAGCGATAAGCGACGGCATGGACACGCTTCCGAAAGGTCCCTGACGCCGAAGGCCTTGCCACCAGGCGCCTGCGGGCCGTCATACACAACGCTAACGTCGGCCTGGGACCTGCGATGAGACATCTGACGTCGAGTGGCCCAGGCAGCCGGAGCCCCTCGCAGGCGACCTGGGGGGTGGGCCAGGCACAACCGCCCGTCGGACTAGTTCTGAATCCCAGATTGTCCCATCTGCGCCGACCCCCCGTAGTCCGAGCTCCCAACCTCGACGGAGCGACCATGATGCCCAGCCTCACGGAGCGCGAGGTGCCTTGGGGCACCCAGGAACTATATTCAGGCCGGGGCCGCAGTCCAAGGCGGCCAGGAGCCGAGATGTGGCATAACCGGTGTCGGTCCTCCATGACGTTCATCGGGCCCGGGGAGGAGACCTGCCATTCGACCAGATGTGCACGGGATATGATGGGTGGATACAACTTGGCTGTGCCCAGGATCCGTTGCACCTCCTTTTTCTAGCCCCGATCCGAGCAACCCGAGAGGCTTTGAGCGAAGAAGGGAGAGCGCCTGCGCTGGAGCCAATTGTGGCTCACGGGTCAAGGATGAGCTGGGCAGGGATCATGCGTCCAGGGGACGAATTCAGCCCCGCGTACCGGTCCAGGCTGGCGGTGCTCACTGCAAACTCCGGGATGCGCCTCGGGCGGTATTACGGCGCCTGGTCTAGCAGGTATCGCCGGTTCACCACCAACCTGAGCACTCCTCAGATTTTCGCCCGCGCTCTCAAGCCGGGCGACAGGCCGGGCGAGGGAGTCCAGTGTATCCTTCACTGGGTGAGCCGAGAGGATATGATCCGAATAGGGAGCGGCAGCGTCAGCCACGGGGACGGTTGGCCTGAGGACCTGTGGAAGATTTTCACGTCAGAGCTTGAAAACCTTCCCCCCGGCTCAGTCTGCGAGAAGCTCCGCAGCTTCGCCGACTCCCGCATGAGGGAAGACGAGCCAATCGTCGCAGAGTGGCGCGCTCTTCTGCAAGGGGCGTCGGGCATTGGAGGGGCTTCGTTGGTCGGGAGGGGTTGGATCCCAGTCCCGGCAAAGCTCGACGCCCAGCAGGGGCCAAGGGCTTGCGTGGTTTCCTGGTCTCCTAGCGGTCTCTCGTTCAGGTCGCTCCAAGAAGCGCTCGATTCAAACGACCCAGAACTCGGCCGCCCAGACCTGAGGAGCCAGGCGAAGTATTATCTCGAATGCATGCTGGCAAAGCTGCACGGGGTGGCGTTCGGTCGAGAGGACGCCATTGAAGATGCCAACTTCGAAAAATCACCGGCGTTCGCCGACCTGGTAGGCAGATACATGGCTAATGAGAGAGACCTGATCTCGAATCCCGAGTTTGGCCGCCTCGACAGGTACGACAGGCCACCGGCCTGACGAAGTCCTGCATCATGGAAAAGACTGCTGCTGCGTCCATGGTCCAATGCGTCACTGCCGAGAGCCGGCATTCTCCTATTCAACAACTCGCCCAGGACGATGAACGAGAGGCATGCGGACGTTTGCTTCCCCGACCTGATGGGGAGGCCTGACTTCGCAGGGTTCAACGGCAGGGAAGAACATTCCACGAAGTGAGGGACCGTTTCGAGCACCATTGGACGCGCAGGGCAAAATGCCATCTTCTCAGCGCCGTCGTTGAGACTTCAATGGTCCCGTTGAAGGCCTTTAATCTTCGTCCTGGTGTTGACCCCGCCTCATGGAGTCTGACAATTCCAGAGAACAGGAGACCAAAAGGTTGCTGACGAGCTACTACGAAGGGCTGGCGAAGAAAGAAGGCTGGGGCCGACTTCTGTCCGACGGATTCCTGCTCAGCGGGACGGTGGCGAAGGAGTCAAGAGGAAGAGAGGAGTATGTGGCCAACGCCTTCTTCAAGGCCGTCCAAAGCCTCGATGTGAAACAGCTCATTGCGGAAGGCCATCATGGCTTCGCGGTTGTGAGTTACAAGTTGAAGTCCTCCAGAGGCACCCCCTTTACATGTGATGTCGCAGAATACTGGACAGCCAAGAACGGCAGGCTCGACTCTGTCGCAATATACTTCGACACAGCCGCATTCTCTAAATCGATGGCACAATAGGGAGCGTGGAAGGATTGGCAGAGTCGCGCTCAGACTCTCGCGCCAGCTAGTTCGGACCCGCGTCCGGGCATGAGGCCCGTGGCTTGAAGCCCAGGCAGACCGACCCCCGCGCCTCCGATGTCGACAGGAGAGAGCCGAAACCTGGCGAAGAGCGCGATGCCAGCTCCCCCCAGATGCTAGGGCACAGGAACGGCTTGGACAGGCGCATCGGCGGGGACCGAACTCCTCCCCCTCTCCGGACGCGGCATTTCGTCCTCTCTGGCGCCCTAATGTTTTCAATTCTGAGAATCGACCTGATGTCTTATAACGCCGCGGCGGGCCGGGTTTAGGCAGTTGAGCACGAGGACTACCCTAATCGGAGGGCTCACCGTGGCGGTGCTCGCGGTGGCTCTTATCCTGTCAGGCTTCGGCGCTGCCCTCGCGGTGGGGGGCGTAGGGTCCAAGGCGGCGTCTACCACCACGGCGACGACAGCGGGGAACTCCACGTCGGCCGCCCCCTATGTCCTGACGCTGGTGTTAACCACGAACAGCGTCTTCAACTCCACGGTCCAGAGCCAGCCTGCGTTCTTCGTCCTGGGTCCGAACGGCCTGCAGTCAGCGGCTAACTTCACCCTACCCGCGAACCGCCTGATCAAGATGGTGATAATCAACTACGACGACGGCAACGCGTCCCTGGTCATCCCTGGCGACAACGTCGTGTCCGGGACCACTGGGAACAGCATCTTCGTGGCATCCAACGATAACGTCAACGCCAGCCAGGGCCCGTCCGGGATAGCCCTAAAGGGCGGAGAGAACCTGACCTCTGTCCCCTCCTCAGAGATAGCCCACACCTTCACCGTTCCCGCGCTGAACCTCAACATCCCCATTCCCCTGAGCTCGACCGTCGTCGCTTACTTCAGGGTGGGCCAGGCGGGGACCTACTTCTGGTTCTGCGAGACCCGCTGCGGGTTCGGCCCCGCTGGGACCCTCGGAGCCATGTCAACCCCTGGCTGGATGACGGGCTCGATGGTGGCGAGCTGAAATACTTACCAGGCCGCTCCTTGGAGCTGTGGTCGATTCAAGGTGAGCTCGGAGCAGATCGGGGGCCCCCCCTTCGAGAGAGAAGAGGACGAGTCCAGGCGCGAGTTCCTAAAGATAGCTGCCGCGATCTCTGGCGCCCTGGCGCTGGCCGGGATTGCCTCGGTGATGAAGTCGGTCGTGATCCCCGCGGTCCCTGGAGCGTCGAGTACGCCGACGGAGTTCCCACGGGTCAAGGTTTCCAGCGTGTCGGAGCTCTCGACCGGGACGGCCGTTATCTTCAACTACCCGCTCAGCAACGAACCGAACATCCTCGTGAAGCTCGGCCAGAAGGCCGAAGGGGGGGTCGGCCCCGACGGTGACATAGTCGCGTTCAGCCAGATCTGCCAGCACCTGGGGTGCATATGGGGGTTCGTCGCCCAGGGAAAGTCCCCCACCGTGAACCCCTCTTTCGTCGCGCCTGGCCCGGTGGGGTACTGCCCGTGCCACGGGAGCGTCTACGACCTGCTCGAGGCAGGGAAGGTCATCGGGGGGCCTGCCCCGAGGCCCGCGCCCCAGGTGCAGCTCCAGGTCGACTCAGCGGGTGACGTCTACGCCGCCGGCATGGGACCGCCCACGATATTCGGCCACGACACTGGGTCTGCCAACGTGAGCGATGACCTCCAGGGCGGGACCCTGGTCACTTCAGCTTAGACAGGTGGGTGCCATGACAGAGAAATCGGGTCCATTTCAGCGGCTGGCGGGATGGTTCGACTCGAGGTTCGGACTGAGCTACCCCCTCCTCCGCCCGGTGCCGCGCTACGCCATGAACCCGTTCTACTGGCTGGGCGCCCTGGCGGTGGTAGCCTTCGTCATCCAGGGGGTTACTGGGGCGATCATGATGCTCTACTACATCCCCAGCCCGACCCAGGCGTACTCGTCCACCCAGTACATCTTCCAGAGCGTCTTCAATGGCAGGTTCCTGGAGACCATCCACCTCTACACGGCCTATGCCATGATCATGCTGGCGTTCATGCACATGATGAGGGGGTACTTCGTGTCCGTCCACAAGAAGCCCAGGGAAGCGATGTGGATCATAGGTATGCTGATGGGATTCGTGACCCTGGGGTTCGGATTCACCGGATACCTGCTTCCATGGACGGTCGTCTCAAAGTCCGCCACCGACGTCGGGATAGGGATGGTCACCGCCCTCCCCCAGCCGATCTCTTCCCTCCTCACATTCCTTATAGTGGGGAACGGAGGAGACTCGGCGGAGCTCCTCAGGTTCTTCGACCTCCACGTCATGCTCCTCCCTGCGGCGCTGCTGATACTCCTGGTGGCGAAGATGTACATGCTCGAGGCCCACGGGGTGGCCGACCCGACGAGCGGGCCCCCCGCCGAACCCAAGCCGAAGCTCTCTCCGATCTTCCCGGACGTCACCATGTACCTCTTCGAGCTTTCCCTGCTCTTCGGGGCCGGGATGCTGCTGATATCCGCCCTGTTCCCGCTCAACCTCCCGCCCCAGTACACCCCCGCGGCTGCTTCGCAGTACATCCCCCAGCCCGACTGGTACTTCCTCTGGATCTATCAGGTCCTCAAGATCAAGATATTCGAGGGCTCCACGGGCCTCGCCATGGCTCTGACCCTTGTGTCAGCGATCTTTGTCCTCCTGATCGTCCTCCCGTTCATCGACCGCGGCAAGAACAGAGAGGCATCCAAGAGGCCGGTCTACACCACCCTGGGAGCCATATTCGTGACCGAGGTGGTGGCACTTTCCTACTGGGGGCTGGTGACGCCGGGAAAGATAATCCCCGTGGAGCAGGCGGCGCTGGTGGTGGGCGGCACCGCCCTCCTGGTGGCCGTGGGCTCGGCTCTGATCTACAGGCTGATGTATTCCAGGGCCAAGGGGAGGCTCGCCCTGGCGCCCGCGAAGAGCATACCTTCCTCGGAGCTGAAGAGCGGGCTCGCTTTCACGGGGCTGGTCGCCCTGGGCGCCTTCGCAGTTGGGACGCTGGTGAACGGCCTCGCGGGGCTCATCGTCGGCGGCGCCTCTCTCTTCGGCCTGGAGGTGGTGGGCGCCTCCGCCGTGCTGCTCGGCCTCGACCTGCTCGGGAGCGCCTTCCTCATCTACAGGCTTGACCTCAGGACTGGGAACATCAGGCGGAGGGTCAGGGTCCTCGAAGCGGGATGGAGGGGCGATTGAGGATCGCGGCGACCCTGACGGCCATCCAGGTGGTCTTCCTCATAGCCCTGCAGGGGACCTCCATCGTGGTCCTCTGGCTGCTCAACCCCCTCACGCAGTCTGCGACAGACACCTTCGCGCTCTTCCTCAGCGTCGACCTGCTCGCCTTCGCCATGATGTCCTACCTGTACAGGTCGAGGCGCTCCGGTGTGGAGGCCAGCTCCGCCTGGCTCGCCGTCGGCTATCTCGCGCTGATCGTGCTCCTTGTGTCGAATCTGCTGATGGCCTAGCCCTCGGAAGCCGCGGCTCTCTTCTCCTCCTTGTGGTAGAGGAAGCAGGCCACCTCCCTCCCCCCCGCGGCCGCCAGGGCGGGCTCCTTCTCCCTGCAGAGGTCGAAGGCGTGCTTGCACCTGTTGCTGTACCTGCACCCCCGGGGGAGGTCCGCGAAGCTCGGGGGGTCTCCAGAGATCTCCACTTCGGTGACCTTCCTAGAGATGTCCATGGTTGGCACGCAGCTGAGCAGGTCCTGGGTGTACGGATGCATAGGCTCACCGATCACGTCCTTGGAGGACCCCCGCTCGACCACCTCCCCGGCGTACATCACAGCGACGCGGTCGGAGACGTACTGGGCGACCGCCATGTTGTGGCTGATGAAGAGGTAGGATGCCCCCGACTTCGACTGGAGGTCCAGGAGCAGGTTCAGGATCTGGGCCTGAATCGAGACGTCCAGATTGGACGTAGGCTCGTCCAGGACGACGAACTGCGGGTCCCCGACTATTGCCCTGGCGATCCCGATCCGCTGCCTCTGCCCCCCGGAGAACTCGTGGACGTACTTCGTCTTCGCCGACGGGTCGAGGCCCACCATGGACATGGCGCGGCTGGTCCTCTCGTCGATCTCGCCCGGGTCCTTCATCCCCGACCCGATCAACGGCTCTGACACTATGTCCTTCACGTGCAAGCGCGGGTCAAGGCTGGAGTAGGGGTCCTGGAAGACGATCTGCATCCGCCTCCGGAGCGCCCGCAGCTCGGAGCCCCTGGCCTCGTTGATGTCCTCCCCGTAGAACAGCACCCGCCCGGCGCTCGGTTTGACGAGCCTCAGAAGCGCGAAACCTAGGGTCGACTTGCCGCTCCCCGACTCCCCTATCACAGTCATCACCTCCCCCTTCCTGACGGAGAGGTCGACGCCGTCGACGGGCTTGATCACCCTGCGGGTGCTCCCGAGGAACCCCGTCCTGACCGCATAGGTGACGCTGAGCGCCTCAGCGCTCACCGCGTCCTCAGTAGAGGTGGCACGCGACAAAGTGATCCTTCTCCATCTCCTTCATAGACGTCTCTTCGGTCCTGCACCTCTCCATCGCGAACTTGCAGCGGGGGTTGAACTTGCACCCTGACGGCAGCGCCAAGATGTCAGGAGGGGACCCAGGGATCTGCTCTATGCGCTTCCCCCCCTTGAACCCGCTGGGAATCGAGCCTATCAGCCCCTTGGTGTACGGGTGGAGGGGGTTCTTGAGCACCGCCTCGGTCGGCCCGAGCTCCACCACCTCCCCGGCGTACATCACCGCGACCCTCTGCGCCACCTGCCCCACCACCAGGATGTCGTGGGAGACGAATATGACCGAGGTGCCTTCGTCCCTGCTGAGCCCCAGCAGGAGGGAAAGGACCTGAGCCTGGGTGGTGACGTCGAGAGCCGTGGTGGGCTCGTCGGCGACGAGGACCCGGGGGCGGAGCAGGAATGACATGGCGATCATCACCCTCTGCCTCTCGCCCCCCGAGAGCTCATGGGGATACTTCGACGCGGTCCTTTCCGGGTCGCTTATCCTCACCTGGCGGAGGGCATCCACCGCTTCCTTCGAGGGTGGCGCCGACCTCTCCGGCCCCAGGGCGAACCTCGGGTCGCGGCCGCCGGGGACAATCAAGGAGTCGGCCCGGTACATCTCGAGCTTGTGGTGCTCTCCCCTGGACCTGACCGCCTCGGACAGCTGCTCCGACACCCGCATGACCGGGTTGAGGCTGGTCATGGGCTCCTGGAATATCATGGTCATCCCTGCCCCTCGGTAGCGGTGGGCCTCCCTGGAGGGGAGCCCCACCATGTCCCTGCCGAGGACCTCGATCCTCCCCCTCGCCTTCGCGTTGGCCGGGAGGAGCTTCATGATCGCCAGCGCCAGGCTGCTCTTCCCCGAGCCGCTCTCACCGACGACGCCTATCACCTCGCCCGCCCCCACCGTCAGGTCGACCCCGCGGACGGCGCTGGCCCAGGTCGCCTTCGTCCGATAGTCCACCCACAGCCCCGACACCTTCAGCGCGTCTGTCATCTCTGTCCCCTCAGCCTGGGGTCGAACACGTCCCTCAGCCCCTCGCCCGCCAGCGAGAACCCCAGCGCGAGCAGCATCAGGATGAGCCCCGGAAAGAAGGACCACCACCAGTTCCCCGGGAGCGCGGTCAGGCCGTCGTAGACCATCCTTCCAAGCTCCGGGGTCGGTGGAGCCACCCCCAGCCCGAAGAAGGCGAACACAGAGTACAGAAGCAGCGTGGTCCCCATGTCGAGGGTCGCATAGACCGCCATGACCGAGGCCAGATGAGGGATCACGTGCATCCTTATGATCCTGAGCTTTCCGAGACCGGAGGCCTCGGCCGCGCGGACGAAGGGCATCTGCTTGATCGTGATCACCTGCGCCCGGGCGAGCCTCGTGTAGAAGGGCCACCCTACGACTATCAACGCCAGCTCGGTGAAGACGACGCGGAGGCCCTCATCCGTCGCACCCAGGACGGCGGCTATCGTGAGGGCAAGGACCACGGTAGGGAACGCGAAGAAGAGGTCGGCGACCCTCAGCACGAGCTCCTCGACCCACCCCCCGAGGTATCCGGCGAAGGTCCCCAGGAGCAGCCCGATGGCGACGCTCGCACCGACCACTTCGAACGGGATGACGATGTCGATGGGGAGGGCGGCGATCACCCTGGCGAAGATGTCCCTCCCCTCGGCGTCGGTACCGAAAAAGTGCGCCAGTGACGGGGGGGCGTTGGAGCTGCCGAAGTTGAGGGCGTTGGGCGGGTATCTGGCTATGAGGTGGTAGGTCGGGGGCCAGGCGGCCAAGACGGAAAGGAACAGGAATGCCACCAGTATGCCCACCCCGACGAGGGTGGCCCAGTTCCCGAAGATTATCTCCAGAGTAACGGACGAGCCGCTCTTGCTCAATAGCCCACCCTGGTCCTTGGGTCGAGGAAGCCGTACCCGATGTCGACCACCAGGTTGCTGATGATGATCACCACCGTGATGAGTATGAGGGTCCCAATCAACGAGGGGGTGTCGAAGGTGATGAGGCTCTCGGCGACGTAGTATCCCAGCCCATAGTAGCCATAGATCGTCTCGACGACCAGGCTGCCGGTCACAAGGCCAGCGAACACCACCCCCATCAGTGTGAACGCTGGGAGGAGGGAGTTCCTGAGGGCGTGCTTGAATATCACCGCGCTCTCCCTGAGCCCCTTGGCCCTGGCCGTGCGGACGTAGTCCTGGTCGAGGACCTCGAGCATGGACACCTTGACTAGCCTGACGATCCCGCCGAACCCGAATAGGATCAGGGTCACGGTGGGGAGGACCGCGTGGGACACCGCAGAGGAGAAGGCGGCCCAGTCTCCGACGAGGAGGGCGTTCAGTATGGGCATGTTATCCACCAGCCAGAACCCGGTCACCCTGCCCGCGATGGGATTGTAGAACTGGAACTTGGGGACAGTCGCCCCCAGTATGGGGTCGATGGGCTGCGAAGAGGGGAAGGTGTGTGTCCCGTAGGCGAAGAGGAGGAGGAGGCCGAGGGCGACCAGGAAGGGGGGCGCGCTCCGGACGGTGGTGTAGGTCACCTTGATCACGTTGTCCACGGCCCCGTTGGGCCGCATGGCGGACACCACCCCAAGGGCCATCTCGAGGCCTATCTTGAAGACGAAGGCAATGATGGTCAGCTCGAGGGTGACAGGGAGGTACTCTTCGATGAGCGAGATCACAGGCTGCTGGTAGAGGGGCGAAATCCCCCAGTTACCGGTGAAGACGTTGATCATGTAGTAGTAGAACTGCACGTACCACGGGCTGTTCAGATGGTACATCTGCGCCACGAGGGCGACCTGGGCCTTGGTGGACTCCGGGCCCGCCCAGATCACGGCCGGGTTGGGCGCGGCTATGTTGGTGAGATAGAATATTATGAGGAGCTCCCCGATGATGACAAAGAAGGAAAACAGCACCCTTCGGGCTATGTAGGTAGCTAGCCCCAACGCTTCTTCCTAATAGAGAGTCGCGTAGAAGGTCCCTAGCAGGGCTGCGTTCCAGGCGAAGCCGTGGAGGCTCGACGAGGATACGGTGTAGGCGGTGAAGTCGTCCAGCCAGACGTACTGCGCCTGTTGCTTGTAGATGTTGGTCATGTTGTTGTAGTACTGCTGCAGCAGAGTCGGATTGGAGGTGTGAATCGCCTCGTTGATGAGCTGCACCACCTGGGTGTTGTTGAAGTAGGCGGGGTCGCCGTGGTGGCACCTCGCGGGGCAGTTGCCGAGGTATGCCGACGGGTCGGATGGCCCGACGAAGACCACAGAGTTTGCAGCGATTTGGAACGCTGGATAGTTCGACGACGTCGCGGGGTTCAGCATGTCTTCGATGATGGTCGTGAAAGCCTCTGGGGCGAGATTAACGGTGACGCCTATCGCGGCGAGCTGCGACTGGATCACCGTCGCCTCCTCCTGGTCGGCCGCGCTCCCCGCGGTGTAGATCAGGTTGAGGGCCGGGAGGGTTCTACCGCCGCTGTTGATCACGGTCCCGTTCGGCAGGCTCACCTTGAAGCCAGCCTGGGAAAGCTGCTGAATCGCCGTGTTGGCGTTGTAGGCGTACCCTGGAATCGAGGGGTTGTAGTAAGCCATGGCAGGGTCGAGGGGTCCGACGTACGGCTGGCTGTATCCTGAGTAGACTTGCTGTTGGATCTGAGTCGGGTTGACCCCGTACTCCAGCGCCATCCTCACCCCCGTGATGTTGTACGGGTACTGGTAAGCGTCGATGGCCAGGAAGTCTATGGTCGGTGTCGGCCCCCAGTTGTATATCGTGACCCCGGAGTAGTTGGTCACCTCGTGCAAGTCCGGTATCTCCACCTGGGAGATCTGGGCATGGCCCGACTGGATGTCGGCCACCCTAGTCGCCTCGCTCGACTGGTAGTCTATCACTACGGTCTTGATCGCCGGAGGGGTGAGCCACACGCTGCGCTGCGACGCTGGAATCTGGGAGGCCCAGTAGTTCGAGTTTGCCACCAGGACGACGTTGGAGCCGCCCAGGGGGGTGGTGAGGGTGTACGGCCCCGACCCCAGCGCGTTCTTTGTGGTGTAGGAGTTCGCGGTGTCGATCTGCACTCCGCCGTTGGCGTCGACGAAGACAGGGCTGACGGCGTCGCCGAGCCCGCCGGAAATCACCTGGAGGAAGTCAGCGTAGGGGAAGTCGAGGTTGATCTTCACCTGGTCGGTCCCCGAGACAGACACAGCCTGGTTAGAGTATGACATTATGGTCCCGATGGTGGAGTTCGCCGCGTTGAAGTGCGAAAGTATCGAAGCGAGGTCCTCGGACGCCTGCTGGTCCGCCTTCAGCTGGTTCGAAGAGAAAGTGTAGCCGCCAGCGGCCAGGGCCTGCTCAGCCCCGAATGGGAGCCTGATGTTCCCCTTAGTCGTGGCTGTCACGTTCCCGGTGAAGCCTCCCCCTCCGTTTATCGCAAGGACCTGGCTCACATACGAGGAGATGCCGAGGTTCAGGATCATGGTCCTGTAGAACGAGTACCAGATCGTGCTAGCGTTGAGCGGCGTCCCGTTGCTGAACGACTCGGACGGCCAGAGGTTGAAGGTGTAGTTCAACCCGTTCGAAGATACCGACCAGTTCTCGGCGAGCACGCCTACGAAGCTCGAGCCGCTCCTGCCGTTGTAGAACACCAGTCCTTGGTACACGTTCTGCATTATCTCTCCGCCAGGGACGTCATAGCTGGAAGCGGGGTCCACGCTCACAGGAGCGGGGATTTCGTCGACGGTGACGGAGGCCGGCGCCTGCACCGCGGACGTCGTGCTGCTGGTGTGGCTCGGGGGCAAGACTACGAAGAAGTACGCGGCCCCTGCTACCACGAGGATGACAACGACGATGACTGCAACGACTACCCGGGCGATGCCTGAGTGGCGATTACGCAACCAGTCCACCCCTACCGCGTCGGCAACATATAAGCAAGATTAGCGTGTACAGAAGTGTACATTCAGCTGGCGCTCGCGGGAGCTGCCCTGCTCGACCCGGCCGGTCAGGCTGTCTGAGCCCGGAGCAACCCGGATATCCTCGACACCCCTTCCTTGATCCTGGGCCCCTCTTCGGCGCAGAAGACCAGCCGGATGTGCCCTTCGCCGCTGGGGCCGTACTTGGCCCCTGGCATGGTCTTGACCCCGGCCTTCTTCTCGAGGTCCGAGGAGAGATTGACCGAGTCCCGGGAATAGGCAGAGAAGTTCGGGAACACCTCGAAACCCGCATTCGGGGTGTCGCAAGCTACATCCTTGATCTGGGCCAGCGCCTCCAGCATCACCCGACGTCTCCCTTCCAGTTCCACCACCATGGCCCGAACCGACTCCGAGCACTGAGCCAGGGCTGCCGCGCCCGCGTACCGCACGGCGTAGCTGACTCCGCCGTTGTACTCCTCCGAAAGCCGCTTAATCCTTTCAGCGTTCTCCTTCCCCGTCACCACGTAGCCAAGCCGCCAGCCCGTCATGGCGTAGGTCTTGGAGAAGCTGCTCACGACGTACACCTGGCCGAGGAGAGCCCTGTCGTCGAGGATCGAGTGGTGAGAAGACCCGTCGAAGAGAACCCTGGAGTAGCACTCGTCGAGCAGTAGCGAGACCCCCCTGTTCTCCTTGAGCAGTTCGCCGAGGGCGTCCAGCTCGGCCCGGCTGCACACGGTGCCGGTCGGATTGTTCGGGTCGCAGAGGTAGACCATCCTGGTCTTCTTGGTCAACGCAGACTTGACGGCGTCCACATCCAGCCGCCAGTGCTCCTCCTCGAGGAGGGGGACGAAGACCGGCCTCAGGCCGAACACGCCAAGCTTCTCTAT
Organism: archaeon; assembly: GCA_021827865.1. Taxonomy (GTDB): domain Archaea; phylum Thermoproteota; class Nitrososphaeria; order Nitrososphaerales; family Gagatemarchaeaceae; genus UBA183. Next base: position 249,519 of record JAKAUC010000013.1, read on the forward strand.
GAGGGCGCTGTAGGTCGGCTCTGGGACGACCATCTCATCACCGGGCCTGGCGCAGACCTGGATCGAGAGGGAGAGCGCTTCCTGGGCCCCGTGGGTCGGACAGACTTCGTTCATGGGGTCGACCTGGACGCCCTGCTCCTCCTGATAATATCGGGCCAGCGCCTTTTCGAGGACGTGTTCGTCAAACCCCGGGGCAGGAAAATAGTGAGTGCAACCATTGCTCACAGCGAAGTTGAAGGCGTCGACGATCTTTGGGTCGGTCCTGAAGCCCGGGTCGGCGACCCACATGTTGATCGGCCCCCCTCGGTCGCTCTCGTGGTCTTCGGCGCCTGCCATGGCGGGCCCCCGGAGCCGGGCGCTCTATTTCTTCCTTCGGCCCGTGCTGGTCATGGGGGAGGCCGCAGGCGCCCGGCAGGTCTAGCAGGCTGGCAGGACCGCGCGTTATGGCCGGCCTTCGCCCCCCCATCAGATGCTGCGCCTTGCCCATTCAGGGCCACAGCCCAGACCTCGCCGCGCAGTTCCGGTGATAGAGCTTGAAATGGCGCCCGTCGCTCTTCGAGACGACGGCCCCCTCCTTGAGAGGGAGCCCGCACAGGCGGCAGACCGCCCTGCCTTCGCTCCTCAGCCTCTGGTATCGGCGCCCCACCAGCCGCCTGAGGATGGCTGTCATCTCACTCTCCGCCAGGGCGCAGGCGACATCGGGCGCCCCCTCGGGCCCCCGCCCATGGCTCAAGCCCGGCGTCTTCCATCTAGCCGAACCCCTTCATTATCGCCATGTTGATGCCTGTGAACGTGGACACGATGAGGAGGAGCAGCCCCGCACCCAGGTAGAAGTTGACCATGCGGGGGCTGGCGGTCTGCCTCCCGCTGAGATAGACGAGGTAGATTCCCGCCCCTCCGAGGGCGATCACGAACGCGTTCACGAAGGCGTCAGGTAGGGTCTCGAAAGCCGCGCTCGGGTAAGGCGTCAGGCTCTGGACCGGGGCCGGATACAGCACGGCGAGGGAGAAGCCAGACATGTAGACTACGATGATTATCACGTACAGTGCCCGGATGATGCCTCCTCTCTCTGTCAATGAAGCGCCGAAGCGGGCGGTGGTGCCTCTCAGCTCCCCCAAGGTCCTCGTGTACGCAGACTCCAAAGCTTGCCTTAGCATCGAAACATCCCGTAGAACGAAGGAATCCCAGGGCCCGCAGTATAAACCCGGGACAACTACAGCTCGTTACCTACAGCCGCGAGGTCGGGCGGTGGCTCTGAGTGGTCCGCTCGCATTTTTGGAAACCGCTGGGTCGACCGACCCGGACCGCCCGGAGTCAGTCAATCGCAGTCCCGAGCCCGCGACCTGGAGAGCCGCTCCCCCTCCGTCTCCGGCCATCGCCGGCCGGCCCGCCTGATTCAACAGATATTAACGAGCAAGAAAATTGGTGCACTTCTGATGAAGTTTCTTTTCGTGACCGAAGAAAGCCTCTCGGCGGACCTCGCTTGGCAGCTCAAGAAGGAGGGGCACGATGTCAAGATGTACTGCCACGGCCAGGGCGAGAAGGACGTAGGGCTGGGCTTCTTCGAGAAGGTCGACGAGTGGGACTCCCTGAAAGACTGGGCGGACGTGATCGTCTTCGACGACGTTGGGACAGGCGCCAAGGCGGAGCAGCTCCGCAGCGAAGGAAAGTTCGTCGTCGGGGGGAGCCCCTACAGCGACAGGCTCGAGCTGGACAGGGAGTTCGGACAGTCGGAGCTGAACATGGTCGGGGTAGACGTGCTGCCAAGCTGGAACTTCACCTCCTTTGACGACGCCGTAGATTTCGTGAAGAAGAACCCGGACAGGTACGTCTTGAAGCCGAGCGGCAAGGCGCAGAGCGAGAAGGAGCTCCTCTTCATCGGTCAGGAGGCCGACGGGAAGGACATCCTCCAGGTCCTGGAGCACTACAAGGCCAACTGGTCCAAGAAGATCAAGGAGTTCCAGATGCAGAAGTACGCCGAGGGGGTTGAGGTCGCGGTGGGGGCGTTCTTCAACGGGAAGGACTTCGTGATGCCCGTCTGCGTCAACTTCGAACACAAGCGGCTCTTCCCCGGCGAGCTCGGCCCGAGCACAGGCGAGATGGGCAACTTCTGCTACTGGACCAGGGACAGCCCGATATTCGAACGCACCCTGGGGAAGACCAAGGAGAAGCTGGCAGCCAGCAAGTTCGTAGGGTACATCGACATCAACTGCATCGTCAACGGCAAGGGCATCTGGCCCCTCGAATGGACCCCCAGATTCGGCTACCCGATGATAAGCATCCAGATGGAGGGGATCACCAGCGAGTGGGGCCAGTTCCTCTACGACATAGCCCATGGCAATGACACGCAGCTGAAGGCGAAGAAGGGATACCAGGTCGGGGTGGTTGTCGCGATACCCCCGTGGCCCTTCGAGGACGAGAAGGCGTTCAGGAAGTACTCCGAGGGGGCCGCGATCCTCTTCAGGCGCCAGGCCCTGGACGGCGTCCACATCGGAGAGGTGAAGCAGGAGGGGGGAGACTGGCACATAGCCGGGAACTCGGGCTACGCCCTGGTGGTGACAGGTTCGGGGGCGACCATGTCGGACGCCATTGAGAAGGCGTACCAGAACGTGAGGAACGTGATGATCCCTAACATGTTCTACCGGAGCGACATCGGCAAGCGCTGGACCCGTGAGAGCGACCTGCTGATCAGCTGGGGCTACGTCTAGCGGCCCGACCGGAGACCGCATACCAGCCGACGAGGACGATGAGCAGCACCTCCGTCGCGAGGCCGACGAATATGGTCGCCGTCGCCGGGATGTCCCCGCTCGCCACCAGCTGATAGTGTTCTGGCTGGGAGACTGTGGCGGCGAAGGCTATCACCGCGAGGACCAGGCCGAGGTAGTAGGACGCCCTCGGCCGGACGAAGGTGAGGGCGCTGTCCACCACGAAGAGGGCCTCGCCGAAGGCGACGGAGTAGAAGACGGCGGGCGGGAGCACCGGATGGACCTCATAGAGGAACGGGACGCCGAAGAGCGTAGCGAAGTAAATGGTGCCCTGTATTGCCTTCGGCAGAGAGCTCAACAGCCCACCCAGGCGCGGATTGATATTTACTATTTATGGCTCGTTAAGGAGGCGTCATTTCCGTTCAATAATAACAATCCCTAGTAGTTGCCGCCGTCGAGCGAGCGCACCCCGTTTGCTTGAATCTTTGGTTACCCCCGTTCACGTCGTCGCCCCTTATGTTTCTCGTACCTGATCGAATCAGCTTGTGATTTGGTCGCATTGGCGCGATATGGCGGACAAGACAACTCATGAGTCGGAGGATGACTTCGTGTCGAAACGACTACTTGGGCATTATCCACCCCTGCCGTTAGAAGTCAGAATCTTCTAGCGTGGAATAGCTTGTATCGAGTCTGTAGGAATCATCTTCCGAAAACGGTGAACAGAATACACCAGGACAACTGGCACAAGGAACACCATGATGAAACCGACTTCTATTCCGCCTTGGCTGCCTGTGAATGCGAACACTGGAACGATGGCATCGTAGAAGAAATGTTCCATGACACAGAGCGTGAGGTTCCCTTCCGAAACAACATAGGTAGCACTTAAGACCAATCCTCCGAAGATGATGGTATTCGCATACTGTTCGATCATTGGCAGCGTGTGTGCTTCTTCGGCGATGACAAAGACATGGAGCAGCAGGAAGACACCAGTTGATACCAACATTGCAAGAACGCTGAACCGGACGCTCTGCTTATTCCCCGAGTTGTGAAGAAACTCGGTGATGACGTAACCTCGCGAGAATGTTTCCTCCGCGGTCGCGACGATTGCCCACGAGGCGACCAATGCGACGTAACCTTGAAGAGTAGCAGGTTGTACAGTTCCGCCATTTCCTGACCCGATGCAAAGTTGCAGGACGTTGCAGTTCTTTGGGAGAAGGACTAGCAGCAGGACGTAGTAAAACGCCAAGACCGCCAACTCAGCGAGCGAGCGTTTAGAGACTCTCTGTAACTTCCCTAGGCTACTTGAGTTCCACAATGCGAAGAGCGCGATGCCCAGCAAACCTCCTTCAGCGAAAACTACCCGTTCAAAGTAGGAAGCAAAGTAATTGGCCTGATTTCCGAAGTAGGCAAAGCCGAGACCAACGACTATGACAGTGACAAATCTCAGTGGTTGTTTCTTGTCCATACTTACAACACTGTGTATTCTTGCCAGGACGCCCTATGTTTATGCCTGGTCATCGCACCCTGTGCACCTGACTTGTGGTGGCTTCCCCTTTAGCGCCTTCAGAATGTGTGAGACCCCGATTGAATCGTGGATGATATAATAGTCCCAATCTTCATTTCCTCCTGCTTCGTGTGTGGCCCTCAATTCGAAACCTCCAGCATCTCTCGAAGCTCACGGGCATACTTTCGCACTAGCTTGGGGTTCAATCCGAAGAAGTCGGCCAGACATTTGGCCGTGACATGATTCCGACTGTTCATAACCAATTCAGGAAGCGATTCAGGTATAAGGCGTGGTGTCAGTCAAGTCTTTGGAAGGAGGAGAGAAGGGTGTTCGAGTCTATTCTTGGACCGAGGAAAGCTGTCAAAGCACTCCCCGATTTCCACTCGGAATGGCCCAATGTAATTCGAAATGGGTCTGCCAAAGTGATAATGCCCGGCAGAGTAAACTTAGCGGCTCCTGGAACTCGCCTTATGGCAATCAGAGCAAGTGACCCAATATTCATGTGTGGATTCATGTGGGGGTTCAGTGCTCACAACGCGGAGGATGAGAAGTTGCTCACACTATGGCTCAATACGGCCGTCTTCTTCTTCCAACTCTTGTCGCTACAGACAGTCACTGAGGGTTCGTGGGTAAAATTGCACAGCAAACACTTCGCCAAGGCCCAAGTCTTGGATATGGAAGCCCTAAGCAGAAGCGTGAAAGATAGGCTTTTGGAACTCTACGATGAAATGAAGCATGTTAAGTGGCCGTCCCTGCTTGACCAGTACTCTTCCCCGCCAAAGGAGAGACGCAGGCTGGATGCCGAAGTCTTGAAGGTCCTCGGGGTTAGCACGGCGCAAGTTGATGGGACACTTGATGCCATCTACGCAGCAAACGCAAAGACGTTACGGACTATGAAGGCGACAATGACCTCAGAGTGAGTAGCTACTCCCTCGACTCGGAGAGCGCTTTGAGCAGTTCGAAACCTTGAGGCCTGCCGAACGCCACAAACTCCGGCATCTCGCCAAAGACAATGTGCCTGAATTCTCCCAGCTTCTCATCAACCGCCCAGACCTTCTCTTGATACTTGAACGTCGGCAGTTTCCGAGGGTTTGCCAACCCATTGAGAATGGGCTTGTCGAGGCTTATCTCTTTAGAAGCGTTGCAGGACAGTATCCACTGCCTCAGCCTGCAATTCTTGCTTTAAATCACGCTAGTCAAAGTAACTTGGTGTGGAATCCCTCTTCGATTCCAGATGGGTAGGTCCGATATGGTTCTCGCGGTTCAGGGAGAGACTCTGGAAACATTGGAGGGAGCAGTGGGGAAGCGGGGCTCAATATACGAAGGCTGTCTTGGACTTTTTAGAAGACATGGGGAAGGAGGAAGGTTGCAGCGTTGAGAGGGAGAAAAGCAAGAGAGACATGGTTTGGCTGAAGGGAGATAGGCTAGTAGCGCATATCGAACATGAAAACAACGGTGACGACTGGGACTACCTGCGGGAACACGAGATTGAGGATCTGCTCAGAACCGACGCTAGATTGAAGGTTTTGATTACTTATGTCAGAAAGAACAGGTATCCCGTGAAGGAGTATTCTGATGGGTTAGGGGACATTCTGAGGGAAAGAGAGGGGGACAGGTCAGAATACTTACTAGTGGTTGCACCTTGGCACGCGCTAGAAGCAGCGGACTTTGTGGCCCATTACTGGAGACCTTCTTACGAGCACGAACTTCTGGTGCGCCCATCGGGTGGGAACAGCTAGAGAATGGTCTCGACCATTCTGACCCTCACTGACATTCTTCTAGGTCTAACTGGCGCTGTACTGGGTTCCTTCCCCTCAACATTCGAAAAGTCCATTGGCAGGCTTGGGACTGATGCTCAAACCAGGCGCCTTTGGGGTCGCCTTACGAACGCTGGGGAACTAACAGACAACAAGGACGTGCAGAGGCTCATTTCCGGTCTAGGCATAGAAGACCCTCAAGTGTTCAGACTAAGGGTGGAAACAGGAATGAATTTCGCGCAGCCCAGGACCCTCACAAGGTGGGTGAGTCAGTGGGACTCAGGCGACAAAGCGCTTCCGAATATTCTTGACATGGATGCCGTTGACACTGAGATTGAGCACGACGAGACAAGTCGCCGGAATAGGTGGGCGTTTGGAATGATAGCAATCGCTTATGCTATTCAAGTCTTGGCCCTGTTTGTACCGTAGACGACGCCCGAATGCCGCCAAAGAGGAATTCGTTCCTAAGAGCTAAGTCTTGACGAAGCACGTCTAGCCAGTGAACAACGGGCAGACAAAGTCATCCTCCGAGGTTGCAGATGAAGCCTTGAAGTCCCCGAAGAAAACCAAGCAGCCAGAACCCAAGCGCAAGGACCGCCAGCAGTTCATCCGGGAAGTCATCACCGTCAACGGTGGAAAGCTCCTCCCCTCCGAAGTCGAAGAATACGCCCAGAAGGTCAAACCTGCCACCAAGGGCTCCTATGCCCATGTCGCAGAGAAGGCATTTGTCGTCGGAAAGGATGGGAAAATGCTCCCAGAGCTGACTGACGACACTATGGCCGGACAGCTGCGGTACTGCAAGGAGCCTCTCTACCCCAACGTGGAGCATCCAGCACTTTCCGGAGCAAGCCGCAAAGGTGGCTGCGAAGTTCAAGCTGCCTGCCGAAGGCCGAGAAGGGGAGCAAGTACCCTCCCCTCTGCCTTTGTTTTAGGTGAGACGAATGTCAGTTCGAAATTCTGCCGCTCGAAGCGTTCCGTGGCTGAAATTATCCCTCTGTATACAGGTCTATATTTCAGAATACCCGCCTGGTGCCAGGCGAGACTGTCATCAGGACCAGACCCTGCGGGGCCGGCCGGACAGGCTAGGCTCGGCTTTCGTCGACGACCTCATCGGGGGGCAGCCCGGGCGTCGCCTGGGCTGGGCCTGTGGGAGTGCAGGACGATGTCGGTGACCGTGCTCCGGACCCCTTTGATCTTCATTATCTTGCTCACCAGGATGTGTCTCAGCTCCTCGAGGTCGTCGGCGGAGAATGTGGACACGATGTCGAACTCCCCCGCCACCTCGTAGAGCTCCTCGAGGTTGGGCAGCCTTCGAAGCTCCTCTATCACGGCGGAGGTTGAACCTGACTCCACGAAGATGTTCACGAAGGCGAGGACGCGACCCATCTTGGCTCCCACTCATCCGCCAGAGAGTAAGCGTCCCTGCGGCCTCTGGAGCGCCACCATCAGCCCGGCCCCGGTGAGAGCGGCCGATATCAACCCAACCAGCATCACTACGACCGACGCGGGCTGAAGAGCGTAGAAGAGGGCGTCTCCGAGCACAAGGACGACGAAGCCCATCCAGAACAGGAGGGAGACGCCAACGTTTCCATCCGGTTGCCTCAGCTGGCCGATAACGATGCCGACGAACGACCCCAGGCCAGCGACCGACAGGCCCGCAAGGCCGACCGCCCCCTCGGGTGAGGGCGAGGTGGCGACGACCCCCCTGAGAGTGAAAGCCAGCGCGGCTAGCCGCGGGGATTCGTAGAACAACCCGAAGAAGGCTGCCCCTGCGCTCAGAAGCTGGCCGAGCGACTCCCATGCTCCTACCCTGGGCAACCCTGAGAAGACTCCTCCAGTCAGATAAAAAGATTGGAGCGGGTGCCGTCTCGTCAGCCCAGCAGTAGGGCCCCGGAGCCGCTCCGGCGGACCCCTCGAACGCGCGCTGGGAGCAGGCCCTGCCCCGAAACCTGTCCGCCTGGTGCTCCCCGACGCCGGGTGAGCCCCCTTCGAAAGTCTTTTGAAACGCAGAAGAGGCGGAACGTCCATGGCAGAGTCGCACAGGTCCTTCCGGCTCCCGGAGTCGAGGCCCCACTACGCGCCGCCGCTGGAGTTCCATACCGCGCACACGAAGATCGAGCTGGCGGTCGACTTCCAGAGGAAGAGGATCTCGGGGTCGTGCACCCTGGAGATTGAGCCGATCAGAGAGGGACTGAAGGCGGCAAGGCTGGACGCCTGCGGCCTGGAGGTCTCCAAGGTCACCGTAGACGGGAAGGGGGTGGCCTTTGGGTACGACGGCTCCATCCTCGAGGTCCCGCTTGAGCCTGGAGGCGGGAGGAGGACGATAAGGGCGGAGTACGCCGCGTCCCCAAGAACTGGGGTCTACTTCACCGGGCCCGACCTGGAGCACCCGGAGAAGGAGATCCAGGCGTGGACGCACACCGAGACTGAGGAGTCGCGCTACTGGTTCCCTTGTCACGACCACCCGGGGGACAAGTCGAGCAGCGAGCTGGTGCTGACTGTCCCGAAGGAGTTCAGGGTGATATCGAACGGCAAACTCCTGTCGTCGAAGGTCGAAGGGGACATGGCTACGTTCCACTGGCTGGAGGAGACACCGCACTCATGCTACCTGACGTCCTTCGTCGCGGGGAAGCTGGGGGTCATCACCCAGGAGTCGCGCGGGGTCCCTTTGAACTACAACTTCCCGGAGTCCAAGAGAGAGGACGCCCTGAGGTACTTCGGCGAGACTCCCAGGATGCTGGAGATATTCGAGGACCTCACCGGGGTCAAGTACCCCTACGCCAAGTACGACCAGACCGCGGTGGAGGACTTCGTGGCAGGGGGCGAGGAGAACCTCAACGCCACCACCCTGGCCAACAACTATTTCCCCGACGCGGCGTCGGAGGAGGACTTCTCGGTGAGCTACTCGAATGTAGTCCAGAGGCCGGTGGACCTGGTCTCCCACGAGCTCGCCCACCAGTGGTTCGGAGACTACGTCACCTGCGCCGACTGGCCCCATGCATGGCTGAACGAGGGGTTCGCGTCCTACTTTCAGGAGCTGTACCTTGAGAGGGCGCACGGGGCAGACGAGATGCTCTGGCATCTCGACACCAGGACAGAGGACTACTTCGAGGAGGACGAGAAGGAGTACAGGAGGCCCATCGTGGAGAGGGACTACGTCTGGCCCGACGACCTCTTCGACAGCCACCTCTATCCCAAGGGGGCGTCCAGGCTCCACGAGCTCAGGTATGTGGTGGGGGACGGGGCGTTCTTCCGGGGCATCTCGGACTATCTGAAGTCGCACGCGCTCTCCACGGCAGAGACCAACGACCTCAGGCGGGCCCTGGAGAAGGCGAGCGGGATGCAGCTCGAGGAGTACTTCGAGCAGTCGTTCTACAGGCCGGGCCACCCGGAGTTCGTCGTCTCCTATTCCTGGGACGACGCCACCTCGGCGGCCATCCTCAGGGTGAAGCAGACGCAGAAGACAGGCGACGGGACCCCGGTGTTCAAGCTCCCCTGCGAGATCGTATTCTATGTCGGAGGGAAGAGGGAGAGCCACCGTGCTCTCCTGGACTCCGCCGACCAGACGCTCAGCTTCAGGCTCCCCTCGAAGCCGTCCGTCGTCGAGTTCGACCCGCGGAGGTGGCTCCTGAAGAGCGTGAAGTTCGACAAGAGCGTGGGGATGCTGCTCAACCAGCTGGAGCAGAGCCAGGACGCTCTGAGCAGGGCGAAGGCGGCAAGGCAGCTGGGGGACCTGAAAGACCCCACGGCGGTCGGGGGGCTGGCCGAGGCCGCGTCGAAGGAGCAGTTCTGGCACGTCAGGGCCTCCGCGCTCAAGGCCCTGGGGGACATCGGCACCGACGGGGCCCTCAAGGCTCTGCTCGGGATGGAAACCCCGAAGGAGAGGCGCGTGAGGAGAGGGATGGCAGCGGCCCTGGGGTGTTTCAAGGGCGAGAGGGCGACGGGGGTGCTCCTCAGGTTGCTGAAGGAGGACGAGAGCCCCTACGTCAGGTGCGAGGCGGCTCTCAGCCTGGCGAAGTCCTGGCCCGAAGGAGCGCTCCCGCACCTCAAGGAGGCCATGGCTGTCCACACGGTCAACGAGACCCTGGGGGAGGCCTGCGTCGCGGCCATGGGGAAGCTCGAGGACGAGGAGGCGAGGAGAATAGTGAAGGAATCTCTCGCCTATGGGAGGCCAACCAGGGTGAGGATAGGCGCCCTGAAGGCGATCAAAGAGAGGGGATCGGTCGCCGAGGAAGAGCTGGCGATTCTCAAGGAGATTCTCCTGCATGACAAAGAGTACAGGGTAAAGCTGCTCCTCCTCACCGTCGTGGTCAAGCATACCCAGGACAGCAGGTTCCTCGACGCCGTGAGGACTGCCTCCAGGTCAGACATCCGCCCCGGGATCAGGAGGAAGGCTCTCGAGCTGCATCACGAGCTGGCAGCTTCCGCGGAGACCGCGGAGGAGCTTGAACGGCTCAGATCCGAGGTAGAGGACCTCCGAGAAGAGATCAAGCGGTCGGCCGCCAAGGCGGCCGCCTAGGGGGAGCCCTTCCGTGGGCTGTCGCCGCCGGTCGCCGTGACCCTGGACCGCTTCGAAGACAGGAGCCGCTTCATCTTCGGGCCCATGGTCTCGAAGACCTTGGCCAGGTTGTACCCCGTCTCGGTGAAGGAGTGGGTATCACGGGGCGTGTAGATCTCGACCGAGACCTCGTACCTGGCGTGAGTCCCAGACGGCTTCTTCGACTTCACCACCGCCCTAATCTCCTCGATGAACGGATAGACCTTGCAGAGGTCCACCGACAGCTTTTCGAACTTCGCCTTCGCCTCCGTTGCCTCCAGCGGCTCCTCGGGGAGGCCGACGATGTAGTACGGCGCGCTTGGTCTTTCGCGTGACATCTCGGTTACCGGAGTTACGCCTCCAGGGCTCGCTTTATGGATTCCGCAGACCGCTTCGCCATGGCCATGATGGAGATCATGGGGTTGACAGCGGGGGTCGTGGGGAAGACGCAGGCGTCCCCCACGAAGAGGTTCCTGACCGAGTGTAGCTCCCCGGTGGGGGAGGTCGGGCCCAGTGACGGATCGGCGCTCATCCTGCATGACCCCATTATGTGCGCGCTGTAGAGCATCATCCTGTTGTACACGACCCCCTCCCTCCTGAGCCTGTCGGCGAAGCTGTCGAGCTCGGGCTCGCCGACCCTGACCTTCCCGTCCCCGGCGAAGACCTGGGAGTTGTGAGTCGTCCAGATCCCGACGGCTCCCGCTGCGGCCAGGATCTTCGCGGTCTCCTCCATCCCCTTTACCAGGGTGTCCCTGTCAGCCCTCTCAAGCTCATAGGTCACCCGCGCGAAGCCGTCTTTGTCGATGGTGACGCGCCCCGAGCTCCGCTCCCTGAGGAGCACTATGGACGCAGACGAGCGGGCATAGTAGCTGGCCATGAAGTCCTTGTGGCCCCTCCCGCTCGCCCAGGGGATTGAGAGCGCGAAGAGCCCGGGGTGAGCTGGGGCGGCTTCGACCCAGAAGCCGTGGTACGTCCCGTCTAGGTCTATGTACTTCCAAACGGCTACCGTCTGTGGAGGCCCCTTCCAGGGCTGGACCGGATGCTCGAAGATCCCCCCGACCGCCACCGTCGGGTCGAGCCTGAGGTAGGCCCCGACGTTCCTGTCCTTCACCCCTGATCTGAGGAGGAGGGCCGGCGTCTCGATGCCCCCGGCCGCGACGACCACAGCCTTGGCCCTCACCTCGAGGGTGTGAGTCTTCCCCCCTGAGGTGCATGCAGCCACGACCCCCTTCGCTTCGCCCCTTTCGATCACCACCCGCTCGGCCCTGGCGTTGAACACGAACCTGGCCCCTCTGGCCTGGGCCCCCGGGAGGTAGGTGAGCGCCGTCGACTGCTTCGCGGCGTAGATGCAGCCGTAGGTGCAGAAGTCGCAGCGCTGGTTGCACCCGACGGCGTTGCGCTGGATCAGGTGGTAGTCGCTCCCCTCCTTGTACCCCAGCGCCCTGCATCCGTCCCAGAGCGCCCTGTTGTTACCGTTGAGCTGGCTTTCGGAGGCGTTCACGTTCAGCCCCGTCCAGACTTCGTCCAGGAGCGCGGCGAAACCAGCGCCGGCGACCCCGGTGATGCCGAACTCCGTCTCCCACTCCGTGAGGACCCGGTTCGGGGGCTTCAGGCAGGTGTTCCAGTTCACGGTGGTGCCACCCCCCGCCCCCCTCCCGGCGAGGAGGACGAAGGAGAGGTCGGCCGTAGCCGCCGTCCCGCTCTGCTGGAAGAGCTTCTGCATCATCCCCATCTCGTCCTGCCTGAAGGTGGTGGAGGTGTCGTAGGGGCCCTGCTCGAGCACGAGCACGTCGTGCCCCGCCCGGGCCAGTGATTCGGCTATCACCCCGCCTCCGGCCCCGGAGCCGACCACGACGACGTCGCAGCTCAGCTTTGCGTCTGCGTCTATGGACAGGGGCTTCAGGAGCAGCGGCTCGGGGGTGGGGACCGGGGGGTCGTGTGAAGGGCCGGGGTAACCCAGCGCCTCCCAGTTGGGGTTCCGGCCGCCGGGGCCGGGGGAAGCGTAGGCGATGAACAAAGCGAGCCGCTTGAGAGCCTGGAAGGCTGTCCGCTTCAGGGGGACGGGGCTGTCCCTCCATGCCTGGAGGTACCTCTCCCTCGCTTCGGGACCGAGGCCTGAGAACCTCGCCGGCCTCCCGGAGAGGAGGAGGTTGTAGCCAGGGCTTTCGACCACCCTCAGCATCCTTCGGAAGTCCCTGGCGCTCCCCGGCTGGAGGGAGCCCTCCACCGCCGCGGCGAGGGAGGAGTCGACGGCGAGGTCAGAGGCGCTCCGCCTGAGGAACTCCGAGCCTCCAGGGACTGAGGGGAACAGGGTGTCGCATAGAGCCCTCAGCGCGGCGCGCTCGGCTTCGGTGAGCTCCATTCGCAGGCTCCCCGGCGGCCTCCTATTTCTCCAAACCCTCGAAGAGCGCCTTCAGCTCTGCGAGGGACGCGACGGCGAAGTCCGCGCCTTCGCTCCGCAGCCTCTCCGCGGAGTAGTCGCCTGTGGCCACCGCTATGACCCTCACCCCCGCCGCCTTGGCCGCCTGGATGTCGTAGGGGGTGTCTCCGACATAGTACGTCGATTCCCTGGCGAGTCCAAGCCTGGAGGCAGCCATGGCCACGCCCTCGGGGGCTGGCTTCATCAGGACCGTGTCGTCCCTGGTCAGGACGAACTCGAAGTAGCCGCCGATGCCTGCCCTCTCCAGCTCGGCCGAAGCGGCCTTCCTTCCGCTGTTGGTCAGGACGGCCATCCTGACCCCGCTCCGGAGGAGGTGGTCGAGGGCCTCCCGGGTCCCGGGGAAGAGCTCGGTCGAGTCTGCGTTCGCGACCTCGAACCCGTCCAAGACCTCGAAGGCTGCCCTGCGCGCGTCCTCGAAGCGGGACTCTTCCCCAGCCGGGGTCTGCGCCTCAGCTGCGTCGAGCAACCGCTGAGTCGGGGCCGCCGGGTCCAGGGCCGACGCGTCATATCCCCGGCGCCCCAGCTCCACGATGAGCGCCTTCCGCGCGCTTCGAAGGTCGAACCTGAAGGTGACGAGGGTGCCGTCGAGGTCGAAGATGGCTCCGACTGCCATGGGCCCTAGAGCTTCTTCTTTGCGAACAGGATGAGAATCGCCAGGCCGGCGATCCCGATGGCGACGACGAGGACCGCGATGGCTGTGAGAGTGTCCGCTCCCGTTGCCTGCAGAGCCGGCAGGAATGGGGACAACCCGGTCGCGGACATAGCAGGTTCGTATTTATTCGTTCCCGGGGCTCGTCCTATCCGTGGGGCCCAGAGGGCCCGGCGCCCGCGTGGGCAAGCAGCCGTTCGGGCTAGGGCCTTGCAACGATTAATTAGTGTCTCGGCCTGTTCCAGGGCATGCCCCCCCGGCTCACATGCTACGGAGGCGTCGGCGAGATCGGCGGGAACAAGTTCCTGCTGGAGGACAAGGGGGTCAAGGTAGTGCTCGACTTTGGGACAGGGTTCGCGGACGGCGCAGACTACTTCGACGGGAACATCTCACCGAGGACGGTCAACGGGGCCGGAGACCTGTTCGAGTTCGGGCTCCTCCCAGAGATCCCGGGCCTGTACTCCGAGAGGGCGCTCCAGAACACCCGCCTGCGATACGGCGAACCCGAGGTGGACGCCATAGTCCTCAGCCACTACCACTCGGACCACACTGGACGGATCGCCTACACCGACCCGAAGATACCTGTCTACTGCGGAGAGACCACGTCTCTCATCCACGAGGCGTACAGCGACTCGAAGAGCTCCCCCCTCGACGGCCACGAGATCAGGAAGTTCAGGACCGGGGAGAGGTTCAGGGTCGGGCCCATGGAGTTCGTTCCCGTCCACGTCGACCACTCCATCCCCGGAGCCTACGGATTCGTAGTGCGCACGAGCGAAGGGACCCTGGCGTACACGGGCGACTTTAGGTTTCACGGCCGCGCGGGCAAGATGACCTTGGACTTCATCGAAGCAGCCAGCAAGGAGAGGCCCGACGTCCTCCTGACCGAGGGGACCAGGGTCGGCCAGGGGGACGGGAAGTCGGGGATGTCGGAGAGGGCGGTCCTCGAGGAGGCGCGAAGGCTTGTCGGCGGCGCCAAGGCCCTCGTGTTCTCGTCGTTCCGGGGGAACGACGTCGACCGGGTCAACACGTTCTTCGACGCTTGCCAGAGCACCGGGCGGAGGCTCGTCGTGTCGATGAAGATCGCGGTGATCCTGGAGAAGTTGGCGGCGGACCGGAAGCTGAAGGTACCGAGGGTGGGGAAGGACGTAGACGTCTATGTGAAGAGGAAGAGGACCGGCGGAATCGAAGACTCGGACTACTTCAAGTGGGAGAGGGAGTTTCTGAGTCGCGGGGTCACAGCGGCCGACGTGAGGAAGGGCCAGAAGGACTACTTCCTCCACCTCGAATCCTGGGACTTCCCGGAGCTCATAGACATCAAACCCGACAGCGGAGGGACGTACATACACTCGGCGACCGAGGCTTACAACGAGGAAGGCGAGAAGGAGGAGGGGGTGATCAAGAACTGGGTCCGCCACGTAGGCTTCAGGTACGCCCAGCTACACGCGTCCGGCCACGCGCCTGAGGAGGAGGTGTTCTCCCTGGTGGACAGGGTGGGCGCCGCCAGGGTCGTCCCCATCCACACCGAGCATCCGGACGCGTTCGCGCCGAAGGCCAGTCGGAGAGAGCGGAGGGTCGCGGTCCCCGCCAAGGGGAGACCCATAGTGATAGGCGCCTAGGCAGGGTCCGCGTCTTGCCAACCTTGCTCTGCGACGTCGGCGGAGTGCTGATCGAGAACCCGTGGGTGAAGATGTCCGAAGAGATCGGTCGAAAGCTCGGCGTGGACCCAGGGGAGGTACTCAGGCTGCTCATGGGGCTCAGCAGGAGGCTCGACAGCGGGGAGCTTGCCCTGAGGCAGTTCCATCATGCGCTGGTTGCCGCCCTCGGGGCCGACTACCCGTTTCCCCAGCTCGAGGAGCGCCTGGACGCCGCCCTGAAGAAGAACCGGGCGGTGTGGGACTCGGTCCAGGAACTGGGACGAACGGAGGGCTGGCAGGTAGTGGCCCTGAGCAACATGTCCAGGGAGGTGTGGGGCTCCCTCCAGAGGAAGTTCGGAATCGGCGCCCTCTTCGCCTCCGTCGTCCTGTCGTTCGAGCACGGGGTCCTCAAGCCTGACCCGGCGATCTACGCCCTGGCGCTGAAGCAGGCAAAGGCGCGCGCAGACGAGTGCATCTTCGTCGACGACGTGGAAGAGAACGTCGAGGCGGCCGCGTCCCTCGGGATAACGCCGTACCTGGCGAGGCGGCCGCGGGAGACTGCGGACTTCATCAGGTCCCTGGGGACCCGCTAGGCGCCGGGCCCAGTCCCGACAGACGAGGAAAGTCAGGTTAAGAAGCACCCCGCGCGCGGGCCGAGGCCATGGGAACCCAGGAAGCGAGGGACCTCGCCGAGGCGGCGGTCTCGAAGGCGCTGAAGGCGGGGGCGTCCTACGCCGAGGCCAGGGTGCAGGCGACCTGGGAGAGGGAGTTCGGGCTCAAGAACGGGGAGCCGCAGCCGTCTATATTCGTGGAGGGGTACGGCATAGGCATCAGGGTGATCGCCGGGGGTGCGCTCGGTTTCGCCGCGACCAACGACATGCGGAGGCGGACGGTGGCCGAGGTGGCGGCCAAGGCGGTGAGGCTGGCGAAGGCGTCCGCCGTGGTGCTGCGGCGGCCAGTGGTCTTCGACCCCGCCAGGCCCGCCAAGAAGCGGTGGGCTGCCCCTGAGACCGAGAAGATCGAGAACGCGGACTCCGCCTGGCTGAGGGGGGTGCTGGTGGACATTGACGGCAGGATCTCTGAAGGGAGGGCCGGGGTGAGTCTGCCAGGGAGGCTCCTCTACCTTTCGGCCGAGCTGCAGGAGAGATACTTCGTCAACAGCGAAGGCGCCAGGGTGGTGGGCCGGGTCCCGCGAGTGAGCTTCGGCTGCTCCCTCACTGCCATGGAAGGGGGCGCAACCGCCCAGAGGTTCATCCAGCAGGGGGAGACCGGGGGGCTCGAGGTGGTCAAGAGGATCGGCCTCGCCGAGAAGGTGGTCGAGGAGGCGAGGGCCATGGGGAAGGTGCTGAAGGCCTCGGGGATGCCCCCGACAGACCCGGTGGACGTCGTGCTGAGCCCTGAGCTCTCGGGCATCGCCGCCCACGAGTCGGTTGGGCACCCGCAGGAGGCGGACAGGGTCCTTGGGAGGGAGGGCGCCCAGGCGGGAGAATCATACCTGAAGGCGGACAGCCTCGGCAGGAAGATAGGGAGCGAAGAGGCGAACGTGAGCGACGACCCCACCCTGCTGCACTCCAATGGATACGTCCCGGTGGACGACGAGGGGGTGGCGGCGAAGAAGCGCCTTCTGATCAAGGGAGGGGTGATCAACGAGTTCCTGCAGAACAGGGCGACGGCCGAGCAGTTCGGGGTGAGGAGCAACGGGGCGGCGAGGGCCGTCTCCTTCGACAGGGAGCCGATCATCAGGATGTCGAACACATTCGTGGAGCCGGGGGACTACTCCACCGATGAGATATTCAAGGAGGTGAAGCATGGCGTCTTCTTCAAGACGTTCACCGAGTGGAACATAGACGACAAGAGGCTGAACCAGAGGTACGTGGCGCTGGAGGCCTACCTCATTGAGCACGGCGAGCTGAAGGGGCTGGTCAAGGCACCGGTCTTGGAGATCACCACGCCCAGGCTCTGGGGGAGCGTGAAGGCCAGGAGCAGGCACATGGAGTTCGAGGCCGCCACCTGCGGGAAGGGGGACCCGATGCAGGGCGCGCCGGTGTGGACCGGCGGGCCGGAGACGCTGCTGACCGGGATAAGGCTGGGGGCGAGGTAGCCATGGACCTTGAAGAGCTGAACCGCCTGGCGGTCCGCACGGCCGAGGCGCTGAAGGTCGACGACGCGGTGGCGCTCAGCGCCCGAGGGGCAGACAGCATGATACGGTTCGCCGACAACTCGGCGACCGTCGTCAACAGGGTCGAGGAAGCGGAGCTGACGGTGTATCTGGCGAAGGACAGGAGGAGGGCGATCGCGGCTACATCGAACCTCTCCTCGGCGGCGGTGAAGAAGTTCGTGAAGGACCTATTCGCGTCCATGAAGGGGCTCCCCCAGGGGGAGTACGTCCCTCTCCCCGAAAGAGCGGTGAAGTACGGCCAGAGGGGCGGCTTCGACAGGAGCCTGGGCGACTCGGAGGAGAGGCTCCCCGAGCTGGCCAGGGCGGCCATAGACTCCTCCCTTGACGCGGGGGGGAAGAGGTCGGCGGGGGTAATCAGCGCGGGGAGGGTGACGGTCGCCATACTGACCTCGTCCGGCACCAGCGGCTCCGACTCGAGGACTGCCATCACGCTGAACATCAGGTCCTTCGGCGAGGGCGAAGCGAGCGGCCACGGGCTCTCGTGCTCGGCAGACCTGCGGGGGTTCGACCCGGCAGAGGCTGGGAGGAGGGCCGGTGAGGGCGCCAAGAGGATGCGGCAGGCTGCGGAACCGGAGGCTGGGAAGTACGAGGTCCTGCTGAGCCCGACCGTGGCCTCGAACCTCATCGAGACCGTCGCCGGGGCTGCGTCTGCGTTCTCGGTCGACGCGGGGACTTCGTATCTCGCTGAGAAGCTCGGGAAGGAGGTCGCCGCGCCGTCCTTCAGCCTGACCGACCACGGGGTGACGAAGGGAGGCCTCGGAGGGCGGGCGTTCGACGACGAAGGGTCCCCCACGAGGACCAACAAGATCATAGAAGCCGGGGTCCTGCGAGGATACCTGCACAACCTCACCACGGCCAAGAAGTGGGGGTCGGAGACGACGGGGAACGCCGGGCTCATCGCCCCTCACCCGTGGAACTTGGAGGTGGGCGAGGGTGACTCGAGCTACGACGAGATGGTCAAGGAGATGAAGAAGGGGATCGTGCTCACGAGCAACTGGTATACCAGGTTCAAGAACTACAGGACCGGGGAGTTCTCCACGGTGCCCAGGGATGGGGCGTACCTCGTGGAGAACGGGGAGATCACGAAGTCGCTGAAGGGGATGCGCGCCGGGGACGACCAGCAGAGGCTGCTCACCGCGGTCAGGCTCCTGTCGAAGGAGCGCGAATGGATCCAGTGGTGGGAGGTCGACACCCCCACCCTTTGCCCCTGGGTCCTCGTCGACGGCGTCAGCATCACCCGGGCCTACGGCTAGGCCTCCGGCGACTCAGGGGACTGCCGGGAGGGCCTGGAGCGCCTGGGCCAGGGCGCCCTCGTCCGGCTCGTAGTCCACCAGCCTGTTGGCGAGTTTGTCCTCGTAGGCCTTCAGGTCGAGGAGGCCGTGGCCGCTGAGGTTGAACAGGATGGTCTTCGCCTCGTTCTTCCGCTTGCACTCGAGCGCGAGGTCGATGGCCGCCTTCACCGCGTGGTTGGACTCGGGGGCCGGGACTATGCCCTCCGTCTGGGCCATGAGGATGCCCGCCTCCATCACCTCGTTCTGGGAGTAGGCGACGCTCCGCATGTAGCCTTTGTCGATGAGCATGCACATGGAGGGCGCCTTGCCGTGGTACCTCAGCCCACCCGCGTGGATCGGGGGGCACTGGTAGGTGTGCCCGACGGTATGCATCTTGAGTAGCGGCGTCATCTCGCCGGCGTCCGCGAAGTCATACCTGTAGGCTCCGCGGGTGGTCGAAGGGACAGCCTTCGGCTCGGACGCCACGAACTCCGCTTCGCTCTTCCCCCGGAGCTTGTCCCTCATGAAGGGATAGGCCAGACCGGCGTAGTTGCTCCCTCCGCCGATGCACCCGACGATGTAGTCTGGGTCTTCGCCGAACTCCTCCATCTGGAGCTTCGCCTCCTGCCCTATCACCGACTGGTGGGTGAGGACGTGGTTGAGGACGCTCCCCAGGGCGTACTTCGTGTTGTCGTGGGTCACGCAGTCCTCCACCGCCTCGCTGATGGCGATGCCCAGGCTCCCGGGGTGATGCGGATCCTTCTCGAGGAACTTCTTCCCGGCGTTGGTCCTGGGGCTCGGCGAGGAGTGGACCTCCGCTCCATACACCTCCATGAGCGTCCGGCGATACGGCTTCTGCTCGAAGCTGCTCCTCGTCATGTACACCGTCAGGTCGATGTCGAAGAGGGCGGTCGCCAGGGCCAGGGCGCTCCCCCACTGTCCGGCTCCCGTCTCGGTGGTCAGGCGCTCCGTCCCTTCCTTCCTGTGGTAGTACGCCTGGGCTATGGCCGTGTTCGGCTTGTGGCTCCCGGCCGGGTTGAGGTCTTCGCGCTTGAAGAATATCTTGGCCGGCGTCTTCAGCTTCGCCTCCAGGCGGGTGGCCCTGTAGAGAGGGGTCGGCCTTCCGAGCCTGAGGTACGCTTCCCTGACCTCGTCGGGTATCGGGATGAACTCCTGGGTGGAGACCTCCTGCATCACGCACTCCTTTGCGAAGAGTCTGAGGAGGGGCTCCGGGGACATGGGCTGCATCGTCCGCGGGTCCAGGGGCGGAGGGAGGGGCTCAGGGAGGTCGTGTTGTATGTTGTAGTATGCCGCCGGGAGCTTATCGGACGAAAGGACAGCCTTCAGCTGCGTTGCGCTCATGGTCCGAGACCCCTTCCGGGGGGTTAAATCGAATCGTGCCCGAAACTGTGCATCGGGTTCCGCGTTCGGGCCAGGCGGAAACGCTCAATAGCGCACAATTCAGGACATGGCTCGTGTGGCCTAGCATCAGGAAGCAGTTCGAGAGGCAGGTGGTCAGGCCAGACATCGTGAGGAAGATGATAGAGTGCGGGATGAAGGTATCCGAGGACGAGAAGATCTACGTCGGCGACGTGGAGGTCGGATTCACGGCCGTCGCCAGGGCCGTCAACGTGGACAGGAGGGTGGTGAAGCAGACGGTGCAGCAGATACGGCAGAACCGCTACCTCTACTCCCTCTTCTCCAAGACCGCCCCCCTGGGGACCAGCCTCGTCGACGTCGTGAACCTTCTCGGCTACACGGCGCTGGTGATTCAGGCCGACCCCAAGTCCCCGGGGATCATGGCCGCGGTCGCCGAAATTTTGTCGCGCCACGGCACGGTCGTGAGGCAGGCGGTCGCCGAGGACCCAGAGATGGTGCAAGACGCGAAGATGACCCTGGTGATCGAGGGGCAGCTCAACGGGCAGGTCATAGAGGAGCTTCATGGCCTGAAGGACGTGCGGAGCATAAAGATCCTGAAGTAGGATGCCCCGCAGGTTCGACGTCGCCGTGATGCACGACTACTTCGTGGACAGGCTGGTCCACGTCAGCGGGCTCGGGAAGACCATGGCTGGGGTCGCGGAGAAGGCCGCGTCCGGAGGGGGCGGCATCCATGGGACCGGGCAGGAGGAGATCAGAGGGGGGAACGCCGTCAACCTCGCTCACGCCCTCGCCATGCTGGGCCTGAGGACGCTGCTGATCACGCACTGCGAGCCAGCCCACGAGCACCTCCTCAGGAGCGCGTTCAAGGGGCTGAAGGCCGACCTGAGGGTGAAGCCGCTCCCCGCGGGGCTGACCGTCGCCTTCGAAGAGAGCGTGAACGTGATGCTGTCTGACGGGAGGGGGGCTTCGGATTTCGGCCCCGCGGCCCTCGATGAGGAGGACTGGGGGCGCCTCGAGGACGCGAGGGTGGTCTGCTCGGTCAACTGGGCGGCGAACCGACGCGGGACCGAGCTGCTGCAGGGACTGAGGAGGCGCCTGGGGCCCGAGAAAACTATCTACATAGACCCCGCCGACTTCAGGGACAGGCTGGACAAGTTCAGGGAGCTCGCCAGGCTCATCTCGAAGGGGGGGCTCGTAGACTGGATCAGCATGAACGAGTTCGAGAGTCAAGCGGCTGCCACGGCGCTTGGGATAGAGTCCGCGGACAGGGCATCGAGGTGCGTCTCACTCGCGAGGGCCCTCGGGGTGGTGTTCGACATGCACTGCGTCGACGGCGCATATACCAGCGAGGGGACGAGGGTGACAGGGTGCCCCACCAGGGTGATCCGGACGCGCCGCCTCACGGGGGCGGGGGACGTCTGGGATGCGGCGTCGATCTATGGGAGGCTGAAGGAGATGGACGAGCCAGGGCGCCTTAGGTTCGCCAACAGGGCGGCGAAGCTCTATCTGGAAGCGAAGGAGCCCCTACCCCCTACGCTGTCGCAGCTGAAGGTTTCCTAGCTCTACTTCTCCAGCATCCTCGAGAAGGTCCATGAGACGGTGTTGAGGATTTCGTTGAGCCTCGCCTTGTCTCTGTAGTTCTCTATTATCAGCTTCCCGACGGACCCGTTGACCTCCTCCACGTCGAACTTCAGCCCTCCCCCCTTTGCGAGCTTCCCTCCCCGCTCGAGCTCCTCGTCCTTGGCCTTCATCCCCTCCAGGATCTTGCCGAGGAGGAAGGACTTGAACGGCGGGGTGGTCGCCTTCAGGACGACCCCCGAGGGCTCCACGGCCACTGCGTCCGAGGTTATCGTCGCGACGGCGATGACGTCGCCCCCCTTGTCACGCTTCAGCTCTCGCACCTCGGGGACCTCCTTGGACTCGGCGAGCAACTCGATGGCGGGCTTGAAGGTGGTGGCCCTGAGAGTGGCGTCGACGTAGCCCAGGGTCTCGTTGAGCCTCCCGATCTCTTCCTGTAGCTGGGCTATCCTCCCCTCGAGCCACAGCTTGAGCTCGGCGGCTTTCTTCACGTCCGTGTCGGCGGAGGACATCCATCAGAGTCCTGGGGTGTCGCGCTAAAAACGTTAGGCGGCGGCCGGGGCGGAGGGAGCCGGAGGGATGAAAGTGTTAAGACTCCGGGGGCGAGGGCCGCCCCGTTGCTGAGGCTGAAACGAAGGGCGTCGGTCGTCGCTTCAGCCGCAGTCTTCGCCGCGGTCTACGCGGTGCTGGGGACCATCCCGGTCTCGAGGCTGGTCCTCGGCGCGGGCAACTTCCTCACCGCGAGCAACTTCATCACCCCCCTCGCGGGGATGATGTTCGGCCCCTATGTCGGTGGGTTCGCGGCCATCGTGGGGGACCTCCTCGACGTCTATGCGGGTGTCATCGCCTTCAACGGCACCGGCCTCTCCATCATGGCGGCCGACCTGGCCACGGTCGTGGTGGCCGGCCTCGCCTTCGGAGGGAGGAGGAAAGCTGCCCTGGCGGTCCCCCTCGCGGTCATCGTCCTGTACTGGGCCGACCCGATTTCGGTCCTCTTCGTCGGGCCCGTCCCGTTCACCTGGCTTCACATGGTCTCCGTGGTCCCCCTGGCCGTGGCCCTGGCTCTGGAGGGGTCGGGCAGGATGTCGAAGCTGAACCCCGCGTTCGTGGTCAGCGTCACATTCGCGGCCCTGCTCTGCGGGCAGCTGACCGGGACCCTGGTCGGCCAGGAGCTCGCCGTCAGGGTGTTCGGGACGCTGTCGCTGGCGGCCTGGCAGGGGACGGTCAAGCTCTTCTTCCCCCTATACCCGGTGGAGCGCACGTTCTTCACGGCCGTGGGGTCTGCAGTGTCCCTCCCTGTCCTGCGCGCGCTGAAGCGGAGGCAGGTCGCGCAGCGGCCGCAGTGAGCGCCGCGGAGGATTTCGGGAGCACCCTTTAATGGACTTCAGGCCGGGGAGGAAATCCATGCCTGGAAAGGACGAACCCTTCGCGGAGGCGGCCGAGAGGTTCCGAAGGCTGCTCCAAGAGCAGGCCGAGAGGGCGAAGAGTATAGGCGGGCCGGTCGAGTGGCTGGACTACACCAAGCTCGACAGGCTGGTTATTGGCGTCATAGGCGGGGACGGCATAGGTCCGATCATCGCGAAGGAGGCGAAGAGGGCGTTGGAAAGCCTCCTGCGGGACGAGCTGCGGTCCGGGAGGGTGGAGATCAGAGAGATAGGCGGGTTGACCATAGAAAACAGGATCAGCCAGATGAAGCCGCTGCCGGATGAGGTCCTAGCCGAGATAAGGAAATGCCACGTGCTGCTCAAGGGCCCGACGACGACCCCGGAGGAGGGGAGCGGGATGCCGAACATCGAGAGCGCGAACATCGCCATCAGGAAGGCTTTCGACCTTTTCGCCAACGTGAGGCCCGTGAAGATGCCGTCTCAGGGGATCGACTGGGTCTTCTTCAGAGAGAACACCGAGGGAGAGTACGTCCTCGGGAGCAAGGGATTCATGGCGACCCCCGACCTCGCGGTCGACTTCAAGGTGATCACCCGCCCTGGCTCGGAGAGGATAATCAGGCTCGCCTTCGAGCACGCGAAGAAGACAGGGAGGAAGCGGGTGACGGTGGTGACGAAGGCCAACGTGATCAAGACAACCGACGGCCTCTTCCTGGAGGCGGCGAAGAAGGTCGCCGGAGGGTTCCCTGAGATCAAGTGGGACGGCTGGTACGTCGACGTCTTCACCGCCAAGCTCATAGACGAGAAGAGGAGGCGCGGCTTCGAGGTGGTTGTCCTCCCGAACCTCTACGGGGACATCGTCACAGACGAGGCGGCGGAGCTGCAAGGGGGGGTCGGCACCGCAGGGAGCGCCAACATCGGGGCGAGATTCGCGATGTTCGAGGCGATCCACGGCTCGGCGCCGAGGATGATCACCGAGGGGAGGGGAGAGTTCGCGGACCCGCTCAGCCTGATGAGGGCCGCGGTGATGCTCCTCGAGCACGTCGGCCTGCTGGAGAAGAGCAGGAAGCTCGCGAAGGCCCTGGACCTCTGCGCGCTGTACGAGCAGAAGGCGAAGATCACGGGGAGGGCCGACGGGGCGACAGCCGTCCAGTTCGGCGACTGCGTGGTCGCTGCCCTCTCTGACCCGCGCCTGGACGAGAAGTGGCTGTCGTATCAGGCGGGCTGAAGCCACCCTCAGCCGCGGATGCGGAAGTCGCGGTGGTTCCTGGAGGAGGCAACTTCGACGACGACCCGGTCCACCCTGGCCCGGGGTGGGCCGACCCTCGCCCAGTCTACCACCCTCTGCACCTTCCGCTCGTCCCCCTCCAGGAAGGCCTCCACTGAGCCGTCGGGGAGGTTGCGGACCCAGCCGCGGACCCCGGCGTCCGACGCCAGCCTGGCCATGCTCACCCTGAAGGAGACCCCGTGGACGAGGCCAGTTATCCTGACATGGACAGCCTTCGCCATGGGCATCACTACAGCAGGGGGAACAGGCCCTTCAGGCCCTCCGCCACGAATGCGACCGCGAGGGCGGCTATCAGCAGCGCCGTTATCCTGGAGAGGGCGATGGTCCCGTTCTGCCCCATGTACTTCCTTACCCACTCGGAGCTCGAGAGGACGAAGTAGGCCACCGCGGCGTTGCACCCCACGACGAGGAGGGCCAGGAGCGGGCTGTATGGAGGGGCGGATATGATGATCACGGTCGAGATGGCCCCCGGCCCGGCCAGGAGCGGGGTGGCCAGAGGGAATGCGGCGATGTCAGACGGCTGGAGCCCCCGGGACCTGTCCTCATCCCCCCTCAGATGGTCGACTGCCACTATGAACAGTATGATCCCCCCTGCGACGCGGAAGTCGTTGATGTTTATGCCGAATATGTCGAAGATGAACCACCCGAAGAGGGCGAACAGGACGAGGATCGCCGTCGAGATCACGATCGCGTGCTTCACGATCCTCTTCCTGGACCCCGCGACCCCCTCGGTGAGCCCGATGAAGATCGGAACGGTCCCCACGGAGTCGACCACGGCGAAGAGGAGGACGAAGGCCTCCACGAAGAGCGCGATGTCGAAGGCGAAGAATGACGCGAGGTCCGGCATCGCTTCACAGGCCCCGGCGTCCAAACGGATAAATAATCAGGTGAGCACATTCTAGGATGATTTGGCCCAGGTGGATCAGTCTGCCGTCGACGCCGCGATGGCAAAGATCATGGACCCCGAGCTGGGGAGGCCAATCACGGACCTCAAGCTCATCGACAAGATGACCGTCAGCGGGGGGTCAGTGGAGCTGGAGTTCCACCTCACGGCACCGTTCTGCCCTCCCATGTTCGCCCTGAAGATCGCAAGCGACATCAAGCTAGGGCTACTGTCAGTCCCCGGCGTCACCGAGGCCAGGGTCACCCTGCGGGGGCACTACCTCGCGGACGCGGTCAACAAGCAGGTGAACAAGGCCGCCCCGCCCCCGGCGCAGTAGGCGCGGCGCAGGCGCTCCGAATAGCGTATAGAGAGCGAACGCCAGGCATAGAGACGTGCCTGCACGGAAGGCGATAGAGATGGGGAGGGGGACCATACTGGTGTCGCTCCCCAAGGACTGGGTCAGGAAGAACGGGATCAGGAAGGGCGCCGACCTTTCGGTGGAGGAGCTCTCCCCCGGGAAGCTGATGGTCAGACCATACGATGGGGGGGAAGAGGAGCAGAAGCAGGTGGTCATCGAGCACTCTGGAGAGGACTTCGCCAGGGTGGTCAACGACGTCACGGGGGCGTATCTCCTGGGCTACGACCTGATCAAAGTCGCGGGGGCGAAGGTGATCACCCGGGAGGAGAGGCAGGACATCAAGGACGCCCTGAAGAGGCTCGTCGGACTCGAGATCCTCGACGAGGACTCCAAGCGGATCACGTTGCAGTTCCTCCTCGAGCCGACGGCCATCACCCCGGAGAAGATCGTCAGGAGGATGTCGGGGCTCTTGGACGGGATGCTCAAGGACACAGCCGACGCCCTGTCGAAGGGGGATCCGAGGCTCCTCTCCCTGGTGAGCGAGCGGGACGATGAGGTGGACAGGCTCTACTTCCTCCTGGTCAGGGCGACGAGGGCGGCCGTGGTCAGGGCCGAGGTCGCGGAAAGGTACGGCCTTTCGCCGGTCGACCTCCTCGACTACAGGGTCCTGGCGACATTCCTCGAGAGCGCAGGGGACGCTGTCAGCGAGCTCTCGGAGAAGCTCCACGCGGTGAGGGTCCCGAGGCAGCTCGCCAGGGAGTACTCGAAGTGCGTGGCCATGCTGAAGGCGATGAACGAGCTGGCCACCCAGGGGTTCCTGTCCCGGCGGGCCGGGAAGACTAGGACGGTCAACAGCCAGATGGACGCCATGGCCCGCGAGATCACGTCGAACCTCGCGGCGATATCGAAGTCGGCCCCAGGGGACAGCGCCAGCGCGGCGGAGATCCTGGCGTCGCTCGAGAGGGTGAGCAAGCTGCTGGTCGACGTCTCAGACCTGGCTGTGATCACCCAGCAGGTCTCCTAGGAGATGCGCCGCATAACGCTTAATTAACGTGGGCCGTCCCTCGCCGACTTGCCGAAGTATCTTTTCGTCACCGGCGGGGTGATGTCGGGGCTCGGGAAGGGTATCATCACATCTTCAGTGGCGAAACTCCTCCAGCTTTCAGGGGCCAGGGTGACCTGCCTGAAGATAGACCCTTACCTCAACTTCGACGCCGGGACCATGAACCCGTACACCCACGGCGAGGTGTTCGTCACAGACGACGGGGGCGAGACCGACATGGACATCGGCAACTACGAGCGTTTCCTGAACATGGACATGTCGAAGTCCAACAACATAACGACCGGTCAGATCTACAAGAAGGTCATCGACGACGAGCGGAAAGGCCTGTTCCTGGGGAAGTCCGTGCAGATCATCCCGCACGTCACCGACGAGATCAAGAGGAGGATAAGGGACCTGGCGGAGAGGGAGAAGGTCGACGTCCTGGTGGTGGAGTGCGGGGGGACCGTGGGGGACATAGAGAGCCTCCCGTTCCTGGAGGCGTTCAGGCAGATGAGGATGGAAGACGGGCCCTCGAAGACCCTCTTCCTCCACGTCAGCCTAGCGCCTGAGCTGTCGGTCGTGGGGGAGATGAAGACGAAGCCGACCCAGCACAGCGTCCAGGAGATGAGGAGGATAGGGATTCAGCCCGACGTCATGGTGATACGCGGTTCTCGGCCGCTCCCTGCAGACGCCAAGGAGAAGATAGCCCTCTTCACCAGCGTCCCGACGGAGAGCGTGGTCTCCGACCCCGACGTGGAGTCTATCTACCTTGTCCCCCGGCTGCTCGAGAAGGAAGGCGCCCTCCCCCCGGTCAGGAGGCAGCTCGGGCTGAAGGCCAAGGGCTCGATGCGCGCCTGGAACGACGTCGCCGACAGGTTCGTCGGCCATGAGTCGGCCGTCAGGATCGCCATGGTAGGGAAGTACGCCAACCTGGCAGACAGCTACGTCAGCGTGAACCAGGCGCTCGCCCACGCGGGGGCGGTGAACGGCGCGGAGGTCAGGATCTCGTGGATAGAGTCGGAGGAGATAGAGAAGGACGAGTCGAAGCTTCGCCAGATAGACGCCTATGACGGGGTCGTCCTCCCCCAGGGCTTCGGCGGGAGGGGCGTAGAGGGAAAGATCGCCGCGGCGAACAGGGCCAGGGTGGCGAAGGTCCCGTTCCTGGGGCTGTGCTATGGGTTCCAGCTGGCCAGCGTGTCCTTCGCCCGGCACGTCCTGGGGCTGAAGGGGGCGAACAGCACCGAGGTCGACCCGAAGACGCCGCACCCCGTGATCGACCTCCTCCCCGAGCAGCGCGGGGTGTCCGACCTGGGCGGGACCATGAGGCTCGGGGGCCACGACGTGTTCATCGAAAGGCCGAGCAGGGCGTTTGACATCTACAAGGCGGAGAAGGTGAGGGAGAGGCACAGGCACAGGTACGAGCTCAACCAGACCTACCTCAAGAGGTTCGAAGAGAAGGGGATGAGGTTCACCGCCTTCAGCGACAGCAGGAGGAGGGCTGAGATCATGGAGCTCGAAGGGCACCCGTTCTACATGGGGACCCAGTACCACCCCGAATACGTCAGCAGGCCCGAGAGGCCCGAGCCCGTCTACGTCGCCTTCGTCGAGGCCTGCGCCAAGAGGGCCCGAGAGTCGAAGGCGCCCGAGAGGCGCCGACGGCTAGCCCGCTGAGCGGGCCGCGGCCAGCTTCACAGCCAGCGCGGCGACCTCCTGCGCCCCGGCGGCGAAGAGATACAGGTTGGGCTCTATGCCGCTCCCCCCCTCGTCCACCACGGCGTCGAACCGCCCCGGCGAAGACTCCAGCCTCCTCCGCAGAGCGTCCACCGTGGAGTCATCGGACGCCGGGCGGGGGCGCGCGCCGACGGAGAGGACGCGCAGGCCCATCTTCTTCAGCTCCGCCGCGATCTTGCCGTCGTACCTCAGGTTGATGCATGCCCTGAACTCCGGGCGGACCTCCCTGGCGAGGAGCAGGACCCTGGCCATGTGAACCGAGGCCCCGGCCTCGGGCGTGAGCATCGCCTTCGCCCTCCCCCGGACCTTGACGATCCTTCCGGGGATCGCCACGACGTCGGAGGGGCTGGCCGCGTCCCCGGCCGCGCAGGCGATGTTGACAGAGACCTGGGGCATCACGCTGACGAAGCTGGGGGAGGCTTCCAGCAGACGGACGGCTTCGGAGACATCGGACACAGCCTGCGCCTTGGCGCCTGCCTGGCCGCCGTAGGCCCTGATGCAGACGTCGCAGTCGGCGAGGGAGGGGTACAGCGCCCTGTGGGCGCCGCAGGCCGCGCCGCCCCCGAGGATGCCGGTCCAGACCGCGCTGAGGGCTCCGACCCCTTCTTTCGCCCCCCTGGAGACGGCTGAAGCGAGCCGGGCCGAGTAGAGGTCCGCGTCGGCCCTGGAGACGGAGAGCCGGGAGAGTGCGGAGTAGGCCTTGGCGGGGGCCGACGAGAGATACACGCTGACCGAGGCCTGGGTCGTGCCCAGGAGCTGGGCGATCCTGCTCTGAGAGAGCCCCTGAGAGCGCAGCCGGAGCGCGACCAGCTGCCGCATCGCCGGGAGGAAGAGGTCGGACATCAGCTCGTCGGGGGGCTGCAAGGTATAAGCCACTTATTAGGCAGCTTATAAACAGGCACCCGGGCGGTGCCAGTGTGGAAGGGACAGCTCCGAAGCGCGGCGGGGGCCCAGGGGTCCGGGCGAGCATCAAGCTGTCCGTGGTGATAGTGTTCTCCGCGCTCATAACGGCCAGCGTGATGTTCTCGATCCCGCTGCCGCCCCCCGTCTACGAGATCACCTGGTCCCCGGCGATCATAATGGCGCTGAGCGTCCTGATCGACGTCCCCACGGCTGCGGCTGCCACTGGGATAGGCGGGTTCATCGGCGAGGCGTACAACGTGGCGTTCAAGGGGGGCGGGTCCCCCATCTACCCCTTCGGGATGGTCTGGGCCCGGGTCCCGGAGGTCCTCATCATCGCGTGGGCGAGGAACCGCGGGACGAAGACCCTGGTGGCGGCGATGGTCGGCGCCACCGTCTTTGAGACCCTGGCCTTCTTCTTCTCCGACTGGTTCTTCTACGCCTACGGGCTCTTCTCCTACGCCGTCCCGGCTGGGCAGACGCCGCTGGGGTTGGCCTCGTTCGACTTTGCGACCATGGTGGACCTCGTCTATATCCCGGTCGCCTTCGCGATAATCAGGGCGGGGGCCCCCGCCTTCCGCAGGCTGGGGTTCACGCAGTACCACGGGTCCGGCCCCAAGAAATGAGCTTCAGCGGGAAGCTCCCGTCGGGCTCGATGGACGTCGTCTACAGGCACCTCGGGGCGCGTTCGAAGAGGGTCGTCCAGGGCCCGGGGAAGGGGCTCGACAACGCCGTCCTGGGCATAGGCAAGGGGATGGTTTTGATAGTCACGGCCGACCCGGTCTCGGTCATCCCTGCGGTCGGAGTTCCCCGCTCAGCCTGGATGAGCGCCCACCTGATCGCCTCTGATTTCACTTCCGCCGGGGTCGACCCCGAGTTCGCGGCGTTCACCTACAACTTTCCTCCGGAGATGAACGCCGGGGACAGGGAGGGGTACATCGCCGCCCTCGGAGACGAGTGCGAGAAGCTGGGGGTCGCGATAGCGGCCGGCCACACCGGGAGCTACCCGGGGGCCGGCTACACCGTGATCGGGGGCGGGGTGATGTTCGGGGTTGCGCCCGAGGGCGGCTACGTCACCCCCGCCATGGCCCGGGCGGGGGATGTCGTCCTGATGACCAAACACGCGGGCATCGAGGCGACGGCTTCGCTGGCGACCTCCTTCCCAGAGTTCTCGGAGGGGGCGGTGGGGGCAAAGGCGGCGAGGAGGGCGCGGTCTCTGCTTTCGAAGTGCTCTACGGTCGCCGACGCCAGGGTCGCCCGGGGGGCCGGGCTCAGGAAGGCCGTAACGTCCATGCACGATGCGACCGAGGGCGGAGTGCTCGGAGCCCTGGACGAGATGTCCGCGGCCTCCGGGAGGGCCTTCTTTGTGGACGCCGAGAGCATCCCGGTGCCCATGGAGGTGGCAGGAATCTGTTCTGCCTTCGGCGTCGACCCCCTCCGCACCATGGGAGAGGGCGCGCTCCTCATCACCTGCAGGCCAGGACTGGCGAAGAGGCTCGACGAGGTCCTTCGCGGCTCGGGGGTCGAATCGACCGTCATAGGCCGGGTCGCCCCCGGAAGGGGCCTCTGGGTCAGCAAGGGGGGCGGGAAGGCGGCGCGGTACAGGGAGGGTCCCGACGCCTACTGGGCTGCCTACGACAGGGCCACCGCCCAGGGGCTCCGCTGAGCCGGGAAAGCTCAATTACGGTGCCATCGCGAGGGAGCAACCAATGGACCCGAAGCTCCCTGACCCCGACGCGTTCGCGAAGAGGATACACGACACTCTGGTCGCCCCCGAGGCAACGGCGTCGGAACTGGCGGCGTTCTGCGCCACGGCGAAGAAGTACAGGTTCGGCGCGGTGGTGGTGCAGGGGTGCTGGGTCAAGGAGGCCAAGGGCCTGGTCGGGGACGACGTGAAGGTCTCCGCGGGGGTCGGGTTCCCCATGGGAGGGGTGACGGCCAAGTCGAAGGTGGCGGAGATCAGGGAGACGGCAGAGCTCGGCGCTGACATGTTCGACGTCATGCCCAACATCGGATTCCTCAGGTCCGGGATGGAAGCAGAGTTCAGGGACGAGATAGCCGCCATGGTCGACGGAGCTGGAGGGAGGCCGGTGAGGGTGATGCTGGAGTTCACGATACTAGACAGGGAGCAGAAGGTGAGGGCGGCGAAGCTGAGCGAGCAGGCCGGGGTCGCAGGGGTGAAGAACTCCAGCGGCTGGGGGAGGGGCGGCCCCGCAACGGTTGACGACATCAGGCTCCTGCGGGAGTCGGTGAGCCCCCGGGTGCACGTCAAGGCCTCCGGCGGGATCCGGGACCTCGACAACGCCCTCAGCCTTGTGGACGCCGGAGCGGACTTCCTCGGGACGAGGGCGGGGGTGGCAATCATCGACGAGCTGAGGGAGCGGCTCGGCCGGTGAAGCCGATAGTAGTCGTAGGGAGCTACCTCACCGGGGTGACGATGCAGGTCGGCCGCCTCCCGAAGACCGGCGAGACCGTGGTCGGTTCGGGGTGCCTGCGAGTCCCCGGGGGGAAGGGGTCGAACCAGGCGGTGGCGGTAAGGAGGCTGGGAGGCAGAGCCAGCATCGTCGCGTGCATCGGGTCGGACGAGGACGGAGACCAGGCCTTGACGATGTGGCAGAGGGAAGGGGTGGAGGCGGGGCTTGTCAGGCGGACGTCGAAGCATACCGGGATAGGCTTCGTAGTGGTCGACAGTGGAGGGGCGAACGCCATAGCCATCGACCCCGGCGCCAGCTGGGACCTCGCCCCCTCGGACATCGACCGGGCGGGGGAGGCCATCGGAAGGGCCGGTGCGATGCTGATCCAGCTCGAGGTCCCTGGCGAGACCGTCGCAGCTGCCAAGCGCAAGGCGAAGGAGGAGGGGCTCACCGTCGTCCTGAACCCCGCTCCGTCCGCGCTAGGAGGCCTGGACCTCTCGGGCGTGGACGTCCTCACCCCGAACGAGGAGGAGTTCAGAGAGCTCACCGGAGGGGCCGAGTTCGAGCAGGGGGCGAAGGGGCTCCTTGCCAGGGGGGCGAAGGCCGTCGTCGTCACCCTCGGAGAGCGCGGAGCCAGGGTGATGACTGACGGTGACTCATACTCGGTCCCAGCCCCGTCGGTCAGGGCGGTCGACTCCACGGGCGCGGGGGACGCCTTCAACGGGGCGCTGGCTGTGGCGCTCTCCGAGGGGGAGCCGCTGAGGCACGCCGTGAGGTTCGCGAACTATGCGGGGGCGCTCTGCGTCACGAAGCCCGAGGTCGTGGCGGCCCTCCCCAGGCGCGGGGAGGTCGACGGGTTCCTTAGGTCCGACGCGCTGGAGTAGCGGTCATACCCTGCCCCCCCTCAGCATAGTGTAGAGCATGTCGCGGAAGACCCGCTGGGAGGCCTCATAGACCACCCTCACGTTGGGCTTCCTCTTCAGATACCCCAACTCGTCCACCCAGGTCACCCCCCTGGAGACGCCGTCGGCCGCGTCCACCTCGACGAAGCGGTCCCTGGTCTCGGTGGCCACCTTCGGGTTCAGGACGATGGCCATGGTGATGCTGTCGGGGCAGCTGGTCCCGTCCACCCCCCTCTCTATCTCCATGTACTTGCGCACCTGCCTGTTCACGGCGAGGTAGAACTCCGACTCCTTGGTCTTCATCCCCCCGATCTCCTGGAGCTCGGGGACGCCGATGAGCCCGTGCCTCATGACGATCTCCCAGCCGACCATGGTCACCGGCATGCCCGAGTTGAGGACGATGCTGGCGGCGTCTGGGTCCACCCAGATGTTGAACTCGGCGGCCGGGGTCACGTTCCCCAGGTACTGATTGGATCCTCCCATGAAGTAGAACTCCTTCACCTTCTTTGCTATCCCCGGGTCCTTCCTCAGGGCGAGGGCGACGTTGGTCATGGGCGCTATCTCGACCAGGGTGATCTCCCCCGGGCTCTCGTTGATGGAGTCGATGATGGCGTCCACGGCGTGCTTCCTCTCCGGCCTCTGTCTGGCCCTGGGGAACCGCGAGTCCCCCATCCCGTCTGCCCCGTGGATGTCCTCCACCGTCCTCCACTCCTTGAGCAGCGGGTGCCTCGCGCCCGGGTAGACCGGGACCTTCCCCGACTCCCCTGAGAGCTCGACGGTGTAGAGGGCATTCTCGACCTCCTGGTCGAAGTTGATGTTGCCGCAGTTGATCGTGATCCCTTCGAGCCTCGCGTCCTTGGCCCTCAGGGCCATCATGATGGCGATGGTGTCGTCCCCGGCGGTGTCCGTATCCAATATGATCCTCTTCATGGCGGTCTGGCCCTTGCATCCGTGCGATAAGAATGATGCCCGAGGCTCCGTGGCAATCTCAATAGAGGGGCGCTCCGGCCCGTGGGGCGGATGTCTACAACGGAGAACGCGGCGAGGGTCCTGAAGTCCCTGAAGGACGAGGAGTGGAGGACGCTCGCGGGGGTCGAGCGCGCCTCGACGGGGTACGGGACCCCCGACGCCGGGAGGCTTTCGCGCATGAGCCGCCTCCCCCCGGAGAGGGTGCGCTTCGCGACGACGGACCTCGGGAGGAAGGGGCTCCTGATGAGGAAGGGCCAGGGGTTCGCCCTCACTAGGACGGGGGTGGAGGCGATGGCGCTCAAGGACTACGTGAAGAAGGACCTCATCTTCGCCCTGGGCGCCATCATAGCGAAGGGGAAGGAGTCGGACGTGTACGAGGCGCTGACGGAGGAGGGGTCGGTCTACGCCCTCAAGCTCTACAAGATAGGGAGGACCTCATTCACCAGCGTCAGGAAGAAGAGGGCCAGGGAGGATGCAGCGTTCAGGAGCTGGATGACGGCGAACTACGACGCGGCGAAGCGCGAATACCACGCGCTGAGGAAGCTGGAGGGGTTCTCGGCGTCGTTCCCCCGGGCCGTGGCCTACAGCAGGAGCACGGTCCTCCTCGAGGAGGTCTCCGGGGTGAGGCTGTCCCAGCGGCCTATACTGGAGGACCCCGAGGCCGCCCTCGGCACCATCCTCGCCCTCATGCGCACGGCCTATACGAAGGCCGGCCTGGTGAACGCCGACCTCAGCGAGTACAACATACTCACCGACGGCGCATCCGTCTGGCTTATCGACTGGCCGCAGGCCGTCGACGAGGCCCACCCGAACGCCTCCGAGCTGCTAATGCACGACGTCAGGGCCGTCACCACCTTCTTCAAGAGAGCCTATGGGGTCGCCGCGGACCCTCAGAGGTGCTTTGACTACGTCGCGGGCAGGGCGCAGGCCCCGGGGTGAATGGCGCGTCGTCGGGGGGCCGGTTTGGGCTCTACAGCCGGTCTTCTATCTTCACGTAGAGGACGTTGTTGCCTCTAATCACGACCTTCCCATAGTTCGCGATCTTCTTACCGTTCTCCGACTCCTCGGCGTCGACAAGTATGACGTTCATGTAGGGGTCGACGTTGGACATCTTCCCCTTGTACTCTATCTCGTTCTTGAGCCGCACCGACACCTGCTTGGCCATGGACTTCTGCAGGATGCTCAGGGGGCGCCTTGTCTGCTGAGGAGGCTGGAACGGCTGTGGGCTCACTGCTAACTTTTCGCGTGGCCCCGCTCACAGTTAAAAAGACATCGGTGATGAAACAGCCAGGACGGGGTCGAGAGAACGGCCGGTAACGAGACTGCGACGGAAGCCAGGATTCGGGTCGCCTCCTTGCCACGCTACACGTCGGGGTCGGAGGGCCTGGACGCCCTGCTCTCAGGGGGATACAGGGCAGGCACCCTGACCGAGGTCTTCGGGAGGAGCAACAGCGGCAAGTCGCAGCTCGGGATGCAGGCGGCCCTCTGCGCTGCATGGAAGGGGGAGAGCGTGCTCTACATCGACACCGAGGGGGCCTTCAGGCCTGAGAGGCTCGAGCAGATCGCCGGGGCCAGGGGGTGGGGAACCGAGGGTGTACTCGAGAGGATACTGTTCATGCGGTCCGACTCGGCCCCGGAGCAGATGGAGACGATCAGGAGGATGCAGGGGCGGAAGGCGACCTCCAGATGCAGGCTGGTGGTGGTGGACACGCTCACGCGCAATTTCTCGGTCGAGCTGCCCGGGAGGTCGAACCTCCCGAGCAGGCAGGGGGCCCTGGACGTCCACCTGAGCGAGATGGCGAGGGACGCGTACATCAACGCCCGGGCGTACCTGCTGACGAACAGGGTGACCTTCGGCGCCGCGGGGGATGTGGGGATAGGGGGGAGGACCGTGGAGCAGCTGGTCCACAGGTCGGTGAGGCTCGAGCGCCAGGGGACGGCGGTGACTGCGACGTTGCTCCCTTCCGGCGAGAGGGTGACCCTCGAGACAGGGCTGGCCGGGGTCATATGAATGGAGGCTGACGGCGGGCTCCCGGTTAGCACCGCGGCAGTCCGGGACCCCTGCGAAACGGCGCCCGGGAGCTGGGAGGGTTAAATATCTCAGAAACAGGTCGGGGAGACGGACAAGGTCGTGCAGGACAACATCGCGTCGATACTCGACTCTCTGGTGAAGTCAGACCTTGACGAAGCGAAGCGCAAGATACAGGCGCTCCTCCCCACGGTGAGGTCCGAGAAGGAGAGAGGGAGCCTGATGGCCGCGGCGGGGATACTCGCGAGCATGGCGAAGGGGAAGGACGGCGCCCTGCAGACCTGGGACAGCGCCAAGGTGGAGAGGGCTGCGAAGTCGATAACGTCGAACCAGATGGCGGACGACTTCGACCATGGCTACGCGGACACGCTGGTGAGCTACTCGAAGCTCAGAGTGGATAGCCAGAGATCTGCAGAGTGAAGCAGAGCATCCAGGCGAACAGGAAGACCATCACGAAGCCACCGACCCCGGTCGTGTATATCTTCCCCTGCTGCTCCCTCGGCATCCCGCGGTACCACCCGTAGAACGCAAGGTAGTAGGAGATGAGGTAGACACCTATCCCTATGCTGATCCCGAAGGACCAGCCGAAGTCGTAGGACTGGTTGAGGAGCTGGGTGCCGACGCCGGCGACGGCCGCCAGCCCAATCCTCGTCCAGTATAGCTTATCAAACGCCGCGGAGGGCTGAGGCTTCGTGGCCGAACTATCCGGCTTCGAAGTCTTGGTGCTCGCCAAAGAAATCGATTTGGCGCTGCGCGGAACCTACGTTAATAACATTTACAGAAGAGGAGGCGCCCAGCTCTTCCGTTTCAGGAGGCCCGGGGGCGAGGATGTCTGGCTGGTGGCGTCCCCCCAGAAGGGCGCCTGGATATCGAACAGCGTCGAGGAGAGGGACGAAACCACCGAGTTCACTTCCAGGCTAAGGGGTGAGCTTGAGAGGGCGAGGTTCTCGGGCGCTTCGCAGCTCGACCTCGACAGGGTCTTCCAGATCGACCTGGAGGGCAAGGAGCGCCGGAGGGTGCTGATCGAGCTCATGCCCCCGGGGAACGTGATAGTCCTCGACCCCGAGGGGGTGGTCCGGCTCGCTCAGAACGAGGTGCGGGCCGAGGCCCGGCGCGTCGTCAGGGGGGAGCGGTACCGCCCCCCAGGCCAGAGCAGGCTCAGCCCCCTCGAGGTCGGGGCCGAGGCCGTCGAAGGGATGCTCATGGAAGAGGCCACCCTGGGGAAGGCGGTCGGCAGACACATCGCGCTCCCCAGGAAGTACGTCGCAGAGGCCCTGAAGAGGGTAGGCGCTTCCGAGAGCACGCCGTCATCGGGCTTCCTTGGCAGAGGGGGGGAGATAGCGAAGGCCATCGGAGACATGGTCGCCGAGGCGAGGGAGAAGCCTAGGCCATGCGTCTGCGAGACCTCCGCGGGGGTCGAGGTCTTCTCGTTCCCCCCCAGCGGGCTCGAGGTGAAGGAGGAGGCCGGGACCGTCTCCGAGCTCTGCGACCGCCTCTTCCTTGGAGAGACTATGTCGGAGCCTGAGCGGCCGGGGCCCGAGGAGGTGAAGCGGAGGGAGCTTGAGGCGACGGCCGCGAAGCTCAGAGAGGAGGCGAAGTCTATGGTCGCCGAGGCGGCGAAGGCGAGGGCGGCGGCCGGGGAGGCCGGGGCGGCCGCACTGGAGCCGGCGTTGAAGCTGCTGAGGGACGCGGGGGTCCGGTCTCAGAGGGACCCCGTCTCTCCGGCTGCGGTGGCGTCGGCCCTCTACGACCGCGCCAAGGAGCTGGAGTCGAAGTCCTCGCAGAGCATCGAAGCCGCTGCGAAGCTGGAGAAGAGGGCATCCAGGGTTCCCCCCAGTGCAGCGCCGCGCGCTCGGGCTCTGGCCAGGAGGAGGGGGGAGTGGTACGAGAAGTTCAGGTGGTTCTTCACGGTCGAGGGGAAGCTGGCGGTAGGCGGGAGGGACGCTCAGACCAACTCCGTCCTCCTCGGCAGGCACCTGGACTCCAACGATGTGGTCTACCACGCCGACCTCTTCGGCTCTCCTTTCTTCATACTGAAGGGGGGCGCCGCGCAGACCGAGGAAGAGTCCAGGCAGGTAGCCCAGGCGACGGTCGCCTTCAGCAGCGCCTGGAAGACGGGCCTGGGCTCCGCCGACGCCTACTGGGTAGCGCCAGACCAGGTCGGTTCGGCAGCTCCCAGCGGCGAGTACCTCCCCCGGGGGAGCTTCGTCATCAAAGGGAAGAAGAACTTCGTCTCGAAGATGATAGTGGAGGTGGCGGTGGGCCTGGACCTAGAAGGCCGGGTGATGGCCGGACCCGAGGACGCCGTCAAGAGGAGGTGCGCCCACTACGTCATCCTTCGGCCCCACAACGAGAAGGGGTCGGAGACAGCCAAGCGCGTCCTCAGGGACCTCGGGTCAGAGCCCCGAGAGCCGACCCTCGACGAGGTGCAGAGGGCCCTCCCCGCCGGGGGCGGGAAGGTAACCAGGCGCGGCTGACCGACCGCTCGCTAGATGCAATCGGCGACGATCTCGGCCACGTCGCGGACGTCCATCCCTGAGTTCGTCACCTTGGTGGTGTCGTCGAACATGGAGAGGCAGAACGGGCACTCTGTGGCTATGGTCTTGGCCCCGGTCTTCGCGGCCTCTTCTGTCCTGATCCCCGCTATCGACCTCTGCTGGGGGACCTTGAACCAGTAGTTCGAGCCTCCGGCGCCGCAGCAGAAGGTCTTCTCCTTCCTCCGCCCCATCTCCCGCAGGTCTTCGACGGAGGCCCCGAGTATCTCCCTTGGCTGGTCGAACACGCTGTTGTACCTGGAGGCGTAGCAGGCGTCGTGTAGGGTCACGGATATCTTCTGCACCTTCTCTCTGGGGACAGTCACCCTCCCCTCCCTGATGAGGTCTGAGATCAGCTGGGTGTGGTACACCACGTCGAACTTCCCCCCGAACTGCGGGTACTCGTTCTTCAGGGCGTTGAAGCAGTGGGGGCAGGTGGCGATGACCTTCTTCACGCCGTAGGAGTTGAGCTTCTCTATGTTCTGGAGGGCCAGCTCCTGGTACCGCCCCTCCTCCCCCAGCCTGCGGGCGGGGTCGCCGACGCACATCTCCTCGCTCCCGAGGATCGCGAAGGAGACGCCGGCGTGCTTCAGTATCTTCGCGAGGGCCTTCGCTATGCGCTGGGCCCGCTGGTCGAAGGAGGAGACGCAACCCACCCAGTAGAGGTACTCCGCCTTCGGGTTCGTCGCCAGGGTGTCGATGCCCAGCCCCTCGGCCCAGGCGGCCCTGGTCGAGTTCTTGAAGCCGTAGGGGTTCTGGGCCCCGGCGAGGTTCGACAGCATTCCGGACTTCTCCTTGTCCAGCTTCCCCTTCGAGACCAGCTCCCTCCGGAGGTCGTAGATGACGTCCAGGTGCTTCACCCCCACGGGGCAGCTGGCGACGCATGCCCCGCAGGAGGTGCAGGACCAGAGCTCGTCCTCGGCGACTGAGGAGAACGGGTCAGATCCGCCGCCCGCGTGGGAGAGGAGGCTGACCTTCCTGACAAGGACCCGGGGAGACAGAGGGCGCCCGGCCGCGGTCGCTGGGCAGGAGGCTTCGCAGGCGCCTATCTCCACGCAGGATGCGAAGGACAGGGACTGGTCTGGGGTGAAATCAGAGACCTTGCCGACCCCCACGCGTATCGCCTCAGGGTCGGTCTTCCCCGCCATGACGTCGGCCAGGTTGAACGGGGTCCTGAGAGCCGCGAGTGGCCTGTCGAACTTGGCGATGAGGTTGACGCTCGGCCTGGCGTAGTAGGCCGCGACCAGGGAGTTCCTCAGCGCGTCGATGAGGAAGTCCGCCCAGCCAAGCGCCGGGAACCAGAGGAGGACCAGCTCGGAGGCGGTGAGGGCAATGGCGGCCATGAGCACCAGCTGAAGGGCCGTAGAGGCTGACGCGAACCCCTCGGCGACGTGCACCTCCCTCCCCACCCTCCTGCTCTGGAAGTACCTCTGGACCCGCCATACGAAGGCGACGGCCAGCCCAGCAAACAGCGGGACGGAGGCGACCCGGAAGACGGCGAGGAGCAGCGGCGCCGCGCCCAGGGCCGGCGCGAGGACCGCGTCCGCCATGGTGAGCCCGACCCCCAGCGCTATGGACAGGTGCATCAAGAAGACGGGGTCCCCGGTCCTCAGCCGGCTCGCCTCGTCTCTTCCCAGCCCCGCGATGCGCGAGGGGTGGAGGCTGACCGACCACCTGCGGGCCAGGGAGGCGGCCGCAAGGCCCACGGCGGCCACGCTGGCGAAGGAGATCGCGTAGGCGGCCAGGTACCCGACGTCGAGCCCAGCCATGTTCCGCGCCGACGCTCCTCGGTTTATAGGCTGTTCGAGGCCCCGGCCGCCTGGCCTGTCAACGCCGGGCAGACAGTGCGCGCCTGAGGGCGGGTACCACCTGGTAGAGGTCCCCCACTATGCCGTAATCCGACGCCTGGAAGATTGGCGCTTCCTTGTCCGTGTTTATCGAGGCGACTATCTTCGAGTCCTTTATCCCGGCGACGTGCTGCAGCTGGCCGGAGATCCCCACGGCGAGATAGAGGTCAGGCTTGACCGTGACCCCGGTCAGCCCGATGTGGTGCTCTTCGGGGAGCCAGCCGAGGTCGGCGGACAGGGGGCGCGAGCACCCCAGGGCCCCGTGCATCGTCGCCGCGAGGTCCTCCAGCATGGAGAGGTCCTCCTTCTTCTTCACCCCTCTCCCGGCCGATACGATCACCTTCGCCGACCTCAGGTCGACCGCGTCCGCTGCCTTCTTCTCGCGCCCGACGACCTTCGACTGGTCGGAGACCGGACCCACGTCCTTCTCCTGGGTCTCCCCCGGCTGAGCCTCGGCCCTGGGATAGGCGCCGGTCTTCACCGTGGCGACCGCCGGGAACTCGCACCTAGTCTTCGCCACCACCTTCCCTGCGAAGACGTTCCTCTCCCCTGTCATCCCCCGGCCGTCGGAAGCGAGCCTCGCAACCTCCGCCATGCATCCGACCCCGAGCTTGGCCGCAAGCCTCGACGCCGCCTCCCTCCCGCTCCTCGTCGCCCCCAGGAGGACCGCGATCGGGTGAGAGTCCTTCGCTGCCCTGGCGAGGGCTTCGGCGGCGACGGCCGGGGTGACATCGGGGCCGACTGGGCCCTTCAGCAGGAGCCTTCCGCCCGGGCCCCTGATCCCCTGGCGGACCGACCCGATGTCCACGATGCGGACCTCCGCCGAGGCGCCCTTCGCTACCTCCTGGGCAGCCGTCGCCACTTCGCCGGACACCTGCTCCGACTCGGAGTACACCCAGACCTCCCCGCTCACTTCAGGACCCCCTCCTTCGAGAGCGCCTCCACGAGCTTCGCGGCCGCCTCGTCAGGGCTCCCCTCGATCATGACGTGCTTCCTGGTCGACGGCTGCGACAGCATCGAGACCACCTCGACCCTGCCGGAGCTCCCCCATGGGGCGATTTCCTCGCCGTCGAGCTCCTCGATTGGCTTCTTGGACGCCTGCATGATCTGGATGAGCGTCGGGTAGCGCGGCTCGTTGATCTCGCTCACCACGGACGCGGCGAAGGGGACGGGCGCTTCTATCACCTCGACGCTGTCCTCGAGTGACCGCTCCACCCTCGCTGACTGGCCGGTCACCTCTATCTTCCGGGCGTAGCCGACGTAGGCGACACCGAGAAGCTCCCCGAGCATCGGAGGCACCTGGCCGGTGTAGGTGTCAGACGCCCCCTCAGAGCATAGGACCACGTCGTAGGGCCCAGACCTCTTGATGGCCGCTGCGAGGATCCTCGCGGTGCGCAGCGCGTCGATGGCCATCGGGTCCGCGGCCACAATCACCCCCCTGTCTGCGCCCATGGCGAGGGCCTCCTTCAGCGTCTTCTTCGACTCGGCGGCTCCCACCACGAAGACCACGACCTCTCCCTGGTGGGCGGACTTCAGCCTGAGCCCCTCCTCGACCGCATTCTTGTCGAAGGTGCTCATCTTCCCGGCTGCGCCGGCGAGGACCGGCCTCCCCCCTGGGTCGAGCCTGAGCTCTGTCTCGTCGACCGCGTGCTTCACGCATACTGCGATCTTC
Organism: archaeon; assembly: GCA_021827865.1. Lineage (GTDB taxonomy): Archaea > Thermoproteota > Nitrososphaeria > Nitrososphaerales > Gagatemarchaeaceae > UBA183. Next base: position 291,104 of record JAKAUC010000013.1, read on the forward strand.
ATTGTGACCTCGCCAGCTCCCGCCTGGATATCAGCATGCGGAGGACCTCCGACGTCCCTTCGCCGATGGTGAGGAGCCGGGCGTCCCTCCAGTGCCTGTGCAGGTCGTCGGTGGTGTAGCCGTACCCCCCATGGATCTGGATGGCGTCGTCGCACGCCTTTAGGGACATCTCTGTGGCGTACACCTTGGCCTGAGACGCCTCCGAGGCGTAATCGCCCCCCATCTCCTTGATCCTCGAGGCGTACAGGTAGAGGAGCCTGCCGGCGTTGATCCCGATCTTGGTGTCGGCCAGCTTCTCCCTCACGAGCTGGAAGTCGGCTATGGGCCTGCCGAAGGCGCGCCTCTGCCGAGCGTAGGCCAACGCCTTCCCGTAGGCGAGCTGGGAGATGCCGACGTTGAGGGCCGCGACCACTATCCTCGCCCCGTGGAGGATCTCCTTCGCGTAGTCCGCCCCCCTCCCTTCCTCCCCGACCAGGTTCCCCTCGGGGACCCTGCAGTCAGAGAAAATCACTTCGCGGGTCTTCGAGCCCCTCATCCCAAGCTTCTTCAGCTCCGCGCCGAACTTCAGCCCTGGGCTGGAGGACTCTAGCAGGAAGCAGGAGGGGCCCTTCGAGGTCTTCGCGAAGACGAGGTAGATGTCCGCCTCCCCGGCGTTGGTAATGAACATCTTCGAGCCGTTGATCGAGTACTCCCCTGCCCGCTTCTCCGCCGAAGTGGCCATGGTCCCCGCGTCGGAGCCGGACGCAGGCTCCGTCAGCGCGAACGACGCCAGCTTCCTCCCCGAGATTATCGGCGCCAGATGGCGCTCCCGCTGGGCCTCGGTCCCGAACTTGAGAAGGCCCTCGGCCACGGCGTTGTGTATCTCAACGCTGAGGGCCATGGAGGCGTCGGCCGTGCCGAGGAGCTCCACGGCAGTGGCATAGACAGAGAAGGGGAGCCCCAGCCCGCCGTACTTGGTCGGGAACGGGATCAGGCTCATCCCCTGGCCGAAGAGGGCGCTCCGGGGTCCCGCCAACGACGCCTCTCCGGCGTCCAGCTTCGGGGAGAGCGGGAGTATCTCTTTCTCCATGAAAGAGCCCAGGGAAGAGAGGACTTCCGAGTACTCCTGGTGCTTGGTCGGATGGAACATCTGCATGAGCTGCTTGTGTTCGGCGGTGTAGATCGCCAAGGTGAGACGCTGAGGTTTCCCGGCGCCCGGAGAGATTTAATCGTTCTCACTAACGAGAATTCCTAAAAGAGCTTGGCCCGGGCCGCGGGTCGTGGACCTAGCGGGCCGCCTGGCAGACTACGTGACCTCGACGAAGTTCAGGAGCATCGACGCAGTGACGGTCAAGGAGATGAAAGCAAGGGTGGTCGACGCGGTCGGGTGCGCCATAGGGGCGTTCGGCGAGAAGCCCATAGCGATGGCGAGGAAGGCTGTCCTGGGCCTGAGGAGCGGCGGCCCGTCCAGCGTCATCGGGACAGGCAGGCGGACATCCCCGGACCTCGCCGCCTTCGTGAACGGGTTCATGCTGCGGTACTTCGACTACAACGATACCTACCTCTCCAGGGAGCCCGCGCACCCGAGCGACAACATCGCTCCGTGCTTCGCGGTGGCGGAGGCGGAGGGGTCGACAGGGAAGGAGTTCATCTCGGCGGCGGTGGCCGCCTACGAGGTCCAGTGCAGGCTCTGCGACGCGGCCGACCTGAGGCACCGGGGCTGGGACCACGTCAACTACGGCCTGGTGTCGTCTTCGCTCGCTGCGGCGAAGCTGATGGGTCTGGATGCGAAGCGGGCGGAGCAGGCGGTGAACATCGCGGTGAACGGCCACATAGCCATGCGCCAGGTCAGGGCCGGCGAGCTGTCCATGTGGAAGGGCGCCTCCTTCGCCAACGCCGCGAGGAACGGGGTCTTCGCTGCGGCCCTGGCCAGGGACGGGGTGACGGGGCCTTCCCCCGTCTTCGAGGGTGAGATGGGCTTCTTCAGGCAGGTGTCAGGTCCCTTCGACCTCGACGTCAACGGGTTCGGCGGGCGCGGAGGGGGGTACAAGGTGGCCGAGACCTACGTGAAGTACTGGCCCGCCGAGTATCACGCCCAGTCGGCGGTGTGGGCCGCGCTGGCCGTGAGGGAGGGGCTGAAGGGCCCCGGGGAAGTGAAGTCGGTCCTGGTCGAGACCCACGAGGCGGGGTACACGATCCTGGGCAAAGACCCCGAGAAGTGGCGCCCGGCGACCAAGGAGACGGCGGACCACAGCCTGCCATACATCGTTGGCATGGCGCTCCTGGAGGGGAAGATAGACAACGAGACCTACTCTGAGCGGAACATCAGGTCGAGCCGGAACCTCCGCTTCCTGCAGAGGGTAGAGGTGAAGGAAGACCCCGGCCTGACGGCGCTCTACCCCGCGAAAGGGATGGCCAACAGGGTGACCGTGGTCACGAGGTCGGGAGCGGTCGTCTCTAAGGAGGTGGACGTCCCCAGAGGGCACCCCCTGGACCCCATGGGGAGGGAGGAGCTGGAGCGGAAGTTCAAGGCGCTGACGGCTGGGAAGCTCGCCCCACAAAGGGCGAAAGAGCTCCTCGCCCTGCTGTGGAACCTGGAGCAGGTCCGGGACCTCAGGGAAGTGTTCAGCCTGACGAAGGTCTCGACATAGCTCAAGGCTGTCTCACCTATATCATCGACCGGGGCGCCCCCTGGTCATGGAGTCCGAGGAGCTCCTCAGGGAGGCGTTCGGGCTGAACTCCTACGAGTCGAAGCTCTACATCGCCCTCCTCGGCCGGGGGATGAAGGCGGGGGAGGCGGCCCAGGCGTCGGGGGTCCCACAGTCGAGGACCTACGACACCCTGCGCTCCCTGGAGCAGAAGGGGTTCGTGGTGGAGTCGGACGGCGTCTACGAGTCAGCGACCCCCTCGGCTGCCCTCGGGTCGAGGGTTGCGAAGTTCGTCTCAGACTTTGAGGCGGGGCTCGCAGGGAAGCAGTCCGCGATGCGGAAGATAGTCGGGGAGTTGGAGCCGCTCTCGCGGCCGGAGGCAGGGGAGCAGGAGCCTGTGATGCTGAAGGGGCTCGATGGCATCGCAGCCGCGTTCCTCGAGGTCCTGCGCAGCTCGGATGACGCCTTCCTCCTTGTCAGGAAGGGGCTGGCGGCCAAGGCCGCGTTCCTGGGGGTCCTGAAGCAGGCGGGCAGGAGGCCGAAGAGGGTGAAACTCCTGATCCCGGCGAACCAGAGGCTCTCCAAGGTCGAGCTGCTGGAGGCTGAGAGCCAGGGGTTGGAGGTCCGCCGCTCCGACGGCGTCCTCCTCGACATGATGGCCGGGGACCGGGGCGGGGTCATCATCGGGGTGCCGGCGAGGGGGAGGGACGAGTCCTTCGCAGCCGTCGCCATCTGGGTGAGGAGCCCGTCCTTCGCCCTGTCCGTGATGGAGTCCCTAGGCCAGCAGTGGAGGGCCGCCAGGCCCCTTCGGGGCAACCCCTAATTACCACTCGCCAGTGGTAATCGTATGAGGCTCGCCCTGGGTTACAACCCGGTGCTCAGCGTACAGGACGCGGTGGCTCAGGCGTCGCGCGCGGAATCCCTCGGCTACGACTCGGTCTGGATGCACGAGAGCCTGTACCAGAGGGACGTGGTCACCTACATCTCGGCGATGGCGTCCGGGACCAAGAGGATCGGGCTCGGCTCCGGAGTGATCAATACCTTCACCCGCCACCCGGTGACCGCGGCGACCACCTTCGCCACGCTCTCCGAGCTGTCAGGGGGGAGGGTGACCCTGGGGCTCGGTCTCGGGAGCTTCCCCACCATCCCGCTCATAGGGCAGAAGATATTCCCGGTCGCCGAGACCAAGCCGATCCGCAGGATAAAGGAGTACGTCGAGGTGGTCAAGTCTGTCTGGGAGGGGGGGAAGGTCGACTTCGACGGCGACTTCTTCCAGGTGCACGGACTGACCCTGGGCTTCAGGGTCGACCGCAGGGTGCCGATCTTCGTGGCGTCCCTTTCGCCCAAGACCCAGGAGTTCGCGGCCACGGTCGCCGACGGAGTGATACTCGCCCCCGCGCTGGGCACCGCGCTGGCGACGCAGAAGATGGTGGAGAACGTCAGGCGCGGGGAAGCGAAGAGGGGCCGCGGCGTGGAGAGGGCGTCCTACCTTCTGACTTCGGTAGACAGGGACCCCGCGAAGGCGGCCAAGGCCGTGAGGGACTACTACTTCTTCGCCTATCAGCTGGCCGAAGTCGTCAAGCCCGAGTCGCTCTCGCCCTACGGGGTGGAGGAGGAGGACCTGAGGCCGATGAAGGAGGCGTGGCGGAGTGGGGACGAAGCGGAGGCGAGGAGGCTGATCCCCGAAGCGGCGGTCGAAGCCCTCACGGTCACGGGGACCCCCGACCACGCGCTAGGCAGGGTGGACGAGTACAGGAAGGCAGGCATCACCCTCCCAATCCTCATGCCGATAGGCGACGTTGACTACGCCGTGAACGAGCTCGCGCCGGGCGGCTAGACCACGGGCAGGTAGATGGAGAGGACCAGGGACGCCATGTACAGCAAGGCGAACTGCAGTGCCAGGGCCGCGGTCTTCGGGTCGGCGTTGTCCGGTATCGGCCCCCTGAACATCCTCCAGAGCTGGATGGCCCCCGGGAGCGTGAGCAGGACGAGGAGCGACCAGGCGCTGACGAAGCGCGACAGCACCTCCCCCAGGACGAAGGCATAGGCCAGCGCGAGCAGCCATCCGTAGACCCTGGAGGCCGCCTTCTCCCCCAGCCGGACCGCGACCGTCCTAGTGTCGACCGAGCCGTCGTAGCCGATGTCCCTGATGTTGTTCGCGAGGAGGACCAGGGCGACGAAGAGGCCGATGGGGACGGCCCCCGCCATCGGAACCCAGGAGAACCCCCGGGCCTGCACCATGTAGGCGCCCAGGGGGATGAGGAGCCCCCACATCACGAACACCGTCGCTTCCCCCGCCCCCCTCGCCTTCAGGACGATCGGGTCGGCGGTGTAGAGGACGCTCCCCAGCACCCCCGCGCCCGTGATCAGCAGGATCGCCGGCCCGGAGACCGTCGACAGGTAGGCGGCAGCCGCCAGGGTGACGGCGTAGAGGCCCAGAGAGAAGCCGAGTATCGTCGAGAGAGGGACGTCCCCTGCGGCGCCCGGGTGCAGCCTGTACTTCGTCGTAGGCGCCCCCTCCTTGTCCACGCCGTGCTTCACGTCATAGTAGTCGTTGAGGATGTTGGTCGCCGCATGGAAGGCGACCATCCCCCCCAGGGTCACGAAGTAGAGCGGGAGGTCGACCTTCCCCGCGAGGGCGGCGAGGAGGGCGCCCATGGTGACCGAGGAGAAGGTCATTGTGAACGACCAGGGCCTGGCCGAGAGGAAAGCGGTCCTGACTCCGAGGCGGCGGCCGCCTCCCCCGGTTCTTCTGGTGAGCATGCCTCGATTACCACTCGCCGGTGGTAGTAATAAGATTGGCAGGGCGCTTCGCGGGGAGAGTTCCTGGCCCGGCGGCGGGCTTGCGATGGGGATTTAACGCCGGCGGCCCCGGCGGCGCGAGTTGAGCAAGAGGCAAAGGGCCGCGCTGGGGCTGGCGGTAGTGGCGGCAGGGATGGCCCCGCTCTTCGTCCTCCCCAAGGGAGACTTCGCGCTGTCGACGTTCATAGCCACAGGGTGCATGGCCGCTGTGGCCGTGGCCTCAGGCGGGTACCGCAGGCTGTTCGCCCCCCGCGCCTGGACCCTGGCCCTGGGGCTGGTCGCGGCCGCAGGGCTCTACGCGCTCTTCTATGCCGGGAACATGGCCATAGCAGCGTTCCACCCCCTCGGCGTCGGGACTCAGGCTGAGACGTCCATCTACGCCCTGATCGCGTCTTCGGGGAACCCGCTCCCTCTCCAGGTCCTCGTCCTGGCCTGCGACTCCCTCGGCTTCGAGTCGTACTTCAGAGGGACGCTGCAGGCGCTCGCCACGCCCAGGCTCGGGGGTGCGGCCCCCTTCGCGGTGGCAGCCGTGGACGCGCTGATCCACGCCGCGAGCTTCAACCTCCTCTGGGTGGTGGCGACATTCATGGCTGACTCGGTCTGGGGGCTCACCTACTACCGGACGGGGGACCTGAGCTCGAGCGTGCTCAGCCACTTCGTGTGGGACGTCGCGATATTCATGGTCGCTCCGATAGGGTGAGCGCCGCAGGGGCGGTCCGATCCGCCTCGGCTCGCTTATAACGGCCGGAAAGCCGCGGGGGCGTGAAGCCAATGCCTGAAGGAAGGTTGCTCTGGGAGCCCGACCCGAGCTTCGTCAGGAAGACAGCCATGACGGCCTACACGAATTGGCTGGGGAAGAGGGGCTTCAGCTTCGAAGGGTACGACGAGCTCTGGCGGTGGTCGGTGGACGATCTGGAAGGGTTCTGGGGATCCATCTGGAAGTACTTCGACGTGGCCGGCGCCGACTATCCGGTGCTGGCGGAGAGGAAGATGCCCGGCGCGAAGTGGTTCGAGGGGGCCGAGCTCAACTTCACTGAGCGCGTCTTCGCCAAGGAGAGGGAGGGGGCGGCCCTCGTGTGCAGAGGAGAGCGGGGCTCGGAGAAGGAGGTCTCCTGGCAGGAGCTCGAGAGGAAGACGGCCGCCCTGGCAAGGAGGCTGAGGGATCTCGGAGTGGTACGAGGGGACAGGGTGGCCGGATTCCTTTCGAACGGGCCCGAGGCGGTGGTGGGGCTCCTGGCCGCCGCGAGCGTCGGCGCCATCTGGTCCGGCTGTCCCCCCGAGTTCGGGGCCCAGGCGGTCGTGGACAGGTTCGGCCAGATAGAGCCGAAGGTGCTGATCGCCGCCGACGGCTACGGCTACGGCGGGAAGTGGACCGACAGGGCGGACGAGGTCGCATCCATAGTGAAGGCGGTCCCAAGCGTAGAGAAGGTCATCGCCGTGTCTGGAGGGAGCAAGGGGCGCGGGATATCAGGCGCGGAGGCCTGGGAGGACGCAGCCGGAGCCAGGGCTGAGTTCGACCACGAGTTCGTCCCCTTCGAGCAGCCGCTCTGGGTCCTGTACTCGTCCGGGACCACGGGGCTCCCGAAGCCGATAGTGCACTCGCAGGGAGGGATCCTTGTCGAGCTCCTGAAGGCCTTGGCCCTCCACAACGACATAAGGGCGGGGGACCGCTTCTTCTGGTACACCACCACCGGGTGGATGATGTGGAACTACCTCGTGGGGGGCCTGCTGCACGGCGCCACCCTCGTCCTCTACAACGGCCACCCCGCCTGGCCCCACCCAGACTCCCTGTGGTCCGTGATGGAGGAGACCAAGACGACGTACATGGGCACCAGCGCAGCCTACATCTCCGCCTGCATGAAGGCGGGGGTCGAGCCTCGGAGCGCCTTCAGGCTGGGCTCGCTGAGGGGGATAGGCTCGACCGGGTCCCCCCTCTCGACGGACGGGTTCGAGTGGGTGTACGCCAAGGTGAAGGACGATGTGTGGCTCGAGTCGCTGAGCGGGGGGACGGACGTCTGCACCGCTTTCGTCACAGGGTCCCCGACCCTCCCGGTGCACTCCGGGGAGCTGCAGTGCAGGGCGCTTGGCGCCAGCATCCAGGCCTTCGACGAGAACGGGACCGCGGTCGTCGGCAAGGTCGGGGAGCTTGTCGTCACCGAGCCCATGCCGAGCATGCCCGTCTTCTTCTGGGGGGACGACGACGGGAGCAGGTACAGGGAGAGCTACTTCGACGCGTACCCGGGGGTCTGGAGGCATGGGGACTGGATAAAGGTGACCAGCCGAGGGACGTGCATAATCTACGGCCGCTCAGACGCCACGATCAAGAGGCAGGGGGTGAGGATAGGCACCAGCGAAATCTACAAGGCGGTCGAGAAGATCCCTGAGGTTTCCGACTCCATGGCTGTCGACGTGACGAAGGGAGGGGCCGAGGAGATGGTCCTGTTCGTGTCCCTCAAGGAGGGAGAGCCCCTGGACGATGAGCTGGTAGCCAAGATCAGGGCGCAGATCAGGGCCGACCTCTCGCCGCGCTACCTCCCAGACAGGGTGGTCGCGGTGCCAGCGATTCCCCGGACCCTCAACGGGAAGAAGCTCGAAGTGCCGGTGAAGAGGATCCTCGCGGGGGCGGACCCGGAGAAGGTCCTGAACATCGGTTCCCTTGCCGACCCTGCGTCCATGGAATATTTCGTGAAGCTCGCCAGGGGGCCCCCGGCCGGCGCCGGCGGCTAGCGAGATTCGGAAGCAGATTAATACCCGCATTTTCAGCGAAAAGACCGTGCCGGAACAGAGGAAGGTCTACATGGTCTCCGGCGGGGTGACCAAGTTCGCGAAGGCCCACCCGGATATGGACTTCCGGCTTATGGTGAAGCGAGCCTTCGACTACGCCATGAAGGACGTCCCCGACCTGCGGACTTCCGACATCGAAAGCAGTAGGATATCGTACTTCTCAGACCACTTCGCCCGGCAGCTGAAGGCGGCTTCCATGGTCCAAGACTACCTGGGGCTTAACCCGAGGGACTCGAGGAGGATCGAGTGGGGAGGGGCGACGGGAGGTCAGGCCATCCAGGCGGGCTGGGAGGCGGTGGCCAGCGGAAGGAACGAGGTGTGCCTGGTCGCCGGGTTCGAGACGATGTCGCACGTCGAGACGTGGAAGGGGAACGAGTTCATCGCCCTCGCCTCGGACACCAACTTCGACTATCCGGTGGGAGGGTTCTACACCGGGTATTACGCGCTGATGGTCCAGCGGCACATCTACGAGTACCTGAGGAAGACGAAGTTCGCTCACATCAAGGACGAGAAGAAGGCGCAGAGGGCGGCCACCGAGGAGGCGAAGAGGATCATGGCCATGGTGTCTGTGAAGAACCACGTCAACGCGCAGCACAACCCCTACTCGCAGTACCCTGAGAAGCTGACGATGAAGGAGGCCCTCGGGAGGGAGATGGTCGCCTACCCGCTGAACAGGCCCATGATCTGCACCATGAGCGACGGGGCCGCTGTCGCGATACTCGCCTCCGAAGACGTCGCTTTCAAGTACACGGACCACCCGGTGCTGATCAAGGGGGTCGGGTGCGGCACCGACACCATGAGGCTGGCGGACAGGCCCCACGGGAGCGTGCCGCTGTTCGCTTGGGAGAAGGCGGAGCACTACTCCGACCTGAAGTACCCGGGGGTCCACTCGTTCCGCGCGGGGAGGGCCGCCGCCCTCGAAGCGTACAAGAACGCCGGCGTGAAGGATCCGAAGAAGGAGCTGGACTTCGTCGAGCTCCACGACGCCTACGCGAGCTCCGAGATACAGACCTACGAGGACATCGGGCTCTGCGAGTACGGCGAAGGATACGACTTTGTCGACCAGGGGCACCCGTTCCTCGAAGGGATGGACTACGGGCTCGACCTCCCCCACAGAGGGACGGTCCCGGTCAACCCGTCTGGGGGGCTGATCGCCTGCGGCCATCCGGTGGGTGCGACCGGGATAATGCAGGGGGTCTTCGCGTTCTGGCAGCTGCAGGGTAGCATCGGGAGGCACTTCGGGAACGAAAGGCTGCAGATCAGGAACGCGAAGCGCGGGCTCATCCACTCCCACGCCGGGACCGGGAGCTCGGTGACCGTCACGATAATGGAGAGGGCGTAGATTGGCCGCGCCGAAGAAGTTCTCGAAGTTCAGGGACGTGATGAAGGAGGTCAACGCCAAGGGCGCCGCCATCTACAGGAACCCGGTGGGGACGGAGGACCTGGTCATACTTTCCCCGTACACCGTCAAGTACATCCACAGCTACGCCGAGGACTCGCCTTTCTTCCTGGGGCTGGCCGAGGGGAAGCTGATGGGGAGCGAGTGCAAGACCTGCCGCTACCGGTACGCCACGCCGCGTAGCCACTGCATGAACTGCGGCGGCGAGACCAAGTGGTTCACGCTCCCGAAGGAAGGGCACGTCCACTCTTGGACCACCTGCTACTACGGGGGCGAGGAGTTCCTCAAGGAGACGCCGTTCAACCTGGCGCTCGTGGAGTTCGACGGCGTGGACACCCTCTTGTTGACGAGGCTGAAGGGAGCCAAGGAGGCGGACATCTTCATCGGGATGAAGGTAAAGGCTGTGTTCCGCGACTCACCCAGGTACCTCATCTCTGACGTGCACTTCGTGCCTTCGGAGAAGACAAGGAAGAAGTGAGCCGGGCCCTAGGGCTTGGCCGGAGTCAGCCACTTTGAGTAGCGCTCGACCTTCCCGTGGATGGTCTGGTCGTAGAGCTTCGCGAGCCTGTCGGTGACCGGGGCGCCGTCGTCCCCGATCTTCCTCCCGTCGATTTCGCTCACCCTGGCGATTCCGGCCGCGGTGCCGCTGAAGAACACCTCGTCCGAGGTGTAAAGCTCCTCCTTGGTGGCGTCGTTCCTGTAGAAGGTGATATTCTCGTCCCGGGCGAACTGGATCACGGTATCCCGGGTTATCCCCCTGAGTATCCCAGAGCTTGCTGGGGGGGTGCTGAGGATCCCGTCCTTGACCCTGAATATGTTCTCCCCCGGCCCCTCGGCCACCATGCCGTTGGAGTTCAGGAGTATGGCCTCGTCGTACCCAGCCGCGACGGCCTGCATCTTGGCCAGGGCCGAGTTGGCGTAGTTTGCCGCGCACTTCGCCTGGACCGGCATCGCCCTCGAGTCGATCCTGACCCAGTTGGTTATCGTTGCCCTGACCCCCTTCTTGGCTGTGTCGCCGAGGTAAGCCCCCCACTCCCAGGAGGCGATGGCCATGGATATCTTGCTGGTCAGGGGGTTGAGCCCCATCTCGCCGTACCCTGTGAACGCTATCGGTCTGATGTAGCACTCCTTCGCCGGGTTGTTCTTCACGACGTCTACGCACGCCTGGATTATCTCCTTCGCCGAGTAGCCCAGGTTCATCCTGTAGATCTTCGCGCTGTTCATGAAGCGCTCGATGTGCTCGGGGAGCCTGAATATCGCTGTCCCCTTTGGGGTTTCGAAGGCCCTGATCCCTTCGAATATCGCCATGCCATAATGGAGCCCGTGTGTGAGGACGTGTATCTTCGCGTCGTCCCAGGGGACGAGCTTCCCGTCCATCCAGATCTTCTTCTGCGGATTCATGGCTGAACTCGGGCCAGAGAGGACGGTATTTAGGGACAGCGCTCTTCTTTAACCGGTTCCGTTTAAACGAAGCAGCGTTGAAGCCCAGCGGCATGGCCGACCCAGTGATACTGTCAGCCTGCAGGACGCCCATCGGGAAGTTCGGCAAGAGCCTGGTCGGCGTTGCGGCTACGGAGCTCGGAGCTCTGGTTATCGAGGAGGCGATGAAGAGGGCCAGGGTCGACCCGGGGGAGGTCGACGAGGCGGTCATGGGGAACGTCGTGTCTGCCGGCCTCGGCCAGAACCCGGCGAGGCAGGCGGCGGTGCACGCCGGCGTCCCCTTCGGCGTGGGCTCATTTACGGTCAACAAGGTCTGCGGGTCAGGGCTCAAGGCCGTGATGCTGGCAGCGCAGTCAGTCAAGGCCGGGGACAACGAAATCGTGGTCGCAGGCGGGATGGAGAGCATGAGCAACGTCCCCTATCTCGCCAAGGGGGTCAGGTGGGGGACCAAGTTCGGGGACGCGAGGCTCCTGGACGGGATGATCACGGACGGCCTTTGGGACGCCTATCACGACTACCACATGGGGGTGACCGGGGAGAACGTGGCGAAGAGGTTCCGCATCTCTAGGGAGGAGGCGGACGAGTTCGCCTACCTGAGCCACATGAAGGCGGCCAAGGCGTCCGAGGACGGGACCTTCGAGCGGGAGAAGGTGAAGGTGAAGATCAAGCGGGAGGGGGGCGAGATCGCCGAGTTCTCGACCGACGAGTGCGTGAGGGGGGACACCACCCGCGAGAAGCTGGCCAGGCTCAAGCCGGTCTTCAAGCCCGACGGCGTGCTGACTGCCGGCAACTCGTCGCAGCTGAGCGACGGCGCCTCGGCCCTCGTCGTCGCGTCGCAGGAGGCGGCGGACAGGCTCGGCGTCAAGCCGCTGGCGAGGATCAGAGGCTACGGGACGGGGGGCCTCGAGCCTGCGCGGGTCATGGAAGCTCCGATCCCCACCACCAGGGCCCTGCTCAGGAAGCTGAAGATGGAGGTGGGCGACGTCGACATCTTCGAGCACAACGAAGCGTACTCGACCGCGTCCATAGCCGTGAGAAGGGCACTGGGGGTCGACGAGTCCAGGTTCAACGTCTGGGGCGGGGCCGTGGCCCTTGGCCACCCCATCGGATGCAGCGGGGCGCGGGTGCTGACCACCCTCATCCATGGGATGAAGAGGGAGGGGAAGAGGACAGGCCTTGCGACCCTCTGCCTTGGGGGCGGGAACGCGGTCTCTATGGTGTTGGAGGCTTGAACTCCCTGAGCTTCCGCCGGAGGACCTTCCCTATCAGGGTCTTCGGGAGCTCCTGGACGAATTCCACCTCCTTCGGGACCTTGAACTTCGCGAGCCGCTTCTGACAGTACTCGATCAGCTCCTGGGCGCTGACTTTCTTGGCCGGGTCCTTCAGGACCACGAACGCCTTCACAGCTTCCCCGCTGAATTCGTCCGGGACCCCGATCACCCCGGCCTCCTTCACGTCAGGGTGCTCGAAGAGGACGTCCTCCACCTCCCTCGGGTAGACCTTGAGGCCCCCGACGTTGACCATGTCCTTCTTCCTGTCCACGATGTAGAAGTAGCCTTCGGGGTCCATCTTGGCTATGTCCCCCGTGAGGAACCAGCCGTCCTTCAGCACCGCGTCGGTCTCCTCCTTCTGGTTCCAGTATCCCCTCATGACCTGGGGGCCCTTCACCGCGAGCTCGCCGACCTCCCCCACCTTCAGGGCCTTCTCCCTGTCGGACAGGTCCACTATCTTGGCGTCCGTCTCGCTGAAGGGGGGCCCTATGGACCCGTCCTTGACCACCCCCCCGCTCACGGGGTTGCAGTGGGTCACGGGGCTCGTCTCCGACAGCCCGTACCCCTCGACGAGGTTCCCCCCGGTCAGTTCGATGAACTTCTTCCTGACAGCCGGAGGGAGCGCGGAACCCCCCGAGAGGCAGGCCCGGACGGAGCGGAGGTTGTACTTCCCCGCTTCCGGCTTGCTGTTGATGGCGATGTACATGGCGGGGGCCCCGGAGAAGATGCTCACCTTCTGGCTCTGTATTGTCTTCATCACCTCCTCCACGTGGAAGCTAGGAAGGAGGACCATCGCCGCACCGGCAGCGAGGGGAGCGTTCATGGTCACCGTGAGCCCGTAGATGTGGTAGAGCGGGAGGACGCAGAGGGAGATGTCTCGCTCTGTGATGGGGAAGAGGCTGACGCCGTACTCGGCGTTGGACACGAGGTTGTAGTGGGTGAGCATCGCCCCCTTCGACACCCCGGTGGTCCCCCCCGTGTACTGCAGGACGGCCACGTCGTTGACCGGGTCGACGGCGGCGAAGGCGGCCGCGGGGGCGCTGGACTCGACCAGGGTCGCGAAGTCTAATGTGTTGCTGCGGGGGACGTCCTTGATCCCGGCGAGGCCGGCAAGGCGCCGCTTCAGCCCCGGCAGGTAGTCGCCGAGGCCCGTCGCTATGACGTGCCTGAGGTTGAGCCTCCCCCGGCAACCTTCCAGGCTGCTGAACAGGTCCATCCCCCTGGCGACCGTACGGCTCGCTATGACGACCTCCGCACCAGAGTCCCTGAGCTGATGCTCCAGCTCCCTCTCCTTGTACACCGGGTTGCACATGACGACCATCCCGCCGACCTTCAGGATGCCGAAGTAGGCGATGACGAGCTGCGGGATGTTGGGGAGGAATACCGCGACCCTGTCCCCCTTCTTGACCCCGAGCCCCGCCAGGGCGGATGCGAACCTCGAAGAAAGGTCGTCCACCTCGGCGTAGGTGAAGTCACGGCCCTGGTAATGGAGGCAGCGGTTCTCCGGGTGGAGCTTAGCCGAGTCGGTCAGCAGGGCATAGAGCGGCCTCACCCGGGGCCGGGGGACTGCGTATCTCTCCCCGACCTTCGCCTTCAGCCACGGACGCTCGAGGGTCTCCTGCATGGGCCACGGATGCCCCCAAACTTGCCTTAAGGATATCCCCCCGGGCGCCGGAGCGGCGCTCTAGGCTTAAGTATGGACGGCCACGGTGTTGAATCGGACCCGAATATGTCTCAGGCCGGGGAGAAGTTTCTCATCCTCTGCGTCGACAGGGACGACGACCTCAGGTCCAAGGCTAGGGTTGAGTCCCCTGTGGTCGGGAGAGGAGCGGCCATCGAGGCGGCGACGAAGCTAGCGCTGGCTGACCCGGAGGAGGCGGACGCCAACGCCATCTTCGCGGCGATCAAGAAGTACGACGAGCTCGTCCTGTCGAAGACGCCCTGTGAGATCGCGGTGGTGTGCGGCGACCCCGACAGGGGGTTCCAGGCCGATAGGAAGGTCGGGAGGCAGGTCGCAGCCGTGCTCCAGGGAGGGAGCTACGCCGGGGTGGTCCTCGTATCCGACGGAGGGGAAGACGAGCAGGTGATCCCCATCATCCAGAGCCAAAAGCCGATCGTCTCCGTGCAGAGGGTGACGGTGAAGCACAGCCAGACCGTGGAGGAGACCTACGAGGTCCTCGGCAGGTACCTGAGGATGCTTGTGTTCGACCCGCACTACTCGAAGTACGCGCTGGGCGTCCCCGGCCTGATCCTCGTCCTCGCCGGCATCCTGATAGTCTCCAACAGGGCCTTCGAGGCCGGGATCGCCTCCCTCCTGATCATAGGCGGAGCGTTCCTGGTCAGGGGGTTCAGCATCGACAGGAACGTGACCGGCCTGCTCCACAGGGGCCCCACGGGTTTCCTCAGGTTCTTCTCGCTGGTGGCCGGGCTGATCGTGGGCATCGTCGGCATCCTAACCGGCTACGGATCCATGGTAGGCAACACCGCGGCGGTCAACGCCGTGGTCGCCAACCCGGCGGCCATCCTCGTCTACGGAGGGATCCTCGCGGGGGACTTCATAGGCGGGAGCCTGGACTTCGTGTGGGGTGGCATAGCCATCTACGCCGCCGGGGCCCTGCTTTCCCACCTGGCGAGGGGGAGCCCCCGCTGGAACAGGGACATCTTCGTGCTGGTGATGCTGGCCATACTCTATCTCCCGTTCCAGACGTTCTCGCTCTACCTCGTGAGCGGGAACGCCCAGTCGACCTTCCTGCTGATCTCCGCGGTCCTCATCGGCCTGGCTGCGATCTTCGCGCTCACCACAGTGATTTATCCGCGGGTGCGCAGCAGGGGCCCCACAGAAAACGAGTAGCACATGCTAGAGTCAGCGCTGAGGTATCTGGGCGCCTACAGAATCTACGAGGGGAGGCTGAAGGCGCAGGTCCAGGGCGAGGAGATACCCGGCCACATCGGGATCATACTCGACGGGAACAGGCGCTGGGCGCAGAACCAGGGGGTCTCCGACGGTCTCGGCCACGCGGAGGGGGCGAACAGGGCTGAGGAGCTCCTTGACTGGTGCCACGACCTGGGGATCAAGACGGTGACCCTCTACGTGCTGTCTACCGAGAACCTCGACAGGACCCCCGAAGAGCTGGCGGCCCTCTTCGGCCTCATCGAGGCGAGGCTCAACAGGCTGCTCAGCGACGTCAGGATAGCAAAGCATAGGGTCAACGTCAGGGCCATCGGCCATCTAGACCTCCTCCCGAAGTCGATCGTCGGGCTCCTGACGGCCATCGAAGAGAAGACGTCGGGATACAGCGACCACTACCTCAACATCGCCGTCGCCTACGGGGGGCGCGCGGAGATCACGGACGTGGTGAGGTCCATCGCCCAGGACGTGAAGAGCGGCAAGCTCAGCCCCCAGGCCATAACCGAGGACACGGTGTCGAAGAGGCTCTACACTGCCTACCTCCCCAACCAGGAGCCGGACCTGATAATCAGGACGTCAG
This sequence comes from archaeon, assembly GCA_021827865.1. GTDB lineage: Archaea > Thermoproteota > Nitrososphaeria > Nitrososphaerales > Gagatemarchaeaceae > UBA183. Next base: position 306,915 of record JAKAUC010000013.1, read on the forward strand.
GGGAGGAGAGGATGAGCGGGTTCCTCCTCTGGCAGGGCGCCTACTCTGAGCTGGTGTTCGTGGACGTCTTCTGGCCGGCCTTCCGGTACATCGACCTGCTCAGGGCCATCAGGACATACCAGAAGCGCAGGCGAAGGTATGGACGATGAGAAAACATATAGCATGACCCGGTGAGAGGGAGCGCAAGTTGAAGGTAACCCTCGGGACGCTTAAGGACAAGGGGGACGAGCTGGCGGCCTTCCTGGAGCCGCGGGTCGGCTCAAAGCCTTCGGTCTCAGGCGACTCCATGGAGTTCGAGGACGAGAGCGTCAGGGAGGGGGTGAAGCCAAGGCAGGTGAAGACCTACATCAAGCGCTTCCTTTTCATGAACGGGGTCAGGAAGAAGTACAGGGTCTTCGTCGCCGGGAAGGAGCTCACGATTCAGGAGATAGTGACAGGAGAGGAGGCCGAGGAGGAGAAGGAGAAGGCGCCGGCGAAGAAGCCCGAAGCCGAGGCTGAGGAGCCTGCGGAGCAGGAAGAGCCGGAGGAAGAAGAGGAGGCGGCCAGGGCCCCCGAGCCAAAGAAGGCCAAAGAGCAGGGAGAGAAGCCGAAGAAGGCAGCCCCCAAGAAGCCCCGCGCGAGCAAGAAGAAGGCAGACGGGTCCTCCTAGACGGCCCTGGTCCCACGAGCCCGCCTCAGCCTTTTAGCTCTCAGCAGAGCCCGCAGGTAGTTCCTCGACTCGCGCAGCCACTTCAGGGACTGGCTAAGGTCGCCGAGGGCGAAGCAGTCGGCCCCCTTCCTGAGTTTGTCCAGGGCGAACTTGAGCGACTGCCTCTCGTCTGGGACGGCGTACTGCTTCAGCTTCACGAAGCGGCCGGGGTTCTCCTCGTCCAGGTCGAGGCGGATGAAGGCGACACTCTTCTCCAGCTTCAGGTAGGCCATCCATATGGACCGGAGCTCCCCTTCGGTGGGCTCCCCCGAGACTGAGGCCAGGGCGGATTCTAGCCTCGCTGCCGCGTCCGCCAGGTCCCCGGCGGTCTCGTCCCTCCAGCCGCTCAGGCCCGCGACCCGCCCCCACTGAAGAGACGCATTGGGCCGGTTTCCTCCTCCGATTATTTATAACCAAGACAGGAGCGGCCGGCATCGGTTGCCGAAGAAGGAAGACCAGAGGATCGGGGGGGCGTGCTACATCGGCCTGGGCTCCCTGCTCGACCTGGGCAGGCTGTCCTGCGCCCTCGAGAGGGCGCCGTTCCCGCTCTTCGCGTTCAAGCAGGGGAAGTCGACGCGGATCGCGGCACAGGCGGACCTATTCATGGGGACGCCGATATTCTACTACTTCGACAACGGGACGGTCGACGAGTTCCTCGCCTACAGGATCACCGGGGAAGGGGAGGAGGTCCAGTTCGTGAGCTCGGCGAGCAACGCGTCGTACCTCTACGCGCCCGTGATAAGGGTCATGAAGATGCCGAAGCCCCTGGAGGAGAAGGACGGGTTCCAGGACAAGTTCATGTCGGTCGAGGTGGAGAACGTTCCGAGCCTGGTGAAGGTGGGGGCTTACAAGACCCTCTTCGAGGAGCCGCCGCTCCCCCTCTTCGCGTTCGTGCACGGGGGCGGGTGGGTCCTGGGGACCTTCGCCCGCATCGACGACTACGAGGAGGCGTCCATATTCTTCTATGCGAGGGTGAAGGAAGAACCGTCGGGGTTCCTGAAGTACACCTACGACAGGATCGCGGAGACCACCTACGTCAAGCGGACGGACGAGCCGGGGTTCCACTACATCAAAGTGGTGAAGCTCACCGGGACTCACCCGCTGGTTGAATTCTAAGCCGGCCCCTTCACGAACTTCTCGGCGTCGGTAAGCGTGAACTTCGAGTTGTCGTAGGACGCCCTCTGCACCGCTTCGTCGTATCTGAACCAGCCGAAGCCCTGGTGCTCGAAGGATATCTTCACCTTCTCCGAGTCGGTGGACGCGAGCATGTACACGACCTGCTTGTGCACGTTCTTGCCGCCTCTGCGGTAGTGGTACTCTATCACCTTCCTGAACCCTGGGATTATGTTGATGCCTTTCAGCCCGGTCTCCTCTTCCACCTCCCTCAGGACGGTCTGGAGCTCGCTCTCCCCCTCCTCGACCCCCCCTTTGGGGAAGTCCCAGCGGCCGGCGTTGAGCAGGAGTAGGTACATCCTCCCCCCCGACGTATCCCTGAAGACCACTGCCCCGGCGGACTTCTCTTCCATGGCCGCAGCGACCTCGGCGACGGATTAATATGATTCGCCGGTCGTCGGGGACGCTGATGCCTCCGGTGGACGATGCCTGCCGTCGCGCCCGGGGGAGCGAAACGGGGGCGGCCTGAGTGCGTTTCGCGGAGAGGCTGAAGGGGAAGGTGCAGAAGGAGAACCTCTGGTTCTTCGTCCTGATCCTCCTGTCGACCGAGGAGAGGTATGGCTTCGAGCTCAGGGGGCTCATAAACGAGAAGTTCGGCTTCTGGAGCGGGAACGTCACCGCCTACCGCGTGCTCTACGACCTCGAGAGGTCAGGCATGGTGAAGGCCGAGGCGAGGGACAGGCGGAAGTACTACCGGATCACTGAGCTCGGCCGCCAGGAGGTGCGCGAAGCGAAGGCCTTCCTGCAGGCGCTTCTGAGGGAGTAGGGGCCGCCCCGAGGACATTTTACAACGGTAAAATAGTGGCTGATATACCCTCGGCCCAAGGGGAAGAGAGGTTGGCGAAGATTAAGGTAGCCGTGGCGGGGGTGGGGAACTGCGCTTCGGCGCTGATCCAGGGGCTCCACTACTACTCGAAGAAGGGCCCGGACGAGGGCCTCACCTACTGGAGCGTCGGAGGGTACACCCCCAAGGACATAGAGTTCGTCGCCGCCTTCGACGTCAACGCCAAGAAGGTGGGGAAGGACCTCTCTCAGGCCATCTTCCAGCCCCCGAACAACACGGTGAAGATCTCAGATGTCCCCAGCATGGGGGTCAAGGTGAAGAAGGGCCCGGTGCTGGACGGCATCGGGAAGTACCTCAAGGACGTCGTGCAGCTCTCCCCCCAGCCCCCGCAGGACGTGGTGCAGGAGCTGAAGGACAGCGGCGCGGACGTCCTGGTGAACTACCTCCCTGTTGGGAGCACGGCCGCGACCCAGGCCTACGCCGAGGCAGCGCTGAAGGCGGAGGTCGCGTTCGTGAACGCCATCCCGGTCTTCATCGCCTCGGATAAGAGGTGGGCGGACAGGTTCGCGGCAGCGGGACTCCCCGTCGCCGGGGACGACGTGATGAGCCAGGTGGGGGCGACGGTCCTCCACAAGACCCTGGTCAAGATGGCCGTCGACAGGGGGGTGAAGGTGGACGAGACCTACCAGTTGAACATAGGGGGCGACACCGACTTCCTGAACATGCTTGAGGAGAGCAGGCTGAAGGACAAGAGGGAGAGCAAGACGAGCGCCGTTCGGGCCATGTCCCCCTACGAGGTGCCCACGAGGATCGGGCCCAGCGACTACGTCCCCTTCCTCGAGAACGACAAGGTGTGCTACATCTGGCTGAAGGGGAGGTACTTCGGCGGGAGCGTGGTGAAAGTTGACGTGAAGCTGCACGTGGTCGACGCCTACGACAGCGGAGGGGTCATGGTCGACGCCGTCCGCGGGGCCAAGCTCGCGCTGGACCGCGGGGTCTCGGGGCAGCTGGAGAGTCTGTCGGCCTTCTGCTTCAAGCACCCCCCGATTCAGATGCCCTACCCGGCCGCGAAGGCGGCGTTCGAAGAGTTCACTTCCGGGAAGAGGGAACGCTAGCCGCCATCCTTCTGATGTAGAAGGATACGCCCAGCGCGACGACCAGGACGAGCGCCGTCGGGATCTCGTAACGAATCAGTATGTTCGCTGCGATAGTGATAGAGGCGGAGGTCGGCACGACACCGCTGATGGTGTCCCCGGCGTAGACGAATGTCAGCCCGGCCTTGCTCATGGAGAAGGTCTGGCCCGAGCCCGCCACGACGCTGGCGTTGGCCACGGCTGTCCCCCGCGCCCCCAGGCTCGAGAAGAAGACAGTGACTTGCTTGGAGGTGGCCTGCATGTTCTGCAGGTTGGAGAACGAGAGCCCCGGGGGTATGGGGAGGGTGAAGGTGACGTCGGTGACCGGGACGCCCGACGGGTTGGTCACCTGCACGGAGAGCGTGAAGGTCTTCCCCTCCTCCGGGGTCAGGGGCGCCGAGGTTACGGTGACGGAGAGGGGCTGATAGATCTGGACCGTGGGGCGCCCGCCTTTGAGGTTGAAGGGGGTCCCGCCGAAGTAGAACGAAGCCGAGACAGGGACGGCGGACAGGTTACCGTAGATTTGCGCCATCGACGCTTGGTAGGAGAATGTGGCGTTCCCCCCTCTGCCGATGGAGCCGACGGCCCGGTGCAGCAGGCTGGAGTTTGCGGAGTCGAAGGCGTCATTGGTGGTGCTCACGGTCGCGTTGTAGACCGGGGTGGGCCCGAGGTTCTCGGCCAGGACCGTGACCGTGGAGGTCATGCCGCCGAAGAGCTCCTGGGGGGAGTACTGCTTGGACAGGACCAGGCCGGCGGGGACCGGTGTCGATCCCGACGACCCGGATACTGTGGCCCCGGCCGCCTCGCCGGTGAAGGTGAAGGGCTGGAGTATGTAGTTGGAGCCGCCGGTCAGGTTGTAGCTCATCGAGGTCCTGACCGTGGTCGAAGCGTTGAGGGACTTGTAGGACAGGGTGACTGTCCCCGACGAACAGCTGATCCCCAGGCCGTGGACACGGCCGCAGCCCAGTCCGGCGGGCAGGGCGCCCGTCGCGACGAAGTTGGTCACGCCAAGCGGGGCTATGTCCGAGGCTGCGAAGTTGAGGGTCAGGTTGGTCTCGCTCGTCGAGAGGGCTGCGAACGAGGGCGCCACCCTTAGTACTGGGAAGGCGACTTCCATGCCGCTCTGGGAGAAGACGTCGGCGATGGTGTTCGTGGTGGCGTTGAGCGCGACCCCCGCTGGGTCCTGGTACGTCACGCTGTAGGACCTCGTGACGTTGATGGCGGTTATGCTCGGCGCAGACTGCGACACCGTCACGGTCGCCGTCCCCCCGCCGGCCGCCAGGCCGGGCACCGACTTGCCTGCGACGACCACCGAAGACGCGGGGAGGGTCCCCACGTTGATCAGCGTGATGTTCAGCCGCTGGGGGCTACCGACAGGCTTGCCGAGGCTCCCGGACGGAGAAGGCACGAGGGTAGCGTACACCACGGCGTCGTCGGCCCCGAGCGACAGCCTGATGGGGTTGATCACTGCGGTCGCGTTGAAGGTCGCGCCACCGCTCTGGTAGCGGTACCTGACGACCGAAGCGGGGATGACGATAGAGCCTGATGTGGTCCCGGTGTACTCGAGCCTGTAGACCGGGGTGAGACTGGCCGAAGGACCCAGTGAGGCGGACTTCACCGTGTCGTTGCCGCCCAGGAAGGTGAACACGCCGGTGCTCCTCCACCAGGTGTCTGAGAACGACAGGCCGGAGATGCTCTCCGTTGGCGAAAGGTTGGTGAAGGTGAGCGTGACTGCGAGATCCCCGTTGGTGTGCAGGACGCCCACGTCGACCGCCCTCGTGGCGAGGAGCGGAGCTGGCTGCTCGACGATGGTCGCGTTGGTGCTGAATATCTTGTGGCCGGGGGCGAGGCTCAGGGCATAGGAGCCGGTGAAGGTGGCCCCGTTGTTCTTCACCGTGGCGCCGTCAACGGAGCTGATCATGCCGCCCAGGGCCTCCACATGGACCTCGGACGACGAGCTGGCGGAGGACGCGGTCAACGAAGTCACTGAGCTGCCGAAGAGGCCGACCACGTTCAACCCCCCGGTGGACGAGAGGGCCGACGGGGTGATGGAGCCGACGATCAGGCTGTGGGTGAATCCTGTCCCCGACGTCGCCTTCACCCCTTCGAGCACCACGAAGGGCGACTCCGACGCCACGAGGGCAGAGCCAGATATCGCCTTGGCGAACCCTCCCTCGGTCCTAGGCAGGAAGTTATTGATGAGGGTTGCCGGGACGAGACTGGAGAAAGCGACCGGGCTGAAGAACGAATAGACGCCGGTGCTGTTCGTCGCTGAGACGAAGTCTGTGAGGAGGTACGAGTCCAGGGCGGCCGCAGCCGCGGAGGCGTGGGGGAAGGAGTCGGCGCCCACGGTCAAGAAGATCCCCTGGGGGACTATGGACTGGTACGGTAGGAGGTTGTATCCCTTCGGGCCGAACACCTGGAAGTCTGGGCTCCAGCCCAGGGTGCTGACCGCGGTGACGTTGTACCAGCTGAGCCCGGGGGTGGACTCCAGCGCGGAGAGGTGGCTTGACCCGTTCACGCCGTCGAAGGTGAAGTACCACAGGGCGTTCGAGCCTGCTACGTAGACGTTGAGCTTCTCCGAGTAGGAGGATGGGGTCTGGGCGTGCGCCAGCTGCAGAGGGACCGCTGAGAAGACCATGAGGGCAACGACCGCGAACGCTAGCAACCGGGAGTGCTTCAAACGAGACGTTGGAGGGCGCCCCGTTCACCATATAAAACCGTTTGAGTGATTGACTATCTCTTTCTGGTCGTTTCTTCCGAAGGGTCGTCAACGCCGCGCTCGCTGAGCATGAATACGGTGTCCCTCTCCGGATGATACGGGCTGTCCACCATCCTGGCTATGCGGTTCTTCGCCGCCTTCCTGAGATAGATCCTGTAGGTGCTCGTGTGGGCGACCACGTGCCCGCCCACGGGCCTGGTGGGGTCCCCAAAGAAGGAGTCGGGCGCCGCCTGCACCTGGTTCGTGACCACCACGGCTACGTTGTAGATCTCGGCCGTCCTCAGGAGCTGGTGCATGAACCGGTTGAGCCTCTGCTGCCTCTCGGCGAGGGTCCCCCTCCCCAGGAACTCGGCTCTGTAGTGGGCGACGGCGCTGTCGAGTATGACGAGCTTCACCTTGTTTGGCTCGATGATGCGCCCCAGGTCCTTCACGATGAGCTCCTGGTGCGCGCTGTTGTAGGCCCTGGCGACGGTGATGCGAGAAAGAATCTTCTCGGCGTCCAGCCCTCTGGCCTCAGCTATCTCCTGTATCCTCTCGGGCCTGAAGGTCCCTTCGGTGTCGATGTAGACCGATCCTGCGTCCAATCCTCCCTCTCCCCTTGGCTGCTGCGCCATGACGCAGAGGGTATGGCAAATCTGGCTGTTGTGGAGGATGGTCGGGACGTTCCCGCTGACGAAGGCGTGCCCATCGGGGACCTCGAAGTCGTAGACATAATCGCCATATTTTTCCTCTCGAACCTCGGTCACCGTGTCCCAGTTGAACTTCAACGCAGTCTCAAGCGCGGCCACGGCCTCTCCGAGCACCCTTATGCGGCGCTCAATCTCTCGGGTCGCAGCCTCCATGAACGCGGCCGTCCTCGTTTTGGGAAGCCCGCGAGCGAAATAGTTGTTGAAGCCAGCCTTCGACAAGCCGAGAGGCTCTGCCAGGATGTTTGCCGAGAAAGACAGGGAGAAGGCGTATTTCCTGAATCCGGCCGCGGACTCGAGGTTGGCCCATTGTAGGTCTTTCAGGTTCTGGCCAAGCGCCTCCGAAGCGCCTCTCAGGAATCCCGCTGCCGACACCACCAGGGCGTCGCTCATCCCGGTCTTCCCGTAGGCCGACCTGGTAAGCGCCTCGTAGAGGGTGCCGCTCTCTCTCAGAGGTCCAGCGCGCATGATATGCCTCGAAGAGACCGCAGACTTGTAGGTCGCCCTAAGCAGGTCACCGGCTGGGATGCCGTACTTGCTGTTCCTTGTTTTGACTTTTGGCACCCGCTTGCTCTTGAACGGAATCTGGGACATCTTGTCCCTGTCGAACCCCGAGACGCGCAGCCTGTAGTGCGGCCCGGTGGTGATGTTCCTGACGCTCAAGGTCGAGGCGATGCCTACCCTGGAAAGAAGGTATGATACCCCCTCGATCAGCTCCTTGCTGTTCGAGCTCACTTCGATGACAGCTCCCTCGACGCGCCCGTCCCCTTCGAAGTACCCCGCAAGGAAGGAACGTACTACGTCGTCGCTGCCATTGAGGATGCAATCGGGAACGTACTTCGTGTACGAGTTGCACTCGGCCAGCTTCCCCAACAGTCTCTTCACGGGAGTCCTGAGCAGGATCAGGGCGGAATGGTCCTCCCTCCTGGAGATGGTCGGATTGAATCCGAACGTCTTCGCCAGGTATTCCTTTGTCCATTCTATCAGCTTGCTGTCGGTGTTCGTGATGGATAGGGGGTTCTTTGTCCCTTCGGCCGCGTAGAACCCGATGAAGAAGGCGTCGTCGTTTGTGATGTCAGAGTTCCCAGGTATGACCAGGGCCTTCGGAGTCGCAATCTTGTCCCCGACCGACAGTGAGGCCGAGGGGACCCAGGTAATCCCAGCCTCTGACATTGTCATCGCCATGTGGAGCTTCGCCAACCTCAGGAGCCGCCCTCGCTCTGTCTTGATGACGAGGATGGACGGAACCCGTTCTCTATAGAGATAAGACGCCGGGGTGAGCCGCGAACTCAGGCCGACGACGTTGACTCCTTTCAGGGGGACGACATAGCCCGAGTCGAATGGCGTCTCCCCATACATGCCCCTGTACTTCTCATAGGTCTGGGCAATCGGTTCGAAGTGGATGTTAGTATCGTTGCTGTAAAAGACCTTAGTGTCTCCGGCCACACACTTTCCACTCCCGAACTCGCCGAAGAACTCGGTCATAGCCCAGGTCTCGATGCCTCCGCCGAGGAGGTCGTCGAGGTTCTTGGAGCCCGTGGAGATCCTGTCGATGGCCTTCCTCTTGACCAGGAGGTCAGCGGCGTTGATGAAGTCAGGCTCGAGGCGGTTCAGCTCGACCAGCTTCTTTCGAGCTTTGTTGTTCAGCTCCACAGCCTTTGACACGTCGATGTCAACGGCGTCGGCGACGTCCATGGGTCCCGCGGTGGCGAGATCGAGGATGGTCTCGATGCCGGCGTCCTTGAGCTTGGCCTTTGTGGCTGGTCCCACTCCCGGGAGAGTGTCCAATTCGAGCTCCCCTTCCGAGGACTTCGCTTCCTCAGCCTGCTCAGCGGGTTCTTCCTTCTTCTCGGCCTTCGTGCCAGCCAACTTGAAAGCGCGAGAGCTTTCAGGTAGATAAGCATGCCTCAGGGAGAGATCCGTGAAAGTGTTCTGGGGAACAGGCTGGCCGAGCGGATGTGCTTCAGCCCCGCAATCCATCTCGTCGTCCTCTCGACGCCTATCCCGAAGCCCGAGTGCGGGGGCATGCCGAACTTCCGCAGCTCCAGGTACCACGAGAAAGACTCAGCGGGGAGGTCCTGGCTCGAGATCCTCGCCATGAGCTCGTGATAGTCGTGTATCCTCTGCCCGCCGGTCGCGAGCTCCCCGACCCCCTCGGGGGCGATGAGGTCCGCTGACTTCGTCACCTTCGGCCTGTCGGCGTATGTCATGTGGTAGAACGACCTCGCGGTGAGGGGATAGTCGGTGATGAAGAACGGGGACTCCTGTGTCAGGCTCACGGCCCTTTCTGCCTCCGTGGGGAGGTCATCCCCCCACTCGAAGCCGAAGCCCTTGCTCTCAGCGATGGACCTGGCCTCGTCGTAGGACATCCGGGGGAAGGGGACTTCGGGCTGCCTGAGTGTCCTGCCGAGCGTCTTCAGGTCCGCTTCCCTGTTCGCCAGCACCCTCTCCACCATCTTGGAGAGGAGCCCCTCCTGGACCTTCATGTTGTCCGGCTGCTCGGCGAAGGCCTGCTCCGCCTCGATCATCCAGAACTCCGTCAGATGCTTCGCTGTCTTGGACTTCTCCGCCCTGAAGGCGGGCTGGAAGATCCACACCTTCTGCAGCGCGGGGAGGGCGGCTTCTTCATAGAACTGGGCGCTCTGGCTCAGGCTCACCTTCTTGCCGAAGTAGTCCACAGTGAAGAGCGTCGACCCCCCTTCGACGGCGGCCTGGACGAAGGTCGGCGCGCTTATGAGCTGGAAGCCGTTCTCCCTGAAGTAGTCGAAGGTGGCCCCGATCACCTCGGCCCTGATCCTCATGGCGGCGATGGCCTTGGGCCCGCGGATGCTCAGGTGCCTCTTGTCGAAGAGGAACGAGGGCGACTTCGCGGCCGTCCTCGTGATGGGCCAACTCTCAGCGGCCGCGACGACCACGAACCCGCTGGCCGCGACCTCCTTCCCCCCCGGAGCGCGCCTGTCGTCCCGGACCTCCCCCCTGACCACCACCGCGGACTCCTTGCTTGCGCCCTTGGCCGAGTCGTAGGCGGCGTCGGAGGTCCCCTTTCTGGCGGACACCTGCACGTAGCCGGTGCCGTCCCTGACCTGGACGAACACCAGTCCCCCTATGGTGTGCTTCCTGGCGACCCAGCCTCTGATCTCGACGGCCTTGGGGGACCGTCCGGCGAGGATCTCTGATGCGCTCGATGGCGCGAAGGCGTCCACGGTGCTGGCTCGGCCCATTCATGCTAAAAGCGTGATGCGAGTGAGTTCAACGTTATAGATGGCCTCCGGCCGACCGGATGTGAACCCCTTGCTCCGTAGGGCCACGATACTGAGATGGACAGGAAGCGGAAGCCTAGCCGACCTGCAGTCCTCGGTGGAGCACATAATGGGGCTGGAGGGGCTCAAGGGGAAAGCGAAGAGATCCGGTAACTCCCTCGTGGTCGCGGGGCCCGAGCCCGCCCGTACTTGTTCCGTCTTCAGGCACCTCCCGGGGGTAAGCTGGCTCGCCGCAGGCTACGCCGTAGAGGGCTCCTTCGGGCTCGCCGCTGCCGCGGAGGAGTTGGCGAAGAGGTACCTCCGCCGCGGGGGGAGGTTCGGGGTCGAGGCAGAGTCAGCCGGTGGTCCGGCGGCATCTGACATTGCAGGGGCAGTCACGTCTCATCTGCTTGACGCCGCGAAGGGCGCACGGGCGTCGCCTCAGCCTCCGCGGACGACGTTCAGGGTCGCCGTGGACGCCTCCGGCGGCGCGGCTGGGGTGGAACTGTCCCGGGGCCCGGGGGGCATCCCGACAGGCAGAGACCGAGCGTCCTGCCTGGTCTCAGGAGGGAAGCACAGCTCAGTCATGGCATGGCAGGCGGTGCTCATGGGATACAGGGTCCGCCTCGTCCACGCGGTGGAGGACGACGAGGGGCTCCTCGCCGCCGCCCGGCTCTATTCGGAGCTCTCGTTCCGCTCAGACCCCCGGGGGCTGAGCCTGACGGCGATCGAAGGAGGGCCGGCGGCCCGGCTGCTGCGCGGGTTCGCGTCCGAGGCGGACGGCCCGGTCTTCTGCGGCCTCACGGCAAAGAAAGCGCTGGCGGACTGGCCCCCGGAGAGCGGGGTGGCTATGCCCCTCTACCTCCTCTCGGAGGAGTGGTTCGACTCGGAGTTCAGGGGCCTAGACCTCGAAGCTAGGGAGTCGGCCCTCGGCTGGGGCAAAGGAGGAACCACGAAGGCGCGGTCGAAGTCGTTCGGCGGGAGGAGGGCAGACGTCAGCGAAGTCCTCGACGGCCTTTCCTAGCCGCAGCCTCGAGCGCGTCCACTATGGCAGACCTGGAGTCGTACCCGCCAGCCAGGTCGCCCAGTTCGGCCGCCCGCGCGCGGTACCCCTCGCCGGCCAGCCTGGAGAGAGACTCCTCGAGGGCGCCGAGGGTTAGGTCGTCTTGGCTCACGACGAGCGAGACCCCCAGCCTCGCAGCCTTGTCCGCGTTCCCCTCCTGCTCGGGCTGCTTCGGGATCGGGACGAGGAGGGACGGCTTCTTCGAGAGTATCGCCTGGCCGACGGTCCCGTGCCCAGCCCTCGACACCACTACGTCGCAGTTGCGGAAATAGAAGCCGGCGTTCCCGCACCATTCGTAGAACCAGCCTCCCGGAGTCCGGACAGCCGCCGCGCTCCCGGTAGGGTCCCCCCCGGAGACCACGAAGACGAACCTTTCTCTCAGCTCCTTCGCGAACTCGAGGGCCTTGCGGAGGAACGGGAGCCTGGTCATCGGAGGCCCGGAGACCTGCCAGAACACCCTCGTCCGGCCGTCCTGGGCGAATTCCAGCCCGGGCCCGTCGGGGTTCTCCCCGCCGGTGGGTGAGATGAAGCCAACGTAGCGTGTCTTGGCCACGCTGCTCCCCCACAGGTTCTTCTCGCTGATGGTGTATGGAGGGGGGAGGTCGGGGAGAAACACGCCGTCGCTGAACTTCCACAGCCTCCCCATGCCGGTGGATGTCCCTACCGAGAGCAGCCTGGATAGGGCCCCCGCCCTCGCGTGGGAGCTCGTAAGGTTGAGCTGGTTCAGGACGGTGAAGGCTGGGACGCGCAGTATCTTGCCGGCGAGGACCGTCGGCAGCGCGGAGTCGCTGAGGACCACGTCCGGCGCGAACCTCCCGATGTTCTTGAGCTCGTCCGCCAGCTGCCCGTAGGACTTCGCCATGATGGAGAATGAGTCGAGCAGCGTCTCCTTTACGAGGAACTCGCCGTTCTCGGAGTAGCGCACGTCGGCCAGCGGGAGCTTGTTGCACCTGTACCCCCTGGCTTTCAGGAGTGAGGCCACCTCCCCCGAGGACGAGAACTCTATGGTCGAGCCCCGGGCCGAGAGCTCCCCGGCGACCTCGAGCATCCTGCTGGCGTGGCCGAGGCCTGAGCCGAAGCAGCCTATGTAGACCCTCATCCCTAGGTCGCTGGTTCCAGCCTTCTTACGACCTTACCGCCCGGCGACGTTTCCGCGAATATCTCCGCCTGGAAGACCTGGACCCTGGTCCCTTCCTCCAGCCAGGCGTCCATGGAGAGGCCAGCCTTGGCGCAGGCCTCCGAGAGGAAGGTCTCCCGGTCCCATCCCTGCTCGGTGGCGACCTGCGGGAGGAGGAGCCCGCTGGCGTAGCGGTTGGAGATGACCAGGCCATCCACCCCCACCCTGATCTTGGAGGGTAGGTCCCTGCGGACTGGCGCGGAGAGGTCCCTGGGGACCGTCAGGACGCTGACCTCCACCGCTATGCTCCTCAGCTCATCGGCGGCGACAGGGGACGGGAAGCGTGGGTCCTCCGCCGCATAGACGGTCACGTCCCTTATGGCCTGGCCCAGCTCCTTGATCGGCTCTGGGTAGCCTATGCAACCCCGCAACGCCTTCGCACCCCCCAGCTCGGTGCTGAGGGTGACGAACACCCCGCGCTTCTCTCTGAGGACCCCCGAGTCAGGCGGCCCCTCCGAGGCGGTGAGCCCTCTGACGTGCGCCTCCAGGGTCTCCCTCGCCAGGGCGACCGCCCTCCTCCCTTCAACCAGTGTAAGGGGCAAGTTGCTTCTGTCCGAGGCGGCCGGCGAGCGACCTTAACTTTTTCCAGTGGCTCCCCCTCCAGTAGACCTTGCCGCAGGCGGAGCACCTGTAGAAGAGCCTGTGGCTCCGCTGGACGGCCGGAGGGACCTGCCCCGATACCTCGGCCTTCGCCACCCTGTCCAGCTCCCCCCCGCACAGGGAGCAGAGGGGGTCGCCCCTAGCCAGCGATATCCCCAGCGGTCCCGCAGCTGCCGACACCTCGGACAGCCTCGCGCCGTCGCTGTCCCCTGTGAGGAGCATCGCCGGGGTGCCTTTCACCCGGGCCAGGGTCGCAAGCCCGCGGTCGGAGGTCAGGATCACCCTTCCCTCACTGGCCGCAAGGTCCACCAGCTGGGCGTCTCCCCCGCTCCTGTAGTAGGACGTGTCGAACCCCAGTGCCCTGAGCTTCCTCGCCAGGGACCCGAGCATGGCGTCTGCGACGAAGGCCGTCCTCGCGCGGCGCGGCGCCAAGGGAAGGCCGGCCTACCTGGTGGTCTCCGCGGACCTGACCGACTCGTAGAGCCTCCGGGCCGCGGGGTCCTTCTCGAAGTGGTCTCTGATCGGCGCGATGATCGCGTCGAGGGCCTCGGCCACTCCCTTCTTCAGGTCCGCAGGATGCAGCAGGCCTCCGGCGTAGGCGTCCTCCAGCTCCCGGTAGGAGGCGAACTCCACCGTCCCGCCGTACTTCTCGGGCCTCTCTATCCTGAGGGCTTTCTGCTTCCGGAAGATTATGTACCTGGAGTAGTCCATCAGGGCGTTCCCTGCCACCACCTTCGGCGGGCAGTAGGCCGAGTTCACCTTGCTGCGTATCAGCTCAGTTCCGTCGTGGACGAAGATCGAGCTTTCGGGCTTGCTCTTGCTCATCTTGCTGGCGATCTCAGAGTCCAGAGCCCCGTTTTCGTCGAACCCTTCAGGCTCCTTCTTCCCCTGGAGCCCGATGAGCATGTGGTGGTGGACCGCGACCGGCTTCTTCCACTTCAGCTTCTCCGCTATCTCCCTGGCCAATATGTTGGCGCGCCGCTGGTCGAGACCCAGCTGGCAGATGTCGACGTCGAGCCAGAAGATGTCGGCCACCTGCATCATGGGGTAGAGGAGCTGGGCCGCCTGCACCGCCTCCTTGGACGTCCTCCCTGCGATGGTGAGGGCCCTCTGGGCCCGGGCGAGAGTGAAGTTCTGTGCCACGGTGACCACCTTCTTCCAGTACTCCTCGTTCCTGGCCGCGTCGCTGGTCCAGAGGACGTCGACCTTGTCCATGTCGACCCCCGCCGCCTTCCAGACCTCCACGAAGTACCTGCCGACGTCCTGGATGCGCTCCAGGTCGCCGCCCATCTTGTTGTTGACCCAGGCGAACCAGTCCGCGATCCAGAGCTTCATGCGGACCCCTGCCTTCAGCATGTCTTCGACGAGTATCGGCCTGAGGACACCGAACGGCAGGTGTGCCAGGCCGCTGGGCTCGAAGCCGTCGTATGCCGTCGGGTGGTCGTTCGCCTGGAGGAGCGCCCTCAGCTCCCCCTCGGTGATGACCTCCTCCCCGACCCCCTTGATCAAAGCGAGCCTCTCTTCCAGGTCCATCTGCCCCCGGCCCCCTCCGCGCCAATTAAAACCGTTGACGGGGGGCCGGTGTTGGAGGGCCAATCCCTCCCAGAAAGTCTTAACTACGCTCGGAGGGCGCGGCGTCCGAGTTCTTTTGCCCAATGCGAGGCACTGGGTGTACGCGGCAGCCATCGCCACCTACATCCTCAGCGTCTGGGGGGCCTATGTCACGGTGGGTGACTTCGGCGCAGGTTGCGGGACCGGGCTCGGGGCCAGCTGGCCCCTCTGCAACGGCACGCTCATCCCGTCCTTCACCCACTACGCGACCCTGATCGAGTACATGCACAGGATGCTGAGCGTGGTCATAGGGGTGGTCATCCTCTACGCCACGGTCAAGGTCTGGAGGGTGAAGCCGAGGCCGTCCCTCCCGTCCAAGCTGATGCTCCTCGCGATAGTGATGATACCGATCCAGGTCGTGATCGGCGGCGGGGTCATCGCTTCAGGCCTCGCCCCGCTCGTCGCCACCACGCACCTCGCCTTCGCCCTGGCGATCTTCGGGGTCATCGTCTTCGCCGCGGCCCTGATGTTCGTCGAGGCCAGGGTCAAGAGCTCGGCCCCCTGAGCCTGGTACCGCGGTCGACGCGGCGCCCAGCGTGGGAGAGGATGCAGACGCCCAGGTCCGTCTAGTCAGCCGCGGAGAGAAGTTGCGCCCTAGGCGTGGTTGACGAGCGTCTCGATCTTCGACTTTATCACGTTAGAGGGGACCGCGCCGACGACCATGTCCTCCACCTTGCCCTTCGAGAAGAACATGACGGTGGGGATGCTCATTATCCCGAACTGCGAGGCGAGCTCCTGGTTGGCGTCGGTGTCCACCTTCACGAACTTGACCCTCCCTTCGTACTCCTTGGAGAGCTCGTGGATTACCGGCTCTATCATCTTGCAGGGGCCGCACCAGTCGGCGTAGAAGTCTACGACGACGGGCTGGGACGAATTCACGACCTCGTCCTGAAACCCGTTCGGCCGGAGTGGGATCACGTTGTCGGTCATGCGGTGACCCGGCCCGGGCTCCCTGTTCATAAATCTGCCTTGGCCGCCTGGGCCCTGGGAATGGAGTCAGCCAGAGGCGAGCTCCTGAGCACGTCCCCCACCGGGTTGTAGGACACCAGGGTTGCCCCGTCGAGGACCTTCAGCACGAGGTCCCGAAGCCCCAGCCTGCTGACGTATTCGTCTACGAGGCCGGACTTCACCCGCGTCCTCGGGTGGCGGGTTATGATCGCGCAGCAGTCCTTGTACTCCTCGAGGGAGAGGTCGTAGGTGGAGATGCGACGGGCCATCCCGATGATCTCGTCCTTGTCGTAGGCCAGGAGCGGCCTGAGTATCGGAAGCGAGGAGCCGTTGTCGAAGGAGGCGATGTTCCACAGGGTCTGGGAGGCCGCCTGAGAGAGGGAGTCTCCCGTGGAGACCGCGACCGCCCCGAATGCGGGGGCCAGCGCCTCCGCGGTCATCCGCATGAACCTCCTGAAGAGGGACGGCTCCAGGTCCCCCGGCCCTCCGGCCGTGGCCAGCTGGTACTCGGCGAACGGGACGAGTACAAGGGTGCTCTTCCCTCCGTAGGAGGAAAGGACCTTGACCTGCTTCGTGACCTTGCTCTCCAGGGCGGTGCCGGGGGTCGGCGCGAGGTAGAAGTGCAGGTAGACCGGCGTGCAACCCCTCTTCATCAGCAGCCACGCCGCCACGGGCGAGTCGATGCCTCCGGAGAAGAGGTGCATCACCCGCCCAGCAGTCCCCACAGGGAGGCCTCCTGGCCCGGGGGTCTTGTTGGAGTAGACAAGGGCGTTGGACCTCGTCACGTCGACCCTGAGCACTACGTCCGGGCGGGTCAGGTCGACCTTCATCCCTGTCTCCTCCTGGACGGCGGCGCCGAGCCTGACCGCCAGCTCTCGCGAGGTCAGCGCATAGGCCTTGTCGGAGCGCCTCGGCTCGACCTTGAACGCCTTCCCCCGGGACCTCCTGGCAGCGTCGAGCACCGCCTCCCTGATCTCCCCGAAGTCGAGCCCCACCGGGGCTACCTCCGAAAACCAGGCGACCCCGAATGTCTTGCGGAGCCTGTCAGCGACCTCTTCGGCTGTCCCATCGGCGGTGACCATGAACCTCCCCTCCCTGAGCTCGACCGT
The DNA here is from genome assembly GCA_021827865.1 of archaeon. Classification (GTDB taxonomy): domain Archaea; phylum Thermoproteota; class Nitrososphaeria; order Nitrososphaerales; family Gagatemarchaeaceae; genus UBA183. The sequence goes on from JAKAUC010000013.1 coordinate 323,848, forward strand.
CGGAGCCAGGCCGCTCAACGACCTCGCTATGTTCCTGCGGAGGGCGCGGACGAACTCCGGCCTGTTCTTCCCCTTCAGCGCGACCTCGGAGTAGTGCACCACGTAGGCGGGGGCCATGGTCAGATTCAGCCTCCCGCCAGGCGACGATTAAGCCGTTCGGCCCGGGCGGATCAGCGAAGGACCGCGGCCACCATGGCGACCAGGAAGATGACCGCGAGGTACGGGCTCGAGAACTTGAAGGCGAGCCAGGCGTTGTCCTTGGTTGGTGCCCTGAAGAGCTTGATGTTGGTCGCCAGGAGGAGGGCGTCGAAGACCAGCGAAACCCCCAGGTAGACGTAGAAGCCGGGCCCCAGGAAGTAGAACACGTAGGCCAGGCTCACGGGGATGAGGAGGAGGGTGTTGAAGACGATGTACCTCGAGGCGGCGGCGGGCCCCACCACCGACGGGAGCATCGGCACGTTGACCGCCGAGTAGTCCTCCTCGGTGATGACCGCCAGGGACCAGAAGTGGCTAGGGGTCCATACGAAGACAAGCGCCCCCAGGAGCCATCCCACGGCGGGGTCGCCGTAGGTGACTGCGTACCATCCGGCCAGGGCGGCGCAGCTGCCCGCGAACCCTCCGAGGACGATGTTCCAGCTGGTCCGAGGCTTCAGGAAGAGCGTGTAGACAGGGACATAGACGAAGGCCCCCAGGGCGATGAAGAGGGTGGCGAGGACGTCCAGGGTTAAGGCCGCCACGGCTATCCCGGCGGCGAGAAGCCCGAGGCCCATGACCAGGGCCCGCGAGGACTGCACTATCCTCCCGGCGGGGAGCGGCCTGCCCATCGTGCGCTTCATCTTCGCGTCCATCCCCATCTCCAGGTAGCTGTTCAGCGCAAGGGCGCCGCTGGAGGCCAGCGCTCCCCCCACCAGCACCCCGGCCAGGGTGATGGGGGGCGGCAGTCCCCTGGCGGCCACGACCGCCGAACCCAGCGCCGCCATGAGCAGGAGCGGGGTGATCTTCGGCTTCGTGAGGGCGAGATAGTCTGAGAGGCTCAATCCGTGGACTCCGTCAACGGCTGGGCGCCTTTGCTGTGTATTTTGGTCTTGCTCGAGGGCCTCCGGGGCGCCATCGACGGGGCTCATTGAAACCCTTAAGAAATCTACGAGTTCCGGGCGACCGTCCCGCGGTAGCTCAGCCTGGTAGTCCCGGAAGGGGCCAATAGCTTCCGGCTGTAGAGGTCGGCCATCGGCTGACCCGTCCAGCCTACTCAGGCCACAGTGACCGGAGTGTCGCAGGCTCAAAAGGTGCCTTGGCACCTGACAATCCTGCCCGCGGGACACAATACCGTTCGCCCCCTCTCCACTCGCAGTCGGGGTCAGGCCCGGGACGCGAGGAACCGTTTTATCCCCCGCCTTCGCGGGCTGAAAAAGCGTTGAGTTCAGCTTCTCAGAAGAGCAGGAAGGCCAAGAAGGTAGGGGTCAAGGAGGAAGTCGTGGAGGAGGTGGAGAAGGCTGAGAAGGCGGTCAAGAAGGAAGTGAAGAGGGTGGAAAAGGCGGCGCCGGAAGGGCCGAGGAGGCCGAAGGTGAAGGCTCCGGGACCGGCAGGGAAGGCCCCCGCCGCTTCGGTCTTGTCAAGGAACGGGATTGAGATGATCACGAGGGAGGGGAAGGGCTTCTCGATCGGCGAGCTGTCCGGCGCAGGGCTCACCCCCAGGGGGGCTGCGGAGTGGGGGGCGAGGGTCGACTACAGGAGAAGGAGCGTACTCGAATCGAACGTGAGCGCCCTCAAGGAGTGGGCGGCCCGGCCAGCGCCCGCGGCCAAGGCGAGGGCAGAGCCTGAGAAGGCGGCAGGAGCCCTGGAGAGCATCGGAGAGGAAGTGGTCGTGGAGGCCGAGAAGGTCGTGAAGAAGGAAGCCAAGAAGATTGTGAAGAAGGAAGCTAAGAAGTCGGGGAAGAAGCCTCCGGCGAAGAAACCAAAGTCTTAGCTCACGCCTCCGAGCGTATCGCCATGAACAGGTACTGCTGGGCGTAGCCTGCGTACTCGCCGAAGTACCCCCTGACGGAGGCAGACAGCTTCGCGTAGTCCCCGGCCGCCAGCCTTACCTTCCCGTCGCGCTTCAGTCGCGCCATGAGAGACGAGCCAATGAGCCAGGGGTACGACCGCGCCAGCGCCCTTGCTATCCACACGTCTATGGGGAAGGACTCGTCCTTCCCGCAGGAGTACAGGAGGACGCAGTCTGCCACCTTGGGTCCGACCCCCAGGAGCACCTTCTCCCCGAACAGCTCCCTGAGGAGCAGCCTCCGCGACTCCTCGTAGGGGAGGGAGGCGACGGCGCCGAAGTCGACGTCCCCCTTCGCGACCGAAGCAGCGACTTTCTTGAGGAAGGGCGCCCTGTATCCCAGGCCGCAGCCCCTGAGAGCGGACACCCTCGAGTCGGCCAGCGCCTGGGGCCTGGGGAAGCGGTGGTACACCTCCCCCTCGAATTCGAAGGCCTCGCCGTACTTCGCGCAGACGGCTTCCACCATCTTCGCTATGCGGGGGATGTTGGCGTTGGTCGCGAGGACGAAGGAGGCCAGGCACTCCCACCTGTCCTGCCTGATCAGCCTGAGGCCGTAGAACCGCTCCACGGCCCGGGTGATGGCCTCGTCCCTGGAGATGGAGGCGAGGACGTGCTCCAGGTCCTCGTCCAGCCTGAAGTAGTCAGACACCCATGAAGCTCCGACGGCGTCCGAGCTGGACACGCACTTCAGGATGTCCCCCTCCTGCCTCACCTTGAGCACCTCGCCCCCGACGACCCCGCACCACCAGTCCCCCCTCATGCTCCACCTGAACGTCTGCCCGCTGGCGAGGGTGTGCTCCAGGCTGAACGGCGAGCTGAGAGGTACAGCGAACTCCATTCCCGGGTGTCTGTTCGGCGCTTCTGCGTCGATATATCCTTGAAGGCGGAATGCAGTTGAAATACACGCCCGGGGACCGGGGACGCCCATGTCCAGCTCCTATCTCGAAGGCACCCGGCGCTCGGGGAAGCTCTTCGAGCGCGCGAAGAAGGTGTTCGCGGGGGGGGTCAACCACAACGCCCGGTTCTACCAGCCCTACCCTCTCTTCGTGAGCAGGGCCGAGGCCCAGCACATCTGGGACGCCGATGGGACCAAGTACACTGACTACTGGATGGGACACATGGCCCTGATCCTCGGCCACTCGCCAAAGCCGGTCGTGGACGCCCTGCGCGGGCAGATCGGCCATGGGACCCACTATGGGATGGGGAGCGGCCTCTCCGTCGAGCTAGCGGAGGAGATTCAGCTAGCCGTCCCCTGCGCGGAGATGATGCGCTTCTGCAACACGGGCGCCGAGGCGACCATGTACCTCGTCAGGCTCGCCAGAGGCTACACCGGCAAGAGGACGGTAATCAAGATGGCAGGAGGATGGCATGGCTACAACACCGAGCTGAACAAGGGGGTCCACAGGCCCTTCGACAGGTCGGAGAGCGCTGGCATCCTCGAAGAAGAGCAGGCCTTCGTCAAGAACGTGAGGTTCAACGACCTGGGGGCGGCCGAGCGCGCGGTCAAGGAGGCCGAGGGGGACGCGGCGCTTATCTTCCTTGAGCCGGTACTCGGAGCCGGGGGGTGCGTCCCGGCGGAGCCGGACTACCTGAAGGGGCTGAGGGAGCTGGCGGACAGGCACGGAGCGCTCCTGGCCTTCGACGAGATCATAACGGGGTTCCGAGTATCGCTCGGCGGGGCGCAGGGCTTCTACGGGGTGACACCCGACCTCGCGTCATTCGGGAAGATCGCCGGCGGGGGGCTCCCGCTCGGCCTGGTGGCCGGGAGGAAGGAGGTCCTATCTCTGGCGGACCCGACGAGGAAGGAGAGCTTCGTGTCGATTGGCGGAGGGACGTTCTCTGAGAACCCCCTGAGCATGGCAGCAGGGCTCGCGACGGTGAGGCACCTGAGGAAGCACGCTGGGAGCATCTATCCGAAGCTCGACAAGGCGGGGAGGGATACGAGGAAGGCGGTGGACAAGGCCTTCGCAGCAGAAGGCGTCGACGCGCACACCACGGGCCTGGGCTCGCTCTTCCTGACCCACTTCGGCGTGGCGCCAAAGGACGCCCAGGAGTCAGCGAGGGGGGACAAAGATGCGAGGCTGGGCTATTGCCTTGAGCTGATGGCCAGGGGGATTTTCATCCTGCCGGGGCACCCCGGAGGGATATCGACGTGTCACACGCCCCAGGACCTGAAGAAGCTTGCCGTGGAGAGCGGCAAGTTCGCCGCCAGTCTGCCCAGGGCGAAGTAGAGAGATAACGGCTCGCATTAGTCCGTTGGTCCTGCACAGCCCTGGCGTTTATCGGAGAAACTTCCAGGTTTGCTTTCTTGAGGACGCCCTAGGTCAACGCGGCTCGCAAAAAGGCTGAAGGGAAAGTACTCACTTCGAGACTTTCCCAAATCTTGCGTCAGCTTCTGACCAGTTTGCTACGTTCCACCAGGCATCGACGTACTTCGCCTTGTCGTTGAGATACTGAGCGTAGAACGAATGCTCCCAAAGGTCTGAGCACACGATGACGTGCGCTTGGGCGATGTGGTTCAGATTGTGCTTCTCTATCTGTGAGATGATGAGCTGTTCGCTGACGGGCTCGTAGATCAGCATCGCCCAGCCGCTCCCTTCTACGGTCTTGGAAGCGTCTGAGAACTGCGCCTTGAACTTGTCGAACCCGCCGAAGTCTTTGTTGATCTGGTCCGCGAGCTTCCCTCCTGGCGCGCCGCCCCCCTTGCCCGCGGGGGCCATGTTCGGCCAGAAGAGGGAGTGTAGTATGTGGCCGTCTGCGTTGAAGCCGAAGTCGCGGATGACCCCCTTGATGTCGATCTGGATCTCGCCCTTCCTGGCTTTCTCCAGCTTCTCCATCGCGGCGTTGGCCCCGCTGACGTAGCCCTGGTGGTGCTTGTCGTGGTGCAGCGTCATGATCTGCTTCGAGATGTGCGGCTCGAGTGCCTCGTATGCGTAAGGCAGTGGTGGAAGTGTGTATGTCTTCATCGGGGGAAGCCGAAGGTCATAACGTAAAAATGTTGCCTTCAGGCGCGCCCCGGCGGTTCATCCGCCCCGCCGGCTTTGCCCTCGCCCCGTCCGTTGCGACGGGTTCTAGCCGTCGGTCGACCGCTTCGACTTCTTTGCCTTGTCCCAGTCGTCGAGGAAGCGCTTCAGCCCAGAGTCCGTGAGGGGGTGCTGCATCATCTTCTCCATGACCTCCGGGGGCATCGTGGCTATGTCCGCCCCCGCCTTGGCCGCTTCGAGGACGTGCTGCGGGTGCCTTATGCTCCCCACGAGGACCTCGGCCTTCAGCCCGTAGTTGTCTCTGATCTTGACCAGGTCCTCCACCAGCTCCATCCCCCGCTGCCCTATGTCATCCAGCCTGCCTATGAACGGGCTGATGAATGACGCCCCCGCCTTGGCAGCCAGGAGCCCCTGGTTCGCCGAGAACACGAGGGTCATGTTGACCCTCATCCCCATGCCGCTGACGGCCTTCGTGGCCCTGAGGCCCTCCGGGATTATCGGTATCTTCACCACCACGTTGGGGGCTATGGTGGAGATCCTCTTCGCCTCGGCCACCATCCCTTCGAAGTCCGTGGCCACCACCTCGGCGCTCACGTCCCCCCTGACCTCCTTGCAGATTGACGCTATGATCCCCTCGAAGTCGCCCGGCTCCTTGGCCACCAGGGTGGGGTTCGTGGTGATCCCGTCGACGATTCCCATCTGGTTGAGCTTCCTTATCTGCGCCAGGTTGGCCGTGTCGAGGAAGAGCTTCATCGTGGCAGCGTTTTCGGGTTTTGTTAATTAAGCCTACTGCCCTTTCAGCCCGAGGGCGGCCTGCTCTATGTTCGCCGCCGTCAGCCCGTACTTGCGGAGCAGCTCCCCCGCCTCGCCGCTCTCCCCGAAGGTGTCCATCACGCCGACGCGGCGCATGGGCACCGGACACTGCTCACCCAGGATCTCTGCCACCGCCGAGCCCATCCCGCCCATCACGTTGTGCTCCTCGGCCGTCACCACCCGCCCGCACCTCCGGGCGAACTTGACCAGGGTCTCAGAGTCTATGGGCTTGATGGTGTGCAGGTCCACCACCGACGCTGCGACCCCCTTCGTCTTCAGGGACTCTGCAGCCTTGAGCGCCTCGGGGACCATTATCCCGCAGGCGACTATGGCCAGGTCTCCTCCCTCTCTCAGGACGTTGGCCCTTCCGAGCTCGTACTGGAAGCCGGCGTCATAGACGACTGGGGTGGACGACCTCGTGAGCCGGACGTAGAAGGGTCCTGGGATAGTGGCTATCGCCTTGATGGAGGCCCTGGTGGAGACGGCGTCTGCCGGGACGATGACCTTCATCTTCGGCACCGCCCGCATTATCGCTATGTCTTCGACCTGCTGGTGGGACGCACCGTCTGGCCCCACGGAGATCCCCCCGTGCGAGCAGACGATCTTCACGTTCAGGTTCGGGTATGCGATGTTGTTCCGTATCTGGTCCACCGACTTGCCCGGGACGAAGATGGCGTAGGTCCCGGCGTAGGCGATCTTCCCGGCCAAGGCCATGCCCGCGGCGATGGAGACGAGGTTCTGCTCGGCGATGCCCACGTTGAAGAAGCGCTCGGGGAACTTCGTGGCGAAGACGCCTGACTTTAGCGAGCTCGTGGTGTCGGCTCCCACGACCACGACGTCCTTGTTTTCGGCGCCGAGCTCAAGCAGCGCGTCCCCGTAGGCGTCCCTCATGGCGGCCACCCTTGAGAGCGTCACTTCCGCCTCCTCGCGCTCTCGGCCCTCTCTCTGAGGACGGCTACGGCCCCCACCGGGTCCTTCTTCCCGTAGACGCCGGCCCCGGCGACCAGGACGTTGCCCCCCCTCCTGACGACCTCCTGGACGTTCTCGGGTTCCACCCCTCCGTCCACCTCGAGGTCCGTCCCGAGGCCATTCTCCTCGATGTACTCCCTCGCCTTCTGGAGCTTCGGGAGGACGGCAGGGTCCAGCTTCTGCCCGCTGAAACCGGGGTTCACTGTCATGACGACCAGGGCCGAGACCTTGTCGAGGCGCTCCAGCGCCCACTTCGGGACCTCCGTCTCCGGTTTGACGGCAAGGCCCACCTCGCGCCCTCTCGCCCGGACGGTCCGCTGAAGGTCGTCGAAGACGCTCCCGTTCATGACCTCGGTGTGGAAGGTGATGATGTCCGACCCGGCGTCAAGGAACTTGTCCACGTAGGCCTGGGGGTTTTCTATCATGAGGTGGGTGTCGAACTTCAGGTCAGTCCTGGACCTCAGCGCCTTCACGGTGCCGGGCCCGAACGTGATGTTGGGGGCGAAGTGGCCGTCTATGACGTCCAAGTGCACCTGGTCCGCGCGCCCCTGGACCGAGATCTCCACGGCCCTCTCTAGGTCCCCGAGGTCCCAGGCGAGTATCGAAGGGGCGATCCGTATCCCGTTCATCTCATCCATTCACCCTAGCTCGCTCAGGACGTCGCGGAGCTTGTCCTTGGCCGGCGGGGTTCCGTGGTAGTGCGGCGACCACTCCATGAACGAGATCCCCTTCCCCTTCACCGTATGGGCGATGATCACCGTCGGCCTGTTCCTGGTGCTGGTCGCCAGGTCGAAGCCGTCCATCAGCTGTGGGAGGTCGTAGCCGTCCACCTCTATCACGTTCCAGTTGAACGCACGCCACTTCGCCGCCAGGGGCTCCAGCGGCATCACCTGCTCCGTCAGCCCGTCCTGCTGGATGCCGTTCCTGTCTATTATCGCGGTGAGGTTGTCGAGGCGGAACTTCGACGCCGCCATGGCGGCCTCCCACACCTGCCCCTCCTGCTGCTCGCCGTCCCCCATGAGGACGTAGGTCCGGTATGACCTCCCGTCGAGCTTGGCCACCAGGGAGGTGCCCACGGCGAGCGAGAGACCGATCCCCTCGGACCCTGCAGGCGCCTCGATTCCGGGGATGCCCATCGAAGGGTGCCCCTGAAGCATCGACCCCATCTTCCTGAGGGTCATCAGCTCCTCGACTGGGAAGTAGCCGGCCTGGGCCAGGATCGAGTAGAGGAGCGGGGCGGCGTGTCCCTTGCTCAGGAAGAACCTGTCCCTGTCGGGCCACTTCGGGTTCTTGGGGTCGTGGTGCATCACCCGGAAGTAGAGCGTGACCAGCAGCTCGACAGCGGACAGGGAGCCCCCCGGGTGCCCGGAGCCGGCCTCCGCCAGCGCCTCGAGTATCAGCTTGCGGGTATTCCTTGCGGTCTCCTTGAGCCTGATGACCTCCTGGGCTGTCTCCACTATCTCCTCACCGGCACCTGCACTATCCTGCTCACGAAGTCCCCCGCGCCGAGTGCCTTCTCTTCGAGGTTGTGCAGCGATAGGGACGCGATCCTTGGGAGCTCGCTCTTCGCCTGCCCCGCTATGTTGCTCAGGACGGCGGCCTGGAAGGGGTTCCCTCCCGATACCACGGCCAGGCTGAAGACCCCGGTCATGGCGTCTCTGACCCCGACCTTGCTGAACAGGTTCTTCTTCCCCCCGATGGGCGGGAACAGCGTGACGTTCTCTTTGTCGAAGAGGGTGACCCCCTGCTCTCCGCGGGTGACCAGTATCGCCTTCGACTCCAGCCGGCTGAGGAGGTTGACCCCCATATTCCTGAGGCTCGTCTCGTTGACCATGGCCATCCCCGTGGCGTGCGCCGCCTCTTCGAGGTTGGATTTCACGTAGGTGACGCCTGAGAAGTCGAGGTAGTGCCGCATCTTCGGCTGCCCCACGACTATCTTCCCGAGCGAGTGCGCCGCTGCCACTATCCCCCCTATCAGGTAGCTGGTCACCGCGCCCCTGTCGTAGTCTGAGATTATCACGCAGTCGACGTCCTTCACCTGGGGCTCGGCCTCGGCGAGGAGCTTCTTCGACAGGACCGCGGGGGCGTCCCTCCTGTCCTCCTTGTCCACCCTTAGGGCGTGGAAGTTGTTGACCAGATACCAGGTCCGTAGCGAGGTCGGCCTGGTGGCGTCGGTCACCACCCCGCCGAAGGAAAGACCGTACTTCGTGAACTCGGACTTTAGCCAGGTCCCGTACTCGTCGGACCCTACGAGTCCCACCAGCCTGACGGACGCGCCCAGGGACGCCAGCTCCCTGGAGAGGTTGGCCGCGCCTCCGGGTAGGACGGTCTGCCCCACGAAGTCCCCCGCGGGGACAGGGGCCTCCCTCGCGAGCTTGCGGGCTGCTATCTCGACGAAGCGGCTGACGAGCAGGTCGCCTATCACCAGGACCTTGCGGCCCTGGAACTGGCGGAGGACAGAGGTCAGCTTCTCTCCGTCGACCGAGTCCAGCGGCAACCTTTTTTCGAAAAATGACTTGCCTCCGCCCCTAGTTAAAGCTTGGGCGGTTTGCTTTCATCCGTCGTCCCCTGTTCTTTCCACTTCTCCGCCAGGAGCTCGCCGATGACCTCGACCGCCCTCCTCAACTCCCTGTCCATGGCCAGGGGGTCGTAGCCCTTGGGGGGCGGGTAGTCAAGGAACCGCTGGTTGGGGTCGGCTCCGAGGAAGTCCTTGCTGGCCTCGTAGATCGTCATCAGGGTGGGCCCGTCTAGCCTCCGGAGCTCCGACTTCCAGGAGTGATGGAACCCTTTGTCGGAGAGGAAGGTCAGCTTCACGTCTCCCTCCGCCTCTTTCTTCACGTCCTCCCAGAAGACCCTGTCGAACTCGTTGGACGACGCCCTCCCAGACTTCAGCTTGGCCTCATAGGAGCTGATGAGCCCTGAGACCCTGTCTGGGCCGATCTCGAAGTGGGCCGCGATCTGGTCCGGGGTGAGGCCGAGCCCCTTCAGGTGGTAGGCCCCCTCTTCCAGGACCTCTTCGCTGATCTCGCCGTCCGACACAGTCAACGGGTCGGCCAGGCCCTGCCCCGCTTTAAGATGCGCGCGGCGAGCAGCCGCGCGTCCAACCTGCCCCACTCAGGCACTCCTCGCGCCCGCTGCCCGCCCGACTAGGCGGGGATCAGGAGCCGGTCCGAATGATGGTTGAGGGCCGTTTGAACCTCGTCCGTGAGGCTTCTCTCAGTAGAAGGCATGGTCTACGGGCCCCAGGAGCTACGGTGGCGCCGGTTGATTCGAAAGACCTGGAATCTTATCCCCGGCCTGGGGCGGGATCAGCCGAGGGTGGGTCTGGAGTCTTTCTCGCTGACTTGCTCGCCCTGGGGAGCCATCGGAAGGTGCACCTCGACCTTTACGCCCGTCGCCTTGCCAGCATCTACCTCGTGGATATACTTCTGGCCGCGGAGGACGGACGAGACGGCAGCAGCGAGGGAGAGGGCGACGCCTATGTAGAAGGAGAGCGCCAGGGCGTTCATGAACGCGGGGGCAATCGCGTTCGGGAAGAACGTCTGGCCTTCGAGGTTATTGATCACGCTCTGCGGAAGCTGTTGCACGACTGAAGCGAGCTGGGGGGCGGCAAGGATTGCACCCATCGGGTTGTATCCCAGGAAGGCCGCGAAAAGAGCCCCCGTGGGCGATATGTTGGCAAATGCAGGGGCGAGGTTAGAGGCGCCCGCGGTCTGGAGCGCACTCGCAAGCGCGCCTGGGAGATTGTTCGCGAGGCCTCCGATCACTATCGTGAAGAAGAGTGCGAGGCTCAGCGTCTGCCCGGTGTTCTGCAGGGTCGCCCTCATTCCCGACGCGACCCCCCTGTGCTCTTGAGGGACGGAGTTCATGATCGACGCGGTGTTGGGGGCGGCGAACATCCCGCTCCCTAATCCCATCACGAAGAGGATCCCTCCGAAGACCGGGTACGAGAAATTGTAAGGCAGTTGGGCCAACGCAAGGAAGGAGCCCGCCGAGATGACCATCCCGAGGGTGGAGAAGCCCCTGGCGCCATATCTGTCGGAGAGATAGCCGCTCAGCGGTCCCATGACTACGAATCCGGCCATCATCGGAATCATGAATATCCCAGACCAGAAGGGGGTGGACGAGTAAGAGTACCCGTGGAGGGGGAGCCAGATCCCTTGCAGGAGTATAATCAGCAAGATCATGACGCCGCCGCGCCCTATGGAGCCAAGCATCCCCGCGAAGTTGGCGGCGGCAAACATCCTGTTCTTGAAGAACCCCAGCCGGAACATCGGGTCTTGCACTCTAGCTTCGACGAAGGGGAAGGCGACGAGCAAGGCTGCGCCCGCAACCAGTCCTGCTATCACCCAAGGATTGCTCCAGCCCATGAGCTGGTTCCCATAGGGGATGAGGCCGTAGGTCACGGCGATTAACAGCACGGTCAGGCCCACGCCGAAGGTCGCGTTCCCCAAGATGTCCAGCCTCTGGTTCTTCCTTATGGTGGCGAGCTCCTTGAGCTTCAGATACGACCAGGCCGTCCCGAACACGCCCACCGGCACGCTGACGAGGAAGACGAAGCGCCAGTCAATCGCCGCGAGTATCCCCCCAAGCACGAGTCCTAGCAGCGACCCTGCCAGGGCTGCCACCTGGTTGATGCCCAGAGCCTTGCCCCTTTCGCGGTATGGGAAGGCGTCCGTCAGGATGGCGGCGCTGTTCGCGAAGAGGAAGGCCCCCCCTACCCCCTGCAGTATCCTGAAGAAAATCAGCTCGAGGGCGCCGGCGTCGTGGATGTTCGGCGTGAGGAAGAGGAGGACCGAACCTACTGTGAAGATTGCGAAGCCCAAGTTGTAGAGCCTCACCCTCCCGTACATGTCGGAGAGGCGTCCGAACGTGACCAGCATTGTCGCCGTGACCACGCTGTACCCGAAGAGGATCCAGAGGAGGTACTGGAAAGAGGTCAGCGGGTCAATCTGTATCCCCCTGAAAATGGCTGGGAGGGAAATGAGGGTTATGGTGCCGTTGATGGAGGCCATGAGCACACCGACCGTTGTGTTGGAGAGTGCGACCCACTTGTACTCGACCGTTCGGCGTTCACCTGCCCTCTTTCTACGGGGCCGAACTGTCGCCCGACCGCCGTCCCCCCTGCAGCGCCTGACGGAAGAAGCGGAGGGTCAGCTCCCAGGCGTCCTTGGCCGCTGCCTCTCTGTATGTTGCCTTGTTGCTGTCGTTGAAGAACGCGTGCGGCGCGCCCGGATACATCTTCATTTCAAAGTCCTTCCTGTATTGCACCATTGCGGTGACCAGCCTGTCGAGGTTCGAGTTGATCCTCATGTCCTCCCCTCCGTAGAGGCCGAGGACCGGGGACTCGATTCTGCCTACCAAGTCCAGGGGGGACGGGTTTTCCCCATAGAAGACGACGCAGGCCGCGGTCTTCGTGTGGCACGCCACGTTTAGCGACACCCCTCCACCGAAGCAGAAGCCTACGGTCCCCACCTTCTCCCTCCTGACGTACCCCTGCGAATTCAGGTATTCGACCGCCTTCACCGCCTCATCCGTCGCGGCGTCCTTGGGGAGTCCTCCGAACAGCTTCCCCATCACCTTCTGCGCTACCTCCCTGGTCGCGGCGGGCTGCTTCGATAGCTCCTGCTGGACGTAGGCCATGTCGGCCCTTCTCTCCGGATTCAGGGTCTGCATGAAGCCCATGGTGATGCCTATGTTAGATGGCGTGAGCAAGGCGGCCATCTGGGGGTCGGAGGAGTATAGGTCCGGGGCCAGCGCCACATAGCCTTCTCTGGCAAATCGGTCCGCTACGTCCTTGATGTGGTCGGTGAGCCCCCATGCTTCGTGTATCACCAGGATTGCAGGCCTCGGTTCCTTCGTTTCACCCCTGGAGAGGTAGGCCTTGACCCTGCCGTGCGCACCATCGAAAGCCGTCATTTCAGAAGTTGTAGCGCGGTTGTTCGGCAAGGTGATTCGGTAGCAAAATACTCTAAACATTAACTATTTATATTTTAACCAACTCCCTGCGCCGCGTGTCCGCCCAAGAAGAGACTGGTTCCAGTCAAAACGAGACATACGGCGCGGTTACAGGGGCCTACAAGGTGATGGCGCGCAGGATTGCAGGGATGTTCTCGGAGGAAGGACTGACCCAGCCACAGTTCCAGGCGTTAAGGATAGTCGCGAAGAAAGGCGCCGTCTGCATGAGGGAGATCAGCGACGCGATGTTCGTCACGCCCGCGAACATCACCGGAATAATCGACAGGCTCGAAGCTAGGGGGTTGCTGACGAGGGCGGGGCGCAAGGGGGACAGGAGGACCACCGACATCATGCTTACAACGAAGGGGAAAGCGTTGCAGGGGCGAGTGGCCGAGAAGTACAGCCGGTTCATCCAGGACGCGCTGGGCGTGTTCACGCAAGAAGAGCAGAAGACGCTGCGCGACCTCCTCCTCAAGCTCCAGGAAGGGATGTCCCGATCTGAAGTGTAGAAAGCCGTGGCCCGCGCGCGACGACCCCCCTGGTCCGATCCTCGAACCTCGTAGGTAGCGCCGGTCCGACAGAGCGGGAGTTCCTGCCCGTAACCTTGGTCCTGCTCGCGCCAGCGGGCGGCCTTCTGACCCTAGGCGACCCTGAGGTCAGAGTATACGACGTGCATGCCGGCGCAGAGAGGATGGCCGATGCCCTCGTCAAGGAAGCGCTGAGGTACGACCGGACATGGCGGCGTGAAGATCCGAGCCACCGCCGCGCTCAGCGCTTCTTCACGTAGAGGAAGCCGTCCTCCTCCTTCACGTCATAGAGCGGCTCGTCAGGGAGCGGCTCGTCGAAGATCCCCTTCCCCGTCCTCAGGTCCCAGACCGTGCCGTGGCCGGCGCAGGTCACCTCGGTGTCGACCCGGGTCCCTTCCGAGAGGTCCCACTCCTCGTGGGTGCAGAGGGCGCCCATCCCATAGTACCTTCCGTCCACGTTGGCTATGAGCACGGACTGCCCCCCGACTTCGACGGTGAGCATGGAGTCAGGCGGGATCTTGGAGGCCTCGACGCACTTCACGAACTCGGCCATGGCGCGGCCGGCAGGCCGGTGCGCTAAAATCTTTCTTCAGGCGTCGGCTTTCAGGGCGGACTCGAGCTCGACGAGGTCCTTGATGGAGTCGATGAAGCTCCACTCGCCGTAGTAGGGGTACGAGAGGAGCTCGCCGTAGGTGACGAGCTTGGGGAATGTCTCCCTCTCGATGTCCCCGTTGTCGGGGAGGTTCTTGGTTATCTTCGGCCCGTTGAGGAGGTAGACCCCGCCGTTGATCCAGACGTCGGGGAACGCGGGCTTCTCGTCGAACCCCCTGATCATCTTGAGCTTGTCGATCTTCACCACGCCGAACCTGGAGCGGTATGGGACGACGAGCATCGAGGCTGAGACCCCCCCGGCTCCGCTGAAGTCTTCGACCATCCGCTTGAGGGGGAGGTCGGTGACGATGTCTCCGTTCGCGACCACGAAGGTCTCCTCGGACGGGTGCTTCGCGATGGCCTTCTTGATCCCCCCGCCGGTCCCCAGGGGTTCCTCCTCCACGGAGTAGTCCACCGAGACCCCGGCGAAGCTCGTCCCGAAGTGCTCCTTCAGCCTCTCCCACTTGTAGCCGCAGGCGAAGGTGACAGCGTCGACGCCCCCCTCCCTGACGAGCCAATCGATCTGGTACTCCGAGATAGGCCTGCCGTTGACAGGGACCAGTGCCTTCGGTTTGTCATCGGTGAGGGGTCGTAGTCGCATCCCGAGGCCCCCGCTGAGAATGATAGCCCTCATAGAAGCCGGCAGCCTTCGCCGCTACCACTCGATAAATGCTTTCCGGAGAGGACGCCTAGAGTGTGACCGTATGCGAGGAGACCACGGAGACGGGGACGCCGGTGTCCGTGGTGGCGAAGGCCATCGCAGTGTAAGTGCCGGAGGGCACCGCGGGTGATATGCTGACGAAGCATTGGACCTCCTGGGCCGCCGAAAAGGAGCAGGAGGCGACGTTCCAGTAGACGACCTGGCCGGCGTGGTTCACAAGGGTGAGGTATACGAACGAGTCGAAGGATGTAGAGTAGCTGCTGGTGTAGTTCACGACGACCCCCTGGTAGGTGTCGATGGTGGCCAGCTTCATCCCGGACTGGGAGACGCCGTTCGTCAGATGCGTAGGCGCGGCGGCGCTGCCGAGGGGGGCGGCAGAAAGGAGCATCATGCCCACAGCCAGCAGGAGCGCGGCGCGCAGGTACTTCAAGTCGGAGGCTTGAGCTGCCGCTTCACTATATAATGGTAACAATTTGAATTCGAAACGCGTTGGGGCCGCAATCAGGACAGGCTGCGCCCCGCAGAAAGAATCACAGGGCGGGCGCACCAGGTTCAGGCGCGACCGGAGCCGAATGGAACCAGTGAAGTGAGAACGGCTGAAGCCAGATAGAGCTTACGCTAGGAGTACCAAAATAAAGAAAGGGTCAGGAGAGTCTCTTACGAGATCTTCCTGACTAATATTGCTAGCTCTAGGACTAAGGTTATCGCTGCGAGTACGGCGACTACCAAGACGTAGGTCTGAGTAGCCGAGATGGCGCTGCCCGAGGGCAGTGAGGTCTGGATGCTGGTGACTGTGGTCTGGATGTTGCCCACCGTGCTGGTGAGGCTGTTGATCCCGCTGAGGATTGTCCCAACGTTGGTGCTGATTGTGCCCAACGTAGAGGAGATTGTGCTAAGGTCGTGCATTATCGTCTGCTGATTCGCCAGCACCTGGTTCAGGGTGGCGTTGATCTGCAGAAGCGCCCTAGTCTCGTTGAAGGTCGCTGTGGTCGGTGCGGTGTATGTGAAGCTGGTGGTTCCCGTTGCGCCGTATGAATCGAGGGCCGAAATTGTGTAAGTCCCGGTGACCCACGCTGACGTTCCGCCGACGGCCGTCGAGTAGGTGAACGAGCCGCTTGAGACGGACACGCTAGCTAGGTCGACGGTCTGGCCTGATGGGTTCTTGACGGTGATACCCACCTGGTCAGCCTGGGTTGGTGCGGGGCTTATGGTGCCGGAGATCGTGTAGGTCTGCGAGCCGCTGTATGAAGCGCCTGCCGTTGGGCTGGTGAACGTTATGCTACCAGCTGCGGTGGCGATCATAGGCGTCAGCGCTAGGACCAGCGCGATCGAGACTGCGGCGATTGCTGGGAGTGTCTTCAAAGTGGCCACCCGATTAGACGGTGACGGAGATTGATGTGGATACTGATACGGGCAGGTTACCCGTGGTGAAGACGAAGATGCTCACGGAGTAGGTGCCGCTCGCGAGACCGACTGGGTCCGCGATGAACACCGACTGCGTCGAACCAGCGCCCACTGTGAGGCTGCCTGTCCCGATGCCCATGGTCTGGCCGGCGCTGTTCTTGAAGACAGCGAAGACCACGACGCTCTGAGAGGTCGGGTTCAGGTTGGTGTATGACGCGTTGACTCCTGTGAACGAGCCTATCGTCGCTGAGTGTGGGGTGCCTGAGATGACAAAGGACTGGGCGAACGGCACGGTCACGTGCACCGTGATGGTGCTCGAGTTGCTATTGCCCGCCAGGTCGGTGGCGCTGAGTGCGACGCTCCAGTTGCCGGTCGTGAGACCGGAGATGGAGACGACGTACGTAACGCTGTGGCCTGGGCTGTTGGTCCCGGTCACTGAGGCTGTGAGTGTCTTGGTCGCTGAGGTCTGGATGTTAGTCGCTACGACACCGACGCTGCTGGCATTCAGGTCGCCCTGGCTGTCAACAATGTTCGCCGCAACAGACGAGCCTGATGTCAGGTTCGCGTTGTTGACGGTGACGAAGTTGACGTTGGGCGCCGTGGTGTCAACAAGCACGGTGTACTTCGGACTCACAACCGTGTTCGAGTTGGCGTCAGTGGCGTTGAACTGTACGGTGTGGATTCCTGCAGTCAGGAAGACCGACACCGCCCAGGTGATCTTGTTGTTCGCAGTGATGGTCGCTGTCTGCCAGGCATTGCCATCGATCTTGTAGCCGACCGAGGTGATGAAGGTGGACGTTGGATATCCCAGCGAGACGTTGGCCTGGCCCGTGAAGGTCACGGCCGTGGTCCCGGAGTATATCACACCGTTCAATGGGGTTGGTGAGGTTACTGCAAGAGTTGGCGAAGCGCTTACCAGCGTGACCGTGTGCGTCACGGTTGGGAATGAGCTGGTGGCGATCAGAGCCTGAGGGCCGAAGGCGTTGGGCGCGGTCCATAGGATCGGGCCAAAGCTTGCGGCTGTGTCTTTCGACGCACTCTTGATGTAGACATTGGTGGCGCTGAACTTCCCAGGTCCGGACAGCTGAATCTGGATCTGGTAGTTGAATGTGTCGGTGGTCGGGTTGCCGTACCTGTCGGCGAGTGAAACGTCGACATAGAGGGTTGACCCGTTGATCGCCTTGGTGGTTGGTTGAGTGAGAGCCGAGTCGAAGTATGTCGTCACCACGAGGGCGGCCGCTGCACCTGGGACAGTAGTGATAGCTACGCTGTCAGTGCTGTTCCCTAGGTTGCCGGACGTTTGTGCGACATCTCCCACCAGTGCCTGATAGTACAGCGTTGCACTTGCACCGGTGTCCAGGTTGAAGTGTGCCATGGCAGTTCCGTTGGCTCCCGTGGTCGTCGCCGCCGAGAGAGTCCCGTCACCGTTCACCTGGATACTGGTTGTAGTGTCCAGGTAGAAGGTCACTGGGACGCCCCTCTGCGCCGTCGTCAGGGAGTCATGGAGAAGGACCGTCGATCCAGCTGCGCACGACGTTGTTGCACCGCAGTCTGCCGCCGACAGGGTCGGCGCCACTGAGGTGGTGTCGAAGGTTGACGTCACGAAGGCACCGCTAGACCCGCTGACCGTGAAGGCCGGCGCAGTCCCAGTGATGGTCCCCGTGAGGACGTCAGTGCTCTTGTAGGTTCCGAGCTGATAGTATGGGATGGTAATCGTCCCTACTGAGCCGGAGATGGTGACATCGGTTGGAGTGGTGATTGTCGTAAAGTTACCAGCGCTGTAGAACACACCCTGGGCTGAAGTCGTGCTGATGCTGATTGTGTCACCGGTGAGGGTGATCGGGTTGCTGAACTTGTCCGTCGCCGAGATGGCGATGGTGTTCGCAGCCAGCGTGGCGTCATTCGGGCCCACTCCGCCGATGGTGGATGAGGCCGCGTTGTTCGCCCCGCCGATGTAGTGTGTCGCGCTTGGTGCGAAAGTGGTGCCAGAGACGTAGAAGGTTGCCTTTACCGGCGTCGTGGCAGTGGTGGTTACCGATTGGGCTCCAGAGTAGGTGCTCGTCCCCAGAGTCGCCGTGACAGTCGTTGCGCCGTTCGCTACGACGTTGGACGGCTGGAACGTGGCGCTCATGGTACCCGCGCTCCCGGTGAACCCTGAAGCAGGGGTCACAGAGCCGTAGGTGCTGGTAGACCACGCTACTGGGACTCCGACGTAACCCAGGCTGTCGCCTGTGGTCAGAGTCGCGAGGGGCTTGCACGCGCTTGAGCCGGCGGTGTAGGTGTTGCCGGTGCACGAGTCACCGGTCGGGAAGGTTATGGCTACCGTCGGGCTGGTTCCAGTCTCGTAGACCTTCTGGGTAGGCCCGGGGTAGTACGCCGCCGAGGAAGCATCCTGCACGGTTGTCGTGAAGGTGCCTGTCGGGGCGGTGGTGGTGGCTGGAGGATTGGTTGCCGACAAGATGGAGAATGCGGAGGTCGTGGCACTGGTGCCGGGTGGTAGTGACAACGTGCAGCTGATTGAAGAGTGCGTGGATCCGGACGCCGGAGTGGCACTGCAGCCGTAAGTCTGAGAGCTGGCAGAGCCGCTGGCGAAAGACCAGCCTGATGGTGCGGTCATCGTGAGGGCGGTGAGGGCGTAGGAGTTGCTGCTCGGGTTCGAAATCGAGAGAGCTTCACTTAGGGTCGTGCCTGAAGCGACTACGTTGGATGATAGAGTGACTGTAGGAAGACTTGCGTTCGACGCACTGGCAGGCGATACAAAGGGCACCAGTATGAGGAGCCCCGAGAAGGCCAGGAGTGCGAGGAGAAGTCCTGAGCTAAATTTTCTTTGATACGCATTCGTAGGCGTATACATATTTTCAAACCCCTCCTTCGGCCGCGCTTATATAACTATGATGGACAAATCGTCCACTTCCATCGTGTCGAAGGCAATCAGGGCACAGATGACGCTCTTTTCTCGTCATATTTGATGAAGGCATATGAGAATATGGATTCGGGCAGTGGATTTCTTTATTTAGTGGAAGAACGGCTTGATTTGGACGCTGACATGCTCCTGCCCCTCATTTCGAACCCCTCAGGCTTCTTGTGGTCTGAGAGTCTCTGATTGGGCCAGGTTCCCGCGAGCTTCTCCCAAAGTGCGCCTTGACCGCCGTCTTGCCATCGCGTTGACGAGGCGAAAGAAGCCGGCCGGGTGCCCCGGATGAGCAGGGGGTGGACCCTCTCTCCGATACAGATTTAGCGCATCGCATCTGGAACGGGCACCTGCAACTTGCCAGGCATCAAGGCCGCGCGCCCAGGGGGAACAGAACTCGGTGCCTGACGCGTTCCTTCCGGGCTATGCCGTCTACCTCGCAGCTGTGCTTCTTCCGGGCTATGGCCTGGGTGAGCTTTCGGGGAAGTGGAAGGGCGGAGATGGAGTATCGCGGCGCCTCGGATATTCCCTTGGCTACGGCCTGGCGGTAGATACAGCGGTCCTCGGCATTAGGACCTTGGGCCCTAGCATTGGGGGGGTGACGCTTCGCGGCATCGGCCCGGGCACGCTGGTGTTCCTCATTCTCCTGGGTCCGGTGTTCGTTGGAGCCTCTTACTACCGGGCAAGGAGGCTGACGCCGCTGCCGAGGCCGGAGAAGTCAGACTTGTGGATACTCGGGTGTGCCGCTTTCGTGGGCGCCATAGTCGCTCTTTACTTTGCCAAGTATCCGCTCTTTCCCATCTATTACAATCCGGACTTCGTGGCCAACGTGGGACGCCCAGCCCAGCTCGCCGCGGGGTCATCTTCAGTGTTCGGCCAGATATTGTACGGCTCGGCGTACTATCAGGTAGCCATGGGCTTTAGGGCCGTCGGCACGGCGAACATCCTCACAGCGGAGCTCGTCATGTCAATCCTCGTAGCGCTGTCTCCGATGCTCTTTTACGCAGTGGCAGCCGACCTCTTCGGAGCCTCAAGGCCAGCAGCGGTGGCCACGGGGATTTACGCCCTTTCGGGCACCGTCTGGGCGCAAATGATATACTCTGACGGACTCTATCCGAACTTTGTCGGGGTGCTGATCGAGCTTCTGCTGCTCGCAGTCTTCCTAGACTTCGCAAAAGACTGGCGTTCTCATCCCCTCCAACTGACAATGGGCTTCGTAGTGGTGGCAGGCTATCTGTCGCACTTCACGATGCTGGCGCTTCTGGGCGCGCTCCTCGTAGCAACTGTGATCGTGGGGGCGACGAGGAGACCGGGCTTTCGCGGCTATATCGTCGCGGCCGCAGCCACCCTGGCTCCGGGGGCGCTTGGGATGCTCGTGCTCCAGAAGGTGGCTTCACGGATCATACTGATTTCCTATCTGAACGGCCCACCGCAACCCCTCTCAACCCCCCTGTCGGGGGCGCTTTCGTTCCTTCCATCTCTGGCGTACTTGGCGTCCGACATGCGGAATGACCTCGGTTTCGTGGCGATGCTTGCCCTGCTCCTCGCAGCCTTATACAAAGGGGCGATGGGACGAGAGACTGCGATCGTGGTCCCGGCGATGTGGTTCTTTGCCCTGCTGGTGGCAGCCCCGCAAGACGCCGCGGCCTGGAGGTTTTCGCTGCAAGCTGTGGTTCCCCTCACGCTGCTGGCGGGCTATGGGTTGCACGCCATAATGCCACGACAAAGGTCAACAAAGCAGAAGAGGTTGAGGGCGGGCGACCCTTACAAGTTCGGGGTAGCAGTCCTCCTCGCGCTGTTCATCATCCCAATTGCGGCTCCGGGCTGGGCCTCGACGTTTGCTCTGAACATGTCCCAGGGGACGGCCGCCGAGGCTCAGGTCCAGAGCCAGGTGGGTGCGGCCTTGTCCTGGGCGAGCAGTAACACACCCTCCTCCGCCTACCTGCTATCGGTCACAGACCCGACGTTCCTGTATTCTGGCGTGCAAATCGGGAGGAACTGCACCTATGAGTTCTTCGGGAATCAGTCTCAGGCTATCGCCTACGCCAAACATGTCGGAGCAGACTACATAGTGGTGACCAGGTACAACGTCTTCTACAACCCTCTCTCAGCACCGTCGAACGACTCCACCCCAAGCCTGCCTTGGTTCACTTACAAACCAACATCCAACTTTACCCTGGCGTTCAGTAATCCCGACGTCAAAGTTTTCAAGCTCGGCGGATAGGGCGCGGTGGGGTGCGACCCTCGCAGGATGCCAGGGCCGAGGTCAGCGGTGCCTGCGAGTCTCTTTGCAGCGGAGTGAGCCTAAGCGGGCGAAGGGACGTGCGCCGGCACCTGCTCCGGGCTCGGCCCCTGCATTGACGTGTGTTCTCAGCACGGGGAGATGGATGATGGCCGTCAAAGCCTGCCTCCCTGCGGTGTCGCTCCGTTTCCATGACGACACCCTTCTTGCGGCTCTTCGTGTGGGGAAAGCCCCTCGATTGTGGGACGTCATAGCATCAAGCGATATTGTCAAGTCTCCCAACATCATTGTTAAGTATGTGATGCTTCGGTCGGCCAAAGGTGGACCTCAGTCCGAAGGCGGGAGTCACCACCACTTCTATTGCGATAGTTGTCGCCGCAGTTGTTGTCATAGGAGGCGTCGCCATATACTTCGCGCAGGCCTCGCCTGCTACCAACAAGGTGACGTTGATGCTCAACTTCGCCGCTGAGCCGTATCACGCGTTCGCCTACTACGGGCTGTCCCAGGGGATATACAAGAACAGCGGATTTGACCTCTCGATTCAGCCGGGTCAGAACGACGGTGCGGCGATAGCCGCGGTGTCGGCAGGCCAGGTTCAGTTCGGACTCACCGACACTTCAAACCTCATCGACGCTGAGGCGACTGCCAATATCACAAATGTTAGGATAGTTGCGATGATCTTGCGCTCCAACATATTCGCGGTCATCTACAACTCGGCAGAGATTCACTCTGTCGCCGACCTCGCCGGCAAGACAGCCGGAGCTTCATCGCCGACGAATGGGGGCATATCCACGGCCCTGTTCAGCATAATGGCAGAGGAGAACAACGTCAGCCTCAGTTCGATCCACTTCGTCTACGCGAGCGCTCCGGTACACAACTCGCTCCTTGTGACCGGCAAGGTGCAGTTCGTCGTGGCCGCCGTCCACAACCTCCCTGCCCTCCAGGCCGCTGCCGCATCAAACGGCATACACCTCGGAGAGTTCGACTTCGCTAACTACGGCGTCAACACCTATGGGGTGGCGCTGATCACCAGCACTCAGATGATTCAGCAGCACAGCGGCGAGGTGAGGAACTTCGTGCTCGCCACCATGCAGAGTCTCCAAGACACGCTACAGAGCCCTTCGGCCGCGATCGCAGCACTGGTCGCGTCCCAACCCCAGCTGAACTACAACCAGACTCTGGCCGGCTTTAGGTTAGACCAGGGTTGCTGTTTCGTCAAGGTCGGAGGCGTGAGCAACCCGCTTCAACTTGGGTGGGTCAACGCGTCGAGGATGCAGCAGACCATGGACCTGGTAACCACAGGATTGAACATCACCAGCCCCATCAACATGGCAGACATCTACACGGATGCCTACGTCCAGGCTCCAAGTTGACACCCAAAGGCAATTCTTCGTCTCGCGCGTGAGGTAGCATGTTGAAAGCTGGAAGCAGGCTTCTTGGACTCCTCCCTTCTATCGTCGCCCTGCTCGCAGTCCTCGCTTTCATAGAAGTCCTCGGAAGTGCGCTCAACATCCCAGAGTTCGTCCTGCCACGCCCCAGCGCCGTGATTGAGCTGCTCCTCACATCGAAGATCCCCTGGGCTCCAAACTTCATGGTAACGTTGTATGAAGCGGTGGCCGGCTTCCTCCTGGCAGCCGTCCTGGGCATGGGGCTGGCGATTGCGATGTCGCTGTCGGGTCCGCTAAGGCGGGTGCTTGAACCGCTGCTCGTGGCTGCCCAGGTGGTGCCCAAGGTCGCTTTCGTCCCGATGCTCTTCCTTTGGCTGGGGCTCAGTCCCCTTCCCCGGATAGTCACCGTGCTCCTGGTCTGCTTCTTCCCGATAGTGATAGACACTTCGGCAGGCCTCGACGCAGCGGAAGCCGAGTTCCTGGACTTCGTGAGGTCCTACAATGCGGGGCGTCTTGCCGTCCTGACGAAGGTCAGGCTGCCCGCGGCTGCGCCGAACATCTTCGCCGGTCTGAAGGTCTCCGTAACGCTGGCAATAGTTGGAGCGGTGGTGGCTGAGTTCGTGCAGTCAAGCAACGGGCTGGGGTACATCATCCTCTCCGCCCAGTCGCAGCTGAACACGTTGGTGGCTTTCGCAGCCGCGACGTTGTTGGTGCTGATGGGCTTCGGGCTCTATGCCGCCATCTTGGTACTCGAGCACCTTCTGGTGAGCTGGGAACATTGACAGGGGCACGCACGTCGGAACCCCTGATCTCGCTGGAAGGCGTCTCAAAGAGCTATGGGACCTCGGATGGAAGGGCGGTGGAGGCCGTCGCGGAGGTGTCGCTTCGTGTGCGTCGAGGCGAGTTCGTGTCGATTGTCGGTCGATCGGGCTGCGGCAAGACGACGCTCCTCAGGATGATCGCCGGCCTGCTGCCCCCGACGAAGGGTTCCGTGGCGATCGGCGGGCGGACGGTGACATCGCCCACAAACGAGGCGAGATTGGTGTACCAGAAGCCGCTTCTCATGCCCTGGCGGAATTCTCTGGAGAACATACTCCTCCCGCTGGAGTTGAAAGGGAGAGATACGAAGCCCTACGAAAAGAGAGCGGCGGAACTGATGGCCGAGATGAAGCTCGCAGGCTTCGAGAGGATGTACCCGAAGGAACTCTCCGGAGGGATGCAGCAGAGAGTTTCCCTGGCGCGTGCCCTCATAGACGACCCCCAGATACTCCTGATGGACGAGCCATTCGGTTCGTTGGACGAACTCACGCGGGAAGAGCTCGAGTTTGACTTGGTCCAGTGGATTGAAGTGGTCGGGAAGACTGCGGTGTTCGTGACACACAGTGTTCCCGAAGCTGTCTTGCTCAGTGACAGGGTAGTGGTCCTTTCGCCAAGGCCTTCAACCGTCGAATTGGACCTCGAGATAGACATACCGAGGCCCAGGCATCCATCTGTCTGGTCGGACAAAAGATTCGTCGACGCATGCCAAGCCGTAAGGACTTCGCTTGGAATGAAGCTCCACGAGGAACCTCGAGACAGCTGAACGACCTTTGCTTCGGTCTAAGCGCTGTTTGAACGCTGCCGTGCTGGTACGAACGCATATCCCTCGGCAGACCGAGGGTAAGCGGCAACTACTTATCATTCAGCGGCGGCAGGGTACAGTCTCATGCTTCTGAGGAAAGTGGCATACTACCTCGAAGCCATGCGGAGCTGGAGCCTCTCGCGTCCGGAGTTGAGGAAGCATCAAGACAGGGAGCTCCGCATCTTTCTCAGGGAGGCATATGAACACGTCCCGTTCTACCGGGCGCGGTTCACACAGTCTGGCCTCCTGCCAGAACACATTCGCGGCGTCGACGACCTCCAAAAAATCCCGGCCCTAACCAAGGCGGAAGTCAACGCGAACTTTCCAGCAGGGATAACAAGGAGAGACATCAGGACCAGGATCTGGCGCGACAGTACCGGGAGCGGCACAAGCAAGGTTCCAACCAGGGTGTTATGGTCAGAAGAGCAGTCCGATACGAGGGATGCCCTCCTCGCCAGGAGGCTCACGAAGATGGGGGTGAGGCCGTGGGATAGGCTAGCGAGCGTCTGGCCGCCCCAAAAATACTGGAGGAAGAGGATGGTCGAGTCTGGAGAAGCGCGACCCACGACGCTAGTGGATGAAATTCAGATCGCGTCGTTCATGGGAGGCGGCCTGCCCTTCATCAGCGCCCTCGAAGTCGACCCGGATGACCTGACAAGGACCGCGAGACGCTATGACGCGCTCCACCCAGACGTCGTCATAGGGAGGGCGTCGGTCCTGAGGAGGCTGGGGCTGACCCTCGGAGAACTCAAACTCGACTCTTCAGCCAAGAGCCTGGTATGCGGGAACGAGTTCTTCACCGCCTCGGTAGAGAGAG
Organism: archaeon; assembly: GCA_021827865.1. Lineage (GTDB taxonomy): Archaea > Thermoproteota > Nitrososphaeria > Nitrososphaerales > Gagatemarchaeaceae > UBA183. The sequence continues at coordinate 348,835 of JAKAUC010000013.1, forward strand.
ACTTGCGCAAGCTGTTCCATGCTGAAGTGTTCCGCGCCTACGGCGGAGCGGAGTTTGGAGTGATCGGAGGGGAATGTGTCGGGCACAAAGGCATTCATCTCTATGAGGACTTCATGATAGTCGAAGTCCTGAAGGAGGAAGCCCGAGCGTTGCCCGGAGAAGTTGGAGAGATCGTGCTCACCTCGCTTCATAACAGACTGATGCCTTTCGTCAGGTATCGCACAGGAGACTTCGCAAGAGTGGCAGACGCAGGGGTCTGTCCGTGTGGCTCCAGTCTCATGAGGGTGGGGCCGATCCTCGGAAGGGAGAGAGACGCTTTCGTTGCGAAGGACGGAAGGAAGGTCCTGCCTTTGGAAGTGGCTGAAAGCATCGAGTCGGCGGTTGGCCTCAGGGACTACCAGGTAATCCAGAGAAAGGCAGACGATGTCGTGCTGAGGCTGCCTAGGGCCAGTGTCGGGGACAGGAAGCTAGTCCAGGAAGTGGCAAGCATTATCGAAGGCATCGCCGGAACTCGGCTGAACTTCACTGTCGAAGAGCGGCCGGCCGAGGAGATTTGGGAAAAGAGTCGCCCGGTGGTCCATCTAATTGCGCACTAGTCGGGCACAAATCCCGAGGACAAAGTCAATCCGATGCGTTGTCACCGCTGAGGACTGGCGCGTCCGTCGGTGAAGGGGCAGGTTCCTGCGAATGGATAAGAATCAAGAGGCCGGCTCTTAGGTTCGGCATTTGAGACCTTGAAGGTACTCTACATCACAGAGATCTTCCCGGATCCCCGGACGGGCCTCGGCTACTGGGGTGGGGGAGAGCGTCAGTTCTATGAAGTCGCCACCAGGGTCGCGAAGATGGGTCATGAAGTGACAGTGCTGACATGCAAATTCCCCGGCCAGCGCGACCACGACATCTACGATGGGGTCGAGGTGAAGAGGGCCGGCGCGTCCCGCGACCCAAGGACCGGAGAAGCTCTGAAGTCTCCCGTGAGAGTCGCGGAGTATCTTGCCAGAACGGTGAAGAATGGGTTGGACACCGAATGTGACGTCATCCACTGCAATGCGTACTTTCCTGTGGTCGCAGGCTGGGTGGTTTCGGCGATCAAAGGGGCACCGATGATCTCTACGTTCCATGACCTGCCGGGCATGGAGACCTGGACGGAATACTCGGGGTCCCGTACATGGGGGCTCCTGGGTTATCTGTCGACCGTGTCCTCCGCGCTTCTCGCAAGAGGGCCAGTTATCTCTGTCTCGGAAGTGACCAAGAGAAAGCTGGCTCCGTATGTAAGGGGCGCACTCGACGTCATCCCCAACGGCGTGGACCTTGCGCTTCTTGACCCTGCCCGCTCGCGGAGGAGACCCGCACAGGTGCTGTACGTAGGTAGACTAGTCCGCTACAAACGAGTGGATGTGCTACTCTCCGCATTTGGGGAAGTATTATCGAAGATGCCAGAAGCAACCTTGGTGATTGTAGGCGGGGGCAAAGAGAGGCCCTTGCTTGAAAAGTTAGCCGCGTCTCTGCCGCGGGAGAGCGTGACCTTCATGGGCAGCCTGGCTTCAAATGAGGAGGTGGCAAAGATGTACAGAGAGAGCACGCTATTCGTGCTTCCGAGTGTGGTCGAAGGCGAAGGAATCGTCCTCAAGGAAGCGATGGCTGCCGGACTCCCGGTCATAGCGACGAGGTCGCCGGGGTCAGGAGTCCTTGGTCTGGTAAAGGAAGGCTGGAACGGCGCGCTTGTGAGACCCGACGACCCCGGTCCGCTAGCAACCACAATCCTGCAGTTTCTTTCAGACAAGGGACGGAGGGAAGAGACAGGGATGAATGGCAGGAAGATGGCAGAGACATGGGACTGGGACGAGACGGCAAAGGGTGTCCTCAGGATATATCGGCGAGCTCTCGCCAAGCGATAGCACCCATATTGCTCTCCGAGCCGAGGTGTCGAACAGAAAGCCGTCCCTGGGGGCCGCGTCGCGGGAAGGGCCGCACCAGACGGCGAGGCTGTTACTACTTCGGCCTTCCGCCGTTCCTCGCAGACCAATCGTTCCTATATTGGGGGTCGCGAATGAGGGTTATCATTATCCAGAGTATCAGGGCGGTGATGCAGAGGATTAGGCCGACCAGGATGGAGCCCATGGCGACGAGGGTGCTCCCAACGATTACCTTGTGTACCTCCTGATACACGCGGAGGGCGCTTGTCCCGAGGTATATCCCGTACGCCAGGAGCGCGAAGCCAGGAATCCCATACACGACGAGCGGGTGGAGTATCGAGACGTGCTTTATCGTCGAGAAGATCACTTCGATGCCGTGGTAGACCGGGTTGCGGCTGGCGCCGTCCTCGTGATAGGATACCTCGATCGGGACTTCGACTAGCTTGAGGCCTGCCCTGCTTGCCTTCAGCAGGATTTCAGTGCTGGCGCCCATGCCCATGTCGGACGGGGTAACCGCCTCAAGGGCCCTCCTGCTGTAGGCTCGGAACCCCGACTGGGCGTCGGTGAGGTCGGTGTCATTCAGGCGGTTGGATACGCCTGTGATCGCCCTGATCCCCAGCCTCCTGTATCCGGGTACTTTGTTCTCCTTGCCAAGAAACCGAGAACCAATCGCCATGTCAGCCTCTCCCTTCGTGATCACGTCGGCCAGAATCGGGACCCCGGATGCGTCGTGCTGGCCATCGCCGTCGATGGTGACGAAGACATCCGCGTTCAATTCAAGCGCCCTCTGGAAGAGAGACGAGAGGCTGGCCCCATAGCCCATGTTTCGGCCGTGGCGGATCACCTGTGCGCCGAGTCTCTCCGCGATCTTCCCCGTCATGTCTGTCGACCCGTCGTCGCATACGATCACATAGTCTGAGCGCTCGAGAGACTCCGTTACAACCCTCGCTATGTAATGTTCTTCGTTGTAGGCAGGGATGAGCACCGCGATCCCCAAAGCGTGCCTCTCCTCCTTCGCCACTATTTCTCCATTGGGAGCCAGCCTCGGCGGCGCCGGAAGGCGGACGATGGCGGGGGTTGCGACAGCAGGGCGGCGGCTGAAACTAGATCACAGTCACTTGCCCGGACAGGTTCGTGTTCAGGAGGCTGAATTGGTATGTCCCAGGGACTGAGAACACCTTCGAGTAGGTCTGGCCGGGAGCGATGCCCACGTTTCCGGCCCCGCTGATGACAACGACCACGTACTGGCTTCCTGTGTTCGCCCATACGACGGGGGTCACTCCGTGGAGGGCCCCGACTGCCGACTGATTGAACCCTGCCTGGGAAATCCCTACGACTTCCTTCGTCGGGTTATAGATGCCCACCGCGTAGGCTGTCTTTCCCCCCTCGAGGGTGAAGGCGTGCGGCGGAGGCGTCACGTACCAGTTGACCGCGGAGAAGACGACGGTGTAAGACCCTGCCGGCAACGTTGCGCTGTATGGGGTCTCAATGGTCCGCCCGTTCAGAGTGGCAGCGACGCTGAGGACGACCGGCCCGGAGCCCACGTTCCCCGTGGCTCTCACTATGATCGTCCCATTCTGAACCCCGAAGGTGGTGAGCGCGGCAAATGCTGCCAGCACGCCTATCACGACCACCGGCACTGCGAAGAAGAAGATTCCGAGGCGCCTTCGCCTCTTTGGGCTCTTCAATCGGACTGCGTCCTTATCGAGACCTCAGGATGTCCCAAGTCGATTCTTCCTCGTAAGCCCCATTGAAACGTCTTCAAAAACCCTGTCCAGGAGGAGACCCTGAGGTCGTCCAGGGCCACATCCGGGTCAGGTTCCTTTGGGGCGTTCTCGTCGACTTCGCTGAGGAATGCGAGGAAATACTGGTGACGCTGGCTCCTGTGGAGCTCCGTGACGACGGGCCCCGTCGAGAATGTCCGGCGCGACGAAGGGGCCTGCCGTCCCCTCGCGCGCATGCTCACTTGACATCTCCGTGGGCAAGCCGGGACGGAGCGGAAGAATCACCGCCTGGTTCCTGGCGAGGGCCTGGGCGCCCGGCTTCTCGCCCGTGCAAAGGCATAGCCTAGCGTGACGCACCTTCCTGCCGATGTACTTCGCGGTCCTCCCCTGTAGAACCTCTCGTGAAGTAGTTGTTGACGGTTCTCCGAACCAGGCGTATGCTGTGACGACCCATTCTGTACCGCGGAGAGAACCTCCTTCGGCATTCCAGGGGGGCGCATCACTGCACGCCGAACTGTGCCACTCCCCCCAGGCGCCCCCGCGTCCACAGAAAGGGGACCGACTCTTTTCCCCCTGACAGCATGACGACCGCGCTAGAGGCGCAGTTATGGCCTATCCGCAAACGGTCCTCACATTTCAGCTATCCCGATTAGGATATCAGCAATAAAGAAGAAACAGCGCCCAGATAGAAGCTTCACCCCTCAGCCATGCGCTTGCCCCCGTCACGGCTCTCACTGCCGCCCAGGATATCACCAATCCCCCGCTCCAGCGGCACCGAGGGTTCGAAGCCCAGCACCCTGCGGGCCCTGGATATGTCCGCGCAGCTTTGCCTCACCTCGTGCAGCCGTGCAGGGCCGTGGATCACCCTCAGCTCCCTCGCCGCCGCGGCCCTGATGATTTCGGCCAGCCTGTTGATCGTCGTCGGGACGGACGTCGCCACGTTGAATGCCCGTTCCCCCTTCAGCGCCGCGTCCTTAGACAAGATGACCGCCTTCACGACGTCGTTGACGTGGACGAAGTCTCTCGTCTGTTCACCATCGCCGGATATCGTCAGGGGCTCGCCGGTGGCCATGGCGCGAAGGAATAGCGCGACCACCCCCGAGCCCCGGGCTGCCCGGGGCCCATACGCGTTGAATATCCTGAGGCTGACTGTCTCGAGCTGTCCTGTAGCCGCGTAGGAGTCGCACAGGGCCTCGGCGGCGACCTTGCTTGAGGCATAGGGAGAGAGCGGGTCTGGGGATACGTCTTCGCTGAGAGGGGGGGCCCTTGCCCCATACACAGCTGCCGACGAAGCCAAGATGAACCGCCTGACGCCGGCCTTGGCACTGGCCGCGAGGAGGACCGACGTGCCTTCGACGTTGACCTCCTTCGTCGTCTTCGGGTCTTCGACCGATTTCTGAACGTCCACCGCCGCTGCGAGGTGAACGACGACGGAAACGCCCTCCAGGGCGCTCTTGACGTCTTCGCGGACCCTCACGTCGCCTGTCAGGATCTTGAGAAGTGGCGGGTCAGAGAAGTCCTCGGCCCCTGCGAGGCTGTTGCTGGACCGGTTGTCCAGGACCGTGACGCGATCCCCACGAGAAATCAGCTCTTCGACCAGGCACCCTCCTATGAAACCGAGCCCACCGGTGACTAGGATTCTGCTCACTCGTGGGCGAGAGCCATGGCCATTGAAATGCGTTCCGCGCGTTTGGCAGAACCTGCCAAGAAGCGGCGCCTTCGCCGACCCGCATGGCTGGGAAGCAGGGGATACAAATCGCGGACTCGTAGGAACGCAGCTATCGAACGGCGCATGCATTCAAGAACACATGCTCGCCGCCACGAACGCGAAAAGCCAGTCGACAACTGAGAAATCGCGAGCGTCACTCTGAGCAGTGGAAGAGCTGACCGCCAACTAGCGAAATCACCCCAGCCTCGTATTGGTCCTCGTGAGGCGCTGGGAGCTTGCCTCCCTTGTTTCTGATACCGCCTTCTTCATTTCGGCACCCTTAGCCTCCGTAAGGAGACCGGCCAGATTCACTACCCCGCGTCCTTTCGCCATCGGCCGGGAACGATTCGCCCTATTCCTCGCAATCCCTTCCAAGAACTCTCTCGGTTTCACTATCCTGATTCCCCTGAATTTCTCCAATTCCAAAAGATGTCTGTCACCGCTTACAACAGTTCTTGCCCTCGACGAGAGTGCACACTCGAGAGCTCGGTTATCGGGCGGGTCCTTCTCAATCTCGCGAACGACGTGCCTCGGCCTGACAAGCGTCGTTGACCTCACGACAGCCGCCAGGGCTGCCTCCTCACTGACCTCGGCGTCCCGAAACACGTCTTGGAGTTTCGGATATCTCAGGATCCTGGCGAGCTCATGTAGAAGTTGGTGAGAGACGTACACCGTAATCCCACCGCTTTCGATTGTTGGCACAAACTCCTGGGAGAGGGCCTTCTTTAGGAGGATAGACACCCAGACATTCGTATCGAATACTACTTTCTCGCCCATCGGATAGCCTCGTCGACAAGGGCATCGATGTCGACCTTCTTTCTTTCTGCATGCCTGGACAGCCTCTTGCTCAGCTCTCCGAGCGAGAGTTCTTCGACCTTCCTCAGTAGGATTTCGTCATTATCGACGGCCACGAGCAGCTTTCCGCCCGGCACTATTCCGAATGTGTTTCTAACATCTCGGGGGATTACAATCTGACCCTTGGTCGAGACCTTCACGATGCCCTCCGCTTCCATGTCTGTAATTGTAAGATGCAAACAATCAAAGTTTTACATTTCTTACTTTGGCCAGAAAGTCAATGCATGTACCTTGTGCATGCATGTCTGCATACACTCTCTGTTGACTGTCGTCGACCTGCCGAAGAGCCCCCACAGGGATTGACGATGAAGGTGGCGTCGGCGAAACCCATCAGTCTCAGCCTCGTGCACTCGCCGGCAACCGGTTCAGGCCTGGCATTGGTGTGCTGGCGCGCATCAATCTTCGGCTAATTGGTGAGTCCCGACAAAGAGGGTGAGGACGAGGAAGAGGTCAAACACGTAACGGCAGGGGGCCGAGGAACAGCCCCGACCTCGCGGAGGAGACAGGCCACGAGGCCTCGTCCCAAGCTGTCTCTCCTCACTTTCGGCAGGCTCCGCCGGTGGAGTGACTCTCGTGCGTCATGGTATGGAGAGGTCCGTCGTTGACAATGACAACGTATACCCGCCTACCCAACGGCACAATAGCAAGAGAAGCGCCGTATGCTCATACGACCACGGGGCGGTTTTCACTGTTGAGAAACGGCTCCCTGCCTTATTAGCAGACTAGAAGCGGGAACAATCGCGAGTTCGAATGTCCCAGGCAACAGCTCTGAGGACGGAAGAGAAGGACGTACAGACGGAGAGGATGCTCATCATCCTCTCGAAGGGCTCGATGGACATGGTGTACCCGGCCCTGATGATAGCGACGACCGCCGCGACCATGGGTAAGGAGGTTCACATGTTCTTCACGTTCTGGGGGCTGCAGGCCGTGAGCAAGAAGAGTGTGGGCTCGCTCAAAGTGTCCCCCGTGGGCAACCCAGGCATGCCGATGCCGAACATCCTCGGGATGATCCCCGGCATGACCGCCATGGCCACCAAGATGATGGGCGGGAAGATCAGAAAGGCGAAGTTGCCGAGCATCCCGGACATGTTCAAGATGGCTAAGGACCTAGGGGTGAAGCTGCACGCCTGCTCGACCACCATGGAGGTGATGGGGACGCCGAGGGATTCTCTCATCGACGAGATAGACGACGTGGTCGGCGCCGCGACCATGGTGTCGCTGGGCGAAGGCGGGCAGACGATCTTCATCTAGGTGATTGGCATGTCGACAACAGAGCAGCGAAGGGTGATCGATTCGAGGGGGAGCTTCTGCCCAGGACCCATAACGGACCTCTTCAAGGCCTACAGGAGCTCCCAGCTCGGGGACGTCATCGAGCTCCTGGCGACCGACCCCGCGGCCAAGGCTGACGTCACGGCGTGGACGCAGAAGAGCGGGAACGAGCTCGTGAGCGTCGTCGACGAGCAAGGCTACACCCGCATCACCGTGAAGATAACGAAGAAGAGGTGAAGGAAGATTGCAACGGGTGGTCGTCGTCGGGTCAGGGGATGGGGGCACCTTCACGGCCAATGTCCTGGCATCCGAGCTGCACGATGAGATCAAGGGCGGACTCGCCTCGGTGCAGCTCATCGGCGAGCACCTGCACCATCCGTTTCAACCCGGGAACTTGGACATCGCCTTCAAGGGGGCGGTCCCGGACAAGTACGTGAAAGAAGAGACCGAGCTCATCAGGAAGGAGATAGAATTCGTCCAGGATCCAGCAGTCAAGATCGACTTCAAGGCGAAGTCCGTGACGACAAAGAGCGGGAGGGTCCTCAGCTATGACTACCTCGTCATCGCCACCGGGGCCGTGGCCGACCCGTCTAGGATTCAGGGACTCGCCCAAGGATCGCTGAACTTCCACACGGGGGGCGTGAACTCGCGGCGCATCTGGGACGCCCTGCAGGAGTTCGAGGGCGGAACAGTCGTCGTTGCCATTGCCGGCACACCACACAAGTGTCCTCCATCGCCGAACGAGGCGGCGTTCATGCTGGACGAGTTCTTCCAGAAGAAGGGCATCAGAGACAAGGTGAAGATCAAATTCCTCACCCCCTATCCCCGGCCGTACCCTGCCGAGAGGATTTCCCACGTGGTTGAGCCGATGTTCCAGGAGAAGGGGATCGAAGTCACCACTTTCTTCAACGTCGACTCGGTGGACCCGGCACAGCGCAAGATCTACTCTCTGGAAGGGGAGGCTGTGGACTACGACCTGCTCATCGCCATACCCCCACACCATGGGGCAGACGTCGTCGTCAACTCCGGGATCGGGGACCAGGAGGGGTACGTGCCGACCGACAAGGGGACAATGAAGGTCGTCGGCCAGGAAGGGGTCTACTGTATCGGGGACGCCACGAACATCTCTGTGTCGAAGTCCGGGGTGGTGGCGCACCTCCAGTCTGTCGTCGTGGCGCGCAACATCGTCGCCGAGATGAAGAGGTCGAAAGAGCTCCTTGAGTATAACGGCAGAATCAACTGCCCCATGGAGGTGGGCCACCACAAGGCCATCTTCGTGTCAGCCACCTACGCCTCTCCTCCGGTGGACCAGACCCCTTCGAGGGTCAAGTACTACATGAAGAGGTCCTTCGCCATGATCTATTGGCGCGCGCTGAACGGAAGCCTCGAGAGGATATTCGATGTCTTCTTCGGACAGACGAGGTTCCCGGTGACCGAGGAGGGCCCCGAGAAGGTAGCCGCCGCGCCGGACGCTTCAGGGCAAGGAGGAAGGCGAGATGCGTGACATAGGCGGCGAGCAGGCAGAGAAGGAATTCAACAGGCGGCAGGCGTAATTCTGCAAAGACGTGACTCACCTGGCAGGGTGTGCACTCTCAGGGCGCTGAGAAGCGACGACAAGGCCCTAGGCGAACTCAGGAAGCTGACAGGACCGCCTAGGCCAACGTCTCACGCCCCCCGGCGCCTTGGGAAAGTTCGGGCTCCTGTCCGCGCGGGGAGGGGCCGAGCATCGGTACGCCTGCGGCCGCGGGTCGTTGAAGCGTGACTTCCCTCGGATCGAGTCAGACGCCGAGACCGGGCTTCGCTTAAAAACCCCCCGCGGTAGCGTCCGCCATCCTTGCTGTCCGAACAGAAGCTCGCCGACCCCAGCCCGTCGAGGCCCCTCCTCCCGAAGCAGCCTGAGGTCAACATCGGGACTTCTGGCCACGTCGACCACGGCAAGACCAGCCTCACCCAGGCCCTCACGGGGGTGTGGGCCAGCGCCCACAGCGAGGAGCTCAAGAGGGGGATCACCATCAAGGTCGGATACGCCGACGCGGCGTTCTACAGGTGCACCCAGGACCACGGGATGGCATCCTACTCGACGAGCCCCGCCTGCCCGGTGTGCGGCAAGAAGACGTCGTTCCTCAGAGCGGTCAGCATCGTCGACTGCCCGGGGCACGAGAGCCTCATGACCAACATGCTTGCCGGCGCGTTCCTGATGGACGGGGCCCTCCTTGTGGTGGCAGCCAACGAGCCCGTACCGAAGCCTCAGACCCGCGAACACCTCCAGGCCCTCCAGATGCTCGGCATGAAGAGGATAGTGATAGCCCAGAACAAGGTCGACCTCGTTACCGACGCCGAGGCCGAGAAGAACTACGCCCAGATACAGAAGTTCACGAAGGGGACCGTGGCTGAGGGCGCGCCCATAGTCCCCATTTCCGCGCAGCAACGGCTGAACATCGACGCCCTGATCGAGTCGCTCGAGGGTGTGATCCCCACGCCGAAGCGGGACGTAAGCGCCAGCCCTCTCATGTACATACTCAGGAGCTTCGACGTGAACAAGCCAGGCGCGGCCGTGCAGGGGCTCGCCGGGGGGGTGCTTGGAGGGAGCCTGACCAAGGGGGAGCTCAGATTGGGGGACGAGATGGAGCTCAGGCCCGGGATGCTGGATGAGAGGAGCGGGAAGTTCGTGCCGGTGATAACCAGGGTTTCGACCCTCCAGACAAGCGCCGGCCCCGCCGAACGGGTGGGGCCTGGAGGGCTGGTGGCGGTTGGGACCCACCTCGACCCGACGTTCGTAAAGGGGGACCAGATGGTGGGGAGCGTGATAGGCAAGCCGGGGACCCTCCCCGAGACCCTCGAGCACGTCACCCTCGACGTGGCTCTGCTCGAGACAGCGGTCGGCGCCGCGGAGCAGGTGAAGGTCGAGAAGCTCAAGCTCTCGGAGACGGTCAGGCTCAACCTCGGCACCGCCTCCACCCTGGCGGTCGCGACCTCGGTGAGAGGGGAGGTAGTCGAGCTGGACCTGAAGAAGGCGGTGGCCATCGAAAGCGGCATGAGGGCGGCCATAAGCAGGAGGATCGCCGACCGCTGGCGCCTCATAGGCTCGGGCGTCCTGAAGTAGGGCCTGCCCCCCGTTCGACGGGCGGAGGCTGTTGGCGCTGTCTAGACCTGAAGGTATCTTACATCCACGTCGGGTTCTTTCGCCAACTCCCCGTCTGTAGTTAGGATTGTCCCCCCCTGTCCTCTTGCGAGCGCAAGGACAAACGAGCCGGCGAGCGAAAGCCTGTTGTTCCGGCACTTCTCCATCCCCGCCGCCCTGGACTGACCTATGCTCGTCTCCATCACGGTCAGGCGTTCGGAGAGCTGCCGAGACCTAAGGAGCGCGACGTCCTTGCCTGACGACCGGCACGTCCTGTAATAGAACTCGGCCAATATGACCGATGGGACGAGCCCTTCGGCTTCCCCTGACGCGATTTCTTCCACGACGGCGTGGAGCCGTTCATCTTTGGCGTAGATGAGGGGCAGCGCGCCGGCGTCAAAGACAAAGGACGTCATTCCAGGGCTTCCCTGCGATGCTCCGCTTCCAATTCGCGAATCGCCTGGATTATCTTGTCCCGCTCGTGCACCCCACTGCCGTAGATCTCTGTCAAGGGAGGTATGCGGACGATGGCGAGCCCGTGGTCCGTCTCGACGAAGGCGAGCTTGTCGCCCTCGCGGATGCCATACTCCTTCCGGATGGAAGCCGGTATGTTGACCATGCTCTTGCTCGTCACCGCCGAAGCCTCGGTCATTACCATACAAAACCGCCGCCGCCATATATTTGAGCCTCCATATGGTAAGCGCCAGGAGCAGATGAGACCTTGCAGAAGATAATCTTCGACAGCAGCTTCCTCATGGCCGTGGTGGAGAGGCCGACCACATGGTTCGAGGACATGGTCGGAGCCCTCGGGGCCTTCCAGCCCGTCCTGCTCGACTGCGTGAGGGCCGAGCTTCAGAAGCTCGCGTCGAGCGGCGGAGTGAGGTCCAGGACGGCCAGGGTGGCCCTCGACCTGGCGTCAAGATTCGCCTCCGGACCCTGCGGGAGCGCCAGGGTGGACGACGAGCTAGTCTCGGCTGCCAAGACGTCAGGGGCCTTGGTAGCAACGGTGGACTCGGGGCTCTTGGCCGCCCTGAAGGCGGCCCGCGTCAGGGCGGTCACGCTCAGCTCCGGGCGGGTGCGGTTCGTCTGACGCAGGCCCGTGCCCTGCGGAAAGCGGTTAAAGCCCCGGCCCGGGGCGCAGAACCAATGGCCCCCAAAGGGCTGGGTATTGACGCGGCTCGGGAGACGGAACGGATCGTCAAATTCATCCAAGCCACGGTCGCCGGGGCCGGGGCGGAAGGGGCCGTGGTGTCCCTTAGCGGAGGGATAGACAGCGCCGTGGTCGGGGCGCTCTGCGTCAGGGCGCTGGGGAAGAAGAAGGTCCTTGGGCTCCTTCTCCCGTCTGAGCACACCCCTCCTCAGGACGCCGAGGACGCCAGGGGGCTGGCGAGCGCATGGGGGATAAGGGCCGAAACCGTACCGATCGCCGGCACCGTCAAGGCGCTCGTGGAATCGTCGAAGCTCGAAGGGACAAGGGTAGCCAGGGCGAACGTCCAGGCGAGGGTCAGGATGACAATAGCCTACTTCTTCGCCAACTCCCACCAGCTCCTGGTGGCCGGGACCGGAGACAAGAGCGAGGAGATCCTGGGTTTCTTCACCAAGGGCGGGGACGGGCTGGCCGACTTCCTCCCCATAGCCCACCTCTACAAGACGCAGGTCCGCCTCCTGGGGGCCCACCTGGGGGTGCCCGGCCGGGTGGTCGAGAAGCCAGCGTCCCCCCAGCTCTGGCCCGGCCACAAGGCTACCGACGAGCTTCCGGCGGACTACGACAAGCTGGACATAGCCCTCCACCATCTGTTCGACCTGAAGACCGGGGTCGACGAGGCCGCCGCTGGGGCGGGGCTCCCGGTCAGCGCGGTCGAGAAGGCCCTTGAAATGCACAGGAGGACCGCCCACAAGAGGGCCCTCCCCCCGTCGCTGGAATGAGCGCGCTCCCTCCGCGCTTCATCCCTAACAAAGATTAAAATCGCTGACCCGAAGGGGTGCCCAGGCTTCTGAATAATTCATGTTTGAGCTCGTGAACCTCGAAGATGTGGTGCGCGTTCCACCCGACCGGTTCGGCTCCCCTCTCGAGAAGGTAGCCATGGACCTGTTGAAGCTGAAGTACGAGAGCACCATCAACCCCGACCACGGCTACCTGGTCCTGGTCACGAAGGTGGACGTGGACAAGGTCGGGAAGATCATAGCCGGGGACGGCGCCACCTACCACAGGGTGAAGTTCGAAGTCCTCTCGTTCTACCCCATGAAGCAGGAGATAGTCGAAGGCGAGATAGTCGAGGTCACGGACTTCGGCGCCTTCGTGAGGGTAGGCCCGGCCGACGCGCTCCTCCACCTCAGCCAGATAATGGACGACTACCTGACAAGCGACGTGAAGTCGGGCATCATCACCGCCTCTCAGAGCAAGAGGACGCTTCGGGTCGGGAGCAAGGTGAGGGTCAGGATCACCGCCGTGAGCCTCGGGCATGGCATCTCCATGGGTAAGATAGGGGTGACCAGCAGGCAGCCGTTCCTGGGGGCGGTAGAGTGGATCGACGAAGAGGTGGCGAAGGCGGCCAAGGCCCGCAAGACAGAGGAACGGGCAGGGAAGTAGTCGCGATGAAAGAACTGGCCTGCCGCAAGTGCAGGATGCTGACGTCCGAGAAGGCTTGCCCCAACGACGGTTCGACGGAGCTGAGCAATGAATGGTCCGGGCTCATCATAATAATCAACGCCGCGAAGTCCCAGGTCGCCAAGACCCTGGGCATCACCAAGCCCGGCCGCTACGCCCTCAAGGTAAGCTAGCCCCTTGGCCGGGCCGTTCAGGCTCCCTGAATCTCTGAGGTCTAAGCTGGCGGAGCCCCTCGGGCGGGTCTTCGGCCCCGAAGAGGCGAGAGGGAAGGAATTGGCGAAGCTGGCCCGGGAGGCGTCGATGGTTGTCACGGTCGGGGACAGGGTGACAGAGACGCTGCACGCCCTGGACGCGACCCCGGCGGTGCACGTGGTCGACGGGGTGGAGCGGAGGTCCAGGAGGGAGCCCCCCGACGTCCCCTACGCGAGGCTTGTGAAGGTGAGCAACCCAGCAGGGACCCTGACCCAGGGCGCCATAGATGGGATGAGGGAGGCCTTCGCCGGGAGCAAGCCGGTCCGGGTACTGGTCGACGGGGAGGAGGACCTAATGGCCCTGCTCGCCGTGGCCATGGCCCCCATCTCTGCGATAGTCTTCTACGGCCAGCCCGGCGTAGGCATCGTCGCGGTCGTGGTCAACGGGGTGTCCAAGGCTAGAAACAGGGCCCTGCTGGCTGAGATGGGCATCGAGAGGCTCTAGAGGCCTCAACTTAATATCCTCGCCAAATTCGGGTGCCCCTGCTTGCAGGTAGAGAAGAAGTCCCAGTCCAAGGTCCTGGATAGATCCTACGTGGAGCTGTCCCTGGAGGACAGGGCCGGGAAGATAACGAGGAAGGACGCAATCGCTGCCGTGGCCCAGGAGATGGGGGTCCCAGCAGAGAGCGTCGGGATTATCAGGATGGACGGCCAGTCGGGGACGACAAAGGTGCTGGGCAAGTTCTACGTCTACGGCTCCCCAGAGTCCAAGAAGCGGATACACCTCCGCTATCTGGGCGAGAGGACGCTTTCGAAGGAGGAACGCGAGAAGCTGAAGCAGGAGAGGAAGAAGGCCGCCGCTCCAGCGGCTGCCGGGGCGAAGAAGTAGGCATGTCCAAGCAGCCGGCCCCCGCTCCAGCGCCCGCGCCAGCCCCCGCCGAAGCAGCGGCGCCCGTGGAGGAGAAGAAGCCAGAGAAGAAGGCGAAGCCGAAGGCCCCGAAGAGGAGGATACAGGTCCACAAGCTCTACAAGGTCGACGAGAGCTCGCTGACCAGGCTGAGGAAGGAGTGCTCGAGGTGCGGCAGAGGGTACTTCATGGCCCAGCATGGCAACAGGCTCACCTGCGGCCACTGCGGCTACACCACATACGCCTAGGAGAGCTAGGCGTAGGCGGACAACAGTTCCCTGAGCATCTTTGCCATCCCCGGGGTGAGGAAGGGCCTGAACGGCCCGAAGTACTTTGACCCCTTTGCCTTCCCGACGCTCGACCTGTCCCCCTCTCGGACGTATGAGTCTAGGAACGAGGCGGCCACCCTCTTCATGGCATCCTCCCTGTTGGACAGCTTCGCGGTGTAGTATAGGAACTCGGCCACGTCCCAAGCCTGGTCCCCGCCCTGGCAGGCCTGCTCCAGGTCGGTCAAGTAGAGGCCGTCCCCTGAGACTACGACGTTGCTCGGCTTGGCGTCCCCCAGCGCCATCCCCCAGCCGTGGACCCTGGCCATCAGGGCCCCGTAGGACCCTACCTGGGGGAGAGGGGCGCCCTCATCCTTGAGGAAGGCGTTGATCTGCGAAGAGAGGGTCGGGCCAGTGACGAATTCCTTCACCAGGACCCGTTCGGCCGGCGCGACGGCGAGGACCAGGGGGACGAGGACCCCCTTCGCTCTCAGGGCGAGGGTCGCCCCATACTCTCGGTCCATCCTGATGAGCGGCCCGGCGCTGAACTTGTTCGCAGCCGAGGCCCATACCCCCAGGAGGGCCCACTTCAGGGACCTCACGTCAGTGTAGTTCTTCACCACCACCGACCTCTCCGTCGGGCCGCTCCTGAAGGTGAGGACCCTGGTGGTGGAGTAGGGCTCCCCGATGTCCTTCTCTGTCGTGGAATAGGTGTCGAACCCAAGCAGCCGGGCCAGCTCCTTCACGAGGAAGGAAGCGTCAGGGATCACGGCGCCCTCGTCCAGCTTCAGCAGCGAGCGGGGGACCTCCAGCGGGGCGAACTTCGGCGGCGCATCTCTCATCCGCCTAAGCTTCGACAGCGCCTCCCTGCTGAACACCGAAGGCCCGACCCTCCCCGCGTAGCCGTGGACCGCATACTGCGCCAGCCCCCTCGCGGTGACGGAGAAGAGCGATTGCACCCTCGTGAACGCGTCGCCTTTCAGCTTCTCGGGGACGATCCTCACGCCTTCCGGCTCGGCGACGAGGAACCCCCTCGGCTGGAGAGACTCGGCGGCAGAGCGGAACCCCTCCACCGAGGCGGCCCGGTTCTCGTCCCCCAGCCTCGACGTGTAGGTGTGGACGTAGCTGTAGAGCGCCGGCGGGTAGATGGCGGCGCGGCTGTGGAGCTTCTCGAAGAGGAAGTAGTCGTATGGGACGACCAGGCGGCTGCCGAACTCCCCGTAGTCGGAGGACAGGTCGAGGAGGGCTTCGACTATCACCCTCTTCTTGTACTCGCGCTCCACGGCCCTGAAGAGCTCCGGGTTGGACAGGGGCTCGTAGACGTTGAGCAGCCTCCCTACGACGAACTCTCCGAGGTAGGACGACCGGGCGTCCTGGACCAGCATGTCTTCGTCGACGATCAGGGCCGAGGCCGCGACCGGGTCGTCCACGTACCTGTATCGCACCCCCTCCCTGAAACGCTTCGCTACGATGATTACGTCGTAGTCGGAGTCGGGCCTGGCGTACCCCGCTACCTTCGAGCCGTAGGCCGCCACGCCTGAAGTCCTCGAAGGCTCCACGAGCGCGGCGGAGAGTCGCTCCACCGTGGAGCGCTCCTCCTCTGTCAGCCTCAAGGGCGGGCCTTCTCTCTGAGCTGGGCCACCCTCGTCAGGACAGCCGGGTCGAACTTCGTGGCCGCCACCGCGTCCATGGACAGGCTGATCCTGTTCTCTTCTGGCCCCACCAGGCGTATGGGGAGGTTCTTCGCAATCCATCCCGCCCCCACCCTCTTGTTGAGGGCTTCGTCGGCGAGCTCGTTCTTGAACTTCCTGCTGATGAGGGAGACCAGGGGCTTGTCGGAGAAGATCAGCCTGGGAGGGGTCACGCGCTCAGCGTCGGCGAAGGCCGCCTCATAGAGCGTGGTGGCAGCCTCATCGCTGGTGACGTTGGTGGTGCTGAGCTTCCGGACGAGGTCGACGTAGTGCGTGAACTCGTGGGCAGCGACCGCGTCCATGGTCCCCTTGGTCCCGAAGGCGACCAGGGCGGCGGTGAACTGGACGAGGATGAGGACGCTCCCGTTGACCGCCGTGGGGATCACCCTGGCGAACAGCACCCCCATCTGGCCGTATTCGCTCCCAGACTTCGAGACTGGGAGGATCGGCTCGACGTAGTAGGGTGGGTAGCGGAGGCCGCTGGCCTTCTCGACCCGCTCCACCGCGGCCTGGAGGTACTTCATCCTCAGCCGCACCTTCTTGGCCAGGGCCCTCGGCACCTTCTCCTGGGCCACCGCCTGGTCGAGGAGTATGAGCGGATCCAACTGGGTAGTGACCTCGGCTCGGTGCATATGAACCTTGGCGGTTACTCGATTAGTCTGAAGCTCACCGGAGGGTCGCGCCTGGAGACCTCCATGAAGACCTCGGTGTGCATGACCCCGGGGATCTTCCCTATCACGTCGTAGACGGCCCGGTGCAGCTCGTCCAGGGACTGCCCCCTGAGGTTGACCATTATGTCGAAGCGGCCGGTCACCTCTCTGATGAGCCTGACCCCCTCGGTCTTCTCGACCTCCTTCAGGATGGACTCCCTGAGCTTGGGGTCGATGTTGAGCCCCGCCAGCGCCCCGGCACGCAGGCCGAGCCTGTCCTCGTTGACCTGCACAGTGAACCGCTCTATCACCCCCCGCTTCTGCAGGCGCTTTATCCTGCTGTACATCACGGAGAGGTTGACCCCGAGCTCCTTGCTGAGCGTCGGGACCGACACCGACGCGTCTGTGTGGAGCGAGGAGAGTATCTTCATATCCAAATCGTCCAGTCTGGCCAATTCGATTCGCCTGGTTCCTCGCGGGCCGCGAGATATTTCTACTTTTCAGCCTAGGAGTTGGCGACTCTTGGCTGAAAATCGTTCTGACTTTGAGAATCTAGTTGGGCTTGGACGCCTCGTCGAGGCGCTTGGCGTTCACCTGGAACGTCTCCTCGGTGATGGTGCCCCCCCTCACGAGCTTGCGCTTCTTGACCCCGTCCTCCTTCGTCCTATACCCCACCCCGCGGGTGAGGAGGACGTAGTTCTTCCCGCCCCCCTGGGTGTCGGCGCGCATGGGGAACCCCGCCTTGTCGCTCCCCCCGGTGATCATTATCCTCCCAGCGAGCCCGATGGTGGCCCCGTCCAGGACGTCCCCGATCTTCCTCCCCATCAGGAGCTGCGCGCTGGCGTCCTTCACCTCGTGGGCCTCCGATTTCCCGGTCTTGGGGTCCGAGAGCACCAGCTTGAAGTTGACCATCGAAGTCGGCTCCGACTTCAGGTAAATAAATCTAAAACCCGTACATCGGGTCAGACGGGGACTTTATCGCGACTATCTCGTCCAGCACCTGCTTCTCTGCCTCTGTGAGCGAGCCGAGGAGCTTGGTCCGGAGCAGCTTCGCCTCATGGCTGCGGGGCATGGTGTAGAGGGTGTCGTGCTCCTTCACCTGCCTGCCGAGGGTGGGGCCCTGCACGGAGATCGCGACCTCTTCCCCCTCCTTCGCCTCGCCGACAGCCTTGCCGTTGTCCTGCACCTGCTCGACCGTCCCCAGCTCGACACTCCCCGTCGACATCAACCTCACCTTGGGCCGGAGGCGACCGGCGACCACCCTGACCCCGAACACCGCAGGGTCGTTGCGCCTGAAGAAGGCCCCGGGGAGTACCTTCAGCTTGCACGGCCTCGTAAGGTTCGAGAGCGCAGCCTTCTCATCCGCATCCCTCTTCGCCGCAGCCCAGTTGGTGTAGTTGTCTATGACCTCGTAGATTATCGAGGAGACAAAGATCGGGCTCGAGCCCGCGTGCTCCCTGGCCTCTGGAAGGACCTTGGAGTCGAAGCCGAGGATCGCGCCGAGGTAGGGGTCGTGGTCCCCCACGACCTGGGCGCTGACGATATCGTTCTTCGAGATGTCCCCGATGTCCGTCTCCCTCACCGGGACGCCCCTCTCCTCCAGCATCCTCACGAGGGCCTCCAGGCCTCCGATGCTCCCCGCCTTCACTATGACCCCCATGTTGTCGGTCTTGACCACTATGTTGGAGAGCTCCTTCTCCATCTCCACCTTCAGGCTCTGGAACTGCCTCTCGGTGGAGAAGGACGCCACCGAGGTACCAGCCACCACCCCTCCGAGGTCAGGGGAGACGAGCTTCACCCCGGCCGCTGCGTAGACTGCGTCCACCGGGGTGAACTTGTCCCTGGGGTCGCGCATCTCGTCCAGCGGCTTCGGCATGAACAGGGCCTTCACCTTTGATTTGAACGCGCCGTCCCTGCGGACCAGGGAGATGGAGTCCCCGACGCGGAGGTTCCCCTCGGTGAGGATGACGTTCGCAGTCTGGCCGATGCCCACCTCCTCCTGGAGCTCGAGGATTATCCCGCGGCCCGTGGCGGTGTCAACCATGCTGAGCTTCCCCTTCAGAAACTGCTGCGCGAGGCCGATCAGCATGGACAGCATCTCGGGCATCCCCACCGGCGCCCTGGCCGACACCGGGACGATGGACACCTGCTGGCGGAAGTCCTTGACCCTGTGATAGGCGTCCGACTGGAAGCCGAGGCGGCCCAGCCCGCCGACGACGTTGTACAGGCGCTCCTCCAGCTCGTCCCCCCAGGACGGGACCTGGTCCTTCATGACCTGAAGGAGTGGGCCCTTGCTCCCCTTCCTCCATCCGTTGATCATGTCAATCTTGTTGAGGGCGACGAGGAAGGGGACCCGCCTCTGCTTCAAGATGTCGATGCTCTCCAGCGTCTGGTTCTCCAGCCCCTTCAGCACGTCGACAACCAGGATCGCGATGTCAGCCGCCGACCCTCCCCTGAGCCTGAGGTTCGAGAAGACGGCGTGCCCGGGGGTGTCGATCATGAGGAGGCCGGGGATCTGCAGCTCCCCCCCAGCCCTGTCCAGAAGGGGCCCGCATATCGCCTTCAGCGTCTCCATGGGGAAGAAGCTCGCGCCTATCTCCTGGGTTATCCCGCCCACTTCCCGGGCCTGGACCCCGGTCCCCCTGAGGACATCCGCCAGGCTGGTGTTATGGACCACCAAGCAGTTCGCCAGGAAGTTATGATCTTCGTCGACGGTGAAGTCGAACACGTCGAAGTCCCCTTCCAAGGATTCGACCTTACAGACGGTAACGGTCCTGAACGACGTCAGGTTCTTGAGCAGCTCGACCTCCTGGCGGTGCTCCGGGATTGAGAGGACCGCCTCCAAAGCGCGGCCAGTGAGATTATTCCCCTGGTGGTAGTTCGGCTGGAGGCCTCCGTCCCCGACGGCTCGGTACCTGGGCCTGAAGTCGTTCGACGGTCCTGCCGCAGGGGCAGTGCCGAAGACCCGGTCAGGCTGGGCTTTCGCCTTGGCGGTCTCGAGCAGACGTGCTTTTTCCGGCGCCCGGAAGCCTATGCTGGCGCTAAAGGCCGCCAGGTTCGTAGCCCCGCCTATCACCAGCCCATCCTTGCTCGCTTCCTTGGCGTAATATGCCAGGATCCCGAACCTCTGCAGCAACATCGGCAGCCGCCTCATCAAGTCTGGACTCTCCATGGAGATCCCCAGGCTCTTTCCCTTCTCGACCCAACCTTCGGCGTCAAAAAGGCCGGTCAGAAACGCGGCGGAGAAGGCGTCGGGCGCGGAAGTCACGACGTCGGGCAGAGTGGCGATTCGCGTCCTGCCGGCGCGCGGACAGCCGAACGCCGACACCAGAAACTCAGAAAAGGTCCTACTCCCCCTGTGCGCCACGACGTAAGAGGTCCTCCTCCAGACCGCGCTCGCGGGGACCCCGAAGGCTCTCCGCAGGCTTGCCCTGCATTCGCGGACGAGGGAGAGCGAAGCGTTGGACAGGCAGGCCCTCCCCCCGACGCCATCTCCAAAGAGCAATCCCACAAGATAGTAGGCTGAGAGCAGCTCCCGCTCGGACTTTGGGACCTTGAGCCAGAAGGAACTTCGTCCCCCAACCCTTGGGCTGGCGAACTTCACCCTCTTGATGTGGTCGTAGGCGACGGAGTTGGAGACGCCGCACAGGCTTGCCAGGGCCCGGTAGGCGTCAGCCCTGAAGTGGCCCTCTCGGAGGTGCTCCCCGAGGTCCTTGTCTCCGACCTTTTCTGCGACCCCCTCGATGCCCCTCTCCCGGCAGAGCTTCTCTATCCGTGCCAGGAGATGTGCGTCGGGCCGGATCAGGAAGGCGCGAGGGAGCCGAGAAAGAAGCTCGGCTTTGACCCCTTGGGTAGTCCAAGCCACAACTGGACAGGACGGTGGCACGGCAAGGCGGTCCCCAACCCGAAGCCTTTCAGCCTCGACGTACTCGACTCTTCCGTCAGGCTGGAACACCAGGAATCTGTGCTCCGGGGTGGTTTCAAGCCCGTTGCCTGCGCGGGTCGTCACCCTGACGAGGCGGTCTGACTTCAGCTTCCAGACATAGGACGCGCTCCTCTTGACGATGGCCCCTCCAGACGACACGGAAAGGAGGTCCAGCCCGGCCGCGGGGTAGGCCACGCCATCGGGGGTCTGATGCGGGCTCCCTGACTTGTGCTTCTCGAAGAGTTCCTTTGCGCGCGAAATCCGCCCGTCCGCCAGCTGGAGCAGGGTCTCCCCGCTCACGCACTTGCCGCTATCTACGTGCCCTAGGATGACGACTACAGGCTGCCGCATGCGGCCTTGCTCTGACATTTTCCATCCAGCTCCTTATGATGCCCTCACCCTCGCGTCTGGCCGAAGAAAGCAGCGCTCTCCTTTGTAAAGCTCTCTGCAGAGTCCGAGGCATGGATGCAGTTGTCCGTGAGCCCCAGCCCGAAGTCCCCCCTGATGGTCCCCGCCGCTGCTTCCCAGCTCTTGGTCGCCCCGACCATGCGCCTGACGGTGGCTATCGCGTCCCTCCCTGAGAGGACCGCCCCGACGACAGGACCAGACGAGATGAAGGAGACGAGCTCCCCGAAGAATGGCTTTTCCTTGTGGACGCTGTAGAACTCCTCCGCCTGGGGCCTGGACATCGTGAGCATCTGGAGCCTCTTGACGGCGAATCCCTTCTTCTCGAACCTGCCGATTATCTCTCCGACGATGCCACGCCTCACCCCGTCGGGCTTCACGACGACAAGGGTGTCTTCGGCGGCGCTCACTTCTTGGCTGGCCTCCGCCTTGCCCACTTCAGCTTGCGCGGGTCGCGGCCAAGCTTCAGGTCGTTGATCTTGCACTTCGAAGAGCAGTAGGACTTGGTGGAGCCGTCGCCCTTCACGTAGAGGATGCCCGCGCCGAGCCTAACCTCTTTACCACAGAAGACGCATTTCTTTGGGACGTACATTTCAGGCTACCGCACCTCGACCTTTCGGTGCCCTTCGAAACTCTGGATATAAAGACGGCGCCGGCCGAACCGAGCCGGCAATCCGAACACAAGACCCCGCGGCACTGGAGCCGGTGTGCGGTCGCACCCAGGGGGGTCCCCGCGACGAAGCGGAAAGAGCGAACCGATTCGACGTGGTCCAGTCGGGCGGATGACCATAGGACTCGTTGTCAGGTCGGGACAGTCCCGCCGAGGAGCCTCATCCAGTGCTGCGCCTCGACGATGAGCCTCTGACCAAAGTCCTTGGGGTGCGGGACGAACCCCTCTACGGCCTTCGCCACGGTCTCCGGTCCCAGGTTCGCCAGGTCCTCTAGGTTGACGGCCGGCGAGCCTGTGGCGTGGCGCAGCCTCACCCCGATCTCCAGCTCGTTCGCCTGTATCGCCTCGAGCTCCTTCCTGTCTGCGAAGGCGCTGGACAGCAGAGGGACGTCCCCTGATAGTATGATCTCCCTGACTGACCTCCCCTTCGCCGCCATGGCGGCGTAGAGATGGCTGGGTGGGGCCACCTCCTCCAGGGAGAGCGCCCCGAACAGGGTCCTGGCCGTCGGCATCTTCCTGATCCCCCGCCTCTCCGAGACCATCTTCTTCAGGTCGACTGAGGCGATGAACGGGAAGACGTAGTCGACGGTCTTCGGCACCTGCTTCGCAAGGTTCTGCCTGAACCAGAGCCTGAGCGCGTCCTGGGAGTCGAGGCCCGGAGGGGTCCTAGTCGGAGGGAGGATCCAGACGCCAGGCTGGATCGGCTTGAACCCCTTCTCGATCAGCCTGTCCTTGAATATCACCGAGTCCTTCTTCTTCTTCGTCTTTTCGTAGGACTTGAAGATGAGGAGGGACTTCGCTTCGTATGGATAGGACCTGAGGAGCTCTTCGGGGGTCAACCCTGAGTTCTTGAGCTGCCAGTCGAGGCGCAGCATCAGCCGCCTGTAGACCGCGTCCCGGTCCTCGAAGGTGGCGGGGACCGTGGCGTCCTCGCCGTCGACCTCGATGCGCTGGATGACCGCGAGTATCAGCTCCTCGTCCTTGGTGGAGTCCGACCCAGAGATCTTGCTCAGGGGGGCCTTGACCCTGTCGAAGAAGCCGGTGATCCGCTTTACGGCTGACATGGTTCCTGCCACCCGCGGGCCCTGGATTCTTGGAGAGGCATTCTCGGCCTTCGTCTAGGAGAGCTTCCGCGCCACTGCCTTCCTCAGGTCCTCGAAGGCCTCCACCACCTTCTTCTTGGAGAAGTACTCGTCGGACTCTTCCACGACGACCTTGTCGTCGAAGATGCTCACGTCCCCCATCCTGAGTGGTGCCCTGATGCCCAGCATCGATGAGATGCCCTCGACCGACTTTGGGAAGGTCGCGCCTGACCTGAACTTGAAGGTGAAAGCGCCCCCTCCTGAGGCGGGGGTGGGGTCCAGGGGGACGATGAGCCGTCCGGACCTGAGCCCCTGCAGCATCTGGCCCTTGACTTCTCCGATCGCCTTCAGGACGTCATCCCGCTCCCTCTTGAGGGCTGCGGCCCTGTCCTGGTGTCCGGGGTCGGACCAGTCGAGGCCGATCAGGGCGTAGAAAGCCTGGTCCTTCTCGTTCCTCTTCGGGTCCTGTTTGATCTCCTGCGACAGCGTCTCCAGCTCGCTGTCGATGGTCCGGAGCCTCTTCTGCTCCTCCAACAGCCTTCCGGCTGCTACCTCCAGTTCTGTGAGGTTCATTTCCTCTACCCCAAGTGGCTTGAGACTTCGATTACCGCCTTCTTGAACTCCTCGTGCGTCAGGTTCTTGTTCTGATACTCGTCCTTGTAAGAGTCCCAGGCATCCTCTGCCTCCGTGACTATGGGGAGGAGCTTCTTCCCGACCCCCTTGACGTTGAGCAGGACGAGGGCCGAGGCGGGCTCCGCGGGCATGGTGGGGATCTTGATGAATATCACGCGCTTGTCTTGGATGCCGTACTTCTCGTTGAGTATCTTCTTGAAGAACTCCCTCTCCTCGGCCCCCACGCTCCCGGCGGCCTTGATCAGGACGCAGGCGGAGTCAGTCTTCCCCTTCTCAACCTCCCCCTCCTGTTCGAGGTCGAAGAGGACCCCGTCGTTCCCCTCGTCCATGGCGGCCTCGATGGACTTTACGTCAGAGCCCCCCTTGGGGGCCAGGGGTATGAGCCATGGGACCACGAACTTCGGCTTGCTCGCCGCCAGCCAGGTCCTGTAGTTGGACATGTCCCACTCCGTCTCCCGGATGAACGAGTCCATGAACTCGGCGATCACGTGAGCGGCCAGCAGGTTCTTGTTCCTGTAGTCGTGCCAGCCGACGCGTATCTGCTTCGGGAGTTCGTCCACGATTGAAGACCTCGCGTCGAGCATGCCCTTCAGCCTGTCGGCCTGGAAACGCAGCTCCTTGTTGTCCATCAGCACTGGAGCGTCTGAATACTTGATCTGGTAGGCGAGGTTGAGAACTATGCTGATGTGAGCCGGGCCGTAGATTACCGGGTCCCACCCGAACTCTGGGAGAACGCCGAATGTAGCTATCGTCGCCTGGCCGAGGGTGTTGCTCCCCTTCACGTAGGCCATGAACTCCGAAGAGAAGGAGCCGCCTGTCCCTCCGCCCATGCTGAACGGGACTATGAACCCCCTCACCGGCTCGGGGGAGATCGCCTGTATCCTCGACGCGATGTCCTGCTTCCCTACGATCTCGTTCCTGAACCTGCTCCTCCCTTCGGCCCAGTTCCTCGCCGCCCCGCCCAGGCCGTAGACGGCGTGCTTGTCCTTCATGGCGAAGAGCTGCGGATAGGATTGCAGGATTAGGTTGGCCGAGCGCGGGTCGAGGTCCACGAGCAGCGCCCTCGGCACCAGGGGGGTCTCCCCCCTGCGGAGGGAGGCGCCGAACCTGAGTATCGTACTCCCGTACCGCCGCAGGACCTCCAGCTGCTGCTTCTCCCCCTTCAAGGTCGGGGCGGTGGGGTCAGCGCCCACGTCGATCAGAACCCAGCGGTATGCTTCAGCGCCGATTCCAACCCCGGCGTGGCCCATGCAGGCCATGATCACCGGATTGGGAGCGAGCGGCGCTTGATTCGCGATCCTGAACGCCAACGATTCACCTCCCATCCCATCTTTTTTATACGTTTGTCAGGTTCGTGGAGAGACGAGATTGAGCTACGACGAGTCCAACGCGACCGACCTGCTCTTCATCATAGACGGCTCGAGGAGCATGGGAGGGAAGATGCACTCCTCAGGGATGAGCAAGATGAAGATGGTCAAGACAGGGCTGTTCGACTACGTCGCGGAGCACTGGCCGGTCTCCTATTTCCCCTGGCCAACGAGGATGGGGGTGTCGTTCTACAGGCTGCTGGGGACCCCCGGCTCCACGCAGATTGAGGTGGTCGTCCCTCTGAACCCTGCTCCGGCCTCGCTCGAGCTGTACCGCTTGGAAGAGATGCAGTGCAAAGGGGGGAGCCCCCTGGTGGACGCGGTCAGGTACAGCATCGAGAACGTGTCGGAATCCATCAGGGGAAAGAAGGTCATCAAGCTGATCAGCGACGGCGGGAACGACCGGGAACCGGTCAAGACCATAGCCGAGTACCTGAAGGGCTCCCCGGTCGGGTTGGACGTGATAGAGCTCTCCAACGAGGCTTCGAAGGAGCTCAGGGACATCGCCACCCTCACCGGAGGGTCGTACACGAGGCCCCACAATCTGGCGGACTTTGCGAAGACCATCAGAAGCTAAGGGGAAGCGCCGCCGCTCCGCGGAGGCGGGATTCGCTCCGTTCAATCGCTCGTGGACTGGAGGCTGGGACAGCGGACCCCTTCCGGAGAGGGGATGAACCGCTCGAGATCGGGCTGCGTCTTGGCGCCCCCTGGATCAAGGCGCGGATGAAGCTCCGCGGAACGCCAGCCATCCTGGCGGCGTGCCAGTTCTCAAAGGAGCCCTATGCAAGGACAGGGCGCTGACAAGCGGAAATTTGATGAACCGGCTGGAGATCGACGGGCAGAAGCCTACTTTAGCTTCCTTGCTTCTCTTTCGGTCTCTCTGAGGATCAACACGTCGGCCAGCCGGATCGGCCCCTTCACGTTCCTAGTCAGGATGCGCCCCTTCTCCTTCCCTTCCAGAATCTTGACTCTGACCTGGGTAATCTCGCCCGCCACCCCGGTCCGTCCCACGATCTGGACTATTTCGGCGGGGGTGAGTGTCTCTACTTCTTTCCTGCTGCTCATGCGGCCTTCTTCAGCCTCGAAAGCTCCTGCGTGACCTGCTCCAGTATCTGTGAGCCTTCGCCGGCCTCCAGGACCGCCGCGGCGGCTGTGGAGACGTCTATGCCGATGGCCGGGCCGATCTGGTCCTTGGAAGGCACGAAGACATAGGGGATCTTCCTCTCGTCGCAGAGGATGGGCAGGTGGGCGACCACCTCAGGCGGGGTGACGTCCTCGGCTATCACCACAAGCTTGGCCAGCCCCCTCTCGATGGCCTTTGTCGACTCGTTGGTCCCCTTGCGGACCTTGCCGGTCCTGGACGCCTGCCTCAGGACCTCGTAGGCTGCCTCGGAGACCTCCTTTGGTGTCTCGAACTTGATGTAGTAAGGCTTCTTGTCTGGGGTCATCTCACAATCTCCCAGGCGGCCCAGTTTCGGCCAGCATATAAACGGTTGGCCGTCGAAGTCTTTTCAGCGGCTCATCCTGCAAGGATGAACCGCCCCGGGGAGTCGAGCCTGCAGAAGCCGAACCTGGGGAACTGGACGATGTCCCCGACGGAGAGGCCAGAGGCAGAATCTTCGGCGTATCCCGCCACCTCCTTGAGGCTGTCCGTGTTGTAGACGTCCCCCTCCAAGAAGAGCTCCCCCGGGACGGTGACCTTCGCCTCCCCGTGCGAGCCTGTGACCCACTGGAGCTTCTTCGAGTCGGGGACGAGCTCGTCTCCGGCGTACTCAGCCTCCGGGGAGGGCCAGTCGGCCGTCAGCCTGACGTTGTAGAGATCCATGAGCCTGAAGACCGCCCCCTTCTTCAGACCCCTGATGTCGGCCGAGGGCACGTAGAACTCTCCCGCTGCTTCGACCGTCCGGGCGCCCAGGTCCCTCTGGGGGTGGAAGGGGAGGGTCACCGCCTTCCTCGGCGCGCCTGCCACCTGCAGCCTCACAGGCTCCGGGACGAAGAAGACCCGCTTCGAGAGGGGGTCGAGGAGCTTCCTGTTGACAGATAGGAGTATGCTCCAGTCGTATTCGTGCTCGGTCTTCGTGTACCCGACCTGGAGGGTGAACTCCCTGATGGCCTGGGGGATGATGCCTCGCCTCCTGAGGCCGTCGACCGTCGGCATCCGAGGGTCGTCCCAGCCCGACACGACCTTCTTCTCGACGAGGGGGCGGAGCAGCCTCTTGGACACCGGCGTCCCCTTGAAGTTGAACCTCGAGAACTGGATGACCTCGATGCGCCTGAAGCCCAGCGCATCCCGGATGAGCTGCTGGAGCTCGTTGCGGAACTCGGAGCTCCTAAGGACGTGGGTTATGCCGCAGATCTCGTCCTCCACGGCGTTGGCCAGGTCGTAGGTCGGCCAAAGGGTGTACCTGTCCCCCGTGAGAGGGTGCGGGTGCGATATGACCCTGAAGAGGTTGGTGTCCCTCAGGGAGTAGTTCGGGCTCACCATGTCCCCCTTGAACCTGATGACGTAGGTCCCCTCCCCGTGGCTCCTTGCCAGGAGCTCTTCCCAGACCTTCAGGTTCGACTCTACCGAGCTATCTCTGTGCTCGCAGGGGGTCCCTTCGAACCGGAGCTTCTTCACCTTCGCCTCGTCGCAGGAGCAGGCGTAGGCCATCCCTCGCTCCAGAAGCTTCCTCCCTGCTTCATAGATGACGTCCATGTCGTCCGACACGTTCTTCTCGTGGTCGTACTCTATCGAAAGCCAGGCGACCCCCCGGCGGAAGCTGTCGTAGTACTGAGGGAGGACCTTCCTCGGGTTGGTGTCCTCGAAGCGCAGCCAGAGCTCGCCGTCGTACTGCTCCTTGTACAGGTAGTTGATGGTGAAGGCCATGGCGTGCCCCACGGTCATGTAGCCGGAGGGCTCTGGGGGGAGCCGGAAGGCCGTCTTGCCCTTCACGGCGTTGGGGAGCGCCGGGAGCCCCACCCTCCCGTGCTTCTCCGGCGGCGCGGCTTCCTCGGGGTACCTCTCGGCGACGAGCCTCCCCTGCTCTTCCGCGCTGAGCGCGTTGACCCTCCTGGCTGCGGCTGCGGCCTCCTTTGCGACCAGCCCGGCATTGGTCCTGAGCTCCGGGTGCTCGGCCAAGACCCTCCCTACGATGGCCCCAACCTCGGCCTTCCCGCCGTGCCTGGCTGCGTTCACCAGGGCCGCCTTCTCGACGGCGGCCAGCTCCTCCTCTCCCAACGATTCGGCTACCATTCCCGTTCTACTGCGAACCTTGCGAATGAGGCGAGGAGGGACGCGGCCTCCTTCTCCCCCTTCCAGTCGATGTCCCTGAGCGTTGCCAGGGACTGCTTGAGGAGCTCCGAGGCCCTCTTCCTGGCGAAGCCTACCGAGTCGTGCTTCTCTATGGCTGACATGACGAACGATACGTCTCCGTCGGTCTTCTGCTCCCTGGCTTTGCTCATTATCGCGATGACCTTGTCCCTTTCGCTCTGCGACGCCACCGAGAGGAGGTGGAGGAGTATCAGTGTCCTCTTGCCTTCGAGGATGTCGTCGGACTTCGCCTTGCCGTACTTCTTCTGGTCCCCCACCAGGTTGAGTGCGTCGTCCTGTATCTGGAAGGCGACCCCCAGGCTCGTCCCGAACTCCTTCAGGCCGGAGAGGACGTCCTGGCCGGCCCCGGCCACCAGCGCCCCCAGCCGGCATGGGCTGGCCACCGTATACCAGGAAGTCTTGCGGGTGCACATCTCGAAGTAGTCCCTCTCCCCAAGGTCCCACCGCTTGCCCGTCACCCACCCCAGCTCCATGTGCTGCCCCTCAGTCGTCTCGTCGACCATCCGAGAGAACTCCTCCATGACGGCGAAGGTCCGGCCCAGGCCCAGCCTCCCCCTGTTCTGCAGCAGGGCGCCCCAGGTGCGGGCGTGGAGGGCGTCCCCGGCGTTGAGGGCCAGGGGCTCGCCGTACTTCTTGTGCAGCGCGGGATCTCCGCGCCTCAGCTCGGAGCCGTCCTCGATGTCGTCGTGCACCAGGATCCAGTTCTGGAAGAGCTCGATGCAGGCCGCGGTGAGTATCGCGTCGTCCTCCGACCCGCCGGCAGCCCTGCAGGCGGTCACGCATAGGAAAGGCCTCATCCCCTTGGCCGGGCGGGATGGGTAGTCGCGCATCATCTTGTAGAGGAGGTCGATCTCCTTTATCGGGCTTGACTTCGGCAGGATTCCATCAAGGATGAGACCGTCGACCCTCGCCTTCACGCGGTTCATCTCGTCCTGGAGGATGGGCATGCCTGACCGGTGCCTGCCTCTCGCCTAGGAGCGGACCACTGTCCCGTAGAAGTCCAGGCCCCGGACGGCCTTCGAGAACTCGTTCCGCCTGTAGCCTGAGACGAAGTTTACCGTTGTCCCTCCAGCGGCTATCTTGGCGGCCATCTCCAGCTTCAGCCTCATCCCTCCCGTGGCGTCGTCCCCTTCCTGCACCTTCATCCTCCTCACCTTGGCCACGCTCAGCTCCGGGATGATGACCCTGGTGTTCCCCTCGTAGACTCCGTCCACGTCGAGGGCGAAGACCACCCGCTCCGGTCCCATCATCTTGGCCAGCTCTTGGACTATGACGTCCCCCGAGATCACCCTGAACCCCGACGGGGCCAGACCGACGTCCCCGAAGGTGACAGGGGTAAGCCCCTCCTTGAGGAGCCCCTTCAGCCAGGAAGACACCGACGCCCCCCCGGCCCGGCTGATGGCGTCGAAGGGGGAGAACGGATATGGGCTCAGCCTGAACTCCATCATGGTCTTGCAGACCATCCTGTTCAGCTCGTACATCGCCCCCCTCGTCTGGGCGACCCCCACGGCAGCGGCCTCCGCGGCCTCTGCGCCTAGCCCGTGCTGCTTCGCCACCACATGGCCGAACGACCCTCCGCCGTGCACCACGACGACCTTCTGGTCCGACGAAGCTATCTCCTCCGAGAGCGCCGAGACCACGTCTGGCCGATAGGAGAAGGGCTTCGACTTGTCCGTGATCACGGAGCCCCCGAGCTTCGCGACTACCGCTCTAGCCAGCTTTTCACTCCCTCGGCGGGTACCTTGGCGATGAACGTTTCATACCCTCGCGCCGTCAGCCCTGAAACTAGGTTTTTTTCCTTTGCCTTGGGGGCCACCGCGACCACGCTCCCCCCTCCCCCTCCCCCGGTGAGCTTCGCGCCGTACGCGCCTAGCGACGACATCAGGTCGACCATCCCGTCGAGGGCGGGGTTGGATACCCCCAGCGAGCACAGGATCGCGTGGTTCAAGGTGAGCGCCGCACCAAGCCCTTCGCCGTCCTCCTCCGCCAGCATCCCCGCGGCCTCGATGCTGAGCTGGCTCACCGACCTGGCAAGGCTGCCGAAGTAGCTCGGGTATCTGTCCTTCGTCTCCGAGACCCTCCCTATCTGCCCCCTGGTCTCCCTGTTGATCCCCGAGTAGGACACCACCAAGGAGCGGCTCCCTTTGAAAGAGACCCTCCTGGGCTTACTCCCGGGCCTGAAGAGTATCACCCCGCCCAGAGCGCAGACAGCGGGGTCGACGCCGGAGGGGCGCCCGTGGATGTCCTTCTCCCCCACCATCGAGAGGCGGATCACGTCCTCGACCCCCAGGTGGAGAGCGTGGAACCGCGACAGCGCTGCAGCGAGCGCGACCATGGTGGCGGCGGAGGAGCCGAGGCCGGCCCCCCGTGGGACGGAAGAGGAGATCGAGACGCTCACCGGCTGGCTCACCGAGAACTCCTCTGCCACCGCCCCGACCACCCGGCTGATGGGCGCCAGCTCGGACGCGCCCGCCTGGAACCCCTGAGACGCGACCTTGAGGGAGCTCGAAGCTTCGACCTCCACCCTCACCTTCCCCGGCAGTGCCGCGGCCAGGGCCCAGGCCCCGTGGACGACGAAGTGCTCGCCCGTGACTATGACCTTCGATGGAGCCTCTGCTATGGCTCTCAATTGCTTACGAATCTGAGGGCGCCGTAGCCCACGACTTGAACGTTGTCGCCGCTGGTGTCGCCGCTCGTGGCGTACTTCAGGAGCTCGGGCCGGGCGAGCCCCAGGGCTCTGGCCGTGAGCATCACGGTGGCTATGGCGCCGTAGCCGCAGGCGGTGACGTTGAGCCCTTCGAGCGTGGAGTAGAACCCCCGGACGTCCATCTTCAGCACCTCCCGGAGGAGAGCCATGTCCTTCTCCCTCGCTGCGGTCGGAGGCTCGTAATGGGTGAGGTCGGAGGAGGCGACGAGGATGGCCCTCTTCCCCCTCAGGAGCTTGGAGAGGGCCGAAGAGACGGCCTCGGCGGTGTCCAGGTCCTGGAAGATGAGAGAGATCGGCAGGAGCGGGACCGCACCCCCGTAGATCCTCTGCAGGAAAGGGAGCTGCACCTCGATGGAGTGCTCGAGCCTGTGGGCCTCCGGGTCCATCGAGACTACGCCGGCCAGGGCCACGAGCTCAGCGGCGGCCTCGCTGTCGACGAGCATGCGGCCCAGCGGGGTCGTCCACTCCCCCTCGCCGAAGGTCGCGACCCCGCTCCCGACCCCGTAGTGGTTAGGCCCCACGACCACGGCAAGGTCAGGTCTGCGGAGCGAGGACACGTGGTAGTAGGAGTGTGCGGCCACCGGCCCGGAGTAGACGTAGCCGGCATGAGGGGAGACGACGGCCACGATGTCCGCGTCCGTGGCGGGGGCCGGAGGGAGCGTTCCAGGGCCCAGCCCATGGGTGTAGCATTCGTCGATGAGCCTTGAAAGCTCGGTGGGGTCTGACGGATAGAACTGGCCTGAGACAGCTGGCTTTCGGACTGGCATTACGCGGGCCTATTCGCGCCTCTCGGATCCCCTTTCATCGAGGGCCTCGGGCCGCTGCTCTTCCTCCACCTTGGTCTCGAAGTCTTCGATCCCGTACTTCATGGGCTGATCCTCGGTCACCAGCCCTGAGTGCACCAGGGTCGCCCTGGCCAGGAGCCAGAAGATCGCCGCGATGGACTTCCTGCCTCTGTTGTTCCCCGGGATGACCAGGTCGACGTCGTCCGTGACGTTGTCCGTGTCGCAGACAGCTATCACCGGTACCCCGAGCTTCCCCGCCTCGACCATGGCCTGGGTGTCCGACATCGGGTCTGCCACCACCACCAGTTCCGCGTCCAGGTGTCCGGGGTACAGTGGGTTGGTGAACGTGCCGGGCATGAACCTGCCGATCCTGGGCATGGCCCCGGTGAGCTCGCAGAACTTCGCGACCGCCATGGCGCCGTGCTCCCTGCTGGTGTACACGACAGTGTTCTTCGCGCCAGTGGCGGCGATGAACTTGCCGGCAACGTCGATCCTCTGGAGCGTCTTGGGGTAGTCGATCATGTGGAGGCCGTCGGGCCTCGGCCGCGCCGTGAACTGCTCCATCGTCTTCGTCCTGACAGGCGTCCCGATGCGGATGCCTGTGGCGAGCAGCGCCTTCTCGGAGAAGCCGGGCGCCACCAGCTTGTCGGCCGAACCCGCGTCGTCGTCGAACTCAGACATGGCCAAGCTCCTGACCTACAGCTCTGGCTTCCTGCTGTAGAACGGAAGGACCTGGTCGATGACGTCCACCGATGAGATGAGCATGCGCCTGCAGCAATACCTCTTCAGGCCGAGGTCGTCCAGCACCTTGCCTGGGTCCTCGCCCCCCTTCACCCTTGCCTGGAACGGGGCGAACTTGTCCCCGATGAGGCTGCCGCAGGTGAAACAACGGATAGGGATCATCATGGCAAATCACCTGTATGACTTCTGCCGCTTCCTGCGCGCGCCCGGCCCTCCGAATTTCTTGGGTTCAGCTTGTCTCGGGTCGCCCGAAAGCAGGTATTTATTGTATGCATTCAGCCTTTCCCTGATTTCGCTCCCCCTGACCTGGTCGACGTAGGCTCTGGCGATGGCCATGGCAGCGGCATCCGCCTGCCCCATGAACCCCCCTCCCGACACGCTGACGTCGAGGTCGAACTTGTCCCTCAGCTCGCCTACCACCTGGACGGGGGCGAGCAGGTGGAGCCTCGCCGGCTCGGGCTCCCAGAATTCGACCGGTGTTCCGTTGATCCTGATGCGTCCTGCGCCCTGGGATATCGCCGCGGTGGCCCTCGCGGTCTTCCTCGCGCCGGAGTAGAGCTTCGGCGGCTTCTTCACCTGGGCCTTGGTCTGGGTAGGCATTTGGCTACTCATTCCACCCCAGGCTCTTCGAGAGGTCCGCCATGGTCACGTAGACCGGGATCGGGCGCGTCGCGGTGGTCTCGTCGAACCTCTTCAGCTTCGCCGCGTCGATCCCCTCTGGGACCCCGATGTATACCCTCAGCCTCTTCATCGCCAGCGCCCCCTTCGGCTTCTTCCTCGGGACCATCCCCCTGACCATCCTCCGGAGTATGTTGTCCGGCCTCCTCGGGTGGATGGGGCCGTAGATGGGGTTGACCCTGCTCGACAGCTCCAGCCTTTCCTTCCACTGGTTCACCACCGCTGTCCGCGACCCGGAGATGAGAGACTTCTCGGCGTTCACAACGGTCACCCGCTTCCCCGACAGAAGGAGCTTCGCCACCTTGGAGGAGAGCCGCCCCGCGATCTGGTCGGTCGCGTCGACGTACACCGACTCTTCACCGGACAAGTCTGACTCCGCTCCCTTTCGGGTACTTCTTCAAGAAATCCTCCACGGAAAGCGCCGCCCCCCCGGTCGCCTCTATCTTCGACCTGGCGGAGGCTGAGAAAGAGAACGCGCCTACGACAAGCTTCTTTCCGGCGACGCCGGTGCCGAGGACCTTCCCCGGGACGAACACCGCCTGGGCTTCACCTACGACCTTGGATATCCTCCCGAGGTTGACTTCGACGCGCGTCCCGGCTGGGCTGGCGAGCAGGACCGAGGCCTCGCTCCAGATGGGGGCCTTCTGCTTCCTCCCGGCCTTCTCCAGCATCACCGCTGTCCGCCTGAGGACGGGGTTCGAGGCTGTCATTTGGACCCGCCCACCGCCACCTGGATTTCGTCCAACTTCTTCTCGATGAGCTGAATGGCCTTCAGAACGATCTGCTTCGCCGGGAGTCCTCCTGCAGACTCGACGGTCAGGACGAAGGTACCTTCCTTCTTGCCGTCAGTAAGGGTGGCGACCGTGCACGGCTGCCACTTCGCGTGCTCCTTGCCCCGCCCCAGCCTGGCGTAGGCTTCGAGCTTGACCGACTGGCCCGCGGCCAGCTTGACGAGAGGTATTGACTCGCTGACCGGCCTCACTTCCCTGTCCTCCGACACGAGGTCGCCGGAGGTCACGGTGGAGACCTTGTCCTTGCCCTTCGCGTCGAGCACGAAGAGCACCCTGCACTTGTGGCACCCC
This sequence comes from archaeon, assembly GCA_021827865.1. Taxonomy (GTDB): domain Archaea; phylum Thermoproteota; class Nitrososphaeria; order Nitrososphaerales; family Gagatemarchaeaceae; genus UBA183. The sequence continues at coordinate 383,129 of JAKAUC010000013.1, forward strand.
AAGGGGTTGCCGCAGTCGCATGCCTCAGGGAGGTTGTACTTCTCGAGGTCTGTCTTGATCGGGATCATGCCGAGCCTGTGGGCGAGTATCTCGTCGTAGAGCACAGAAGAGTTCTCTAGTATCACCACGTCGTCTATCGCCATCGATGGGACTTCGGATATGCAGAACCGCCTGATCGCGTTGGCGTAGGACCGATCTACCCCCTCGAGTTGGACTGAGACGGTACTCCCGCTGTCTTCAAGCGCCTTTACCTCAACCAACCGCTCCACCTACTGGCTCGAAACTGGCTCCCATGAGACGTCGCGTTTCGAGGTCGGGAATTTGTTCCGGTTAAAAAGATAGCGGGACTCTCTCCGGCGCTCCACAGCGCTCCAGGGCTGGTTTTGCCCCCGCGGGGGGATGCCCCGAGCCCGCCGCCTCCTTCCCGGGGGTCGGGAGGAGAATCCAGCTGGCCCGTCCCTTGCCCGGCTCGGTGCTTCGCCGTGAGATTGCGGTTTCCGTCGAAACCTTATATCGGAAGGGCGAAGGGCAGGTTCGGAAAAATGTCCGAGGCCTCAGAGTTCAGGCACCTGGTCAGGATTTCAGGACGGGACCTGGCAGGGGGAAAGAAGCTGATCGTGGCCCTGGCAGACCTGAAGGGTGTCGGGTTCAACTTCGCCAACGTGATCACGACGCGACTGAGCCTGGATCCCAGGGTAAGACTGGGGACGCTCACGGAAGACCAAGTCAGCCAGATCGAGCAGGCCATCCAGAGCACGACGAAGGCAGCTCTGCCGGAGTGGTACTACAACCGCAGGAACGACCCCGAGACCGGGGAGGCGAAGCAGCTGCTTGGAGCCGACCTAGACTTCATCCAGAAGGGGGACATCGACGACGAGAGGAACATCCAGAGCTGGAAGGGGATAAGGCACGGCCTCGGGCTGAAGGTCAGGGGCCAGAGGACTAGGACCACTGGGAGGAAGGGAAGGACGGTGGGAGTCAGGAAGGCGACGTTGGTTGCGGCGGCGAAGGAAGCCTCCGCGAAGAAGGAAGCTTAGACATTGGGAGATCCTAAGAAGTCGAGGAAGCAGTACAGCAGGCCGAGGAGCCCCTGGAGGGCGGACCAGCTGGCCCAGGAGCTCTACCTCCTTGGTACATTCGGGCTCAGGAACAAGAGGGAGCTCTGGAAGGCGCAGACTCAGCTCAGTCGGGTCAGAAAGCAGGCGAGGACCCTCCTCGCGGCCACTCAGGTGGTGAGGCAGCGGGAAGAGAAGAAGCTCCTGGACAGCCTGAGGAGGAAGGGCCTCATCGGGGAGGGGTCAACCCTGGACGACATACTCAGCCTTACGGTGGAGGACATGCTCGCCAGGAGGCTGCAGACGATGGTCTTCAAGAAAGGGATGGCGCTTTCTCCCCTGCATTCGAGGCAGCTGATAGTCCATGGCCACGTCTCTGTGGGGGGGCGGGTGATCACGGTTCCAGGATACGAGGTCGGCGGCGTTGAAGAAGGGACGGTCGCGTTGACCGGCGGAGCCGCCAATGCGGTTGCTCCCGCAGAAGAGCAGACGGCGGCGCCGGCCGAGCAGCCGGCCCAGGTGCAGTGAGAGAGATGTCGGAAGAAGAGGTACTCGCTGACCGCTGGGGGGTCTGCCACATCTACTCTTCATACAACAACACCATCGTGCACATCACGGACCTGACCGGGGCCGAGACCATAGCGTTCTCCTCCGGCGGGAGGCACGTGAAGGCCGACAGGTTCGAGTCGTCCCCCTACGCTGCCATGAGGAGCGCGTCGGCGGCGTCAGAAGTCGCCAAGGGGAAAGGGATCACGGCGATTCACATCAAGGTAAGGGCGGTGGGCGGGACCGGCCCAAGGACACCGGGCCCCGGGGCGCAGGCCGCAATCCGCGCCATAGCCAGGGCGGGGTTCAAGATAGGGCGCATCGAGGACGCCACCCCGATCCCCCACGACACGACGAGGAAGAAGGGCGGGCGCAGAGGAAGAAGGGCCTAGTCAGCTAGCCCTCAGAGGCGCCTCACCACTTCCGCAGAGTCTACCTTCCCGTCTCCGTCCTTGTCCACTCCCCGGAGCAGCGCCGCGAAGCGGCCCGACCCATACTTCGCGAACAGGGCGTCCGCATGGTTGCAGACCCCGATTATGGCCGCCTTCGTCCCTGCCCCCGTGAGCCCCGCGATTACGACGCATGTCTTCGACCGGTCCCATGGGTTCTGTATCTTCTCGACCAGGCAGTCGAGCTCAGAGGCGTGAGAGTTCCCTTCGTCGTCCACTATCGCCCCCCAGAACCCTCCCTGGCTGAACTTGAAAGGGAGATGAGGGTTGAGCTCTTCGGCGACGGTGTTGTTCCTCGGGCCTCCGACCACCACGAGGTTGGATGTGAGCAGCTTCTCGGCCCTGAGGTCGGTGTCCAGCTTCACCGGGAACTTCTCGGGGAGGTTCACGAACTGCCCCAGGGCGAACCCCAGCTGGACCGCGTAGTGCCCGTCTCTGGCCTGGGTCCCCGCCGCGCCGTGCTGCAGGGGGGACCCGACCACGACCCAGCCGTCGAACTCCCCGTTGTCGAAGAACTCGCTGAAGAAGCGGCCGAGCGCCCTGGAGCGCCCTGAGGACCTGAGCGTGGGGAGCGGCTCCCCCTTCACAGGGAATTCCACGGCGTAGCCGTCGGACGCCAGGGCGTAGAGCTTCGCCTCCCCTCCCCTGATCTGCTCGCTCCTGACCCGGGCGATCAGCCCTGCCGCCTCCAGGCGCGCGATGTGGTAGTAGATGGTCTGATGGTGAGCCCCCAGCGACCTGGCCATCTCGGCGGGGTACTTCGGGCCCGAAGAAAGCAGGGTCAGGACCTGCTGCCCGATCTTGCCGGAGGCAGGCTTGAACCCGTCCGGCCTGTCAGAGACGAGGACGCGCTTGGCGAGGCCCGAGTCCCCCTTCGGGTCGTAGAGGATCTTCTCCCGGGGCATGGTCAGGAGGCGACGGAAACCCTACATAAACAGTTTTGCATGGTGGCGCGGCTCCGCCTCTCCCCAAGCCGGGACCATGCACAGCGGACATTGGCTCCCTCAGTGGAATCTTTTGCGGTGTTTAAAGGCGCTCCAGCGCTCCACCAGGGACGATGTGCGGCATAATCGGTTGCGTCGCTGAGGAACCCGTCGCAGGGATTCTTCTGGAGGGGCTCAAGCGAGTGGAGTACCGCGGCTACGACTCAGCCGGCATGGCCACCATCAGCGGGAGCCGCCTTGCCGTGAGGAAGGGGGCGGGGAGGGTGAGCGCGATCGAAGAGGCGCGGGGGATGTCTTCCATGCTCGGGAAGGTAGGTATGGCCCACACAAGATGGGCGACACATGGAAGCGTGACAGACGAGAACGCACACCCGCACGCGTCCTGCGGCGAGCTGGTGGCCGTCGTCCACAATGGGATCGTCGATAACTACATCTCGCTGAAGAAGGGGCTGCTGGCGAAGGGGCACAAGTTCAGGAGCGAGACGGACACCGAGGTGATAGCGCACCTGATCGAAGACGAGTACAAGAGGACCAGGGACCCGCTCAGGGCGACCTTGGCCGGGGTCAAGAAGCTCAGGGGGCAGTACGCCGTAGTTGTGATGTTCCAGGACAGGCCGGACGTGATGACAGGGGCTCGGAAGGACGCGCCCCTGATCGTCGGGGTCGGGGAAGGCATGATGTTCCTGGCCAGCGACGTCCTCGCGTTCATCGGCCACACCGACAGGACCATCTTCCTCGACAACTACGAGGCTGTCGAGATCACGAAGGACGGCGTCAAGATAGTCGGGCCCGACGGGAAGAGGGTCAAGAGGGAGCCCGACCAGGTCGCCTGGGAGCTCTCCGACGCAACCAAGAGCGACTACGCCCACTACACCCTGAAGGAGATCAACGAGCAGCCGAGGACCGTCGTCTCGGCATCCGTCCAGGACGCCGGGAAGGTGGAGAGGTTCGCCCGCGCGATAAGGAAGGCGAAGTCGCTTTACATCACCGCGTCGGGGACGTCCTACCACGCCGGGCTCCTGATGAAGTTCAGGCTGAACAAGGAGGCGAGGATCAGGGCGGACGTGGTCGTGGCTGGGGAGCTGAAGGAGCACGCGGAGTTCCTGGAGAAGGGCTCGGTGCTCGTCGCGCTCTCGCAGAGCGGGGAGACCGCAGACGTGATGGAGGGCGTGAGGGAGGCGAAGGGTCGCGGGGTCAGGGTCTGCTCCATAGTGAACGCGGCGGGCTCTTCGCTGGCGCGCGAGAGCGACGAGGTCCTTCTGCTCAACTGCGGGCCGGAGGTGGGGGTGGCCGCGACGAAGAGCTTCACGGCACAGGTCGTCGTGGTCAACCTTGTGGTAGACGCAGTGCTCGGAAAGACGCGCCCCGGCGGAGCCGAGGAGCTATCCAGGGCGGTCGCGGAGGCGCTGAAGTGCGACGGGCTGGTGCAGGAGCTGGTCAGCGCCTACGCCGACAGGCCTGACTTCTACTTCGTCGCGCGCGGATACGAGAGCCCCCTCGCCCTGGAGGGAGCCCTGAAGCTGAAGGAGCTCTCCTACATCCACGCTGAGGGGATGCCCGCGAGCGAGCTCAAGCACGGGACCCTGGCCCTCATCGAGAAGGGGACACCCGTTGTCGTCATCAACCCGAGCGGGCCGAACCACGCGGAGTCTCTGGCGAACGCGGAGGAGCTCAGGGCGAGGGGGGCGGACGTCATAGGAGTCTCGGACGTGAAGGACGAGGTCTACAAGCACTTCGTGAGGGTCCCGAAGGTGCAGCCGAAGTTCACCCCGGTCGTCGAGGCGATCCCTCTGCAGCTCCTGGCCTATCGCATGTCGGTGGCCAGGCGCAACGACCCTGACTACCCGCGGAACCTCGCGAAGTCCGTCACAGTGAAGTGACGGCGGGGCGTCCGATTCGGCTCCCGTTCATAAAATAATTAAGTGGACAGTTCAGACGCTCGGCCGTGGTATCAAGGAAGGAAGTGCTTTCAAAGCCGGTGGCCACCATAGGGGTTGGCAAGAAGAGCATCTCGGCGCTGCTGGACGAGATGTCGCAGACGGGCTTCCAGGGGAAGAAGCTCGGCGAGGTCGCGAAGATCTGGTCGGAGATGGCCAGAGAGAAGGGCCTTACCGTGTTCCTGGGGCTGACCGGCTCCCTTAGCACCACCGGGCAGTGGAAGATCATACGCTGGCTGGTGGAGAACAGGTACGTCGACGTGGTCGTGAGCACCGGGGCCAACATCTCCGAGGACATACTCGAGGCGCTGGGGTACCACTACTACCAGGGGACCTGGCTCGCCGACGACGAAGCCCTCCTCAGGATGAAGATCGACAGGTTCTACGACGTCTACGCCGACGAGATGCAGTACAGGAAGCTGGAGAGGACAATCTACGACTTCGCCGACACCCTCGACCCGAAGGAGATCTACTCGACCCGGGAGTTCCTGCACCAGTTCGGCGGGTTCCTGAACAAGAAGGGGATAGACAGCATCGTCGCGGCCGCCCAGAGGGCGAAGGTGCCGGTGTACTCGCCCGGGCTGATAGACAGCGGGTATGGGGTGGCCCTGAGCCTTCTCAAGCGCGAGAAGGGGAAGATGATCAGGCTGGACCAGACCAAGGACATGGAGGAACTCGCCCAGATCGCTGAGAGGGCCAAGAAGACGGGGGTGGTCTATCTGGGGGGCGGCGTCCCCAAGGACACGATCCAGCTCTCCACCATAATCAAGTCGCTGGCCAAGGGAGGAGAGGAGGAGACGCCACACGAGTATGCTATACAGATTACAGCGGACAGCCCGCAGTGGGGAGGGCTGTCGGGGTGCACCCTCGAAGAGGCGATCAGCTGGGGGAAGATAAAGTCAGACGGGAAGAAGGCTACGCTCTACGCCGACATCACCCTGGCCCTGCCCATCGTGGCCCACGCGCTGAACGAGAAGGCCGCCGGGAGGAGCCATCCTCCGGACCTGTCCTGGGTCTTCGAGAACTAGCCGTAAAGGCGGGTCAACGCGCCTTCCCGCCCAGGAGCCCATCCACGGTCTTCCTGCAGCGCCTGGCGAGGTCCACGGACCTCCCCAGATACTGGAGGGGGTCTGACTCAGCGGCGTAGTGGCCACGGCCGACGGAGGCCCTCACCTTCTCGTATCCCTCGGCGTCCCCCGCGAGCCTTCTCATTATCTGCTCCCTTTCGGCGAGTATCTCAGGGTGCCTCCTCAGGTCCGCGAGCATGGCGGGGCGGTCCACCTCCATCGAAGAGAGCGACCCCCCCAGCCTCTTGCATGCAATGAGCGAGTGAGCAAGCCCCTGCCCGAGCAACCTGCGGACGACGGAGTCTGAAAGGTCCCGCTGGAGCCTGGTGTGCTGGAGCCTGTAGGCGAGCATCATGAGGAGCGAAGTAGATACGTCGGCCTGCCCCTCGGCGTTTTCGAGGTCGACGGGGTTCTCTTTCTGCGGCATGGTCGAAGAGCTCACCTTGCCGGGGCGTACGAAGTGCACGTAGTCCAGCGTCTGGTAGAGCCAGAGGTCCCTCGATAGCGAGGCGACGAGCTGGTTGACGTTGATCACCGTGTGGAGGATGTCCGACAGCCTCTCCCCGGGGGCCACCTGGGTAGAGTAGGGGGCAGGCTCGACCCCGAATCCTTCCACGAACTTCGAGAGCTCCGCGGGCCAGTCGAGTCCGGCGAGGAGGCCGAAGGACGCGTAGGTCCCCACCGCGCCCGAGAACTTCGCCATTGGCCTAAGCCCGTTGAGGCGGGAGACGCGCTCCGCGATCCTGTAAGCGAAGACCGCCATCTCCTTCCCGAAGGTTGTAGGCACGGCCGGCCTCCCGTGGGTCCTTGCGACCATCGCCGAGGACGCCTCCTTCCCAGCGAGGCGGGCGACGGAGCTCCCGAGGGATGAGTAGGCCGGGACGAGGACCTCGCCCATGGCGGACTTCAGGAGGATGGCGTAGGAGAGGCTGTTCGTGTCCTCGCTCGTCAGGCCGAGGTGCACGAATGGGGCGAGGGCCCGGGGGCCCGACCTGAGCAGCCGCTCCCTGAAGTACACCTCCACAGCCTTCACGTCGTGGCCCAGCCGCCCTTCGAGCTCCTCCAGGGCGGCCATGTCGACGTCCACCGCCGGGACCTTCGCCCTGGGCGCTACCCCCAGCTTCACCAGCAGCCCGAGGTATGCCGCCTCCACCCTGACCCTGGCGCTCATCAGGGCCCGGTCGGAGAAGTAGCGGCCAATGGGTTCGGCCTCGCGGCGGTATCTGCCGTCTATGGGAGAGATCGCGTCAAAGCTCAATGGTCTTCGACCTCTCCTCCCCGTGGGAGACGACCCGCACCCTCACCCCCAGCCTCTCTTCGATGAAGGCTATGAGGCGCCGTCCCTCGGGCGGGAGGCCGCCCTCGAAGCTGGCCCCGCGCAGGGAGAACGGGGTTTCGAGCACGGGCTTGGCCTCGTCCAGGGCTCCCATCGCTTTCTGGAAGTCTGAGGTCTCGCTCCCGTTCAGGCTGTATGCCGTGCAGACCTTCACTTCGTCCATCTTGGAGAGGACGTCCAGCTTCGTCACAGCCACCTCCTCGACGCCGTCGAGGCTGATCGCGTACTTCAGGGACACCAGGTCGAGCCAGCCGACCCTCCTGGGCCTCCCTGTCGTGGCGCCATACTCGTTCCCCAGCGTGCGCAGCCTCTCCGACTCCTCCCCGGCTATCTCAGACGGGAATGGGCCGCTCCCCACCCTCGTTGTGTAGCACTTCATCACCCCCAGGGGCTTGCCTGCCAGGCCGGGGGGGATCCCGAAAGCTGAGGGGATGTAGCTCGCGGTCGCGTGGGTGGAGGTGACGTAGGGGTAGGTGCCGTGGAGCAGGTCGAGGAGGATCCCCTGCGACCCTTCGAAGAGCACGCTCCCCCCAGCTTCGGCTATCTGTGCCACCTTGGCTCCCGTGTCCCCGGTCAGTCCCGCAAGCAGCCGGCCGGCATCGGCCGCCCACGCCGCCAGTCCTGCCGGGTCCAGGGAGAGCGCCCGGTAGAAAGAGGCGAGAGGACGAAAGTCGAAGCCGGAGAGGAGGTCCCCCGCCCTGGGGCTCAGCCGCAGCGCCCGCAGCGCATAGGACGGGCCGATGCCCCGCTTCGTGGTGCCCAGCGCCGCTCCGCCTCTGACTTCCTCGATCTTGGCGTCCAACTCCCTGTCGACGGGGGTGACCAGGGTGCAACGGGAGTCGACGAGGGTCCTCCTCTTCGCGTCCTCAGGGAGGAGCGCCAGCTCCTCGGCCAGCACGACTGGGTCGAGGGCGACTGCGGCGCCGATGAGCAGCTGCTTCCCCTTGAGGGCGCCCGAGGGGACGAGATGGAAGGTGTGCTTCCTGTCCCCGATGACCACGGTGTGTCCGGCGTTGCTCCCACCGTTGAACCTGGCGACGGCGTCGTAGCCTGTGGCGAGATAGTCGACGATCTTCCCCTTGCCTTCGTCTCCCCATTGGAGGCCTACGACGGATAGGTTGGGCGCGTCACATCACCATCCGGATGTCGTGCGGGAGGCTCTCCTTGTACCCGGCGGAGGTGATCCTCATGAACTCGGCCTTCTTCCTCAGCTCCGAGAGGCTGTGGGCGCCCGAGTAGCTCATGCCTGACCTGAGCCCTCCGACTAGCTGCTTCACGACTTCGTCAACCCTCCCCTTGTAAGGGATGAGCCCCTCCACGCCCTCGGGGACGCCTTCTTCGATGACCTCTTCTATCAACTCGTCCTCCCTCGGGCCGGACCCGCCCGTCTCCCTCACCCGCCTGTCGACCGACGCCGCCAGGGAGGCCATCCCCCTCGTGAGCTTGTACCTGACCCCTTCCCTGAGGACTGTGGGGCCAGGGCTCTCTTCGGTGCCAGCGAACAGGCTCCCTATCATGACCGAGGACGCACCAGCGGCCAGCGCCTTCGTGACGTCCCCCGGGTTCCTTATCCCCCCGTCCCCTATGATGGGGACGCCGCTGTCGGCCGCCCCGGCTGCGCAGTCCATTATCGCGGTGAGCTGGGGGACCCCCGAGCCCGTCACCACTCGCGTCACGCAGATGCTCCCCGAGCCGACCCCAACCTTGACTGCGTCGGCCCCGGCGCGGACGAGGTCCAGGGCGCCCTTCTTCGTGGCGACGTTCCCCGCGACCACTTCCACGTCCCCCAGCTCCCGCTTTATCTCCTTCAGCGTGTCTATGGCGTAGGCAGAATGTCCGTGGGCGATGTCGACCACCAGGGCGTCCGCACCGGCGTCGAGCAGCTTGCGCGCGCGCTCCATGTGGTCACCCTTCACCCCCACGGCGGCCGCCACCCTCAGGCGCCCCTTGGCGTCCTTGGTCGCAGAAGGGAACTGCCTGCGCTTCATTATGTCCCTCGAGGTTATCAGCCCGGCCAGGGCCCCCTTGCCGTCGAGCAGGGGAAGCTTCTCGACCTTGTTGTCGTGGAGGATCTTCTTCGCCTCCTCCATGCTCACCCCCTTGCGCGCCGTGATCAGCTTCGACCTGGGGGTCATCACTTCCTTCACTCTCCTGTCCAGGTCGTCTTCCAGGGTTATGTCCCGCCTGGTCAGGAGGCCGAGGACCTTCCTCGAGCCGTCGACTATCACTATCCCCCCGATGTCCCTGTCCCTGATGGTCGCCTGGGCTTCCCGGACGCTCCGGTCCGGGCCCAACACGATGGGGTCCTCTATCACCACCCCCTCCGACCTCTTCACCTTCAGCACCTCGGACACCTGCTCTTCGACGGTGAGGAACCGGTGAACCACACCGATGCCCCCCAGGCGTGCGAGGGCTATGGCCATGGAGGACTCGGTCACGGTGTCCATGTTGGCGCTGACTACCGGGACGCTCAGTGGGATCCTCCTCGAGAAACGGGTGCTGGTGTCCGCGTCCCTGCGTGACTTTACGTCGGAGAACTTCGGGACGAGGAGGACGTCGTCGAAAGTGAGGCCGACGCCGAAGTCGGGACGGGAAGCCTTCACTTGACGTCGGCTTCATTCCTCTGTTTATAGTGTTTTTGGGGACGGGCGCCGGGCTTCGGCTGCCGCCCAGATCAGGTCCGCGACCCCTATCTCGGAGTCCTGGCCGCAAGGGAGCGGCTCCAGAATGGCACCACGGAGCTACGCCAGGCTAATCGACTATACGCCGGGACAGGGATTTGAACCCTGAATTCCTTTTCAGGAAACAGGCTGGCTGGATTTTCATTCCAGGCTTGCGCAATCGCGTTCCTGCGCCCTACCAGATTAGGCGATCCCGGCGTTCCCACGCCCGGATTGGGGCGCTTAAAACCTAACTCGGAGAGGCGGCCTTCGGCTCCGCCTTTCCTCCGTGGCTCTTCCACATTCGCGGGTAGGTGCCTGCCTTCATCACCACGCGGTCCGTGGACGCGGCGAGCCCGCGTTTCAGCTTCCGGACCTCCTCGGCAGAGAGGAGAGCTTTCCCTATGGCGACCATCTCCCCCTTGGCGCTCATTACGGCGACAGGGTCGTCCTTCTTGATCTCGGAAGAGAGCGACAGGACGCCCGGGATGCCGAGCCGTGCCCCGTGGCAGATGGCGTCGACCGCCGAGTCACGGACAACTATCCTGCCGATCGGTCCCAGCGACTCCTCCACAGGAAGGACCAGTTTCCTGATCGGGCCCTCGTCCCCGGCCTTCAGTCGGTACATGGCGTCGTTGAGCTGGTGAAGGGTGACGAAGCCCTTCTCCTCGGTCAGGGGACCTACCTTGGTGCGCCTGAGCTCGACCATGGTTGCCCCCACGCCCAGGACCTCCCCGATGTCGTAGATCAGCTTCCGTATGTACGTCCCCGACTGGCAGAGGACTCTGAAGAGGTGGAGGTTTCCCACGGACTCCTCGATCTCGAACTCGTAGATGGTGCGCGTCCTGGTCTGCCTGGACACCGAAGAGCGCTGGGGGGGCCTCTGGAAGATCTCGCCGGTGAACTCGGCCTTCACCCTTCCAATCTCCTTCTTGGGGACTGAGGAGTGGATCCTCATCACCCCGCGATACTCCTTCGGATAGAGCAGCAGCAGGCTGAGTGCCCTGGTGGACTGGCCCAGCCCTATGGGGAGGAGCCCGGAGACTGGGGGGTCGAGGGTACCGCTGTGCCCCGCCTTCTCCATGCCGAGGAGCTTCCGGGTCCAGGCGACCACCTCGTGGCTGGTGGGCCCCCTGGGCTTGTCGAGTGGGACGAGGCCGTACTCGAGCATGGACTGGACCGGCCTGGAGGCGGGCGTATGCCCGTGCTCCGGGTTGGAGACCTCCTCGTCCAGGACCAGCATCTTCTGGGATAGCACGTCAGTCCCTTCGGCCCTTCACGTAGCGTATCACTATTTCGGCCACCCTGGACTCGTCGATGGAATCGGTCTCAACGACGAGGTCGAAGGGCTTGAGGTCCTCGCCGAACTCTATCCCGTAGATCTTCTTGTAGAGCATGTGGTTCTCGCGGTCCCTGACCGAGAGGATCTCCTTGCACTCCGTCACGCCGATCCCGTCCCTCTTGGACATCCTGACCGCCCTGCTCTCCACGGTCCCCGATAGCCATACCTTGATCCCGTCCTTAGTGAGCCAGGGGATGGGATAGCTGGTGATGACGACGTCCCCCTGCTTCGCCTTCTTGAGCAGTCTGGCGTCCACCTCCTTGTCGAAGTCAGCGGACCGCTTCCTCTCCTGGAGGAACTTCATCCCGTCCCCCTTGTCCCACCAGTCTTCGCCTCCGGGGGTGTACCCCTCCTCCACCGCCATCTCCTTCAGGACGTCGCCGCCGCCCACCATGGGGGTCCCAAGGGACCGGGCGACCTGGTGGGACACCGAAGTCTTCCCCACCGCTGGCATCCCGGAGATTATGATCGCCTTCAATGGTGCTCCCTACGGGGTTGTGTGCAGAAGGCGGCCGAGCATCGTGGAGAATGCGAAGGAGCTCAGGAAGTACCACCACACCAGGCTTACGTTGTACACCCCGGCGGTCTGAGTCGCTGCCGCTATGACCGGTATCGGGATGGGCGTGAAAGCGACTATGACCCCGTAGCCTCCGAGGAAGCTGGCCATAAGGTAGTAGACCACCAGCAGCGGGACGAAGGTGACGGCGGTCACCTTGAGCCTGGCCCTCTGGACCCTCAGCTGCTCCTGTTGGACCGCGAGCTCTCTCTTCTTTAGCTTGTCCAGCTTCTCCTTGTCCTTGGCGAGGGTCGCCTCGCGCTTCTCCTTCTGGAACGCATTGACCTCGGCCCTCATCCTCCGCTCCGCGTTCAGGTCTACGACCCTCTTGGTCACGATCTGGGTGATCAGCCCCAGCACTACGGAGGTCGTGGTGACCAGGATTGTGGACACCGGAGGAAGGTACCGGGGAACGGTGAAGTTGGCTATGGCGCTGGTGTTGCTGGCCGTCAGGGTGACATGGTAGGACCCAGACGACGCCTTGGGGACCCAGAACATGCACCCGGAGACGGCGCCCTTGTCGTTGGTCCTGCAATAGGTCGCGCCGGTGGTGGAGTTGACGAGCTGCAGGGTAGCCGACCCGAAGGTGGCTGTCAGGTTCTGGTGCGGGGCCAGGTTGCTTGCTGTCACCAGGATTGACGCCCCTGGGATGTCGGAGGATGTATTGAACGACACCTTCCCGGAGCTGGCGCTAGTCGTCACGGTGGTCGCCGGCTTGGGTGCGACGGCCGGGAGGACGACATAGTAGCCCACCAGGACCACCATCAGGCCCACCAGGGCGTAGGTGATGAGCCTCGAGCTCCCCAGGGACGGACCCCCCTGGGTCTTCCTCTTCTGCCCGGACATCATGCAGAAGCCTTCTCCAGCATCCGGGAAATGCCCTGGGCGACCTCGGCCTGCATCCCTTCGCCGTTCCTGACTATGGTGATGGGGGCTCCGGTGACCGTCGAGCAGGCGGTGATGAAGCTCCTCGCGAGCGCCAGCTCTTCCTTGAGCGAGTCCTCGGTGGCAGGGTCCCTGTACCTCGTGGTGTCTGAGGCCCTGCGCTTCGCTATCTCGTTGGGCGACGCCTCCAGGAGTATGAGGTGGGTCGGCTTCAGCGCCCGCAACACTTCGAAGGGGAGGCCGGGCCAGAACCCGTCGTGGGTCCTGATGAACAGGTGGGTGTCAACCACCACTAGCTTGTCCCTCATCAGGGAGATCTTGCCGGCGGCGGCCTTCTGAAGGCGCCTCTGCTTGTCCAGCGGGAGCTTCCGCAGCTCGTCCCTGAATTCGACCAGCTTCTCAGCCCTGCCGACCTCCAGCATGATGGTGCCGAAGTTCGCCAGCCTCGCCCCTCGGTAGCTCCCCACGACCTTCTCCAGCACGGTGGTCTTCCCCACCCCCGGGATTCCCACTATCACAGCGCGCAGGCCCACGGCTAGCTAGCTCCGATGAGTCCTGCCAGGGCCGGGGACACTTCCTCCACCTGCTCCTTCAGCAGCATCTGGTAGTACTGAAGGATGATGTCCACCATCAGGAGCATGCCTATGCCCGTCCCGAACACCCCGACCACGTCGGCCACGCCGGCGATGAGCCCTATGAGAATCCCACCTATGATGGTCAGGGTCGGGATGTACCTGTTGAGCATCTGCTCGATTGAGAGGCCGGACCGCCTGAAGCCTGGGACCTGGACGTCGGCGTCCATCAGGTTCTTCGCCACCGCCCTGGAGTTGAGCCCCCCTATCTCCACCCAGAGCCTGGCGAAGACCACCGACATCCCGACCAGGAACAGGAGGAACACGACGGTGTGGATGGGGTCGCTGATGGTCTGCCCGAAGCTCACCGGGGCGGTGAGGTAGTAGACGATGCCCCCAATGGGCTGGGCGTTGAAAGCGGAGGTGGAGTTGCTCGTGGGGAAGACGGCGAGGTAGTGGAACCACCATGGAGGGTTGCTCGCGTTGTACCGTTGGAGGAGTTCGGCGAAGAAGGTGATGTTCGCCCCCAGCGCAGACACGAGGATCACAGGTATGTTTGATACGTAGAGGAGCTTGATCGGGTACACTCCCTGGAACCCCCTGTACTTTATCGATGTGATGGGGAGCTCGACCCTGATCCCCTCGATGTAGATCAGCACGAGTATCATCACCACGGTCAGCGAGAACGTCATCACGCTCGGGTAGAAGTTCTGCCTGATCAGGATGGAGCCTATGTCTCCGGCGAAGAACTGGCTGATAGCGCCCGGGATGAAGCCGAATATCTGGGTGACCCCCGCGGCGACCTGGAAGGGGATGGGGGAGAAGGTGTACCACATCACCTGCTGGGCCACCCCGGCCAGGATGAACAGGCTGACCCCGCTCCCGATGCCCCACCCTTTCTGGATCATCTCGTCCAGCAGCAGGACGAGGATGCTGGCTATGACCAGCTGTATGAAGATCACGATGGCCTGGTCGGCGGTCAGGGCGCCGAGAGCCCCGCCGTAGATGTAGGCCATGGACTCTCCGACGATCACGATGAGCGTGAGGAGCTTGGTGGCCGATCCGAAGATGGCCCTGTCTGATGAGTCGCTCATGTCGAGCTTGATTATGTCGCTGCCGACGAGGAGCTGCAGGATGAGCCCGGAGGTGACGATGGGGCCTATGCCGAGCTGCATGAGCGTCCCCTGGGCTGATGCGAAGACGACCCTGAGGAAGGTGCTGGGGTTGCTCTGGGCCGCCGTCCCCGTTATCCCGAACAGCGGGGTAGTGGCCATGACAAGGTAAGCGATGAGCGCGATCCCGGTCCAGATGAAGCGCTCGTTGAGCGACGGCTTCCTCTCAGGCTTAGGTATCTCTGGGAGAACCGTGCCTACGCTCTTGATGAAGTCTCTCAGCGAAGCCATTTGGACGGGGGTTACTCCTTAGCCAGAATCTTTCCGCCCGCGGCCTCTATTTTAGCCTGAGCCTTCTTGGTGAAAGCCGCGACCTTCACCTCGTACGCCCCGGCTACGCCTCCGGAGCCCAGGAGCTTCTCGACGCCCAGCGCGGTAAGGTCCAAGGACTTCTCACCCTTCGCGAGGTCGTCAAGCTGGCCGACGTTCACCCACGTGGAGGGCCGCACGTAATATCCTGGCGGCCTGAACGGATCCCTGCCGAAGTGGTCGGGGTCGTTGATGACGAGCCAGCTCCACTTGTGCTTGTGAAGGCCGGCGTTGCCGTGCCCCCCCCTGCTCCCGGAGTGGCGGTGCTGGCCTATCTGGCCGTAGCCGTGGGTCCTCATCCCCCTGTACCTCCTCCCCTTCCGAGCCCTCGTCGGCAAGTCAGATCATCCTCCTCACGATGTCCTCCAGCTTCGGGTTGCTCCCAAGCTCTCCCCTTTCAGTGAACTGCCTACGCAGAGAGCGCTTGAAGCCGCCCCTCGGGGGGGCCAGCCTGAAGTAGGGGAGGACCCCGGAGACAGAGGAGAGCCTCTCGTCGCCTTCTAGCATCTTGGAAGCGAGCCCCTTGTGGTCCTTGAACCCCATCCGCTTCAGGGCGGCCTGGTCCAGGGGCTTCACAGTGCTAGCCATGCCTCTCTTAGAGAGCAGGTCCGCCAGAAGGCCCGCCTGGAGGGGGGCCCAGGCTACGTAGTCCTTGCAGAGCCGAAGCATCCCCACTGTCGCGGGGTCGTCGGGGACCACCGAGGCCGAGAACTTCTTCGCCACCCAGAGCTCGGTCAGGGCCTTCCTGACGGGGGCGGAGCTGTTGATCTGCCCGTGAAGGTTGACGACCAAGATTAGACCCATCTTCAATTCACCTATACGTTGAGACCGTGCGACTCCCTGAATGCGTCATAGGCGGCGTTGGCGAGGGAAGACATGGTGTTTGTGGAGCCGAAGGTCCTGACCCAGGCGTCCTTGACCCCTGCCAGCTGAAGGAGGCTCTTAAGCGCGGGCCCGGCGACCAGCCCCAGCGCCCTCGGGGCAGGCATTATCTCTACCGTGACGCTCCCCGCCTTCCCCCTGATCCTGTAGGGGACCGAATGCGGCCTCCCGTCCCTGCACTCCCAGGAGCCGCAGCCGAGCTTGACAGGGATGATGTTGAGCAGGGCGGCCGTGGTGGCCTTCTCGATGGCTTCCCTCGTCTGCATGGCCTTGCCCTTGCCAACCCCGAACCAACCGGCGCCGTTTCCGACCGCGACCACGGCCAGGAATCTGGTGAGCTCCCCGGCGTCGGTCTGCTTCTGTACCACGCTCACCCCGACGACCTCGTTCCTCAGGTCAGGGAGGAGCTTCTTCACTATCTCCGCTTCGCGGACCCGCTGGCCGCTCTTGAATATCTCGTCCAGGGTGGTGATCTTGCCCTCGTTGACGAGCATCCCGAGCTTTGTCCGGGGGACCCAGACCTGCTCCTCTTCCTGGCGGTCGCGCCTCGGGTAGACCATTACTTGCCCGCCCCCACAATCAAGGCCTTGACCTTTTCGAACTCCTGCGTGTAGTTCTCAGGCTTGAAGCCGGACTTCAGCACCCCTGAGAACGCCCTGTGGTAGGCGTCCTTGTCCTCGGCGGCGAGCTTCGCGGCATACTCCGCGATGGCCTTGCCTGAGAGCCTGCCCTCGTCCGGGAAGGCCTCTTCACCCACCGGGACCGCCAGCCCGGAGTCGACGACTCCCTTCAGCAGGGCCGCTATCCTCGACCCCCTGATGAACGGGACCACTCCGTTGTAGACCACGGCCTCATTCACCCCCGCTGCGATGGCCTTCTTCCCTGCCAGCCTCCCCAGAAGATAGCAGGCGGGGGTCGACTTCGCCGAGCCGTGCCAGCCCAGCTTCAACAGCTCCTTGGAGTGAGAAGACGACAGGACCACGTCCCCCTTCACGGTCGGCTTTACGAACTGAGTGCTGACGTTCTTGTTTGAAATCCTTACCACCAGAAGGGGCCTCTGCGAGGTTATCGCCCGCTTCCTGGCCCTGTAGTCCGTGACCCCCTGACGCCTCCTTCTGAGGATCTGTACGTGGCCCACCATCACTTCTTCGCCTCCTTCATCAGATCGAGGAGGTGCTTCACGCCCCTGACCTGCCCGCCCTTCACCTGCTTGTAGAGCTTCTTGTAGGCGCCGGCGCTGATCTCCTTCCTCTCCTTCGCGACCTTGAGGCGCCACCTCAGGGCGCGGACCTTCGATATCCACTGGTCCTTCCTAGGGTTCCTGGCGGTGGCTCGGCCCTCGATGGAGCCGGCGCCTCGCCCGCGCTTGAGCTTCTTCGACCTTGTCCTGAACCTGCCTCTGGACACGCCCTTCTCGGGGGCGACGGTGATCGCCCCGAACCCGACCAGCCCTCGGATGGTGCTCCTCGTGATGGCGTCCTGGATCAGGTCGTTGTACTCGTCGTTGAATATGACCCGGTCCAACCCCACCCCTAGGACCGATGCCGCGAGCCGACGCTTACTCTTTAGATTCAATTATCCTCAACCCTGTCGGATTCACGACCCGTATTCCCAGCTCGGTGGCCCTCTCTATGATCGCCGCTCTCTTCTTCGCGCCCACCGTGCCGCCTATCCGCGCCACGTCCCGCCCAGGCACCAGAGGAGCCAGGTCCGCCGGCCTGTAGACGATGACCTCGTAGTGGCCGCTCGGGTGCAGGCCCCTGGCCCCGACGGGGCCCCTGTAGCCGACCCTGACGAGGGGGGGCCATCCCTTGTCCTGGCGCCTCATCTTGCTGTCGATCCCCTTGGGCTTCCTCCACTCGGGATGTATCCTGACGTAGCGCCAGCTCTCCTGCCTCACGAAGGCGGGCCTCGTATCTGAGACCTCCTTCCTCTTGGCCACCAGGCTCTTCAGCCTGTTCTCTTCGGTCTGCTTTGCCTTCGACATGGGTTTTACGGGCCCTCCTCCTTATGGTATATGTATACGCCGTCGAGGAAGACCCTCTGGTCCTTCCTCCTGATCTTGGTGGCTAGCTCCACGTTGGCCGCGGTCTGGCCGACATCCTCGAGGGAGACGCCCTTCACTACCACGTCGTCCCCTTCCACGGAGACCTTGCAGCTCCCCACTATCTGAGAGACCCGCGGGGAGCGCTCCCCCACGAAGTTTTCGACCAGCACCTGGTCCCCCTTCACCTTCACGGTGATGGGGAAGTGGGCGTAGACTACCTTCAGCCTGTAGGTGAACCCCTTGGTCACCCCGGTGACCATGTTGTTCACTATGCTCGCCACCGTGTTGATTATCACGTTGTCCTTCTTCTTGGCTGAGAACGGGGAGAGCGTCACCTTGTTCCCTTGGACTGCGAGGTTTATGTTGACCTTGTCGAAGTGTTTCTTGGCCTCCCCGAGCTTCCCCTTGATGGAGAGGGTCCTTCCCTCGAGCCTGACCGACACGCCCTCGGGGATGGCGATGGTCGTCCCCTGGACGGTCTCAGTAGACATATGGTTGCCCCTCCCTTCCTCTCCTCATCGTCCCTCGAGCTTCAAGCCGCACTTCCAGTAACTCCGCCCCGGCTGAGTCCATGCGCACAGAGGACCTTGTCACTTCAAATCCCGTCCTAGAAGACAAAGCCAATCAACCTCCCGCCTATCTTCTTCTCCTGGGCTTCGACGTGGGACATGACACCCTGCGAGGTGGAGACGATGAGGGTCCCGACACCTACAGCCGGAAGGTACCTGTGCTCCCAGTCGACGAGCTTCAGAGACCTGACTGGGAACCTGGGAGAGATGACGCCGCACTTGTTGATCCTTCCAAGCAGCTGGACCCTCAGCTTGCCGCCGACGCCGTCGTCGATGAACTCGAACTCCCCGATGTACCTGCGCTTCTGGAGCACCCGGAGGACCTCGCTGGCAAGTCCGGAGGCAGGGATCACCACGCACTCCTTCTTGTTCCTCATCTCCGCGTTCTGCAGGCTGGCGAAGAGGTTTGCTAGGATGTTGGTTGCTGGCATCTTCTCTCCCCTAATCGTACTTCCTGAAGCCTAGCTTCTCGGCGACCTCTCTGAAGCACTGCCTGCACAGAACCAGGTCATAGGACCTGATCACCGCCCCGTACTGACCGCACCTCTTGCAGTAGTGAGTCGACTTGCCGTACTTCCTTTCTTTTGGATGTCGCTCTTTCATTGAATGTTTGCTCCGAAGTTGTCCTTGAAGTACTGCATCGCTTCCTC
Source organism: archaeon (assembly GCA_021827865.1). GTDB lineage: Archaea > Thermoproteota > Nitrososphaeria > Nitrososphaerales > Gagatemarchaeaceae > UBA183. Next base: position 402,107 of record JAKAUC010000013.1, read on the forward strand.
CCTGGAGACCCGCTGCCCCTTCCCCACCCGAGAGGTTCTGCGGTTGCGCCGCGAGACGCTGTACCCCGGTCTCTCGAGGAGGACTGACACGTTCATCCCAAGAATCCCGATAGCAGGGTCGTATCTGATCCCCGGTATCTCGATGTGCTCCTTGATTCCGAACGAGACCGAGCCCCTCGGGTCGAAGGACGACCCCTGGAGCTTCTTCTCTCTGGCCGCGAGCAGCTTCGTGATCAGGGGTTTCGTCTCCTCCCCCCTCACTGTGACCACCACGCCGATAGGCTCCCCCTTGTGGATGCCAAAGTCCCTCACCGAGTCCCTGGCGCGGGTCTGAGTGGGGGCCTGTCCGGTGACCTGCTCCAGGACCTTCTTCCCTCTTTCTATGGCCTCCCCCGACTTGCCGAGGCCTATGTTGACGACGACCTTGCCTACCTTGATTCCGCGCATGGGGTGCGCCTGGACGACCGACTGGCTCATGGGGTGCCCACTCCGACCGTTATCATGGGCGAGGACGTACCCACTGGGAAAACCAGGCGGGAGGGCACTTCGGCCTCGCCGCTTGGGAGGGTGAGCTTCACCATCTTCTCGCGCGAGATGGTCCCCTTCTTGACCTCGGCTATCTTCCCGAGCTGCCCCGCCCTGTCTCCGCTCAAGACGAGGCCGAGGGAGCCCTTCGCCAGCTTGACGTTGCCCAGCACCTTCTGGGAGGGGACCTCGAGCAGGACCGCGTCCCCGGGGGAGAGCTTCAGGCCGTCGTCCAGCACAGACCTGCCGTCATGAAGGCCGTACTGGATGTGACCCCCCCTGATCTTCGTCTTGGTGTTGATGCTGCAGAGCTTCTTAGTCGCCTCGTCGGAGGGGACCTTGGCGAGCCTGAGGCCCTTGCGGGTGGGGACCAGCCGGTAGTCCACCCCCTCTGCCGGGACGCTGACCACGTTGAAGAGCCCCACGGGGAAGCGCGAGGTGCGCCTCTCCCGTCCATCGACCATCACCTTGCCGTTCTTCATCATGTACTTTAGCTCGCGGGAGAGGGTGGCCATGGACGCCAGGTCGCGTATCACGACTCCCAGCGGATAGGACGAGGATATCGAATGCGGCCCCGGGAGGGGCTTGAAGACGAACCTGTCGGACTTGCGGGAGATGTCCCAGGTCCTCGGGGCGGCCAGGCGCTTCATCTTGTTCATTCCTCCCTTCTTGCCCACTACGCAGCCACCTCCAGCTTGTGCTTCCTCTGCTTATCTTCGAGCGTCAGAGCGGTCACGACGACGTTGGAAGAGTGTATCGGGACCGGGGCGGTCCCCCCCTTGAGCTTCTCGTGGGTTACCCCTTCGACGTTCACCACGCCGGAGAAAGAGTCCACCCTGGTGATCTTCCCTTCGATCCCCTTGAACTCTCCCCTGACTATCTTCACCGAATCGCCCACCCTAGGCCTTACGCTGCGCTTCCCATGCTTCCCCCTGAGCTCTGCGGACAGCTGAGACCCGAACTTCATCCAAACCACCTATACTATGATCGACGCGAGGTTCGCGATTCTAGGCCACTTTTCTGCGGCCTCACTGGCGACTGGACCCTTGATGTCGGTCCCCTTCAGGTCCCCCTCCGGGGTGATTATCACTGCGGCGTTGTCCTCGAAGACGACCCTCTGGCCGCTCACCCTCCTGACTGGGTACTTCTGCCTCACTATCACAGCCCCAAAGACGGTCTTCTTCAGTTCTGGGGGCCCCTTCTTCACCACGCAGACCACCGAGTCCCCCACCGAGGCGGCGGGGACCCTGCTGAGCCTCCCCTTCGCCTTTGTGACCTGGACCACGCGGAGGGTCTTGGCTCCAGTGTTGTCGGCGCAGGTGATGACCGCATACAGCGGGATGGCCCTCGTGATGTAGTTTTTGAACTCCTCGACCCCCTTGGCCGAGACCGCACGCGACTTCGTTGACACTACGCTCTCCTCCTAGATTCGACCACGACGAACGCGATTGTCTTCGAGAGCGGCCTGCATTCGCCGAGGGTCACGGCGTCGCCGTCCCGCACTTCGATGCAAGGGGGGACGTGGGCGCTGACCCTGCTCCTGCGCCTCTCTCCTCTGTTGTACTTCGGCACCATGTGGAGGTACTCCATTTCGACCACGGCGAAGCTCTTCCCAGCTGTGGAGACGGCCTTGCCTGAGAGCAGCCTCCCCCTGACCTTGACGTGGCCGTGGAAGGGACACCGGTCGTCCTGGCACTTCTTCTTGGGGGCCGCCACCTCGAGGCCTGCGGCGCTCAACGGAGAGCCCTCCCCAGCCTGTCCTGGAGCCTCCCGGCGATGTCGGCTCCCGACACCGTGGCTCCAGTCCCCAGAAGGAACGACGCCCCCTTCTTTTCCACGGCGATGGAGCGCAGACCGGACTGGATGACGAGGGTGTTTGCAGTCTCCAGGAGGACCTTCCCGGACCTTCCGACCTTGGATGGGTCGGAGGACGACAGCACGGTCAGCGTCCCTCCGATGAGGTTCACACGACTACCCCCTTTTCATGCATGACTGTGATCACCCTGGCGATGTCCTTCCTTATCCGCCTGATGTTCCCCACGTCCTTCTTGACTATGCCTCGCTGGGCTTCGCCTGACAGCTTGGAGAGCTCCGACCTGAGGTCGAAGAGCGTCTGCCGAAGCTTGTCAGTTCCCTGATTCCGCAGCTCCTTCGGTTTGAGTTGTGGCATCTCCTATGTTCTCTCCTTTGCTCTCCTCTTTGATGTCTTCTTTCAGCTGGAAGTCAGGCGGAAGAGCGTCCTTGAGCGCTATCTTCACCTTGATTCCATACAGGCCGAGCTTCATCAGGACGTCGGTGGTGGCCTGGTCCACAGACCTGTCGGCGGTGTCGCCGCTCTTGGGGACGACGCCCGCCCTGTACTTCTCTCCATGAGACCTGTCGCTGCGTAGCTTCCCCGCGACGGAGATCTCGACGCCCGCGGCGCCGGCGTTCATTATGTTGTTGACAGTCCACTGGGCAGCCCTGCGGAAGGCGGTCCCCCGAGACACGATCTGAGCTATCCTCGCGGCCATGATCCTCGCGTTGAGCTCGGGGCTCTCCACCTCGGTCACGGCTATCTGCGCGTTAGGGAGCCCGAACCTCGCAACTACCTTGTCGGTCAGGTCCTTGATGCCTGTCCCGCGCCTCCCGATGGCGAGCCCAGGCCGGGCCACGTAGACCTTGAGAGTCGTCCCGACCGGGGACTTTTGGATCTCCAGCCCTCCGTACCCTGCGTCGCGAAGCTCCTTCTCGAAGAACTCGTCCAGGTCAGAGTACGACATGCTCGACATCAGGATTGACTTCGCTGCGGTTCGCTGCTGGACCGACATCACTACACTTCCTTGCCTACGACCTCGATGTGGACCAGCTGATGGAAATTGGGGGAGCTTCTGCCGAAGGCGCGCGGGTAGTAGTCTTTCACTGTCCTCCCTGCGTAGCCAGCGGCGTGGATTATCTTGACCCTCTCAGGGTCGAGCCCCTTGAACTCGATGTTCCCCTGGAGGTTATGGAGGACCCCGAGGTATGCCTTCGCGGTCCTGACCGGGTAGGACCCTGTCGGGAACCCTTGAAGTTCGCTCCTGTGGCCGACCTTCAGCTTGTGGCGCCTGAATGCCACCGGCATTTCTTTGCTCTCGACCTGCTCGAGCAGGCCTATGGCCTTTGTGAGCGACATCCCTTTGATCGTCACGGCTACCTCCCGGGCGGCCTTTGGCGAGATGTTTACTTCTCTCCCGCTTGCCCTGACGTGTACCGCTGGGTCGAAACCCTGGAAACTGTAACCATGGTGAGGCACTTTATCCCTCTCGTAGCCTACCGCGCGCCGGCGGTGGCGTTAAAAGCTTTGTGAAACGCCAGGGACTTTCCCGGCCGTCCGCCCCCCCGGCCACGGCCGAAAACCGGCCCGGAGACCCGGACAGGTCCAAACAAATCGCGGCACACTTATAATTGGCATGGGAGGGGTTGCGACTCGCGTCTGGTTTCCGATATGTGGACAACAAAGGCTACTACGGCTCGCGTCGACCCTTCCGAGAGGACCTTCGACGAGAGGGTCTGCGATGTCCTTGTGATCGGGGCGGGGGGTGCCGGCATGAGAGCCGCCATCGGCGCCTTCGACAAGGGGGCGAAGACGCTCATCGTCTGCAAGACCCTCTTGGGAAAGGCGCACACAGTCATGGCGGAAGGAGGGATCGCCGCCGCCCTGGGGGACGTCGACCCGGAGGACAGCTGGGAAGTGCACTTCTCGGACACCATAGTCGAAGGGCAGCACATCGGGAACTGGCACATGGCAGAGATATTCGCGAAGGAGGCCATAGACAGAGTGTACGAGCTGGAGCAGTACGGCGCCCTCTTCGACAGGACGAAAGAAGGGAAGATCAGCCAGAGGGCCTTCGGGGCCCACACCTACAGGAGGCTTTGCCACATCGGGGACAGGACGGGACTCGAGCTCATCAGGACCCTCGAGGATCAGGTGGTCAAGAGGGGCATCCCATTCATGGACGAAGTGGCCATCACAGGGATCCTCAAAGACGGGAAGGGCGGTCGAGCCTCGGCGGCCCTGGGCATAGACATCAAGAGTGGGAAGCTGATCCTTTTCAGGTTCAAGGCAGTCATACTCGCGACAGGGGGGTTCGGCAGGATATACGAGGTCACCTCCAATTCGTACGAGAGCACCGGGGACGGGATCGCCCTGGCGTACAAGGCTGGGGCAGAGCTCGCGGACATGGAGATGATCCAGTTCCACCCTACAGGGATGATCTATCCCGCTGGGGTCAGGGGATTGCTGGTGACCGAGGGGGTGAGAGGGGACGGGGGGATACTGACCAACGCCCTCGGGGAGCGGTTCATGTCTAAGTACGACGCCAAGAGGATGGAGCTCTCCGCCAGGGATGTGGTCGCGAGGGCGATCTACTCGGAGATTACAGCGGGCAGGGGGACGAAGAACGGGGCGGTGTACCTCGACATCTCTCACAAGGGTGCAGATTACATCAAGCAGAGGCTCCCGAGCATGTACTACCAGTTCCTCGAGTTCGCCGGCGTGGACATCACTAAGCAGAAGATGGAGGTGGCCCCGACGGTGCACTATCAGATGGGAGGGGTGAAGGTGGACCCGGAGTCCTGCCGGACTTCGGTGAATGGGATCTATGCCGCAGGGGAGGTCGCGTCTGGACTGCATGGGGCCAACAGGCTAGGAGGGAACTCCCTTTCGGACATCTTGGTGTTCGGGAGGAGGGCAGGGGAGGCAGCGGCGGCGGAGGCTGCCGGGGTCGGGCTGCCGGAGTACGGCAAACGTGAGCTCGACCAGGAGATCACCCGGGTCCTCTCCCCCTTCGCAGTCAAGGACGGGGCCAACCCCTTCCACCTGAAGGAAGAAATCGCCAAGAACATGTGGGCCCACGTGGGGATAGTCAGGAACGAGAAGGACCTGAAGGCAGGGCTGGAGGAGCTGGGTCGGATAAGAGAGGAGGCGTCGAAGGTCATGGCCGTCGGGGATAGGGCGTACAACCAGTCCTGGCTCGACTCGCTGCAGGTGCGGGACATGATCCTCGACTGCGAGGTGGTGATAAGATCAGCCCTCGAAAGGAAGGAGAGCAGGGGCGCGCACACCCGGTCGGACTACCCCGGGAAAGACGACAAGGGGCTCGTAAACATAATAACCGTGGAGAGAGGCGGAAAGATGGAGCATGAAATCGTCCCCGTCCCGAAGATGCCACCGAACCTGCAGGCTCTGATCAAGGAGGAGTGAAAGTGCCGAGCGAACGGGTGCCGGCCGCAGAGCAACCTACCGTGAAGCTCAGGATCCTCCGCGGGGTGGGGGAAGACGCCGCGACCACGAGATACGACTCGTTCGAGGTGCCCAGGCAGAAGGGGATGGTCGTGCTTAACGCGATACATTACATCCAGGCCCACACTGACCCGTCCCTCTCAGCTAGATGGAACTGCAAGGCGGGGAGGTGCGGCTCCTGCTCGGCTGAGATCAATGGGAGGCCGAGGCTGATGTGCAAGACCCCGGTCGACAGCATCGAAGGCGAGATCACCGTGGAGCCGATGAAGGCATTCCCCAGGCTCAGGGATCTGGTGACTGATGTTACGGAGAACTGGAAGGTGGCGGCGATGATCCCAGCGTTCACTCCGAAGGTGGCGACCGACAGCAGGGAGTGGAGGTTCTACCAGCAGGATGTGTCGAGGTCGAGGGAGTTCAGGAGCTGCATCGAGTGCTTCCTCTGCCAGGACGTCTGCCACGTGGTCAGGGAGCATGAGGCCAACTATATCGGGCCGAGGTGGGTCGTGAAGGCTGCGTCCCTCGATATGCACCCCATGGACGGGCTGAACAGGTCCAAGTTCATGAAGGACGTGGGCGGGCTAGGGTACTGCAACATCACGAAGTGCTGCCAGGAGGTCTGCCCGGAGCACATCGTGATCACAGACGACGCGATCATCCCCGAGAAGGAGAGGGTGGTGGACACGCACTACGACCCCATACTCTGGGTGTACAGGCGCCTCCGCGGGACCAACTCGTCACCCAAAGCAAGAAGCGCCTGAGCTACGGGCTCTGGGCCGCCTTACTGGCGGCCGGTCGTCGTTCCCGACGCAACGCGTCCCGGCGGCTCTTCGGCTGGCCCCCATCCATCAGCCTGTCGAGAAGGCACCCCCTAGCATCATGTTGGACATCCCCTCCCTGGGGGTCTGAATCCACCCCCGCAACCTGATTTAGTCCCCCACGGGCGTTATTTCATCACTACGGACGCTACCAACAGCGCGAACCCCACTATGGCCGTCGCTTCGTAGGTGGAAACGGAGGCTTTCTCCGCGTTTTCAAACAGGCTCCCGAGCACGAGGATCGCCAGCCCGGCCAGGAAGAGGGGATATCGGAGCCTCTTGGGCATCATTTGCTTGCTTCCAATCATTCTCAGAACCTCAGGAGCGTGAAGTCCATGGGTATCCCGGCGGCGATGGCCCGGATGTATAGGTCGGTGAAGATGATGGCGAGAAGGCTCACCCAGGCGAGGGCCTCGTGGTGGGCGTTCAGCCAGCTCTGCCTGTCGTAGACCTGCTTCCTTACCCCGCCGGCCGCCACGCAGCTGTAGCAGTCTACATTCCCCCCGATGACGTGACGGAAGGCATGGCAGGACAGGGTCCAGGCGGTGAGGAGGAGCGCGTTGGCGAGCAGGACCAGGCTGCCTATCCTGAGGATAAAGGGACCCGAGTATACCAGCGAGTGGAAGAAGTCGTAGTAGAAGAATGGGAGGATCGCGATGCCGGCATAGAGGAAGTACCGATGCAGGTTCTCCAGCTGGAACACCGCGCTCCTTTCTCCTGTGTAGCGCCGCTTAGCCGAATCCCCCCTGTCCGGGTTCGCGCAACCGAGCGGGTGTTTGAACAGGTGCCTGTGGTAGTCCTTGCGGTAGGCGTAGCAGGTCAGACGGAAGGCCCCAGGCAGAGGAACTATGAGGACTGTCGGACTGTAGAATGGATCGATGTACCCCGCGAACTGGGCGACGGGGAAGGCCATGAGGGCCCAGAAGCCGACCGCGAGTATCGCGATGAACGAGTAGAACCTCCAGTTAGGCTCCACAAGCTCGTAGGGGAACAGAACCTTCCAGTCAAGCTTGGACACAATCGACCCTGGGTAGGGGCGGACCGAGTTCGACCTAAAAGCATTCCGACTGAGATTCAGCCCGTGCGGTCAGAGCCGTCAGCCTCGTCGTAGTGGGCGCCCATGTAGCCATACACCCCGGTCTTCAGCACCTTGAATCCAAGAAGTGCGCACTTCACCCTCGAAGGCCCCAGGTCAGGGTTCCCGAGCATCTTGAAGACGTCCTCTTTGGACGCTTGCTTGACCCACTCCAGGGGCTTGCCTTTCGCCAGCTCGGTGAGCATGGAAGCCGACGCCTGGCTTATGGCGCACCCCTTGCCGGTGAACTTGATCTCCTGTATCTTGTCCCCCCCTACCATGATCTGCATCTCGATCTCGTCCCCGCAGAGGGGGTTGGTGTCGTGGGCGTCGATGTCGAACTTCTCGAGCTTGCCGAAGTTCCGCGGGTTCCTGTAGTAGTCGAGAATCAGCTCCCTGTAGATGTCCGCGCTGCTCAAACCTTGAAGATCTCCCCCGCCCTTTGAATCGCCCTCTTAAGCGCGTCGATATCATCGTAGGAGTTGTAGACGTGGAAGCTGGCCCTGCTCGTGGCTGGGACGTCCAGCCAACGCATCAGCGGCTGGGCGCAGTGGTGCCCTGATCTGATGGCGACGCCCTCCTCGTCGAGGATGGTCGCCAGGTCGTGTGGATGGACGTCGGCGTAGTTGAAGGAGACAACCCCCGCCCGGACGCTGGTGTCCTCTGGCCCGTAGAGCGTGAACCCTTTGACGGCGGTGAGCTCCTTGATGGCGTAGTCAAGGAGCTTAATCTCATGGCCCCTCACCCTCTCCATCCCGATCGATTCGAGGTACCTGACCGCGGCGCCGAGGCCGACGGCGTCCGCTATGTTCACCGTCCCCGCTTCGAACTTGTAGGGCACGTCGTTCCAGGTCGAGTGGTCGTCGTAGACTTCCCGTATCATCTCTCCACCGGCTTGGAAGGGGTCCATCTCCTCGAGGAGCCCCCCACGGGCGACGAGGGCACCGATGCCTGTGGGCCCGAGCATTTTGTGCCCCGAGTAAGCGTAGAAGTCCGAGCCGACCGCCTTCACGTCCACCGGCATGTGCGGGACCGCCTGGGCCCCGTCGACCAGCGTCGTGGCGCCCGCGCTCCTGGCCTTGGAGCACAGCTTCGCCACATCGTTGATGGTCCCCAGCACGTTGGAGCAGTGGGTGAAGGCGACAAGGCGGGGAGCCTCTTTGAGGAGGTCTTCGAAGTTACCGAGGTCGAGGGTCCCGTCAGGGTTGAGGCCCACGTACTTCACGACAGCCCCGTTGCGCCTGGCCAGCAGCTGCCAGGGCACTATGTTGCTGTGATGCTCCATCGTGGTGGTCAAAATGACGTCCCCCTTCTTCACGCTCTTCTCGCCCCAGGCGTACCTCACGAGGTTGGTCGCTTCGGTGGTCCCCCTCACGAAGACGAGGTCACGCGGCCGGGCCCCGACGAATTCGGCGGCCTTCTTCCGCGAGCTCTCGTAGGCCTCGGTGGCTTCCTCCCCGAGGGCGTGCACGGACCTGTGTACGTTGGAGTTGTGGCTGGAGTAGAAGTCGACGAGCGAGTCTATGACCGCCTTCGGCTTCTGGGTGGTGGCCGCGTTGTCCAGGTAGACCAGCCTCTTCCCGTGGACGGTCCTTCTCAGGATTGGGAAATCCGCCCTGAGCTTCTCCACGTCGATTGCCTCCGATTCGAGCATCTCTGATGAGGACTCCAGCATGACAAAATCCTATTCCCTGCTTAAAAGAACTCCCTAAACCTCGACATAGATCGTCTCCCCCTCTACCCTCGTGTTGTATCGCCTGAGCGGGACCGTTGCGGGGGGGTTCACTGCCTCACCCGTCCTGAGGTCGAACTGCGACAGGTGGAGCGGACAGACGACGCGGTCCTCCAGGAGAAATCCCTTGCTGAGGTCCGCCTCCTCGTGGGTGCAGGTTCCCGCGACCGCGTAGACGTCGCCCCCGATCCTGGACAGGAGGATGTGTTCCCCCTTCAGGTCCACCGCGGACATAGAGCCCTCGGAAAGGTCAGCGGCCTTCAGGGCCGCCAGATAGTCCCCCAAAGGAGCTACCTGTACTTGTAGTGGCGCTCGAAGATGTCTTCAGACTCCTTCACTTCGGGCGTGAGCTCTCCGGTCGCAGCGAGGAGGGCCTCCCTGTCGACGAGGCGACGCTTCTCCCCCTGCCACTTCCCCTCTATCATGAACCTCGCCCCTTCCCTGGTCTGCTCGATGGGGACTCTTGAGAGGACGGGCTCGAAGAAGCCGAGGACCACCATCTTCTTGGCTTCGTCCGGCGAAAGGCCGCGGGCCATCAGGTAGAAGAGCTGCTCATCGTCTATCTGGGCAACCGAGGCCGAGTGGGTCGCCTTGACCTCGTTGTTGTCTATCTCAAGGCTGGGGACGCCGTCAGACTTCGCGGTCCTCTCGAGGATCATTGCGTGGTGTGCCAGGTAGGACCGGGAGTTCTTGGCAGCGTTTACTATCTTGATCATCCCCTTGAATATAGTCTGTGACTCCCCCTTCAGTACCCCCCTGGCCTGGGTGGAGCCCGTGGAGTCGGGGGAATTGTGGACAAGGTTCGTCTCGTAGTCGTAGCGCTGCTTCCCGTCAGTGAAGAAGATCTCGAACCCCTCGCCGAAGGACCCCCGGCCGTTGAGGTAGAAGTTGGTCCTCGACCTGGAAAAGGAAGCGCCCAGCGAAAGGGCGCTCATGGTCGCCCTGGCGTCGTTGGAGATCCCGATCCCCCTGTTCGACAGGTGCGCGGTCTGGTCGTCGAGGAGCTGGATGGACGAGAAGTCGACGTGGGAGTTTGGCTTCGCGAGGACCTCGGTGGTGGATGCCACGAAGGCAGGGGCGGGGGTCCCCTTGGAATACTGCTCCTCGAGGAAGACCAGCCTCGCCTCCTCCTCGGCTATCACGAAAGTCTGCTCAATCACAGAGGTGCGAGGGGAGTCGAGCAGCAGCATCTTGCGGATGGGCTTGTTCAGGACAACGCCCCGTGGCACCCTGACGAAGGTGCCACAGTTGAAGAAAGCGTTCACGAAGGCGGCGTACTTGTCGGTCCCGGACTTCACGAGCCTCCCCTCGATCAGCTTCCTGACCTCCCCCTCGGCCTGGCCGAGGGCGTCGTGGAAGGACATCAGGTTCACCCCCTTCGAGGCGAGGTCCTCGCTGAGCTCCGCATGGACCTGGGTCTCGTTCCCCTGAAGCAGGATGTCTGACTCGCCCCCGGTCAGGTAACCGCTGAAGAAGCTCCTGAAGTCGACTTTGGTGCGGTCCTGGGCGAGCTTGAACCGGTCCAGCGCGAGGTCGAACGTCTTCGCGTACTTCGTATAGAGGGGGTTCTTCTCCGGAGGGAGCGAATTGAACTGCCTGAAGGCCTCGAGCCTCGCGCCAGTCAGCCATGAAGGCTCGCCGAATGAGGCCGAGATCTCCTTCACGTGGTCTTCGTCGAAGGAGGACAGAGACGCCTGAGACATACCACGAGACTCCCGGCCGATCCTAGCCCACTGCGTTCGTCATTTCGAGCGACATGAGGCGGTTGAACTCCACCGCGTAGGTCATGGGGAGCTCCTTCGCGAAGGGCTCCATGAACCCATTGACGACCATGCTCAGGGCGTCCCCCTCAGAGATCCCCCTCGCCATCAGGTAGAACAGTTGCTCCTCTCCCACCTTCCCCACGCTCGCCTCGTGGGTGACCGTGGCGTCGTCTTCCTGGATCTCCATGTAGGGGTAGGTCGCGGTGGTGCTGATGGGGTCGACGAGGAGGGCGTCGCAGCGGACCGTCGACTTCACGTTCTTAGCCCCCTTGGCTATGTGCAACAGGCCACGGTAGGCTGTGTGGCCTCCCCCCTTGGAGACTGACCGTGAGATTATCTTGGACGTAGTGTCCCTGGCCAAGTGAATCGCCTTGGCCCCGGTGTCCTGGACCTGGCCCGGCCCGGCGTAGGCTACCGAGATGATGTCAGCCTTCGCCCTCGGCCCGAGCAGGTAGACCGACGGGTACTTCCGGGTCAGCTTTGCGCCCCCGTTGAAGTCAACCCAGGAGACCGTGGCGTCCTCGTGTGCATGGGCCCTCTTGGTGACGAGGTTCAGGACGTCCCTGGACCAGTTCTGCAGGGTGGTGTACTTCACCAGCGACCCCTTCCTGGCGACTATCTCGACTATGGCCGAGTGCAGGGACTGCGACGAGTACACGGGGGCCGAGCACCCCTCGATGTAGATCACCTCGCTGTAGGGCTCTGCTACGATGAGGGTCCTTTCGAACTGGCCCATGTTCTTCTCATTGATTCTGAAGTATGCCTGCAGCGGCATGCTGACCTTCACCCCCTCGGGGACGTAGACGAAGGAGCCCGCGCTCCAGACGGCCGTCTGCAGGGCGGCGATGTAGTTGTCCTGGAACGGCACCACGGTCCCGAAGTACTTCTTCATGACGTCCGGGTACTCCTTCAGGGCCGCGACCGTGTCAGTGAAGACGACCCCCTGCTTCGCCAGCTCCCCCTGGATGCTGTGGTAGACCGACTCGCTCTCGTAGATCGCGCCCACACCCGCGAGGAACTTCTTCTCAGCGTCAGTGATGCCGAGCTTGTCGTAGGTCCTCCTGATGTACTCTGGGAGCTGATCCCACGACTGGGCGGCCTTCTTCGTGGGGTTGGCGTAGTAGTAGAAGCTCTGGTAGTCGATCTCCTTGAGCTCTGGGGCCCATGAAGGGGGCTCCCGGTCGAGGAAGTGCTTCAGGGCGTTCATCCTGATCTGCTCCATCCACGCGGGCTCGTCGTGCAGCCTGACGATCTCCTGCACCACCCGCTCGCTCAGCCCCTTGATGCCCTTTACAGCGTACTCTTCGACCGGGTCGCTGAAGCCGTACTTCTGCTTGTAGTCGTCGGTGACGATGTCGACTTTAGAAGTCATATCACAAAGACCTTGTATAACATATGTTATCTACTCCCTAAAAGGGTTTACCCGGCCTGGGGAGCCACCGGCTCCTCTTCCTTGTATCCCGTTATCCAGGTGTAGCCTCTCTCTTCCAGGAGCCTGGAGAGTTCCTCCCCGCCCGACTCGATCACCTTCCCTTGGAACATCACGTGGACGAACTGGGGCTTCACGTACTTCAGTATCCTCTGATAGTGGGTTATGAGGATGGAGCCTGTCTGCGGACCGGACACCTTGTTGATCCCCTCGGCCACTATCCTGAGCGCATCTATGTCCAGCCCGGAGTCCGTCTCGTCCAGGACCGCGAACTTCGGCTGCATGAGGGCCATCTGGAGGATTTCGGCCCTCTTCTTCTCCCCGCCTGAGAAGCCTTCGTTCAGGTAGCGGTTCAGGAAGGCGTCGTCCATGCTGAGCATCTTCAGCTTCTCCGCCACCACCTCCTTGAACTCGAATATGGTGGGCGGCTCGGAGCCCGCCGGGCGGGAGTTGTTGTACGCGGCGCGGAGGAAGGAGAACATGCTCACGCCTTGGACACTGACCGGGTACTGGAACGCGAGGAAGAGGCCCTTCTTCACCCTCTTGTCAGGGGTGAGGCCGACTATGCTCTCGCCGTCGATGAGGATCTCCCCGGAGGTAACCTGGTACTTGGGGTGCCCCATCACCGTGTAGGCGAGGGTGCTCTTCCCTGAGCCGTTGGGCCCCATCAGGGCGTGGGTCTCCCCCTGGCCGATGGCGAGGTTGACGCCTTTGAGGATTTCCTTGCCTTCTACGGAGGCGTGGAGGTCCTTGATCTCCAGCTTCATGGTTGGAGTTGCCGACCGCCAGTTCGTATTTAAGTATTATAACGTATGTTATCGAGGCCGGGCTACCAGAGGTTGCTGACCCTCTTGGCCACCGCCTCGAGGAACTCTTTGTCCACCGACGAGAATGCGTCCAGCTGGTCGCTGTCTATGTCTATCTCCCCCACGACCTGCCCCTGGTTCAGGACCGGGACCACTATCTCTGCCCTCGTCGAGAGGAAGCACTGGAGGTACCGCGGGTCCTTGCCGACATCGGAGACTATCTCCGTCCTCCCCGCCTTGGCGGCGAATCCGCACACTCCCTTCCCGATTGGGATGCGGGTGTGCTCAGTCGCGGCCGGCCCGGCCCAGGCCTCGAGGACCAGGTCGCCCCCATCCACGGCGTACATCCCCACCCACGAGTAAGTGGGCACGGAGGCGTTCAGGAACTTCACGATGGCCTCCCTCGCGGCCTTCCCCCGAGACGAGCCCAGGGCAGAGTCGAGACCGACGAGGACCTCCTTCGCCTGCTCCCTGCCAAGCCTTCTTGCCGCGGATTTCAACCTGCTCATCCCTACCCTGAGTTATTTAGACGCGACCCCTCAGGTCTTGCTTTCTATCAGGTACCTGTAGACCAGCCCGGCTACGATGCCGCCAAGCACCGGGCCGACGAGATAGATGTACCAGTACCCGGGGTAGAAACCGGACGCGAGCATCGGACCGAAGGCCCTCGCGGGATTCATTGCCGCCCCGGTAAGGTTCCCCGCTACGAGGACGTCGGCGACGACGACGAGGCCGATGCCGAGCCCGCCGATGTGAGGGGCCCTGGAGTCGACTGCGGTCCCGTACACTGCGAAGACTAGGACGAAGGTGAGGAGCGCCTCGATGGCGATCCCCTGACCGACGGTGAGGGCGCTGCTGAGGGTCGGGGAGCCCCACTTCACGCTGTCCCCGAGGACGGAGGGGAACGCCGCCTCCAGCGCCAGGCCTGCGGCCGTCGCCCCCACGAGCTCCGCGACTATGTATGGGACGACGTCCCTGGACTTCAGCTTCTTTCCAACCCAAAGCCCCAGCGTGACCGCGGGGTTCAGAGCCCCGCCCGAGATCCCCATGGTGGCCGAGATGCCGACGGCGAGCCCCAGTCCGTTCGCCAGGGCGGCCACGAGCAAAGCGGACGCCGAGTTGGGGCCTATGAGGCTGGCAGCCCCGACCGCGGACCCAGCGCCGACCAGCACGAATATGAAAGTGCCCACCGCCTCGGCAGCAAGCTTCTTCGACAGGGTCGGGGACGAGGACAAGAACGTTCGGCACCGTCCGAAGAATGCCACACTTAAGAATTCCTTCGCTTCTTCGGGCCGCTCCGACCCCTCGGCCTGGAATAATTCTTATAAACCGTCGGTTGTATACTGAAACTTATGTCAGCGAATGGACAGCCTGTCATAATTCTGAAGGAAGGTTCCGGGGAGTCGAGGGGGAGGGAGGCTCAGAGGAACAACGTCGCCGCCGCGAAGCTCATCGCCGAGGTCGTTCGGACTTCACTGGGGCCGCGCGGGATGGACAAGATGCTCGTGGACTCCATGGGCGATGTGACCATCACCAACGACGGGGCGGCCATGCTGAAGGAGCTTGACGTCCAGCATCCCGCAGCTAAGATGATGGTAGAGATAAGCAAGGCGACGGACAACGAGGTCGGCGACGGGACGACTTCAGCCGTGGTGGTCGCGGGGGCGCTCCTGGAGAAGGCGGAGGAGCTGATCAACAAAAACGTGCACCCGGTGGTCGTTGTAGACGGATATGGGAGGGCGGCCGAGAAGGCTCAGGAGATCCTCGAGGCCATAGCCGAGAAGGTCAACCCTGAGAGCAAGGCGGACCTGCTCAAGATTGCGAACACCAGCATGATGACGAAACTGGTGAACGAGGACTCGCCGCACCTGGCAGGCATAGTGGTGGACGCCGTGCTCCAGGTCGCTGAGAAGCGAGAAGGAGGGCTTAGGGTGGATATCGACAACGTGAAGGTCGAGAAGAAGCCAGGAGGCGCGCTGACGGACACAGAGTTGATCAAGGGGATCATCCTGGACAAGGAAGTCGTCCACTCAGGGATGCCCAAGAGGGTCGGCGAGGCGAAAATCGCCCTGGTCAACTCGGCCCTCGAGATAGAGAAGACTGAGTTCTCGGCAGAGATTAGGATCAACGACCCCCAGCAGATGCAGCAGTTCATGGACGAGGAGACGAGCATCCTGAAGGGGATGGTGGAAAAGGTCCAGTCCGCTGGAGCCACCGTCCTGATCTGCCAGAAGGGGATCGACGACCTCGCCCAGCACTTCCTCGCAAAGGGCGGGATATTGACGGTGAGGCGCGTGAAGGAGAGCGACATGACGAAGCTGGCGAAGGCGACTGGAGCCAGGATAGTAACCAACCTTGACGACCTCAACTCCAAGGACCTTGGGTACGCGAAGCTGGTGGAAGAGAGGAAGATCGAGGATGACAAGTGGGTCTTCCTGGAAGGGGCCAAGAACCCGAAGGCCGTGAGCATCCTCGTCAGAGGAGGCACCCAGAGGGTGGTCGACGAGGCTGAGAGGGCCCTGCACGACGCGCTGATGGTGACGAAGGACGTCGTGGAGCTCCCGGCTGTGGTCGCAGGGGGAGGAGCCCCCGAAGAGGAGGTCTCGGTGCAGCTGCGCAGTTGGGCGCAGAAGCTTTCGGGGAGGGAGCAGCTGGCTGCCCTGAAGTTCGCCGACGCCATGGAGAGCATCCCGCTCACCCTCGCAGAGAACGCGGGCATGGACCCCATCGACACCCAGGTCGACCTCAGGGCGAAGCATGGGAAGGATGGGAAATGGTACGGTGTCGACGCCCTCAACGGGAAGGTCGCTGACATGTACTCAAAGTCGGTCTGGGAGCCGCTGGCGGTGAAACTCCAGATACTTCGCGCCGCGACGGAGGCAGCGTCCATGATCCTCAGGATCGACGACGTGATAGCGGCGAGTAAGATGAGGGCGCCCCCGGGCCCGCCAGGAGGCGGCATGGGCGGGATGGGCGGCATGCCGCCGATGTAGGTTCTGGACTCAGGTCAGTCTAACGTCAGGGAACCCGGAGGCGGCTCTAGCCGCTTCGTAGAGCGCGCTGGCTACCGCGACGTCTTCGATTGCAGCGCCCCCGGACTTGAACAGGGTCCGTCCCTCGGGGACCGGGCGCCCCGCGACCACTGCGCCCAATTCTATGGCCGAGTCCCAGGAGAACTTCCCGACCTGCGCGGCCCTGACCAGGTCCCCATATTCGAACTTGGCCTGGGGGAGGTCGTCCACGACCACCGCCTGGAAGGACGCGACCGCATCTGCAGATATCTCCGCGTGGGCGGGGACGTTGCCGCCGCAGATATTGGCGTGAGCGACTCCCCCCAGCGCAGCGCCGTCTAGGAAGGGCTCGCGGGACGAGGTGATCGTCGTTGCCACCACCGCCCCCCTGAGCGCCTCTTCAGGGGAGCCGCAGGCCCTCGCTCGGAAGCCCTTCTCCGCCAGCGCCCGGGCGAATGCCTCGCGGTGCGCGTCGTTTGGGCTCCACAGGCGTACCTCGTCCACAGACATGACCGACCGGAGGGCGAGGGCCTGGGTCAGAGCCTGCCTCCCCGAGCCGAAGATGGCGACCGTCCCGGAAGCTTCGCGATAGAGGTATTTCGTCGCGACGGCGGAGGCGGCCCCGGTCCTGAACCTCCCGAGCATGTCCGCCCCCATGACCGCCAGGGGGGTGGAGTCGGCAGCGTCGAAGAGGACCACCACGAACTTCGTCCCTGACTTCGAGGAGAGGTATGCCTTCAGCCCAGCGCGGCCGAGGTACGGCAAGTTGGCGTGCATCACGTTCAGCACCGAAGACGCGCCCCTGGTCCTGGTCCGCATGTAGTTCTCTGCTTCGCCCAGCCCCTTCCTCCTGAAGGCTTCCTCGACGGCGGCCACCACCCCGTCCATATCGAGGAGGCCCTCGACGTCCTTCTCTGACAGTATGAGCGTCAAGCCCGCTGTGTTTCTTCCTTGTGTTCCTCTGCCTCGGGGACCCCCCACCTGCCCACCCGTGGGAGGTTCTTCGTCCTGAACAGGGCCATCCCCTGCTGGTATCGCTGGAGTTCCACCTCCAAGAACCTGATGTCGGCCATGAGAGCTGCCGATGACTTCCCGGTCCCCTTCTTCCCCGTCAGCTCCGCAAGCTTGGCCCTCTTCTCATCCAGCATGCGGGCAAGGAGCTGCTCATACTCCGTGGTCAAGGGCTTTCTCGGCCGGCGACTCCTCGAAACTATAAAGGCGTTGTCGCAGGGTCGGGGCTGCAGTGATGACAATCGGCGGGGAAGCGCAGTCTCCGCGAGGCAGGGGCGCCGCCAGGGAGGAGGTGAAGTTCCGGGGCCACCCGATGGTGAGGTCTACCCATCCGACCACGTTGGAGGTCACCACAGAAGAGCACCTGACAGAGAACGGCGACTGCATCATCGGGGTCGGGGCGGACAAGGGGTGCTCCGGGGTCAGCGAGGCGGTCAAGGAAGGGCTCCGGAGGACAGGTGCGAGGGTTACGATCAGGATAAGCGTCGGGGGGCATACCTTCCGGGCCGAGGCGCGCGGGGACCCCAGGCTCGAGCTGTCACACCCCCACGACATCGTGATCAGGAAGAGCGAATTCGTGAGCGACAGGACGCTGGTCCTGGGCGCGAGCGCGGCGGCGAAGGACATCCCCCGGGAGATGGTCAGGCTGCTGAGGGACCCTTCGACCACGGGGAGACTCGAGATAGAGGTGGAGTGATGGCGGTCAAGCTCAGGGCGGAAGCGTACACCATGCAGGCTCTGGTGAAATATCACGGCCTGAAGGACTGGACGCTGAGGCTCCCCTACCACGACAGCATCTCGGTCAACACGACGTGCATGAAGACGGAGGCATCAATCACGGACGCCCAGAAGGGGGGGGTGTACATAGAAGGGAGGCTGAACGAATCCGCCAACTCGCGGCTTCAGGGAGTGGTCGAGAAGCTGGACCCGTCCAAGAGCGTCACCGACTTCAGGATCGACAGCCGCAACGTCCCCTCTGGGAAGGCGAAGGGGATAGGGTATTCGTCCTCGGCCGGCGCCGCGCTGACCCTCCTCAGCCAGAGGCTCCTCGTCGGGGGCGCCCCTGACCTTACCAAGCTTTCCAGGACCGCCCGCCTCTTCGCCGCCTCGGCCTCCAGGTCCCTGGTAGGGGGCTTCTCGAGGCTCTACGCGGGGGATGAGGACGAGGACACCTACGCTGAGAGGTTCGCAGACGCCAAGGTCATGGACCTGCGCATGGTGATCGTGCCCCTCCCGTCGAGGGTAAGGACCGAGGACGCCCACAGGGAGGTTCTCACGTCACCTTTCTTCCGTGCGAGGGTCGAGTCCGCCCAGAAGAGGTGCGACGAGATGGAGAGGGCCATCCTTGCGGACGACCTCGACGCCGTGGGGCGGCTGGCGGAGCGGGACACCCTCGAGTTGCACAGCCTGACCATGACCGGGGACAGCGGTCTCGTAATAATGACAGAGGACTCCATCAGGATCATCAGGAAGGTGCGGGAGCTGAGGAGCAGCGGGGTGAAAGCCTACTACTCCATGCAGACGGGGCCGTCGGTCTTCGTCAATACCTCCGAGAAGGACCAGGGCAAGGTTCTGAACGCTATGGAGAAGCTCGGTTACAGGGCCTACCTCTCCGGTGTCGGGGGGGAGGCGAGGATCCTGTGAGCCCCGAGGGAAGGACGCTCCGCGACTACCTTAGCGAACTGGAGAAGACCAAGGCCGGCAAGGACCAGCAGGTGAAGGAGGGTCTTGAGATTTTCATCGGCCTCTGGAAGAGGGCGCTCGAGAAGGGGGTGGTGGCGGAGTCGGACACCATCGACGCCGCGCTCTCCAAGATAGAAGAGGCAGGGGGCCTCTACCAGGCGGCCGGGGACTAGCGGATAGCTTCTCCGCCGTCGAGCGCTATGATCTGCCCGGTGATGAAGCTGGACTCGTCGCTCGCGAGGAAGAGGGCGAGGCTCGCGGCTTCAGAGGGCTTGCCGAACCGGCCCAGCGGGATCGCCTCCATGTAGGAACGCTTCTGGTCCCTGCTCAGCCAGTCGACCCAGGTCGTCTCCATCGACCCGAACGCCATGCAGTTCACCCTTGTCTTCGGAGCGAGCATCTTCGCCAGCATGCGGGTCATGGACACCACAGCCCCCTTGGCGGAGGCGTAGACCAGGCCCTCGGTGTCGCCCACAAGGGCAGGGGTGGACGCCACGTTGACGATGGACGAACCCCGCTTCATCAGCCTGACCGCTCCCTTGGTGCAGAGGAAGGCGCCGAAGGCGTCGACAGCGAAGACACGCTCCCACATCTCGAGGGTGGTGCCGCCTATGCCGAGGTTCCACAGCTTCGGGTCGGCCAGGCCTGCGACGTTCACAAGGACGTCAAGGCCCCCCAGCTTCCTTTTCACTTCGACGAACATCGCGTCGACGCTCGACTGGTCGGAGACGTCCGCGTGGACGACGAAGCCCTTCCCCCCGGCGGCCTGAATGGCGTCCAGGACAGGCTCACCGTGGGGCTTGCCGCCGCGGTGGTTGACCACCACCGTCGCGCCTTCCTTTGCGAATAGCTTTGCTACCTCCGCCCCTATGCCCTGGGAGGATCCGGTGACCAGAGCCTTCTTTCCATCGAGCCTCAAGCGGTCCGGCGAGCCCGAGCGCCCGACTTAAGGCTTCGACGCTATGGCCGGGGCGCCCTGTCCCTGGCCGTCTCCCCCGCCGAAGAGTACTGTTTCAGGAACCTTATGTTGAAGAGAGAGGCCTTCGCCGAATTCCTGACCATCTCGTCGGGGTCGGACTCGGCCTTCATGAGGACATCCTCAGAGTCGGCGCTCCCGACAGACCCGAGGGCCGCCGCTGACTCATGCCTCACAATGGGGTCCCTGTCGTGAACCACAGCCTCTGCAAGCGCCCTGTTGCCTTCCGATAGCCCGATCTGGCCGAGAGAAAAGGCCGCTTCATGCCTGACCAGGGGGTCGGTGTCGTGCAGGAGCACGTCAGCCAGGGTAGGCACCGACTTCTCCCCCCCGACTTCGGCGAGGATGCAGACGGCGT
Organism: archaeon; assembly: GCA_021827865.1. Taxonomy (GTDB): domain Archaea; phylum Thermoproteota; class Nitrososphaeria; order Nitrososphaerales; family Gagatemarchaeaceae; genus UBA183. The sequence goes on from JAKAUC010000013.1 coordinate 422,554, forward strand.
GGACGCGCAGGACCAGGCTTGGCTCGCTCTTCAGTACCTCGATGAAATACGACTCGTCCTTCCGCTCCCAGGCCTCTTCCATCCCTCTCATGACCCTCATCGCGTGGGCTTCGTCGTCGACCACGGTGCTGGTGTACAACTTCGCGAAGCCGGCCCGGCTCGGCCTATAAACGAAGCGCAGGCGGACGGGGTCAGGGCGTAAGCAGGATCTTCCCCTGCACCTCGCGGGACTCGATGGCCTCGTGGGCCTCTCTTGCAGAGCGCAGTGGGAGCGCCTCGTAGATGGACGGCTTCAGGCTCCCCGCCGCGGCCAGGTCCATCACCCTTCTGAGGTCGTCCCGGGACTGGCCGTAGACCCCCATCAGCTTCAGCTCGTCCTGATACACCCTGCGGACGTCGACCTCTGACTTGGGCCCCGAAGTGAGTCCCAGGGTCAACATCCTCCCGCCCCTCGCCAGGGAGCCGAAGCTCGCCGGCCAGGTGTCCCCCCCTACGTGGTCGAAGACGACTGAAGCCCCGAGCCCGTCGGTGAGCGCACGGACCCTCTCGACGAAGTCTGGGGACTTCGAGTCGAGGACAGCGTCTGCGCCCAGCGACTTCAAGAACTGCGCTTTCTTCGCGTCCCCCACGGCGGCGATGACCCTGGCACCGAAGTGCTTTGCGATTTGAACCGCAGCGTGGCCGAGCCCCCCTGCGGCGCCCCACACCAGGACGGTGTCTCCTTTGCCGACCCCAGCCTTCGTCACGAGGCCGTTCCACGCCGTTCCGAAGTTGACCGGGAGGGACGCCGCGGTCTTTGGGTCAAGGTCGCCGAGAGGCAGGAGATTCGCGGCAGGGACCTTCACTAGTTCGGCATAGCCCCCGTCCGTCGCGATTCCGATGAACCCCCGGGCGAGGCAGAGGTTTGGCCTCCCCTGGCGGCAGTATTCGCAGGTCCCGTCTGAGAGGACCGGGTAGACCAGGACCCCTGCACCCTCCTCCACTCCCTTGACCCCGGGGCCAATGGAGACGACCTCTCCGGCGATGTCGGTCCCGGGGATGTGTGGAAGGGCAGTCTTGTATCTCCCGCTCCGCGCCCAGACGTCTATCCTGTTGACGCCGCAGGCAGATACCCTGACCAGGGCTTCGCCTGCCCCAGGCTCAGGGTCCGGAGCGTCTTCGAATCTTAGAACTTCGGGTCCACCAGGGGCTTGGTATCTGCAGGCCTTCAATGCCCACGAATCAGCGCGCCGGAGTACTTAGGATTGTGCCTGGGGGGCTGCCGTTGCGACCGCAGGGCGCTTCGGCGGGAGCACGAGGCTCCATACCAGCACTATCGCCAGGTTGATGGCAAGCGCAATCAGGCCGATGTAGAGGATGCCCAACGGAGAAGGCAGGGCGTAGGTCGAGTAGTGCCAGATCCCGAAGCTGTTCTTAAGCTCCATCAGATACACGCCGACCACCTCTCCCGCTAGCAGCCCTGTGATGAGGGAATGTTTGTTCATCCGTTTTGTGAACAGGCCGATGAAGACCGCCGGGAGGGTCTGGACTATCATGATGCCTCCGAAGAGCTGCAGCTGGATGGCGTAGGTGGTGGCTACGACGAAGACGAAGCCCAGGGCGATGAACTTGAAGACCACGGAGGCCCACTTCGAAATCTGGGTCTCGCCCTTGGGGGTGAGGTTCGGCCTGAACTCCCTCACTATGTTCCTGGTGAGCAGGTTGGCCTGGGCTATGGCCATGATCGCCGCTGGGACCAGGCCGCCGATGAATATCCCAAGCAGGGCGACGCCGGCGAACCACGAGGGAAGGGTGCTGAGTATCAGCGCGGGGACGACCAAGATGCCCTGGGAGGCTGCGGGATACTGGTGCAGGAATGATAGGGCGCCGCTGCTCCCGTACACCAGGACGCCGAACATCGCCAGCGCTCCCAGCCCGAGGCCGTAGAAGGGCAGGAGAGAGGTGCTCTTGCGGAGCTTCTCCGGGTCCTGGGCGCTGAGCACCCCGTTCACGGCGTGTGGGTAGAGGTAGAGCGCGAGGGCGCTAATGAGGAACGTGCTCCAGTAAGCGTTGGTCAGCGCGATGGGGAGGGTAGGGAGCACGGCCTTCGAGCTCGCGGCGGCGGCGAAGGCGTTCCCGAACCCGCCTGACGAGACTATCACCGCAAGGACGCCGATGATGCCGAGGAAGATGAGGATGTCCTTCATGACGGCGGTGAGGGTGGCGCCGCGGAGGCCGCTGGTGTAGGTGAAGGCTGCAAGGACCACGAAAGCTACCACCAAGGAGAGCTCAGAGATGGTGGTGACGTCACCTACCCCTTGGATCATCGCGGTGAGGACCGCCTGCATCCCCACGATCTGCAGCGCGATGTAAGGAAGCTCTGCTATTATCCCGACGACGGCGACGAGCATCGCCAGGGTCCTGCTGTCGAAGGTCCCCTTCACGAAGTCGGCGGCGGTTATGTAGCCCCTCTCGTGGGCCACCTTCCAGAGCTTCGGCATCACCACGATGGCAATCCCGAAGGTCAGGGCGACGTATGGGACAGCGAAGAAGTAGAAGGACCCGGTACCTGGCACCCCGAAGATGCCTGCGTAGACCCCCGAGGGCACCGAGATGAATGTGTAGGCGGTATAGAGGTCAGCGCCTATCAGGAACCAGACCAGGACGGTCCCCAACCGCCTCCCGGCCAGGGCCCACTCGCCGAGGTCGTTCATGTCTCCCCGCCTCCATCGGCCTCCGAAGAAGCCCAGGAAGACGAAGACCACGAAGAGGGCCAGGAATGCGACCATTCCATCGATGGCTAGCAATTCAGGACTTCCTCCCCAGAAGGTTGGCAGCTACGAAGAACAGGACGCCGCATATGACCAGCCAGACCATCTGGTACCACCAGAAGAAGGGGACGCCTCCCCACTCTGGATTCACGACGTTGTAAGATGGGACGTCGAAGAGAAAGAAGAATGGGATTAAAATCAGGACGGCAGCGACTGCGTCTCTTGATCGCAAGCGCGACATCCCTCCACCATATTTCCAATATAAGCTTGAGGAGCGCACACCTCGCTCGGGGCGAGATTAGGAGATTGTCGAAGTTGATGCACCGGGACCGGCTGCGCAATGAGAGGGGTTGCCGGGGGAACCTTAGGAACCGCTCCGCGACGACCCGGCGAGCCTAGATTGGCGGGAGCATCTCTTCCTTGCCGTCCATCATGTCCCTGTAGTAGGTTCCGGTCGTCCGCCTTGTGAAGTAGTAGTCGTAGAGTGAAATGTGTTTCGGCTCCCCTCCCAGCAGATACTCGTGGATCCTCTGGGCGGCCTCCCTCCCCTTCCCCATCGCTTTGACGACCAGGCTCTCCCCCGTCACCACGTCCCCCGCGGCGAAGACGCCCGGAATCGACGTCATGAAACGGTCGTCGGTGACAATCCCCCCCTTCGGTCCCGACTTGATCCCAGCCGTCCTCTGCAGGTAGGCGTTGGGGCCCCGGCCGATGGCCACGATCACCGAATCGCACTCGATGTCCACCGTCTCCCTCGTCGGGATCGGGGAGCGCCTCCCCGAGGAGTCGACCTCGCCCAGCTTCATCACGGTCATGGAGACACTCGTCATTCGTCCTCCCGTCCCCGTGTACGCCTTGGGAGCCGTCAGGAACATCATTCGGAGGCCCTCCTCCTTCCCCTCCTCGACCAATGTCTTGTCGACGGGCATCTCCGCTTCCGTCCTCCTGTACACCATGGTGACCTCTCCTCCGGAGAGCCTCAGGGCCGTCCGCGCACAGTCCAGGGCGCTATTCCCTCCCCCTATCACGAGGATCCTCTTGCCGAGCTGATACCTGGGGTTCGCCAAGTATCTGCGCACCCCTGCCACGAAGACGTCCTCCAAGAACCGGTATCCGTCGTACACCCCCGTCAAGCCGGACCCTGGCGTTTCGAACCTCGACACGTCCTTGGCCCCCGCCGCTACGAGGACAGCGTCGTACTCGGACCTGAGGGCGTCCAGGCTGATATCGGCCCCAACCTTCACGCCGGTCTTCGCTTGGACCCCCATGGCCAGGATCCGCTCGGCCTCGTACTTCAGGACGTCTTTGGGGAGATGGTAGTCAGGAATCCCGTACCACGCCGTCCCCCCCAGGACGGGGAGCTCGTCGTAGATGGCGACCTCGTGGCCGTAGCGTGAAAGGAGCTCGGCGGCGGCGAGTCCCGCGGGCCCCCCTCCGATGACGGCGACGCTCCGGCCGGTCGGCTCCTTCTTGATAGGGTCAGGCTGCCTGGACACTGTCCTCTCCCAGTCGGCCACGAAGCGCTGGACCATCCCCGAGGCAACGGGCTCTCCCCTGCTACCTATGACGCAGGCGGCCTCGCAGAGGCTGTCAAGCTGAGGACAGCAGCGGGCCGTTGTCCCAAGGAGTGGATTTGTCTCGCGGATCCTGTGATAGGCGGTCGCCAGGTCACCCCTGGAGACGGCTTCACACATCCCCCTGATGTCCGTCTGAAGCGGGCACACGTCCATGCACACAGGGTTCCCACAGGTGACGCACCTGCTGGCCTCTTCCATCGCCTGCTCCATCGTGTAGGGGAGCTGGACCTCCTCGAAGTTCCCCTTCCGTGCCCCGGCGCCCAGCTTGGGGAACGGGAATTCGGCGATCCTCTCTGTCTTAAGCGACATCTGTCCCGATTTCGGGCGCCTCGGACTTTGGCTAATAAGGAAACGAGACGATTCTCATCTTTGGGATGTATGCAGGCGCATCTGTGGGCCGGAATGAGCCCATCCGTATCCTTCGGTGATTTGCCCGGCCCAGATCCCTGGCTTCCCTGATTATCCTGCATTGAGCGAATCGTCCGACTTGGCTCCGCTCCCCTCTTCCAATACTTGCAGCCTTTTCACAGATGAAATCGACATCACTATACGTATAGACGGCCTGGGCCGGCGAATGCCGGGAAGGGTCAAGGAGCCTTGCGAGGCGTGGAAATGAACGCGCACCGGCATCGGAGTAGCTAGCAACCTTGCAGAACATCGACCCGATCTACTTCCTGACGCCGCTCATCGTGATAGGGTTCAGCCTCGGCCTCGTGGCGTACTGGCGCCTCCGCAAGAGGTTCTCGGCCTGGGTGCTGCTCCTTTCGCTCGCGGCCTACGCGGGCGCCATAATCCTCAAAGACATTTTCCAGGTCGTCACCCTCAAGCCTTTCGAGGCCGCGGTCGGAGGCGATCCCGCCGCCCTGGGCATCTACTTCGGGCTTCAGACGGTCATCTTCGAGGTGGGGGGAGCGTACCTGGTCGCTTGGTATGCGTTCTCCAGGGGTAAGATCAGAGCGGAGGACGCGAGCGGGTATGGCATCGGCCTCGCGTTCTGGGAGAACGGGATATTGATTGGAGGCTCTTTGCTGCTGGACTACGCGATCATCTCCCTGACCCTGTCGGGTGGAGGCTCCGCCTCCCAGCAGCTCTTCGCGATTCTGGCCAATGACTCCCCAGCCCTCTTTTACTCTCCTTCGTTTGCTTTCCCTTTGATTGGCTCCGCGGTGCTGGAGAGGGTTTCCTCTCTCTTTGTACATTTCTCATGGGGCCTCCTCTGCGTCTCTGCCGTAGTCTTCAGGAGGAGGCTCTTCCTTTTGCTGGCCCTTCCCATGGGACTGGTCGACTTCCTGCCTCCGTTCGCGGGAAGCATGGGGCTCCTTGACTTCGAGGGGGTGCTCTTCGCGCTCAGCCTCCTTAGCCTCGCTGTGGCCCTCGTTTCGACGAGAGCCTTCAGAAGACATCCGTCTGAAACGCCTCGGCCCTCCTCGGGTTCCCCGCAGCAAATGCCTGAGGGGGTGCCTCTGCGTGATTGAGAGGCGCCCATCCGCGGTGGGCAGTCCCGTTCCAAGAGCGGGGCCGAGGGCCCTCGAGCCTGGACGGCTCAACAGGCGAGGCGTCCGCTCTTCACAGGAGCTGAGGTGGCGGGCCTGGTGGGATTCGAACCCACGGCATGCTGGTTAAGAGCCAGCCGCTAACAGTCCGCGTTGGTCTAACCTGGATTCTCGTAGTTGTCTACACTGAGCCACAGGCCCGCGGGCGCACCGCTCACGGTTGCGGATTAAAGCCTTGTTGATGTTGGCAGCAACTTGTACCGAGGTTGAATCAGTTCGATGAACTTCCTAATCATCGACTGTCTTGTAATGCGAAACGTCCAGACACTATGGCTGACGACCAGCCTGTTGACTTGGATCCCTAACCGCGCGAGCTCCTGCCAAACTTGAGTCGTGAGTTTCCCAAGCTTCATCCTAATTTGGATGACCAGGAGATTACTGTATGTTTTGGCGTGGCCTCTGTACTGTTTCGCGTATCTTCTGTATATCGAGCCCTCTGCATGATATAGCCCCCTGATGAAGGGAACGACCAACCCAGACTTCGTTACGATCCTTGGGATCTTCGGGTCGACTTTCTTTCCGGTCTCAATCCCTATCTCGAGCAATTCGTCCACGAGTCGTTTTGAATATACAGTGAACCTCGTCGTGTTATCATTTCGGAGAGTCAAACGCCCATGTACCCAGAAGAATTCCTCGACTGTCGGCTTCACGAAGTCTCGGTAGTACCAGAACTCAGACTTGCTTCCGGTGAAGGTGATCCCACTCTGGTGATAATCCGAATAGCGGAATACACACCCATCTCCATAGAGTAGACCAAGGACCTCTGCGACGGCCGCAGTGATCTTCATCAAATCAAACCTCCCTCTTAGTCAGATAAGAACCCGCACTGCTCCGCAAGCATTCGCGGTCAGTGAGATACGTGAAACTGACCCGAGTCCACGTTCAAAGCACTGTTTCAATTGAAATACCAGTCAAGACCGCACGACTTCATGGGCCGTCTCAGCTTCGTCGGGCTAGGCCTCAACTCCAGGGGGGTAACTCTGGAGGGGGCGGCAGAGATGAAGTCGGCCGACGCCGTCTACCTGGAGTATTACACCACCCCCCACGAGCCCCAGCTGATCAAGGAGCTCGAACGGGCCACGGGGAGGCCCCTCACTGTCGTGGACCGGGGCTTCGTAGAAGACGGGGGGACCATACTCGCCGACGCCGAGGGGAAGAACGTCGTCCTGGCCGTCCTCGGCGACCCGATGATCGCCACCACCCACAACGAGCTGCGGGCGAGGGCCATCAGGAAGGGGATTGAGACGCGCGTGGTTCACTCGGCGACCATAGGCTCCGCGGCTGCCAGCGCGTCCGGGCTGCACTCCTACAAGTTCTCCAGGACGGTCACGGTGACCAGGGAGTCGGTGGGGAAGCTGACCCAGGCGTACCACGTCCTCCACTCCAACCTCCTGGAAGGCGCCCACACGCTGCTCCTCCTCGAATACGACGTCCAGAGCGGCGAAGGGGTTACCCCCGGGGACGCCATGGCAGGGCTCCTGCTGGCAGAGGCGAACTTCAAGCGCGGCGCGGTGACCGAGGGGACCTTCGCCATGGTCCTCTCGAGGCTGGGTCGCGAGGGCTTTCGCTCGGCGGCCGGGAGCCTTGGCGAGCTGTCAAAGAGGGACTACGGGGAGCCACCCCACAGCGTCGTAGTCCCTGGGAAGCTGCACTTCTCCGAGGTCGAGGCCGTCGCGGCCATATTCGGCCTGGCGGACCAGGACGTCAGGAGCAACTCGGACGGGGTGCTCAGGACGGCCCAGACCCTGGTCCCGAGGTACGTGGCGAAGACGAAGAGGGCCCTGGAGAGCCTGAAGCCGCGGCTCGGAGCGCAGTACGAGCACGTGCTGGAAAACGCGGAGCTCTACGTGAAGGACGCGGAGAACTTCCTGGCCAACGGAGAGGACGAGATGGCGATGCTCAGCGTCGGGTACGCCGAAGGGCTTTTGGACTCCCTGTCGTTCGCAGGCATCGCAAAGATCGACTGGTGACTGATGAACAACAAGAGAGTCCTCGCTGCTGTGTACTCGCTGGGTCTCAGCGGGAGGAAGGTCGGGGCCAGAGAGCTCGCCGAGAGGCTCGGCCTGACGCCAGAGGAGGCCGGGGAGGAGCTCGAGAGGCTGTCGGCACGCGGGTTGGTGAAGGCAGGACCCCGGGGGACTGAGCTGACCCCCCGCGGGAGGAGGTCCATCAGGGTCGTATTCATTGGAGGCGGCTTCGAGGTGATCCACTATGGTCACCTGTACACCATAGAGAAAGCCCGACGGCTGGGGGATGCCCTCGTGGCATCTGTCGCCCGGGACAGCACCATCAGGAAGAGGAAAAGCCGTGAGCCGCTCATCGGGGAGAGGGACAGGGCGAAGCTCCTCTCAGCGCTGAGGCAGGTGGACGCGGCCATACTTGGAGTCGAAGGGGACATCTACGTCACCCTCGAAAGGGCTGGGCCCGACGTGGTCGCCCTCGGCTACGACCAGTACCACATGGAGGACGAGATCAAGGCAGAGGCCGCCAGGAGGGGGATGAAGCTCAGGGTGGTGCGCCTGGACTCCCCCTACCCCGGCATCAAGACGAGCAGACTGCTGAATGAATTCTAGGCGGAGCCGCCGAGCTTCTTCTCCAGCCTCGCCATGGACCTGCTGACAGAGCTCCGGCCTATCTCCTCGGCGAGCAGGCCCCGGGTGTCCTCGACGAGCATCCGGGCGACGTCGATCTTCCTCCGCGCCCCGTTCACGACGTGGTCGTAGACGGCGAGGGGGGAGCAGGCCGAGTAGAGGTCCTCCATCACCCCGAAGTACTTCTTGGCGCCGCCGAGGTCTCTCTGCAGTATGGAGTCGAGCACCATCCTCTTGAGCTCCCCCACCGCGTCGAGGAGGCCCAGGAGGTATGCCTCGGGGGAGGAGCCGAGGCTCTCCATGGAGGGGACAGGCTTCCCCTTCGCCAGGGAGACTACGACTGATGCCTCCACCACCTCGGTCTCCGGGGATATGATGTACCTTGACACTGGGCCGTCCGAGCCTTGCTTGAGCTCGTGCAGGAGGGACTTTGCCTTCGAAAGCTCCTTCTCGCTGTCCTTCATCTTCCCCAGGTGGACGGCTATGATCGCCCTCGAAGAAGCAGAGATCACGTCCCTGCTCCCCTTGATGACGCGGTCGCGGCGCTCGAGCTGCTCCGAGAATCGGGCCTCCATCGACTTCAGGGACCGCTTGACCTCCTCCAATCTGGACGAAGGGTGGAAACCCTCGCGTCTTAAGTCTGCAAGAGCGCCGGCTCCGCCCGAGGGCGCGCAGTTTCGTCATCCCCCCAGCCGGAGCGCGGAGGCATCCTGGGTCCCCTTTTAGCCGCCGCTCGGCATGAGCCGTGGGCTTGTCCAGTCCTCCGCTTCGACCTGGAGGTTCGGCTCCGAGGTCGGTCCTCGACCTGGAGGGCTCAGGCCCTCGGCCGCGTCTGCCAGGGGGGCGGTCGGCGGGTTCTAATCGGTGTGACGGGGAGGGTGAGGGGTTGATGGCCAGGACGCGCCGACGAGGCCTCGCCATGGTCTGGACCGGGCGTCGGCATCCTCTCTGTCGAGCCCGATTTCTCCAAATACCCGTCAACCCCAGCCAAAGGCTCGAAAGCAGTCCAAATGCGTCCCTCGGAGCTGGACCCAATTGAATAGCAACTATGTGAAGGGCAGATCCCGCGAATACCGGGCGATGTCCGCGCTGAAGAAGGAGGGGTGGATGGTCTCCAGGAGCGCCGCTTCTCATGGGGCCGTTGACGTCTTCGCCGCCAAGGACGGCAGGGTCCTGCTGGTGCAGGTCAAGAGCGGCAGGGCCAGGGCCACGAAGGAGGAGCTCGAGGAGCTGGCTGCGTGGGGGAAGAACGCGAACGGGGACGCAGAGGTGTGGCACTACAAGGGGAGGGGGGAGCTGGTCAGGAGAAGGGTGTACGCGGCCAGGAGGGGGGACAACTGACCCCAAAGTGCTTCTTCTGCGACGCGGAGCTCGAAGTGGTCCTTCACACCTTCAAGGTGGGGCCGAGGGAGGAGCCAGTCTGCGAAGAGTGTTACGTGAAGACGGTCAACAGGCTAAAGGCCAAGGAGGAGGAAGGAGGGCAGAAGGGCTCAGGCTGACGCGCAGGTGCGCCTCAGCTCGCGGATCAGCGTAGAACACTCGGTGAAACCCTCCTCGTCTTCGTCCCTCCGGTAGCAATCGAGGGCCCTCTCGTAGTCGCCCAGGGCGCTGATGGCCCTTATCGCAGGCACGACGCTTGGTTCCGAGAGGATGAGCCGGCCCGCCGCTTCGTACCAGTCGGCAGCGTCAGCGTACTGCCCGAGCTGGAGGAAGCAGGAGGCGATGGACTCGCATGCTTCGACCTTGTGCGGTGAGCTGGGGAACTTCTCGAACTGCTCTCTCAGCAGGTAGACCGCGGCGTTTCCGCTCTTCATCTTGCCGACGCCGAAGCCATCGGAGAACTCGCGCAACGGGCGGCGTTGGCCGGCCCTCCGCTAAGTGCAGGATGCTCTAGTTTTGTTGAGCCCGGAATCAAAAGAGGGCCAGCCGCTCAGTCGGCGTGCATCACGGCCTGGGCCGCTTCGCGGAGCTTCCGCCTCGCGAGCGCCTCCTTGAACCGCCTCTTCTCCATGGGAGTTGTCGGCCGTATGGGAGGGATGTGGGCCGGCTTACCCTTCTCGTCCAGGGCGACGTAGGTCAGGTAGCAGGATCCCGTGTGGGTCCCCTTGCGGGTGGAAGGGTCCACGGCCTCTATCCTGACTCCGATCTCCATGGACGTGGTCCCTACGAAGTTCACGGCCGCCTTGAGTATCAGGAGGTCCCCGACGTAGACCGGGGCGTAGAAGTTCATCCTGTCGATGGAGGCGGTGACGACGTTCTTCCCCGCGTGGCGCCAGGCGACGATGGCGGCTATCTCGTCCATGTACTTCATGATGGCCCCACCGAAGACGTTCCCGAGGACGTTGGCGTCCGTCGGCATCATGAGCCGGGCGGTCGTCATCTCCGACTCTGCCGGGTTCTTCGCCTTGAGATTCGCCAAGAAGGACGGGAGCATCCCCTGAAGTTGATAAACATAGAGCCCCGGAGGGGCGTGCGAGCGGGTCGGTAGCGGCGCATCCCCCTCGGCCCGCATGCGTCCAGCCGTCTCACCGGCGAAGGAAGGGGCGGGGAAGCTGCTGCGGCCGGACCCGGGGCCTCCTCAGTCCAGGCTGAAGGCCGCCGGGGGGCTCACCCGAACCACTTCTCGAGGGTCTCCGTCTCGGCTGAGGCGGCCTTGGAGGACTGCACCCTGGCTATGGCAGCCTCGACCCTGTCTCTGGAGAAGGAATGCTCCCCGACCAAGAATGAGACTACCCTTTCCTTGTCCAGGGGCGCCCAGCTGGGGCGGACCTCCTTGACCGAGGGGGCGTCGAGGTAGAGCTTCCTGATTTCAACGAAGTTGACGGCCTGCATGGGGTCCGCGAGCTCCTTGATCTCCTCGAGCCTGCCGTACTTTTTCAGGTACTTCAGCGCGGTGGCCGGCCCCACCCCCTCGAACCCGTCGGGGTTGAAGTCCGTCCCCAGGAGGATGGCGTAGTCGACGAGCTGCTCTCTTGAGAGGCCTGTGGCCGCGAGGACGGCCGCCAGGTTGATCCTTTCGGGCACCACGTTGATCACGATCCCCTTGCTGGGGAGCCGCCTCTTGCCGGATATGGTGACGTTCCGGACCAGGACGGGCGAGCCGAAGACGAGGGAGTCGTGGTCCTGGGACGCCACGGCGTCCACCGTCCCCTCCATCGCCATGACCGAAGCCTGGGCTTCGCCCTCGGACGGGGCGTCCACCCAGGGGATCCCCATGGCGTCCAGAAGCTCCTTCGCGTCCGAGACCATGTCACGCCTCAGCACCGTGGAGGCCTCGGCGTACTTCCTCGCCTGCGCCATCTCCCCTGCCTGGAGCGCCCGGAGGTACTGGTCCTTGGCCTCTCTACGCTGCTCCGAGCGCCGCCTGATCTCCTCCATCTTCAGCTCCGGAGGACGGCCGTCGAACACGTAGACCAGCTTCATGCCGAGCTCCAGCAGGTTGACGTTTCTGTAGAACAGGCCGGAGATGTGGGAAGTTACCCTCCCCTGGGCGTCCTTCAGGTGCCCCCCGTCCATTCCCCGGATGATTGCGAGGAACTGGTAGAGGGTGTTGTACCCGTCGACGGCGAGCTTCCAGCCCGCGATGTCCTCGAGCTGGATCTTCTCCCTCGGGATGGAGTCTCCGAAGTCTACGCCCATGGGCGGAGGAACCCCTTACCCGTCCGATTTATCGGTTCGGTCACTCTCTGATGCGTGGCAGGCGCAGGTCTTCGGTCGGCTTCTCCTGGAACTCTACGCGCCGCTTGTCCTTGGAGACCCACCTTATGGTCACCAGCCCCAGGATCTCGAGCTGCATCAGCGCCTTGTCCAGCTCGTCCGGAGAGCATCTGTTCCCGTTCTTGTTCAACCCCTCCAGCAGGTCGTCGTCTGTCGCGGTCTTCTTCGCCTTTATCCATTCGTAGGCTGTGTATCTAAGAGGGAATCTCATCAGGCTAACACCGTGCGGGAAAACGGCTAACGTGGGGGGGCCCCCGAGGTATAAAAGGTATCAGACAGCCCGACTCAGGACAGCCAGGGGCCTACTGAGGGGGGAGCCTGCTGGACATCCGGCTCACGCCGGTCACTTCGTACTGGCTGACGAGCGGGGACTTTGACACCGCTTCTTCGATCCTGTCGACGGCGCCTTCCTCCTCTGGGACGACCACGTCGAGGAGGACCGCGGAGAGGCCGAACGCTATGGGTTCGACCTTCTGTGACCTGATCCGGGCCGTCGTTGGGAGCAGCCCGGCCACGGAGTCCACGATCTTCTGCTGCTCAGTCGTGGTGTCCGGCGGTAGGAGCTTGAGCCGTATGACGTAGGAGCCCAACGCGCTTCCCTATGGCCCTTCGAAGCCGCAGTTCAGGCACTTGTACCGCCTTGAGAACTTCCTGCACTTCTCTGACCTCCATATGACAGCCTCGTGGCAGTTGGGACAGCTGAAGTGGACCGCCCTCTCGGCAGGCTTGACGGGCCTGTTGCACGAATTGCATAGCGGGAGCGTCACCGTGCCCTGCGACATTTCTCATCAGCCCCTTCTGGCCCGACAGATATAGGTTGCTGCGCGGGACAGCGTTTTCATCGCTCCAACAGGATGGAGCGCACCTCTGCAGATGCCACAACCCTGGCGACCCTCAGGAGGCCGGGCATCCCCAGAGACCCCAGCAGGGCGCTGGCGTGGAAGTCGAAGTCCGTCTGGGACAGCTTCTTTACGAGCCTGGGAGCGGCGAGCACAGAGAAGACTGCTTCCAGGTCGTGGTTGGACAGCTTCTCGAAGACCCCCCTGAGCCTCATCATCGCCTTCATCTCCTTCAGGAAGTCCCCCTCCCACTCCTTCTGGTAGCGTTCGACCAGCGGGGGCCGGCCCTCGAGTATGCTGGAGGAGACCCACTTGGCGGCAGCCACCCCCCCGGCGACTGAGGTCATTATCCCTCCAGCGGTCGTCGGCTTGACCTGCCCGGCGGACTCCCCCACGTAGACGCGCCTGCCCCGGACGAAGCTCTGGGCCGGGCCACCGACGTAGATGGGAGCCGAGACCTTCCTGAGCACCGTGGTGCTCCTCCCCTCGAGGAACCTGTCAAGCGCCCGGAAGGGGCTGACGCCGTAGCCCGCGGCGCCGACCTTGGCCCTGTGCTTCCCGAAGGGGATGACCCAGGCGAAGTACCCGGGGTACTTCTCGGCGTCGAGGAAGACCTCGACCACGTGCTGCCTTATCCAGTCGCCCTCCACTTCGTATTTAGCAGCCGGGAGGATCCCCCGCCTGGGGCTCGACGCGGGTCCGGTGGCGTCCACGAGGAACTTCGCCTGGACGTCCTCCGTCCCCACCTTCACGCTGACAGAGTCGACCTTCTCGTGCACGTCCCCCACCCTGGACCCGGTCGTGACCTTCGCCCCCGCCGCCGAGGCGGCGGCTTCCACCTGCTTGTCGTAGGCGCTCCTGTCGAGCACCACCACGTCCAGGGCTGAGGCGTTGACCGCGAGGCGCTTCCCCGAGGGGGAGTGCAGTATCGCAGAAGTGATCTGGTCCTGGACCGCCGCCCCTTCGGGGGGGTAGCCGTACTTCCTGAGCCCCCGCAGGCTCACAAGCCCGTCGCACTTCTCAGGCTCGCCCACCTCGGGGTGCTCCTCCGCCACGATGACGCTCAGGCCCCTCTTCGCGGCCTCCGAGGCGAACGTCAGGCCTGCAATGCTCCCCCCGGCCACAACCACGTCGCAGATTCGGGACATCCACCAGGACTTTGCAAAGGCTTAATCGGACTCGTAATAACCGTTGGCAAACCACCTGGCATGAAACAGGCCATCGTCGTCCGGTCGGACCTTGGGATGGGGAAGGGGAAGATAGCCGCCCAGGTCGCGCACGCATCGCTCTCCGCCGCCGAGGCCGCCCAACACAAGAAGCCCGGGTGGTACGCCGAGTGGAAGGATGGAGGGCAGGCTAAGATCGTGCTGAAGGCGGGCTCGGAAGGCGACCTGCGAGAGCTCTTCCGTAGGGCGAAGAGCGCCGGGCTCCCCGCCGCCTTGATCGAGGACCGGGGGCTCACCCAGGTGGAGCCCGGGTCTGTCACCTGCATGGCCGTGGGCCCCGCCCCCGATGGGGACGTCGACGCGATAACAGGGAAGCTCAAGCTCCTTTGATGCAGGCTGCAGACGCGGAGCAGAAAGTGGGGATATTCTGTTACGCGACGGAAGGCCCCAGATGCGCGGGGAGGGCCAAGAGCACCCCGGCGGACTTCCGAGTCGAGGAAGTGATCGACACCGCAGGGATGACAGCCAACTGGGAGGCCGGTAGGTACCCGCTCTACAGGGTGGAGAAGGCGTCCATCGACACCATGCACATGGCCGGGGAGCTCGAAGCCGCTCTCAGGAGCAGGGTGAGCTACGCCGGAATGAAGGACAGCAGGGCCGTGGCGGTCCAGTATGCCACCCCTACGAGCCTGAGGTCGATGCGTCCGGAGAGGGTTGACGGGCAGAGGTTCAGCGCCACCCTCGCCGGTTACCTCGGGAGGCCCCTTTCACGCGCATCTGTGCTGGCGAACAGGTTCGTCGTCGTGCTCAGAGGATGCTGCCCCGATGTCGGGGCCAGGGCGTCTGAGGCCTTCGACCTCGCCGCGGCGGGGAAGGTACCCAATTACTTCGGGCTCCAGAGGTTCGGCTCGTCGGGGAGGGGGACCCACGAGGTGGGGAGGGCGCTGGTCAAGGGGGAGTTCGAGGGCGCCGTCGGGGCGCTGCTGGCTGGTGGGAGCGTCGAGGCCAGTGAAGCTGCGGCGTCCGGGAGGTACGGAGAGCTGCTGGGCCTCCTCCCTCCGGGGAAGGACGTTGAGAGGATGGTGGCGAGGTCGCTCGCGGCGCGCCCCGGGGAGTGGGTCAAGGCCCTGAGGGCTGTCCCTGTGAAGCTGAGGCGCCTCTACGTCCAAGCCTATCAGTCGTTCATTTTCAACAGGACGCTCAGCGCGGCGCTGGAGAGGGGGGAGGACATCTCGAGCTACGCCCCGGGGGACAACTGGGGCGAGAGGGGTCCGGACGGGCTGGTCGTCAACGGCGTCAGGGGGGTGAAGGAGGCGCCGACGGAGGGCGCGGTCCCCCTGGTCCAGCTCGTGGGCTACGCCTACAGGGACTACGGCTCCAGGTTCGACGCCTGCGTCGGGGAGGCGCTCGCGTCAGAGGGGGTCGAGCCGCGCTCGTTCTACGTGAAAGACATGCAGGAGGTCTCGTCAGAGGGCGGGTTCAGGCGGCCCCACCTGGCGGTGAAGGACTCGTCGTTCCATGTGGAGGGGGACGACGCGTCCCTGAGGTTCACCCTCGCCAGGGGGCAGTACGCTACGGTCCTCCTCCGCGAAGTCCTCAAGCCCGTCGACCCGGCGGCCTCGGGGTTGGCCTAGTAGGCCGCTAACGCTTATACATGGAGCCCAGGGGCCCAGCCTGAGCGCCATGTCTGCCGACGTCTATGACATCACGATAGTTGGCGCCGGGCCGAGCGGCTTGTTCGCTACGTTCTACGCGGGGCTCAGGCAGATGAAGACGAAGGTGATCGACGCCCTGGAGGAGCCCGGAGGCCAGGTGGCTGTGCTCTATCCGGAGAAGTACATCTTCGACGTCCCTGGATACACCAAGATACTGGCGAAGGACCTTGTCAAGTGCCTCGTCGACCAGGCGTTCCAGTATGGCGCCACGGTCGTCCTGGGTGAGAGGGTGACGTCCCTCCGCAGGAACGACGGCGTCTTCGAGCTCGGGACGGACAAGGGGACCAAGCACTACTCGAAGGCGATCTTGGTCGCCGCTGGGGTGGGCGCGTTTTCGCCCAACAGGCTGGAGGCGCCCGGGGCTGCGGACTACGAGGGGAAGGGGGTGTACTACTTCGTGAAGGACAAGAGCGTATTCAAGGACAAGAACCTCCTGATAGTCGGCGGAGGGGACTCTGCCGTGGACTGGGCCCTAAACATGAAGGACACGGCAAGGAAGATCACTTTGGTCCACAGGAGGGACGTGTTCAGGGCCCATGAAGGGAGCGTCTCCGAGCTGATGAAGTCCAACGTGGACCTCAGGCTGTTCTACGAGGTCGGCCAGGTGAAGGGGGACGGCTCCAGGGTGACCCAGGCGGTGATTTACGACAACAGGTCGAAGGCGGAGACAGTCCTGGACGTCGACGCGATACTTGTCAACATAGGGTTCAGGGCAGACCTCGGCCCGATAAAGGACTGGGGGCTGCAGATCGACGGGAGGGAGATCAGGGCCAGCGGGAAGATGGAGACCAACATCCCCGGGGTGTACGTCGCCGGGGACATCGCGGGCCCCCATGACGGGGTGAAGCTGAATCTGATAGCGACGGGCTACGCCCAGGCGGCCCTGGCGGTCAACGTCGCCAAGGCGTACGTCGACCCAAACTCCAAGATATTCCCTGGCCACAGCAGCGAGATGAAGAAGTAAGCCTAGCCTACTATCCCGAGGGCACGCCTGTAGTCGTAGTCCCGCCTGATGGCTGGGTGCTGCGGGTCTATCAGTATGCATTCGTACCAGGCATGCATCCCGTCATGCCACACCGGGTAGGAGCCGAGGACCTTCATGTTGGGGTGCCTCTCCTGGACCCTCCTCTCGGCGACCTGCTGAGAAGACACGGCCGACTTTATCTTGAGAACACCCATGTGCTTCGGCCTCCTCCCTGAGGTTGGGCGCTGCTTCCTCATCCCCCCTCGCGAGACCCGCATCCTGACAACTATGACCCCTTCCTTCGCCTTGTATCCTAGGGCCCTGGCCCTGTCCAGCCTCCAGGGGCGGTCGACCCTGAGCGTCGCGGGTTGCCTCCTGAGCTCGATAGCCCTGGTCTTCATGTCCCCTCCCTTCTCGTGGAAGATCTGCTGCCAGGTCTTGGAGATCTGGCTGTACATCGGCATTTGGGCGCCTCGTTCCTGGTCGGCAAATAAACGTTCCCGGAGGAAGTCAGGGGGCCTTGAAGAAGGCCCTTACCTTCTCCCCGACGACCTCGATGGCGTTCGTCTGGGCCTCCTCGGTCTGCCCCCCGATGTGAGGTGTGAGGATGGCGTTCGGCGCTGACAGTATGGCGCCCGTAGGGGGCTCCTTCTCGAAGACGTCCAAGGCCGCCCCGCCTATCCTCCCTTCCCTGAGCGCCGCGGCCAGGGCGTCCTCGTCGACCACCCCGCCCCTCGATGTGTTGACTAGCACCGACCCTTTCTTCATCCTGTCGATCCGACTCCCGTCCACCATGTGGGCCGTGTCTGGAGTCATCGGGACGTGGAGGGTTATGTAGTCTGCTGACGAGAAGAGCTCGTCCAGGGACACCACCCTCGCGCCCAGGGTCCCAAGGACGTCCTGGGGGATGGCGATGACGTCGTAGGCGAGTATGGACATTCCCAGGGTCTTCCCGACCTCGGCTATGCGCCGCCCGATCCTGCCGAACCCAACCACGCCGAGGGCCTTCCCCTTCAGCTCCCTCCCGACCAGGGCGTTCTTCTCCCACTTGCCAGACCTGGTGCCGACGTCCGCCTGGACCAGCTTCCTGCTGAGCGCGAGCATGACCATGACAACCTGCTCCGCGACCGCCTCCACCAGGGACTCCGGGCTGTTCACCACGGTCACACCTCTTTCCCTGGCGTACCCTACGTCCACGTTGTCCAGGCCCGTACCGGGGCGCGCGACGAGCTTGAGCCTTTTCGCGCTTTGTAGGACATCCCGGTCGACCTTGGTCCTGCTCCTCACGATGAGGACTTCGTAGTCGCCGGCGATGGAGAGCAGCTCCTCCTTGCTCACTGTCGGCTTGTAGTCCACCTCGAACGAGGGCCCGAGGGAGAGCCGTTCGATTTCGACGTGGTCGCAGATCAACACCCTGACCAAGATATCAGCCCCAGCCTGGCGGTGTCTGAAATGAGCGATATATCGCTTGAACCGAGGCTCCCGTAAGCCAAGGACCTCAGGGTCGCTGAGCCCGCGGTCCAGGGGGCGAGGGCCGCAGAGGGCGAGTCTGCCGGCTCGATCACCTCCGTCCCGACCACCCTCCCGGTTTTCTTCTCGTAAGTAAGGGTGCACGCGGAGTGGGCGTGCCATCTCCTTCCCACCTCCCGCACGTCCATGCCGAGGGCCCGGCAGGCAGGCGCCCCGGGGCCGGTCTTCGACCAGCTGAGCCCGAAGACCCTGGAGCTCCAGGAGCGGACCGGGCCGATTCTGACGCTCGCTCCCGCGGAGTTGGCCCCCGCCACCCTCCCTGACATGCTGGGTTCGGCGCCCAGGGTGGATCCGGGGCGGAGGCACCCCACCAGCTCCGCACACCCTCCCGCAGCGAAGACCCCCGGCACCCTGGTCCTCAGGGTACCGTCAACGAGGATGCCCCCGCTGCGGCCGGGGGGCGCGTCGAGCGGGACGGCCCTCGGGACCCGGCGGGGGACGAAGGCGAAGGCATCGCATGGGAACACCTCCCCTCCGGCGAGGACGGCCTCGGCGCGGGTAAGGCCTGCCACCCTGTCGACCTTCCCTGGCGCCACCGCTATCCCTCTCTCCAAGGCGGCGTCGGAGACGACCTCGAGCACCGGCGGGCTTGGCTCGCTTGGCTGCCAGCACGACACAATCAGGGAAGCCTTCGCACCAGAAGTCGAGAACCGCTCTGCGACCTGGAGGCCCCTGGCCCCCTCGCCGGAGATGAGCACGCGGTCGGCGGAGCCGAATGCCGAGCCCAGCTCCGCGTACCTCCCGGGAGAGTCGAGGACGAAGGACCCTGGCCTCCGGACCCCCTGAACGACGGCAGGTTCGAAGCGGGAGCCGGCCGCGAGGACGATGGAGTCGGCGCGGAGGACAGGCCCCCCAGCTGTGACGGCCTCACCCCTGCGGACCGCCACCACCTCGGTTTCGAAGATAGAGTCGAGCGGCTCCGCAGGCCGAAGGGGGAGGGCCGCCGCGGCGCTTCGGGTCCCGGGTGGAGCCAGAAGGTCCGGCCATGACCCCCAGGGAGGGTCCGGCTTCGCCAGGCGGTCTATCACAGCCACGTCGATCCCTCGCCTGGAGCACTCCTCGGCAGCTGCCACCCCTGCTGTGCCGGCCCCAACCACCAATACCCTGGCCACGGGGACGGACGAGGCCATGAGACGTTATAACGGGCGGAACAGGCGGCAGGGGGCATGCTGGTGGGGGTCGTCGGCAAACCTAATGTCGGAAAGTCGACGTTCTTCGCAGCCGCCACCCTGAAGGACGTCCAGATAGCGGACTATCCCTTCACCACGGTCAAGCCCAACGTTGGCGTGGCTCACCTGGTCACCCAGTGCGTGTGCAAGGAGTTAGGGGTGGTCGACACCCCCAGGAACTCGACCTGCGTGGATGGGAGGAGGCTGGTCCCGGTGAAGGTGGTCGACGTCGCCGGCCTCGTGGAAGGTGCCTCCAAGGGGAGGGGGCTCGGGAACCAGTTCCTCGACGACCTGAGGCAGGCGGACGCGCTGATACACGTGGTCGACGCCTCCGGCTCGACGGACCTGGAAGGAAGGAAGGTCCCGTCCGGGACCCACGACCCCGCCGAGGACATCGGGATGGTCGAACGCGAATTCGACCTTTGGATGTTCGGGATACTGAAGAGGGACTGGGAGAAGGCGACCAGGTCCCTGGAACAGTCAGGGGGGAAGGTAGTTGACCACCTTGCCGAGAGGCTTTCAGGCCTCTCGGTGACCCTCGCAGACGTCGAGGACGCCGTCCTCAGGCTCCGCCTTCGCACAGAGAAACCGAGCGCATGGACGGACGACCAGATCATGCAGCTCGTAGTAGAGACGAGGAAACTGACGAAGCCTTCCCTGATCGCCGCCAACAAGGCCGACCTCCCGACGTCCCCCCAGAACATCGAGAAGCTGAAGGGGACCGGGAGGCAGGTCGTCCCCTGCGCATCTGAGGCGGAGCTCCTTCTGCGCCGGGCGGCGGAGCGGGGCCTCGTCGCGTATGCCCCGGGGGACGAGATGTTCACCGTCTCGGACCCGGAGAAGCTCTCCGGAGCACAGTCGGTCGCCTTGAGGATGGTGGAGGAGAAGGTGATGAGGGCCTACGGAGGGACCGGAGTCCAGGAGGCTGTCAACAGGGCCTTCTTCGGGCTCCTGAAGGCCATCGTGGTATTCCCCGTGGAGGACGAGACTAAGCTGACCGACAAGGACGGCAGGGTGCTCCCGGACGCCTTCCTGATGAAGGGGGGTTCCACGGCCCTGGATCTCGCGCGTACCGTGCACAGCGACCTCGCCGAGGGGTTCCTCTACGCCGTGGACGCTAGGACAGGGAAGAGGCTGGCGGCCGACTATGTACTGCAGAACAGGGACGTGCTGAAGATAGTCTCAAGCGGCAAGCGGGGCTAGCTGCTCCGCCTTCCGAGGCTCGGGCTTTGCGATCAGCTTGCTCTTCCTCACCCCTACGTGCCTCAGGTGGGTCACCTTCTTGGCCTCGTTGTAGACGTCGGAAGCGACCTTCTGGAGGACCAGCTCCTGGGCGAATCCTTCGTAGTTCATGCCGGCGGCCTTCTCGCCGATCACCCTGTCCATGACGAGTCTGAGGTCGTGCTTCTTCGAGCTGTTCATCTTTCCCTGGGAGAGGGCCGTGCAGTAGACCCTGACCACGTAGCCGTCCTTGGTGGTGTAGTCTCTGATGAAGTCGGACATGGAGGAGCCCCTGCGTATCAGGCTCCTGAGGAACTCCCTCGAGTATTCGTGGCCCTTGAACACCGTGTAGGCGGTCTCGCCTTCCACCCTGTCAATCTGGAAGAAGAGCTTGAAGGCGTAGTGCTGGGGGTCCTGCTTCAGTATGTCGTAGAGGGTGGTCTCTATGACCCTGCCGGCCGGCTTCGCGACGTCGGTGAGCGGAACCCGGGCGATGGGTGCGTTCCCGAAGGACGGGGAGGCAGTTACCGTGACCCAGGACTTCAGCTTCCACTTGTCCCTGACCTTCGCCACTTTCTTTGGCAAACAGAGGCTCCCCTTTCGAATCTCGCTTATAATGTCAGCGTCTCTGGAGGCGGACGACTCCCCCCATGTATGGGAGGAGGACCTCTGGAATCTTCACAGTCCCGTCACTCTGCTGGAAGTTCTCGACTATGGCCACCAGTACCCTGGTGGTGACGGCCGTGGAGTTCAGGGTGTGGACCAGCCTGGTCGCTTCGCTCTGCTTGTCCCTGAACCTGATTTTCAGTCGCCTGGACTGGTAGTCGGTGCAGTTGCTGCACGAGACCATCTCCCTGTACCTCCCCTGGACGGGCATCCAGGCTTCGAGGTCGTACTTCTTCGCTGCCACCGTCCCCATGTCCCCGGTGCATACGTTGACGACCCGGTAGCGGAGCCCCAGGCTCCGGAAGATCTCCTCGGCGTTCGCTATCAGCTGCTCGTGGAGCGGCCAGCTCTCCTCCGGCCGGGCGAAGGCGATCTGCTCGACCTTGTAGAACTGGTGGGTCCGGAATATCCCCTTGGTGTCCTTCCCGTGGGCCCCCGCTTCGACCCTGAAGCAGGGCGAGAAGCCGCAGTACTTCAGTGGGAGATCCGCTCCCTGCACGATCTCGTCGGAGTGCATGGCGACCAGGGGATGCTCTGAAGTTGCGATCATGTACAGGTCCTCCCCCTCTACCTTGTAGATGACCGGCCCGAAGTCGTTCAAGTCGGTCACCCCGCCGTAGGGTTCGCGCCTCATCATGAATGGGGGCTCCACGGGCGTGAACCCCTTCGCCGAGAGCACGTCCATGGCATACCTCATGATCGCGTGCTCCAGCTTCACCGCGTCCCCCTTGAGGAAGAAGAAACGGGCCCCCGAGATCTTGGCCGCCCGCTCCATGTCGACCATCCCGAGACCGGCGAGGACCTCGATGTGATCCTTCGGCTCGAAGTCGAAGGCCCGCTCGTCCCCCCAGGCGCGGACCGTCACGTTCTCTGTGTCGTCCTTGCCGACCGGGACGCTCTCGTGCAGGATGTTGGGCAGGGCCATCATGATGCCTTCCAACGCCCGCTGCTGGTCGTCCTGGACCTTTGCGAACTCGTCGAGGCGCTTCGAGATCTCGGCGACCTTCAGCTGCTCCGGCTGTATGGGCTGCTTTTTCCGCGCCAGGTCGGCGATGACCCTGTTGGCCTCGTTGAGCTCGTGGCGCAGGGCCTCCGCCTGAGCCTTGGCAGACCTCCACTCGGCGTCCGCCTTGACGGCGTCATCCACGAGGGTGAGCTTTTCGAGCATCCCCCTCTTCCTCAGGTCAGCTCTGATGACTTCAGGGCTCTCCCTCAGCAGCTTCACGTCTAGCATGGCGCTATCTCAGCCCCGCTCCGAATGCGATAAAAGCCATACCCCCTCGAAGAGCGCCAGGTCCTTGAGGATTGCCAGCGCCGTCGAGATCGAGCTGGAGGCAGAGGCCGAGTCTATGGTGATCTTCATGGCGCCCCCCTCCGCCACCGAGGTCAGCTTCATCCCCCTGGGCGCGCCCTCGTTGTCCGGGGCGAGGACGGACATCAGGCTCTCCAGGGCCTTCGGGTCTGAGCAGCCGGCCCGCAGCTCGACCCTGGTCCTCAACCGGCCACCCTCGCCAGGACGGCCCTAGAGAAGGAGTCTCCTCTGGAGGATGGTATCTTGGCCCCTGCCGCCATCTCGTGCCCTCCCCCCACCCCGTCCACAGCCTCCGCGGCCTCCTTCATGATGAGGCCCAGGTTCACCGGCCCGGCGAACGCATCCCCTACCCTCGAGGAGATCTTGAGGTCTGAGCCCCTGGCTGTCGCCCGCCCCACGACCACCTTGTCCTTGAACTCGGGGGTGGACGTCAGTATCGAGATCACGGGCCCCAGCAGGTTCTCGTCCACCAGCCCCTCCCCGTTCACGAAGACCAGGCTCCCGTGCCGTTCCATCCTGGACGGCTCAGAGGTGAGCCCGCTCAGCGCCTTGTTGATTCCTCCCCTGTACTCGGAGAGGGTCTTCATGGCGTCCTTCAGGGCCTGGGACCTGTCCCCCAGGCAGACCGAGATGCCTATCCCCGAGGCGCCCATCCGGCCGCAAGAGTTCAGCAGCGTGCCGAACTCCCTGGCGTCCCTGAGCGGCGTGAAGGCGTCCTCGAAGTGCAACGTGTAGACCTCGCCGAACATGCCTGACAGCGCCTCGCTTGCGCCCTCCTGAGAGCTCACGACCCCCGCCAGGACCTCGATGAGCCTCTTCTTTTCGTCCTGGGAGAGCGAAGATATGGTGCGCCAGGTCCCTCCGTCCTTTAGGGATAGGCCGGATTGATGGAGCAGAGCGAGGACCGCGTCCCTCCCCCCGGTCAAACCCTTCAGGAACGGCGTGGAAGTGAGGGCTATGGCCTCGTGGACCGGCCTGGTCTCGCGCCCCGTGAACATGAGGTCGGTGGTCATGGAGACAAGGCCGCGGGTCTGGGCGTCCCCGAGGGCCGCCCTGTTGAGGCCGCCGAGCGACCTCCCAGGTCCCGAGTCCTGGCGGTCCGCCACGGCGCCCACCACGGCGAGGGGAGAGAGGTCAGCGTTGGCCGGGTCGAGGGCTGCGGCGAAGAAGTAGGCCATCGCCGAGGAGCACGCCTCCTTCCCCCCGTCGAACCCAAAGGCCCAGGCGTTGACCACGCAAGGGCTGCGGATGTCGGCCTCGGAGATCTGGTGGTGGTCGATGACTAGGAACCTGTCCCCGAAGGCCGCTTCGAGCTCCGAGACCAGGGTGGACCCCAGGTCAGTGAAGATGTTGAACTCGTAGCCCAGCTCCTTCAGGGCGCCGATCGTCTTCGCGTCCAGGTCCGGGACGGTGCGCAGGGCGACGTTGGCCCCCTTTCGCTTGAGCGCCGCGAACACGGCCGAGCCGCTGCAGAGGCCGTCGGCGTCTATGTGGGTGACTACGAGAATCCTCTTCCCATCGGCGGACAGCTTCAGCAGGCCGGGTCCCATCGCCCTGTAGCGCGCCATGAGCCCTTCGAAGTCGGCCACGGGCCCGCCTCCGATCTAGGCCAGCTGTGCGACCACGGCGGTGTACTTGAAGTCGCTCGGCAGGATGCCCTTCGCCTTGTAGTACTTCGAGAGCCGGTAGATCTTAGCTTCGACGAGCTCGAGCGAGTGCACGTTCTTCCTGTCGCTGCGGTGGGTGCCGAGGTGCTTCTGGACCCGGTGGGCCCTCTCGATCAGGTCCTGGAGGTCCTGAGGCATCTTGGGGGCAGCCTTCCCTTCGGCCAGGATCTTCCCCAGCGACCGGCCGGTCAGGGTCTTGATCAGCGGGACACCGTAGTCGTCTCTGAGCGCCTGGCCTATCCTGCTGGGGGTGGACCCTTCCTTCGCCAGCTTGAGGGCCGCGTTCTTGGCCTCGTCCGGGGTGGTCGTCACCCAATTAGGATTGCTTCTGCTCGGGGGCCTCGTTTGGTGAGACTTGCCGTGCCTGTGAGAGTGAATTCGAGCCATGCTTCAGGAGCTCAGGCGAGTCCTATGCGTTGGGCTGATAAAGGTTGCCCGCCAAGTCCGCGTCTCACGCGACCCTGGCGTATCTTCCCCTGCGCTCGATGCTCCGGAGCTGGCTGTGGACCCTCCTGAAGTTCGCGCTACCGGCCCTCGCCTCGTACCCCCGGAAGAACGCGCCCAGGGCGGCCTCGGATATGCCAGGGTGGGCGCCCACGAGGGTCTCTTTGATCAGGCGGAGGTCGACGGCGTGGTCCTCCAGCCTGCGGGTGCGGTAGGCCAGCCCGAAGTCCAGGAAGACGAGGCTCCCCCTCCTGGCCACGACGTTGGCGGTGGTGAGGTCCCCGTGCATCATCCCCGCCGCGTGGAGGCGAGCTACCCCCTCCCCGAACTTGAAGAACTGCTCCTCCGCCTCCCTCTCCTCCATCGAGCCCGCCAGGTCCCTGAGCCTTTCGCCTTCGACGTACTCCATGACCAGGGTGGCCGCGCGGAGGTCGAGATGATAGAGGAACGGAACCGCGACACCGGCGCGCTTCGCATAGCGGATCATCTCCCCCTCGCGCAGGGTCCTCTGGCGCCTGATCTCCTCGTCGAGCACCGCCAGCCTGTAGGCGAGCGGCTTCCTGACCTTGAACACGGCGGGGAGGCCCTGCCAGTCGCCCAGCACGACGTCAGCCTCGGCCCCCCTGTAGAGGAGGCGGCCGGGGGATGGATCAGCTGCGCCAGGGGATGTCAACCACATCGAGCCTCCATGACTGTCTGACCGACGACTCCACCACCGGGACCTGTATCCCGCACCCGTGGGCAAGGGCCCCTGTCCAGGCGATCTGCGCCCCGCAGTCTCCGCTGTATTCGAGCGGGACCGCCAGGACCCTGGCCGAGTGCCGACCGGCCATGGCCGACATCATCTGCGAAAGGCGCCTGTTCGCAGCCACTCCCCCTACTATCATGACCTCCTTCTTCTCCGTGAAGGCGAGGGCCCTCTCGGTGACCTCGGTCACCATCGAGAACGAGGTCTCCTGGAGCGAATAGGAGACGTCCTCGAAGGAGGCGCCCCGGTCGAGGAGGGTCTTCGACGCGGTCAGGAGCCCTGAGAACGAGACGTCGTTACCCTTCACCGAGTACGGGAGCCTGAGGTAGCTGGACGACCTCGACGCCGCTTCCTCGATGGCGCGGCCGCAGGGGGAGGCCAAGCCGTGGTGCCGGCCAAACTGGTCCAGGAGCTGCCCGAGGGTGAGGTCGAGGGACTCGCCAAGAATCCTCCACCTCCCACCCGAGAATGCGATGATCATGGTGTGCCCCCCCGAGACGAGGAGGACCACGGGGTCCCTGGCGCCTGTCAGTAGGCACCCCAGCTCGATGTGACCCACCGCGTGGTTGACCGGGACGAGGGGGACCCCCAGGGAGGCGGCCAAGGTCCGGGCGGCCACGGCGCCCACGCGGAGGCACGGACCCAGGCCCGGGCCCATGGCGTAGGCCACGGCTGAGATCTCGCCCAGCCCCGCCCCCGAGGAGCGGATGGCCTCCTCCAGGACCGACGGCGCGGCGGCCAGGTGGTTCTGTGAGGCCTCGAAGGGGTGGATCCCGCTCCCCTCGGGAGCTTTGTAGACCGACTTCGCGTTGGAGAGTATCTTGCCGTCGGTTGAGACCACCGAGGCCGAGAAGGTGTGGGCGGTGCTCTCCACGCCGAGGACGAGGCGGTTCATCTCTGCCTACATCTTGCGGGTCTGGCGGTAGAGGTCGCCCAGCAGGTTGACGTAGGGCTTGACCTCGACCAGGAAGTCCTCGAACTTCCCCCTCTCGAAGGTGGCCGCGTGCCTCCCCCCCTCGAACACGATCTTGGCCGCGAGGACGATCCCTCCGCTGCGGTCCGGGTCCGACTTCAGCTTCGGGAAGTGGATCAGGGCCCCGTAGCCCGTCTTCTTGCCCCCCTTCGTGAATACGACGTTGTAGTACATGCTGAGGGTCTTGGTGAACTGCGCCAACTGCTTCTTCCTGCTCTCGCTCCGCTTCACATGGTCGAATTCGGCCGACGCCAGGATGTCTATCATCTCCTTGAGCAGCTTCATGTCGCTCACCTTCCTGGTGTAGCCAGCGTACTCGATGGGCATCTGATAGACGCTGTTAATGACCGAGTCCCAGTCGTCCAGGACCGCGAAGGTGCTGGTGTCCAAGTTCATCTCTCTCTTCAGCTCGTCCGACAGGACGTCCTCCACGGTCAGCTTTCTGGGCATGGCTATGGCGCTGGGCGGCGCATAGTTAACGTTGACTCTCGCAGCCGCTCCGGACGGGGCCTAGGGAGCCGAGGGCGTCCCCGGGTCGGGCCTAGTGCCAGAGGATCTCGGACTCGCCCGTCTGGGCAGAGACGCTGGCCACTGCCTGAAGATAGTCGGATGGAATGTGGCTCCAGAAAGAGGTCGGCGCGCCATAGGCGAGGAGATGTATGTTCCGCGCGTTCAACAGGGAGAGCTCCGCCCTGATCTCTGACTCCCAGGCGGAGGCGTTCTGGGGGACGTTGGGGGGAGGCGTCACCGCGAGGACAAGGCAGGCGCCGCCCACGGTGACGGCGGGCTGGGGCAGCCTGACGGCCGTCCCGACTATGTAGAGGTATACGACCGGGCAGATAGAGGAGTCGTTGACGTGGGCGGAGTAGAAGTTGTAGTACGAGGCTGAGAGGCTGAAGTCGTCGAGCATGACCCCGGAGACCTGGGCTTTGTGGGACTGATAGAACGCCAGCTCCTCGGCGGCGTTCCCTCCCTCAGTGTTCGGGAGGAGGATGAGCCATGTGGAGGCGCACCCCGCATTCTGAGACTGGCCGAAGCCGGCGACGGTCACCGCCTGGGCCGTGACATTCCCGGAACACGGCCTCGGGGCTGCCGGGTCCTGCCACAGCGTTACAGCGGAACCGGGATGAAGAGGCTGGAACGACTGAAAGCCGACCATGCCCACCGTCAGCAGGACGACCAAGGCGAAGGCAGCCGCGCTCTTCATCGCTGGCGCGAGCGCGAAGGCCCTTAATAGGAAGCCCGACCGTTGTTCATCACCCGCGGGACCCCGTGCCTCCGCGAGCTTATACCAGCCCGCCGCCCCCGGGGGAGGGAAGTTGAAGCTCCCCATCGCGTCCGTCGAAGTCACATACCTGATACATGCGACCGAGGACGAGAGGAAGGTCGAGGCAGCGGTGGGGAGGCTACTTGGTGGGGCCCAGGCTTTCGAGAGGGAGGCCCTCGATGGGCATTTTGGAAATCAGATCGTCAGGACCAGGGCGCACCTGACCGGGGATGCGGCCGCGTCGGCATTCAGGCACCTCGTAACGTCGCTCCCCCCCGGCGTCCGGGGCGCGCTGGCCAGGGAGTTGGGGGCCTATGTCGACGAGCACTCGGCGCTTTACCTCCGGCTGGACAAGCAGCGGCTGGTCTCCGGGTCACCCGAGCTCGGGACGACGGACGCGGTGAGGGTGAAGGTAAAGCCGAGGCTCCACGCGCTGAAGGGCGGGGCGCTGGAGTTCTACGCCAGGGAGCTGGAGGGGCGCTAGAATGCCCAAGAGATATCTCCTGCTGATGGCCGACCGGGGTGTCTCAGAGGAGGAGCTGAGAGCTCTGTCGAAGTCCCTGGGGGGAGAGTCCGGCGGCCTGAAGGTCTTCGGGGTGGACGGGAACCCGCGGGCGGTAGTAGTCAAGACAACGGTGGAGGTCGCCCGGCGAATTAGGGAGGCGGGCGGGGTCAGCGGCGCAGGGGGGAGTAGGCTCGTCCCGGTGCTAACATCCGGCGCGGTAGGTAACCTCAAAAGGCGAGCCAGAGAGGCGGCCAACTATGTCCAAGTTCATGAGCGATGAATACATCTCGCAGGTGCAGTCGGCCTTGACTGCTGACCCGAAGTGGACCGAGACCACGAAGGGATTCAAGACGAGCGTGTCGTTCAACGTCACAGATAGCGGCCAGAACTTCCTGATGACGGTGGAGAACGGGGCGACGGCGTTCCAGAAAGCTGAGCCAGGCGCCTCCGCGGAGTTCTCCTTCGACGGTACCTATGAGACCTGGTGCAAGGTAGCCAGGGGGGAGTTGGACCTTCAGTCGGCCGTCCTGAAGGGGCAGCTGAGGTTCAAGGGATCGCTCCCCAAGATCATCATGTACAGGGAAAGGCTCACCAGGGTCGCCGAAATCATGAAAGACGTCCCGAAGGAATTCTAGGCCCTGACGAAGACGTAGTAGGGGCTCCCGTCCGGGCTGGTCCTGGCCTCCACCTTCAGCTTCATCCCCGGGGAGGCGTCTTCGGCCCTGACCCCCTCCAGCCAGGCAAGCGCCCTGACCCCCCCTCCGAGCTCCGCTATGGCGATGGTGTAGGACCCGTCAGCCGAGAAGCTCGCCGGGGCCACCATCACCTGGGTGAAGGTCACCAGGGTGGCGTCCCGGCCAAGGTCGACCCACTCGAACCCGCTCCCCATGCACTCGGGACAGTCTGACTGCGGCGGGAAGCTGACCTTCCCACAGCTCGTGCACTTCGTCGTGACGAACCTCCCTGCCCTGAGGGAGTCCCAGAACTCCCGGGTCTTGGAGATGGGGATGTTGAACCTGAGGGTGAGGGGCCTCCTCGAGTGGAGCGCAGGGGCTTCTGACATGGCTCAGTCCCTCGAATAGACTGTCACGTAGGCGTAGTGCCCAGTCCCCCCGATGTTGTGCGTGAGCCCCAGCCCCCTCCTGATGGGGGCCTGGTGGCTGCCGGCCTCCCCCCTCAGCTGCTTGGTTATCTCGACTGCCATGGAGACCCCGGTCGCCCCGATGGGGTGCCCCTTCGCCTTCAGGCCTCCGTCCAGGTTGACGGGTATCCGGCCGCCGAGCTCGGTCTGGCCTTCCCGGATCATCTTCGCCCCCTCCCCCTTCTTGCAGAACCCCAGGTCTTCGTAGGCCATCAGCTCCGCTATGGTGAAGCAGTCGTGGGCGGTCGCGACGTCGATGTCCCCCGGCGAGACCTTGGCCATCGCGTAGGCCTTCTTCGCCGCGTCGACGGCCGCCCGGAGCCCGACGTATCCGTCCCTCCTGCTGAGGTTCGCGGTATCGGATGAATAGCCCACCCCCCTGATCCAGACCGGGGCGTCGGTCAGCCTCCGGGCCAACTCCTCCGAGGCGAGGACCACGGCCGCCGACCCGTCCGACAGAGGGCAGGCGTCGTAGAGCTTCAGGGGCCAGGCGACCATCTGGGAGCCCAGCGCCTTCTCGAGGGTGATCTCCTTCTGGAACTGGGCCAGGGGATTCATGGCGCCGTACCGGTGCGCCTTCACGGACACCCTCGACAGGTCCTCCTGGGTGGTCCCGAACTTGTTCATGTGAGCAACGGCGTAGAGGGCGTAATAGGCGGGGAATGTCATCCCGTAGTTCTCGAACTCCCAGGTGTAGGAGCCGGCCCTCCCGATGAGCTCGACCGAGGTGGGGGTGTCCACCTCCGTCATCTTCTCCACCCCGACGGCCATGGCGACGTCCGTCTCGCCGCTGACGATGCTGTTGTAGGCGGCCTTCACCGCTGCGCTCCCGCTGGCGCAGGCCGCTTCCACTCGCATGGTCCCCGCCCCGCTCAGTCCCGCGTACTCGCCCACCACGACGGCGGGGAGCGACTCCTCATACCAGCCGCCGGCGCTCCCCACGACGACGTTGCCGATGTCCTTCCGGTCGACCCCGGCGTCATCGACGGCCTGCTTGATGGACTCGAAGGCGAGCTCGCCGATGTTGACATCGGTCCGCCTCCCGAAGCGGCTGTGGCCGATGCCCACCACGGCGACCCTGGTCATCGCAGGGGCGCCTCGGCCGTCGCCGGGAGGGCCCCGGTCCCCTCTTTGGTGGCCCTCAACCGAGCACGCCCATCTCTTTGGCCACTTCCTTCATTATGGTGAGCCTCTGGATGTCGTTTGTCCCCTCGTAGGTCTTGATTATCTGCGAGTCCCTGAGGATCCTCTCCACCTGGCTGGCTGTCGAGACGCCATAGGCCCCCATGATCAGCATGGCCATGTGGGCGTTCTTCTCGGCGGCCTCCGTCGCCGTTATCTTCGCAATGGAAGATGCCTTGATGAAGTCCTTCCCCTTCTTAGTCAGGGTGGCCGCCCAGTAGGTGAGGAGCCGGGCGGTGTGGACCGCAGCGGTCATTTCGGCTATCTTGAACTGGACCTGCTGGTAGCTCAGGAGGTAGGTGTCGAAGGTCTGCCTCTGGGTCGAGTAGTTCAGCGCCGCCTCGAGGGCGGCCTGGGCCAGCCCCGTCCCCTGGGCCGCGACCCCGACCCTCCCGTGGTCGTAGCAGGTGAGCGCGATCCTCACCCCCCTCCCAACCTCGCCGACCACGTTAGCCTCAGGGACCTCCAGGTTGTCGAACACCAGCTCCACAGGCTGGTCCCCCCTCAGGCCGATGACGTCGGTGCGCTGGCCGACGTTGAGCCCCTTCATCCCCTTCTCGGCGATGAACGCCGTGATGCCGTGGTGCCTCTTCCCCCCCTCCATGGGGCTCGTCCTGGCGAAGATGAGGAACGTCTCCGCCTTGTCCCCGTTGGTGATGAACATCTTCTTCCCGTTGATCACGTACTTGTCCGCCTCCTTCCTGGCGTTGGTCGAGATGGCGGCGACGTCTGAGCCGGTCCCTGGCTCGGTCATCGCGTGGGCGGCTATCTTCTCGCCCTTCGCAATGGGGATGAGATACTTCCTCTTCTGCTCCTCGGTCCCGAACATGAAGATCGGGGTAGAGACCAGGTACGTGGCGCCGACGACGGCTGAGAAGGCCGCGGAGAACCGGGCGATCTCTTCGGTGGCCAAGACCAGGGAGAGGTCGTCTCCAGCGCCCCCGCCGTACTCCTCGGGGAAGGGGATGCCGAAGAGGCCGAGGGCGGCGGCCTTCTTGACGAGTCCCATGTCCATCTGGTTCTCCCTGTCTATCCTCTGGGTGGCCGGCGCGAGCTCCTTCTCGGCGAACTCCCTGACTGCCTGGCGGAAGGCCTCCTGCTCCTCTGAGATCGTGATCGCATAGTCGGACGGGCTGGGCGATAGGGTGCTCATGAGATGAGAGGGCACCCCCGGCCGTATATACGCGATTACTTTTGGTAACCTCGCTTTCCAGTGGAAAGACCCTTAAGCCGGCCGTCGCAAACCGGGTACCGGAGCATGGCCATCGAGCGGGTGACGGTGATCGGGGCGGGTGACATGGGCCACGGGATCGCAGAGCTCTTCGCGGTCAGCGGCTACAGCGTGACACTGATGGACAAGTTCCCCCAGGCGCTCGAAAGGGCCCAGGGGAGGATCGCTGCGAGCCTGGACAAGCTGGCGGAGAAGGGGAGGATAACCAAGGAGCAGTCTGAGGGTGCGAAGTCGAGGATAGCGTACTCCAGCGACATGGGGAAGGCGGTCTCGGCGGCCGACCTCGTGGTAGAGGCTGTCCCCGAGTCGGTGGAGCTGAAGAAAGCGGTACTGGGCGAGGTCTCGGCGTCTGCTCCTGCCGGCGCCATCTTCGCATCGAACACCTCGAACATCAGGATTTCGGACCTGGCTGAGGCGACCGACAGGCCGGAGAGGACGGTTGGGATGCACTTCTTCAACCCGCCCATGCTGATGAAGCTGGTCGAGGTGATTCCGGGGAAGAAGACTGACCCGGCCGTCGTCCAGGGTGTGGTCGACGCCTGCGCGAAGCTGGGCAGGACCGCGGTCAGGGTGCTGAAGGACTCCCCCGGGTTCATAGTCAACAGGATCAACGCGGCTGATACTCTGTTCTTCTGCCTCCTCCTCGACAGAGGGGTCGCCAGCCCTGCGGAGATAGACACCTTCGCGAGGGGGCAGGGGCTCCCCATGGGGCCATACGAGCTCCTCGACTTCGTTGGCGTAGATGTGGGGGCAGACTCCCTCGCCTACTTCGCTTCCGCCCTCTCGCCGGAGTATGGCAGGGGGACGACCTTCGCGCGGATGGTGAAGGAGGGACGCCTCGGGAAGAAGGCCGACAGGGGGTTCTACGACTGGTCGAGCGGGAGGGCCGAGATCCCGAAGGTGGAGGCCACCGACAAGGTCTCGATCATGGACATCTTCGCCCTCGAGATCAACGAGTCGGTGAAGCTGCTGGAGGAAGGGGTGGGGACCCCCGACGACATAGAGAAAGGGGTCGTCCTGGGGATGAACAGGCCGTTCGGGCCGATCTCGGTCGCAAAGGACCTTAGCAACGCTGAGGTCAAGGCGAAGCTCGAAGAGCTGTCGGCGAAGTACGATTGCTCGTTGTTCGCCCCCGCGCGCTCGATAGTCGAGGGGAAGCTCCGCGACGCCATCGAAGGGAGGCTGGCCGCCGCGCCTGGGCAGAGGGCTGCCGCGGCCTCCGTTGAGGGCGCGGGTCCAACCAGGACTGAGGGGGCCATCCGCCTAGAGAGGCTCGAGGGGGGAGTCGCCAGGGTCGTCATAGCCAGGCCCAGGCTGAACCTGATCAACGGCGAAGTCCTCGACGGCCTGGACGGCATCGTCACAGAGCTGTGGAGCGACCCCGGGGTGAGGGTGGTGCTGGTGACCGGGGAGGGGGGCGTCTTCTCGGCGGGCTTCGAGATGACGAAGTTCGTCTCGAATGCGGCCGGGATGATGGAGTTCGCGAGGAAGGGAGAGCGGACCATGAGACGCCTGAGCGAGATCCCCAAGATCACGATAGCGGTCCTGAAGGGCTACGCCCTGGGCGGGGGGCTTGAGCTGGCCCTGTCCTGCGACCTGAGGCTCGCCACAGAGGACGTCGAGCTCCGGTTCCCCGAGCTGACCCGCGGGCTGGTGCCGGCGTGGTCCGGGACCCAGAGGCTGTCGCGCTTGGTCGGCCTGTCGCGGGCGTCGTCGATGATACTCGCCTGTGAGAGCGTCCGGGGGAGGCGGGCCTACGAGATAGGCCTGGTGAACCAGGTCGTCCAGGCGGGGGACATCGACGAGCAGGCGGTGAAGTACGCGACGGGGCTCGCGGCCTCCGAGGCCCCGGTGGCCGTCATGTTGGCGAAGAAGCTGCTCAACAAGGGGACGGAAGTTCCCACGGACGTTGGGCTGGAGATGGAAGAGATGGCGGCTGGGGTCCTCTTCGGGACCGAGGACCTGAAGGAGGGGATATCGGCTTTCCTGGGGAAGAGGAAGCCGGAGTTCAAGGGGAAGTGAGGGCGCCTGGTCGAGCTCAAAGACGCATACGTCGCGGACTACCTGCGAATCCCCTTCTCTAGGTCGAGGCCCTCCCAGCCTGAGAGGGACGTGTACAATTCAGTCAGGATGGACTACGCCTTGAGCCTCCTCATACGCAGGATTCTGGAGAAGACGACGTTCAGGCCCGAAGAGGTCGGGGACGTGGTGACCGGATGCGCCTTTCAGACCGGGGAGAACTGGCTCTACGGCGGGAGGCACCCCGTCCTCCTGGCCGGGCTCCCGGTCACGGTGCCTGCCATGGCCATGGACAGGGCCTGCGCCTCGTCCATGAACGCAGCCGCGGAAGGGGCGATGGAGGTCATGACAGGGAACTCGGACGTCGTCCTCGCCGGGGGGATGGAGCACCTCACCCACGTCCCGATGTCCAACAACCCCGCCCTGGCGCCTAACACGCGGCTCCTGACCCGGCCGGAGTACATGAAGTACCAGATGAGCGCGGGATACTCGATGGGGCTCACGGCGGAGAAGCTCGCCGAGCAAGAAGGGTTCACGCGGGAGGAGATGGACCGGTTCTCCATGGGGTCGCACGTGAAGGCGGCGAAGGCCCTGGACCAAGGCTGGTTCAGAGGGGAGCTGCTCGACATGAAGGTGGAGGTAGACGGGGAGGAGCGTGTCATCGACGTCGACCAGAGTATAAGGAGGGACACGACACTGGAGCAGCTGGCCGCCCTCCAACCGTCGTTCAAGTCCGGCGGACTGATCACGGCCGGGAACTCGTCCCCTCTCAACGCCGGGGCGTCCATGGTCGCCCTCGCATCCAAGGAGAAGCTTGAGGAGCACGGGGTCAAGCCCCTGGCCAGGATAGTGTCCATGGGCTGGGCCGGGGTAGACCCGAGCGTCATGGGGAAGGGCCCGGTGCCCGCGTCCCAGAAGGCGCTGGCGAAGGCCGGTATCAGGGCGGAGCAGGTAGACGTCTGGGAGATCAACGAGGCGTTCGCAGTCGTGGTGCTTTACGCCGTCCGAGAGCTGGGGCTGGACCCGGCCAGGGTCAACGTACACGGAGGGGCCGTAGCCATAGGGCACCCTCTCGGCGCTTCTGGCGCCAGGCTCGTGGGGACCCTGGCGAGGGAGCTTTCCCAGAGCGGGAAGGAGTACGGCATGGCAACCCTATGCGTGGGGGGCGGGCAGGGATTCTCCATCCTGCTGCAGAGGGCCTAGGCCCTACTGGACGGCGCCCTTCGACTTCAGCCGCTGCGTGACCGCGCGGGAGTAGCCGAGCGACTTCATGATGGAGTCGGTGTCTCCACCCAAGTCTGGGGCCGCCGTGAACGGTTTCGTCCTCATGGCGGGGACGGTCCTGACCGGGCCGTTGAGGACGTCGTCGCGCCCTGTCCCCGCCAGCATCCCGAGGCTCTTGGCCCAGTCGCTGGCGAGAGCCTCTTCGACGGTCAGGACGGGCGTCGCGCAGGTGTCCCTGTCCATGAGCAGCTTCGCCCACTCGTCCCTCGTCCTGGTGGCGAAGATCCGCCCCAGCTCGGAGGCGACGCGGCCCCTCTCCTCCTCGGTGCCGAACCTCATCTGCTCGAGCTCCGGGACCCCGAGCGATGCCACCAGGTTGCGCCAGAAGGCCGGCTCTATGGCGGCGACGGCCATGTACCTGCCGTCGGAGGTCCGGTACAGGTTGTAGTATGGAGTTGAGCCGAAGATGAGGCTGTTCCCCTCGGTGGGCGCGCGGCCCGTCGCCAGGTAGACGGAGGCGGGGAGCACCATCCAAGAGATCAGTGAGCCCACTATGGGCACGTCTACGAAGACCGGCCTCCTTCGGCCGGCGAGGGCCCCAAGGATCCCCAGGGCCGCATACATCCCAGACGCCAGGTCGCCAAGCTGGAGGAGGGGGACCTCCGCCCTGGTCGAGTATGCGAGGGTCCCAGCCATCGCCTGGAAGTTTATGTCATGCCCAGGCATGGAGCTGAGCCTGATATCCTGGCCGTAGGTCGATATCGAGCAGTAGACGATCTTGGGGCTCACCCTCTTCACCTGAGGGAAGGAGAGCCCGAGCCGGGTCATGGCGCCGGGCCTGAAGCCCTCCACGAAGACGTCGGCGGTGCGGAGGAGCCGGCGCATCACAGCCTTCCCCTCGGCCGACTTCAGGTCGATCCCGATACTCTTCTTGTTCCTGTTGACTGTGGCGTGCACCGGGCTCCTCCCGTCCTTCGTGGGAGGGGTGGCGCGCATGTAGTCCCCCAGGCCCGGCTGCTCGACCTTGATCACCTCGGCGCCCATGTCTGAAAGTATCATGGTGCAGAACCCTCCGGGGAGGAGCCGGGTGGCGTCGACCACCCTCACGCCGTCGAGGAAGCCCAACGGTATCCCGGCTGGGGCTGCTCAAATAAAGGCTAAATTCCAGGTCGGCGCCCATCCCCCGACGATGAGGTGAACGCCGTCCCAGTCATAGCCCGGAGTAAGCTCCCGGGCAGATGATGAACTCGCGACGATACTGAGTCAATAACAATCGATGGAGCTTTGCCATGGACACATTCGAGCGGTTGGTGGCGGAAGCCTGGGCCCGGCCGTTCCAGGGCTGGGACTTCAGGTTCCTCGACGGCAGGTACGTCGAAGGGAGGACGTCGTGGGACTACCCCAAGCTGCTCAGGACGAAGATGGCGGGCTCGGGGGCCTACCTTGACCTGGGGACCGGAGGCGGCGAAATCGTGTCCGCGCTGGCCCCGCTCCCCCCTCGGTCGGTGG
Organism: archaeon; assembly: GCA_021827865.1. Taxonomy (GTDB): domain Archaea; phylum Thermoproteota; class Nitrososphaeria; order Nitrososphaerales; family Gagatemarchaeaceae; genus UBA183. Next base: position 459,234 of record JAKAUC010000013.1, read on the forward strand.
CGACCGAAGGCTTCCGGCCGAACCTGCAGGTGGCGCTAAGGAAGCTTTCTCCCCTCGGAGCGGACGTCGTGTTCTCCTTCTGCGACGACAACACAGCCCCGGGGGAGCCGCGCGGGGCGCTCCCCTTCCGCGATGGGGCATTCGACCTGATTAGCGATCGGCATGAAGCATTCGTTGCCGCGGAGGCGGCGAGGGTCCTCCGCCCCGGCGGGACCTTCATCACCCAGCAGGTGGGCCCGGACAACGACCAGGAGCTGGCTCTGCTGCTGGGCGAGCCAGAAGCGGAGGGGAGGCGTTGGGACCTCGCAGAGGCCCTGACCCAGGTCAGAGAAGCTGGCCTGAGGGTGACAGAGAGCTGCGAGGAGAAGGTGAGCTCGAGATTTCTGGACGTGGGGGCCCTGGCATACTACCTGAAGGCCGCCGGCCCGCTGGAGTTCGAGGAGGCCGACCTCGCGACGGTGGAGAGGAGCCTGAGGGAGGCAGACGCGGAGATACAATCGGAGGGCTCCTTCGAGGTCACCACCGCGCGCTTCTACCTCGTGGCCGAGAAGCTGGAAGAGAGCCCCTCCCAACATTAATAGCGCCAACGCAGGCGACAACACCGATGGGGAAGAGCGTCAAGGTCCACGACGACACCCACCGGGCGTTGATGCAGCTGAAGACCAAGAGGAGGGTCGGGAGCGTCGACCAGGTGGTAAGAGAGCTGATCAGAGAGTCGACTGGCTCCCCCGTGGGGGCGGCCTTACAAGGGGCGGAAGACTTGGCGAAGTACTCGGAGTGAAGAGCCGGCAACATAGAAATATGAATCCACGGAGCCCCTCGACCCACCAATGGCAAAGTTCGACGGCATCGTGGGGAAGGCCCTGCTGACCGTGGAGGAGAAGGAGAACGAGCTGACTCTCGTCTTCGCGGACAACAGGTACCTCTTCGTAAAGCTCGAGAACGGAAAGATCAGCTCAGTGAGCGTTCCCGAGTAGCCTACTCCTGTTCGAGTATCTCCACTGTCTTCGAGGCACCGAGGAGCCCCTTGAACCTCTCGGCGTCCGCCCTGGTCCCCACGATTGATTGGAAGTGCATTGGAACCGCGACCTTTGCCTTCATCTCCCTCGCCGCCTCCGCTGCCTCCTCTGCGGTCATGACGTAGGTGCCAGAGACGGGGAGGAAAGCGACGTCGACGTCCACCGACTTCATCTCCGGGGTGGCGTCGCTGTCGCCCGCGTGGTAGAACCTCACCCCGTCGAGCTCGACGATGTACCCGACCCGTCCGTCCTCCTTGGGGTGGAAGACCTTCCCCGGCTCCCTGAACTTGTTGAGGTTGTACGCCGGGATGGCCTCTATCTTCACGCCCTTCACCTCGATGCGCGACCCGGGCCGAACGAACTTCTTCTCTTGCCTGTGCTTCTTCAGGGGCTCCTCGCAAATCTCCGGGGCGACGATGGTCGTGGCGTCGCTGCTGAACCGCGTGATGTCCTCGTCGCTCAGGTGGTCGAAGTGCTCGTGGGTGATCAGGAGGAGGTCAGCCTTGTGATCTCCCTTCGCCTTGAACGGGTCTATCATCACCGTCTTCGAGCCCGAAAGGACGAAGCAGTCGTGCCCAAGCCAGCGCACCTTGACGCCCTCGTATGTCCACAAGGAGACTTCGCCCCTTAGAGATCTAGGCCTTCTTCCTTGATCCCTGACTTGTCGATCGTCAGGATGTCGATCCCGTTGCCGCTCATCGCGTCCCTGGCCACGGCCGCCCTGATGGCAGACACCGCCAGGTCCCGAGCTCCCTTCTGCGTCATGTTGGGGTCGTACCCCGCTTCTACCACCCCGATGGCGGTCTCCTCCCCAGTCCCTACCGTCGCGTACTGGTCCGAGATCACGCTCCCCAGAGGGTCGAGGACGTAGACCACGGGCCTGTCACCGAGCCCCCCCAGGATTACCTGCGTCAGCAGGGGAGCGTACCTGTTCTGGAACATCAGGGTCGACATCAGCTTCGCAACTGAGTTTGGCTTCATTGCCCTCCTCGACTCGAGCTCCTTCAGCTTGGAGTAGACCGACACCTCCTTCACGAGGTTCTGCATGTCAGCCACCATCCCGGCGCAAACCGCGCCGACGCTGTCCGTCACCTTGAAGACCTTCTTCCCAGACTTGCTCCTTACGAAGTTCCCGAGGGTTATCCGCCGCTCCGCGCCCAAGATCACCCCGTCCTTGTAGGCGATGCCGACCGCCGTCGCCCCTGGCATGAACTGCTCGTAAGACATCGAGAATCTGGCGGGGCGCTTGTGCCCGTCCTTTTAGACATTGTGCCTTTTGGCGCGACTTCAGGGCCCCTCGGGAGTCACGATGACGAGGAGCCCGTCCCCTGAAGGCTCGGCCTTCCAACCGCACCCGGTGAATAGCTCGGCGAGCTTGAGCCCCGACTCGAGGTGCGAGGTCATCGCCGGGATCTTCACCCGTGACCCTCCCTTCGCCATGGAGAGCAGCGGCAGCAGCATGTCCGCCAGGTTTGCGTCTATGCACCCGCCGGTGCGTTCGGCCGCCAGGAACCCCTCCGCTGCCTCTCTCCCCACCTCCTCGGCGGGCTTCCCTTTTGCTCCGATGGCGTCGGAGCCCAGTAGCGCGTCGCCGGTGACGTGTGAGACCAACAACGACGTGCCGGGAGAGTCTGACTCCCCGGCATTCACCTCGGACTTCGCGCCGAGGCCCGCCCTTCGCAGGATCTCTGCCGCCGAGTCAGCCTGGCGCTGCGCGACCGACCTTGGGAGGCCGCCGCAGCGGCTCGCCACCGTGACCGACGTCACCGGCCGCCTGGTAGCAAGGTCGATGGGCCTCACGACGCCGCAGGGGTCGATGGAGGCGGTGACGACCCCCCCGCCCCGCGGATAATATCCGCGCCTGGAGGCTTCGACCTCGAGCCCTATCCCGAGGGCCCTGTACCCGGCCGCCGCCACCCGGCTGAAGTAGTCGAAGGTGGGGCTCCAGGGGACGTCTGTCCCCCCGACAAGCCGCAGCCTCAGCCGTGACCCGCTCAGGGCGACGGCGGGGGCGACGGCCTGGAGGACCAGGGTTATGCTGGCGGCGGTGCCCATGTCTGCCGACACGGCGTCGACCCGGGGAGCCCCGGGGACGAAAGCCACATCCTGGGAACCCTCGGCCGCCCCCCTCAGGTCCCCTCCGAAGACCTCGGCGAGCACCTTGAGCGCCGAGAGGTGCTGCCTCTTGAGCCCCGGGACATCCCTCCCCGCCCTGATTTTTACGACCCGGACAGGAGTCCGTTTGATCGCTGAGAACGCCACCGCAGTGCGGAGGATCTGCCCCCCTCCCTCCCCCTGCGAGCCGTCCACCTCGAGGTATTCCACGGCGCAGCGTCCGGCCGGGGCCGGTTAATCTGTGGTGCTGGTCTTCTTATATACAGCCTGCCAGGCCGGGCCGAACGAAGACGGATGCGGGTCGGTCTGCTCGTTGGGCGGTTCCAGCCGTTCCATCTCGGCCACCTCGAAGCTGTGAAGTATGCCCTTCGTGAAGTCGACTACCTCTACGTGGTCGTAGGCTCCGCGCAGCGGAGCCATGAAAGGGACAACCCGTTCACAGCCGGGGAGAGGATTGCGATGATCAAGGCCGCCCTGGACGGGAACGGGGTCGACCCTGCGAGGTGGATGGCCATACCCATAGCCGATGCCGACTCCCACTCGCTATGGGTGTCCATGGTCGGGTCCATGGTCCCCAAGTTCGACGTCGTCTTCACCAACGACGCGCTGACATTCCTGCTCTTCAAGGAAGAGGGCATCCAGGTGAGTGCCGTCCCTTACCTTGACAGGAAGAACTACTCGGCCACAAACGTCAGGGACAGGATTCTCGAACGGAAGGACTGGAAGGGCCTGGTGCCGGCACAGGTGGCGAAATTGGTGGTGAAGTTCGGCGGTGTGGAGCGCGTGAGAGCGCTTATCCGTAAGGACCTGACGGGTGGTAAGGATGGATAAACAGAAGCTAATCATGCTCCCGGGACCCACCAATGTTTCGGAGAGGGTCATGCAGTCGATGCTCAACCCGATCATCAACCACAGGGGGGACGCGTTCAGAGAGCTGTACAAAGACGTCCTCGAGAGGACGAGGCACCTCTTCCAGACCCAGGGCGATGTGGTCGTCCTGTCGTCGTCTGGCACGGGGGGGGTCGAGGCGGCAGTATGGAACCTGATAAGACCGGGGGACGTCGCCGTAGTACCGGTCTTCGGCGAGTTCAGTATGAGGCTCGCGGAGACCGTGGAGTTAGCCGGAGGGAAGGCGGTCCGGGTCGCCTCGGACTTTGGAAAGATTCCGACCCTGGACCAGTTGAAGTCAGCGATGGACCAGCAGGGAAGGTTCAAGGCGTTGCTCCTGGTGCACAACGAGACGAGCACCGGCGTGGCGGCCCCCTACATCGAGGAAGCCACCAGGTTCGCCAGGGACCACGGCGCCTTCGCGGTGATTGACGCGATCTCCAGCCTGGGAGGCTACGCCATCCCGGTCGACCGCTGGGGGGTCGACATGTGCATCACCGGGAGCCAGAAATGCGTGGCTGCCCCTCCGGGCCTGGCCATGCTGTCTGTGAGCAAGAGGGTCGTGGATTATCTGAAGAGTTCGCCTCCTAAGACTAGGTACTTCGAGCTCCCCAGGTATCTGGAATATGGCACCCGTGGCGAGACCCCGTTCACGCCGGCGCTCCCGCTCTACTACGCGCTGGACGAGGCCCTGAAGGAGCTCCTCGAAGAAGGCCTGGAGAAGAGGGTCGAGAGACACGACAGGATGTCGGCGAGGATCTACGACGGCCTGGCGAAGCTGGGCCTCCAGCCGGTCGCGGAGAGGTCGGTGAGGTCCAAGACCGTCGTCGCATCCTACTACCCGCAGGGGGTGGACGACTCCAAGTTCAGGAAGGCCCTGGCCCACGACAAGGGGGTCGTGATCGCAGGAGGGTTCGGCCCGTTCGCGGGCAAGGTTTTCAGGGTCGGGTGCATGGGTCAGGTCAACGAGGGCTACGTGGACGCCACGCTGCGGGCCATAGAGGAGACCCTTCCCGCCTTCAGGAACTGAAACTCTTTAAACCCAACCCCGAGGCTGGTGGAATTCCATGGCGTTTGAGAAGGGCACCCTGATATTCGCCAACTACACCGCGCGGGTGAAGGACACCGGCGAAGGCATCGAGTCCACGGTAGAGTCCGAGGCCAAGCGGCTCAAGATATACGAGGAGTCGAGGAGGTACGAGCCCAGGCTCGTGGCGGTCGGCGAGGGGTGGCTCATCTCGGGGCTGGACGCCGAGGTGGCGAAGCTGTCGGTGGGGGACAAGAAGGAGATCGAGCTCGCGCCGGAGAAGGCCTTCGGCAGCAGGGACCCGACCCAGCTGCGCATGATCCCGCTCCGCAAGTTCGGGGAGAGGGAGCATGAACTGGCCGTGGGCGACAGCGTGGAGGTGGACAACAGGGTCGGCATCATAAGGTTCGTCGGGTCAGGGAGGGCGCAGGTCGACTTCAACCACAGGCTGGCGGGGAAGTCGATAGTCTACGACTTCGAAGTGCTCAAGCAGGTCGAAGGCGACGACGACAAGACGAGGGCCCTGGTCGACAGGAGGCTAGCCGGGGAAGGGAGCAAGGCGACATTCGAGAGGGAAGGCGGGAGCCTGAAGGTGACGATCCCCGAGGACCTGTTCCTGGTGGAAGGGCTCCAGATAATCAAGAGGGGGATCGCCAACGACGTGTTCAAGTTCGTCCCCTCTGTCGCGTCCCTCGCCTTCGTGGAGAATTTCAAGAACGAGAAGGCCCAGCCGAAGCTCGAGGAGAAGAAGGAAGAGCCGAAGGCGGAAGAGAAGGCTCCCGAGCCAAAGCCTCACGCGAAGAAGACAGAAAGTCCTGCGAAGACCGCTTAGATAACGCCGGTGGACTTTGCGAGGGCTGCTGCGCCCCTGGGGTCCAGCTTCCTCTTCGACAGGATCGTGTACCTGTCCGGGCGTATGCTGCTCGCCTTCACCAGAGACCGGACGACCTGAGAGTCGTCTATGCCGATGGCCGACGCTTCCACCGGAGCGCCGACGTTCATGAGAGCGGCCCTCACCCTTTTCCAGTCGAGTCCGTGGAGCTTCGCCATCATTATGGTCCCGATCCCGCACTTCTCCCCGTGAAGCCCGACCCCGGGCGCCACGACGTCGAGGCAATGGCTGAACAGGTGCTCAGACCCAGAGCAGGGGCGGGAGCTCCCGGCAATCCCCGCGGCGACGCCGGTGCTGATGAGGGCCTCCACCAGGTCGCGGACGCTGTCCTTCCCGAACTTCCCGAGGCTCCTAGACCCGGTCAGGACGACGTCGGCGCTCATCAGCGCCAGGCTTGCGGAGTACCCCCCGTAGTACTCCCCGGTCTCCCTGTGGGCAAGGTCCCAGTCCTTGACCGCGGTCAGCTTCGAAACGAGGTCGCCGCACCCCGACGCCAGCAGCCGCTTCGGCGCTGAGCTGATCACCTCTATGTCCGCCAGGATGCCCACGGGAGGCTTGGCCATGATCGAGTACGGCCTGTCGAGCCCCTTGAGAGAGGCGAAGGGGCTGGAGATGCCGTCGTGGGAGGCGCTGGTCGGGACAGAGTAGAATGGGAGCCCGAGCCTGAAGGCGGCGAGCTTCCCCACGTCCACGCTCTTGCCGCCCCCCACGCCCACTATCCTCCCGGCTCTCCTGGCTGCGCGCTTCACCTTCTCGACGTTCTGCGTGTCGGCCGCGGCTACCTCGACCCAGACGGGCTCCCCGCCCAGTGCCCCGTCCACGGTGGCGCGCACCTTCGAGGTGACCTGCGACCCGGACGATATCACGGTCTTCTTTGGGCCCTTGTCTGCGACGAACTCCCCCAGCTTGTCGATGACCCCCTCCCCTATGAGGACCTTGGTGGGTAGCTCCATCAGATGGTAGCCGGGGTCCATGTTGGTGACGCCCCGTCTCGTGATTTAAGGCCACTGCGCTCGGCCAGGGGAGAACTCCGGAGGGATGGGCTTCGAAAGATTAAATAAGCAACGGAGACGCGCGGTTCTTGTCCGTTCTGAGGGGTTTGTGGACAAAGTGTCGAGAGAATTAAACCAGATTGGAGGGAAAACGCTGGGTTCGGCCATGTACCACGGTACCACCACCGTGGGGCTGGTCTGTTCCGACGGTGTCGTCTTGGCCACAGATACGCGCGTCACGGCTGGAGGTTTCATCGCCCACAAGAGGGGCAAGAAGCTCATCAAGATCGCCGACAACCTCGCCATGACGATCTCCGGCGGGGTGGCGGACGCACAGAACGTCACAGACACGGCGAAGTACTATTCGAGCACCTACAGGTTGGAGAAGGGGAGGCCCATGCCGGTGAAGGCAGCGGCCCAGGTGGTGTCGAACATGCTCTTCTCTTCGCGGCTGTATCCCCTGATAGCGGACGTCCTGGTGGGAGGGGTCGACTCAACCGGCGGATCCCTGTTCAACGTCGACATCTTCGGGTCTCTCAACCAGGAGAAGATGATAGCCACGGGGAGCGGGTCTCCGGTGGCCTATGGCATTCTCGAAGAGGAGTTCAAGGAAGGGATGCCGGTGGCGAAGGCGTACCCGCTGGCTGCGAAGGCCATCATAGCCGCGACGAGGCGGAACGTCGCGACAGGAGACCATTTCGACGTGGCGGTCATCGATAAGGAAGGGTTCCGCGAGCTGCCAGAAGCTGAGAAGGACAAGCTCCTGGCCCAGTTTACATCTCACAGTTAGACTTGGAACAGAAAGCCAACGGCGTAAGCCTGATGAGCGCTATTCTGAACAACATCCCAGCGGAAGCTCAGATCACCAGGATAGAGTACGAGGGCCCGAGGCTCGCCCTTTACACCAAGAACCCCGCCTACCTTCACAAGAACAGCTATGTCATATCTGAGATTGTCAACTCCTTGAAGAAGAGGGTCGTCACAAGGACGGAGAAATCGATAAGGAAGCAGGAGAGCGACGCCAGGCAGGTCCTGGAGAGGACCCTCCCCCCCGAGGCGGGGGCGTCCAACTACTTCTTCGACGACGCCCTGGGCGAGATAACCGTAGAGGCTGAGAACCCCAGGCTGCTCTCCCAGGAGGCAGGCTTCGACCTCGGCGGGGCCATGGAGCAGACGGGATGGAAGATTAGAGTCCGCAAGGCACCCCACATAAAATCTACCGCGATCCAGAACGTCTACTATGCCCTGAAGGCTGGGACCGAGGTCCGGGAGAAGTTCTATAGGGAGCTGGGTGAGGCGATATTCAGGCCGAGGATCGCGGCGGAAGAGCACGTCACCATAAAGACCCTCGGCGCGTTCCAGCAGGTGGGAAGGTCCTGCGTGCTCGTCGAGACGGCGGAGAGCAAGGTGCTGCTGGACTGCGGGATCCATCCCGGGTCGAGGAACCCCTGGGACGCGTATCCGCGCCTCGACTGGGCGGACATCTCCCCCAATGAGATAGACGCCATCGTAGTCAGCCACGCCCACCTGGACCACCAGGGCTTCGTCCCGGCCATGTACAAGTACGGCTACGACGGGCCGGTGTACTGCACCGAGCCTACCCTGCCGCTGATGTCCATGCTTCAGAACGACTTCGTGAAGATAGCCCAGATCGAGGGCGGGAGGCTGATCTACGACCAGAAGGACATCAGAGACGAGATCCAGCACACCATCACCCTCCCCTATGGGATGGTGACAGACATATCCCCGGACATCAAGCTGGTGTTCAACAACGCCGGGCACATCCTGGGGTCGGCGACCGTCCACCTCCACATAGGGGAGGGCGCCCACAACATAGTGTACACCGGGGACTACAAGTACGGGAGGACGGCGCTGTTCGACTCCGCCACCTGGAACTATCCGAGGGTCGAGACCCTCATAACCGAGAGCACCTACGGAGCGAAGGAGGACATCATGCCCGTAAGGGAGGAGGTCGAGATGAAGTTCGTCAACGCCATCAATGAGACGCTCATGCAAGGGGGGAAGGTGCTCATACCCATCCCCGCCGTGGGGAGGGCCCAGGAGATACTCATCGTCCTAGACCAGTACATGAGGAACAAGATCCTGGTGGAGGCGCCGGTGTTCATGGAGGGGATGATCTCCGAGGCCACGGCCATCCATGTCTCGTATGCCGACTACCTCTCGCGGGAGCTCAGGACCAAAATCCTTGAGGAGGGGGTGAACCCCTTCAAGTCAGAGTACTTCACCGAGGTGGAGCACCCTACGGACAGGGAGGAGGCATATCGAGAGGGCCCTGCCATAATCATGGCGACCTCTGGGATGCTGGAGGGGGGGCCCGTCCTCGACTATTTCGAGCATCTCGCGCCGGGGGAGAAGAACAAGATACTGTTCGTGTCATACCAGGTCCAGGGGTCCATGGGGAGGAGAGTGCTGGACGGCGGGAGCCAAGCCAGCCTGATGGGCCAGGACGGGAAGATCAAGATCGTTGATGTCAGGGCCAAGGTGGAGAAGGCGGACGGGTTCAGCGGCCACAGCGACTACAACCAGATTATCCGCTTCGTGGGGAAGGTGCGGCCGAAGCTCCAGCTGGTCCTCGTGAACCACGGCGAGAAGAGAAAGACGGAGAACCTCGCCTACGCCATTCAGCGGATATACCGAATCCCTGCCATCCACCCTGCGGTGCAGGAAGCCATCAGGGTCTACTGAGGGCCCCGCGCCCCGGCGGGGGTGGCGAGGCCGTCGTCGAACCCCATCGAGACCTGACGTCGCCCTCACGGCCGCGACCCAACCTGAGCCGCGCAAGCATCACCCTGCAAAGGCGCGTCCCCGGACCCGACGAAAGCAACCCCCAGGCATCGGGGTGACCTGCCGCTGACTGGTGACAAGACTTCATCCCCCCTCGGCCTGGGGCTGAACCTGGCAGACCGCCGCGCGGATGGCCGGGACGACGAAGACGCTACTGGAGGCCGCGCCAGATGCGCACGCCCGGCGGGGTGATGACGACCCTCTCGTCCCCGAGCCTTGCGATGTCTCCGCCCGCAGATGTGGCGAACTCGTAGAGCTGTTCGACCGAGGACTTCAGCTCCTCGAGGCTCTTTTGAGCCAGGGGGGTCACCTTGAGTATCACTATCGTCTTGTTGGAGACGTCCTCCTGAATCTTCGGAAGGTCCTCTATGCTCTTGAGCGCCAAGGCTTTCAGAAGAATCTCTTTGCTCTTACCTTCGAGCTTCCTCTCCTGCATCATTCCGGACATTGATGTTTTACTCCGTGAGTCACGGTCATTATTAAGGGTAGGGCGGCCCAGCAATTTTATCGCAGTCATGAATTAGTTAGACTCTGTTGTAGAGAATAGTTCTCAGGTCGGAGATTCCGTTCTCAGCTTAATAGGAGAGGGAAGGGCGAAAGTATTCCCGGGTCAGATGGCCTTGTGCGCGTTCCAGTAGCGGTCCCCCACGTGGTGCAGGTTCTTCACGCACTCCCCCCTCGACGTGGCCGCGGCCTGGGCGCCTGAGACACTCGTAGGGCCGACCGCGATGGCGCGCCCTTTCTTCTCCTCTTTGACGACCACCAACTTCCCTGCATCCCCCCAGTCGTCCATCTTTCTTATGCCGGGGCGCATCACGTCGGCCCCGTTGATGAGGAACTTGATGGCCCCCTCGTCTACCACGACGGCCGGAAAGAGGGCGAGAGAAGCCTGCGAGCCAAGGTAGGGAAAGAACGAATCTCCCGACTGGACGAACTCGTACTCGTCGAGCCTCACGAAGACGACCCCGGCTTCAGGCTCGGCGCAATCGGCCTGGGCCGACTTCGACAGGCTCAGCGTGAGGCCCAGGGACGCCTCTATCTTCGCGATCATCACCGCGGAGTCCCTGCGGGACAGAACCCACTTCTTCAACTGGAGACGCGCGCATGACTGCTTAAATAAATGAATTCGGACGGCAGGTTCAAGGGAACATATTGTCCGTCGACATGGCAGTCAAGGTCCTCGACGAGAGCGTCGGGAAGGTCGTCCTGATCAAGCTGAAGGGAGGGAAGGTCATCAGGGGCAACCTCCAGGGATTCGACCAGCACATGAACCTGGCCCTCGAGCAGGCGGAAGAGGTGACCGAGGACGGGCAGTCGAGCTCCCTCGGGACGCTGATCGTGAGGGGGGACAACATAATCATGATTTCCCCGCCGCCTAGCTGACGCAAAGCAAGTCCGCCGAAAGCCCTAGTCGAGTCAGGCATCCCGAGCGAATCTGCTTTTATACCAAAGGCATAGAAGCACGGGAAAGGAAAAGCACGCATGGTCGATGTTCTGACAGTCGTGGTCGCGGGTGTTGTCGGGCTCGGCCTTGGTGCGTTGGCCTCCTATGCGGTGTTTTACACGAGGCCAAAGCAGGATAAGGTGGTAATGAAGCGCACCGATGCTGGGACGAGGACCACGGAGTCGTCCATGACCTCCGCAGACTTGGAGCGCTCCCGGAGGGAGATGAGGACCATCATGGTCGAGAGGGACCTCCTTTCGTCCGCGATGATGAAGCTCTACGAAGCGGAGAACGAGGGGAGGATCACGCGCGAAGAGAGGGAGATGATCTCCAAGCGCTACAGCGACCAGATCAAAGACCTCCAGGCGAAGCTGAAGGACGTCGAGCTGGTCGTCGAGGTGGGAGAGCTCGAAGGGCTCCGCGGCGAGCTGGTGACGCTCTTCGAGAGCAAGATACAGAACATAGAGTCGAGGCTGGACGTGGCTAAGCAGAGGCTGGGCCCCGCGGCCCCCCAGCCGGTGAAGAAGGAGGCCGCCCCCAAGGTCGAGAGGGCCACCGACCTTGAGCGCGCCGTCGAGAGGAGGGCGAAGCCAGAGATGAGCGATTCTGAGAAGAGGGTCAAGGAGATCAGGGACGAGGTGATGGACGCCCTCACGAAGCTAGAGCAGATAGACATCGATAAGAAGCAGGAAGGCTGATGGACAGGTCACGGGACGCGCTGAAAGGGGTGGCCAAGGAGCTCGCCAAGAGCATCGCCCCGGGCGCGACCCTCGGCTTGGGGAGCGGTTCGACCGTGGCTGCTCTCCTCGAGGAACTGTCCCCCCTCGTCATGGAGAGGTCGAAGAGGATCAGGGGGGTATCGACTTCGACGCAGATCGAGATGGCGGCGACGAGGTACGGCATCGAGCTGGTCCCCTTCAGGGGCTCGGTCGACCTGGTGGTGGACGGCGCGGACCAAGTCGACGGAGGCCTCAACCTGGTCAAGGGTGGGGGCGGGGCCCTGCTGAAAGAGAAGATCGTCATGGGGAGCGCGAAGTCCGTCGCCATCGTCGCCGGCGAGGGCAAATTCGTGAAGAGGCTCTGCGAGAACGGGGTGAGGGTCCCCGTCGAGGTCGTCCCCATGGCCAGAGAGAGCGCCAAGTTGAAGCTCTCGATGCTCGGAGGGGTCCCCGAAGAAAGGCTGATGCCCAAGGGGTACCCCTACTTCACAGAGAACGGGAACATAATCCTGGACACCCTGTTCGAGCCCGTCGATGAGCCGAGAGAGCTCGAGGTGAAGGTGAAGTCGACCCCCGGGGTGGTCGAGGCTGGGATCTTCACCATAAAGCCGATCACAGTCTACAAGATCGGGGCAGACGGCAGCTTCGAGGCGATGACGACCGCTGGCTAGGCCGCGCTGAATCTAACATGCCGCGAAGGGGATGCCATGAGGAGCTGGGCTCGGGGGATGAGAGCCCCCTATTGGTTGCCTTAACTTCCGCATCACTTATAACTCCCTGACAGCGGCGACCGCACTACTGATATGACTCGCGAGGTAGGTTACAAGTCTGCGCCGATCGACCCGAACTTCCTTTCGAAGCCTGACCAGTTCCCCGTGACGGGCGAGCACGGCGGGCACAAGGTCAGGGCAGCCGGAGCGGCGAGGAACGACGGCGATGGCAAGCCCTATCCGACCACCAACGGGATCCACGGAACCCAGGTGGCAATCGACTGGGAGTCGTGCGTCGCCGACGGGGTCTGCATGGACGTCTGCCCCGTCTTCGTGTTCGAATGGCTGCTCAACCCCGGCCAGGCGGGGACCGGCAAAGACAAGGTGGTAGAGCAGGGGACCCCGGAGTGGAACCAATACAGGAGCGACAAGTGCGACCCGGTGAGGGAGATGGACTGCATCTTCTGCATGGCCTGCGAGACCAGCTGCCCCACGCAAAGCATCAAGATCACTCAGCCGTAGCCGCGGACTAGTCCTGGCCGGGGCGAACTCGGACCAGATTATCCCCGTTGGTTCAGCGGGGTTGTGCTGCTGAGCGACCTTTGCTGGCTCCTACGCAAAGCAGCTAACGGAGGAGGCCGGGCATGGCTCTGTCCATGGGTCGGACGGGGTGAAGCGGATGGTGCGCCAAGCGGCCTAGTGTAGGTGACTGGCCGTAGTTGCCACCGGTTTATAGCGCGTGAAGCAGGCTTGGTTCGTCCTTCGGGAAAGTCGAATGCTGGCCAGCCACTTGAATCGGTACACATGGGGAGAGTCAGGGGGTCGAGAGCCGTTGTCGGGAAGACGGCAGCCGGTTCCCCACCTGAGGCCAGAAGGGGCAGTGACGTGAGCGGCGGGTCCCAGACCAGCGGTGGGGAGGTGGGTACCTTCGCCTGGGAAAGGTGGGGGATAGACACGCTTCTGGTGATAGGGGCGTTCATCAGCGGGGGGTTGGTCCTCATCGTCCGATGGCTGAGCACCCGTGGCCCCTTCTCGCTTTCGGTAGCGACCATGCTCTTTGTGGGGGCTGGCATCTTTTTCGCCATAGAGGCGAGCGGTCCCTTCAAGCTTACCGAGTTCAGGGGCTACGACCCGGTCGGCAAGACTGGGGTCGTCACCGGGAGCGGAGATGGAGGGGCTTGCTCGGTCAGGGTCGACGGGATGGAGTGGTCGACGAGGTGCAAGGATGGCCTCGTGGTCGGCGACGAAATAACCGTCGTGGGCAGAGAAGGCCTCCACCTTGCGGTCCAGAAGACAGGGAGGTTTGCCGGACCCGACCTCAGCCCTTAGGGTTGCGAGAGAGCAAGATGACCTCGCGTTCTCAGGCCGCCTTGGCCCGCTGTGGCAGCCCGGGAACGTCAGACCTCGAGGCGACGTCGGGTCATCGGACCTTCTCGACCGGTTGGGCCCTTTTCCTCTTGGGTATGATTGGGATGATGGTGTCGGTATTGATTGGCGGCATCGGGGCCGACCTGGTCCCGCACGCCGACTACGCCGCCGTCGTCAGGCTCACGGTCTTCGCCGCCATAGCATTCGTGAGCCTAGTGTTGGTGGGAGTCGCTTTCGTGAGCATGGGTGCTCCTCACGCATCGCCTCCGCCCCTGGCAAGAACCCGCCGGACCGGTCACAGAACCAGAGGCTAGCCTTGCTGGTGCGGCGGACCCGACCTGCCCCTCCGAGCTCCGCCTCTGCTCTATTGGACCGTGACTGTCCCTCGCATCCAGCCTGGCCCGCTCATCGGCCCTGCCCGTCCGGTCGGCCCGAACCCGCAAGGGACTTCGCAGAGCCATGTGAACGTCCCCCTCTGGGTCAGGGTGAACTCGGCGGTCTCGGTTACGTGGGCGCCCACGGGTATGTTCAGGTTGAGCTGAGGGATGCTGAAGGTGTGCCCGACCTGGGTGTCGTTGTCCAGCGAGTTGACCGCCTTCGTCACCCCCGTCGTGCCGTTGGTTATGGTGATCACGTTGGTTATCGTCCCCTCCACGTAGGAGTAGGGTGCGGTAACTGGCGTCGACCCGTCCTGGTCTATGATGGTCAGCTGGATTGCAGTGTCGACAGGGAGGGTGATGTTGGCAGAGGACTCCAGCCCCTGTGGGGTGACCACCCAGTAGCGAGGGCCGCCCGTGGTGGCGTTCCACGGCGAGTCTGCGGTTATCAGCAGGGTCAGCTTGTACGGCCGGGGCACCCCCACGGCCACGTTCACGCTCGTGGTCGTCCCTATGACCCAACCCCATCCGACCACCCCGAGGGCTATCATCATTATCGGGATGATTGCCACCAGTTTCATTGGCCGAGCCTTCGGGGTCGCTTTCTTCTTTTAAGCCACAGGACGATTCTCAAAGTTGGGAATCACCCGGCATTCTGGAGGCGAACCCAGGCTCCCGGGGGGACCCAGGCGCATCACAAACATCTAAATCGGTGTCCCTCGCAGTAAGCCCATGCGAAGATACGGATTCACAGAAAGGGACGTCAAGCCAGCGGATGTCTATGAGAACATAAAGTCGCTCCTGCAGGGGGAGGGCTTCAAGGTCACGTCAGAGGAGAAGAGGGACAACTACCTTGACCTCCACGCCAGGAAGTCGAGCGTTGAGAAGATAGTCCTGGGAAGGGTGCGGGACGTCGACGCCGTGGTCGCCGGGACCACAGGGAAATTCGAGGTTCAGCTCCACGCCGGGGTGTGGGGGAGGGACCTGATGGTCCCAGCCATAGAGGGAATCGCCACCCTGGGGGCCGCGCCTGCGGTGGAGATCCACGGGGCTCACGAGTTCGAGGAGAGGCTCTGGGAGCAGGTTGTCAGCAAGATCGACCCGTCCCTGAAGATATGCAAGCTGGACGGCATGCTCTTCCAGACCCAGGAGGAGCTGGACAAGCACGTTCAGGCGATTCAGCAGGCCCAGCAGCAGGCGGCGAACAGCATGATGATGTACGGCGGGATGGGGATGATGGGGATGGGCCTCATGGGCATGGGGATGATGGGAGGGCTCTGGATCTGACCCTCCCGCACCGATAAGGACCGACGCCGACCACAGCCGGCGTGAACGTACCTCCCGTGGCCGGTTTCGGGGAACTTCCGCGAGACGCAGCGTGCAACCTCCCGGGGATGGTGCGCCCTTTGAGACCAGAGGATGCGCCACTCCCCGGGCCAGGGTCCACCGGAGAGGGCTTTCCATCCTGAGCGCTGCCAGTCAGCAAGCGTTTTATTGCGATGGGGGACGGCGGGCTGAAGACAATGGAAGAAGACGCCGACCTGAAACTACTTGAGCTGCGGAAGATGGAGGAGCTGAGGAAGAGGCTGAAGGCAGCGGAGCCAGCCGCCAGGAAGGAGGAGACCGATAGGGAGGTCGTCGAAAGGATGCTGTACGACAGGGGGACGGAGGTCCTCGAGGCGGCATACTCATTCTATCCTGCGGAGACAGATAGGCTGGTCCGGGAGCTGGCCGGGATGATACGCGCCGGACGGCTCAGGGACAGGATCGCAGGCGGGGAGTTGCTTTCGATATTCAGGCAGGTGGGGCTGAGGTTCAGGATGAAGACATCCATCAAGGTGATGGATCAGGGAAAGCTGGTGGACCTGAGCGAGAAGCTCGGGAAGAAGGAGGGGTGAAGGAGCGACGTCGGTAAAGGAGAAGGTCCTCGCGGTTCCGAAAGGCCGCCAGCCTGTCCTCGTCTGCGGGCTCCCCGGGAGCGGATATGTGGGGAAGCTCGCGGCGGACCACCTGGTGACCTCCTTCAAGCTGAAGAAGGTTGCCGAGTACGGCAGTGCAGCCTTCCCGCCTCAGGCGAGCGTGAAGGAGGACGGCACCGTGGATGCGCCCAGGGGGGAGCTGTACTTCGCGCCTGTGAAGAGAGGGAAGAGCCTCATGGTATTCACGGCCGACGCCCAGCCGACCACGTCTGAGGGGGAATACGAGCTGTCCGACAGGATCGTGAAGTTCGCCAAGAAGTGCGGGGTGAAGAAGATCTACACGCTCGCCGCGTACATCACAGGCTCGTTCTCGCAGTCCCCGAAAGTGTACGGGGCGTGCACGTCCAGGGAGATGGCCGACGACCTGTCGGCCAACGGCGTCACTCTGATGAAAGACGGCGGGATCAGCGGGATGAACGGGCTGCTGATAGGGATGGGGGCGCTCAGAGGGCTGCAGGGGGCGTGCCTCCTCGGGGAGACGTCGGGATACGTGGTCGACGCCTCGGCGTCCAAGGCGGTCCTCGAGCTGCTGTCGAAGATCCTCGACATCCCGGTGGACACCTCCAGGCTGAAAGAGAGGGCAGACGAGACGCAGAAGCTGATAAGCCAGCTCCAAGCCATGGCGGAGCAGTCACGGGAGGCTGCCCCCCAGTCTTCGCGCGAGCAGAGGCCGGGCTACATCGGATAGACGGTCAGAAGGGGAAGAAGTCGGGGAACCTGACCCCGAAGATGGCCACCAGGATTACGTCCAAGACGAGCAGAATGATCCAGGCCAGGACGACGATCCCGACCGCGCCGAACCAGGACGTGTGGAAGGCGCTCCGAAAGACAGCAAGCCACGCCAGGAAGCCGAGGACCAGGGCCATGACCCCGGCAGCAGAACCCAGGAACGCGCCCAGGGTGAAGGCGACGACGAAGTAGACGACGTAGTAGACCACCACCCCGCCCAGGGTGGCGCCCATGGCGTTGCCGAAGCTGGCGCGCTCGCCCTTGACCAGCTTCCCGGCGAAGTACACCGGGATTGAGACCACGACCCAGAGGACCACAAGGCCTACGAGGTAGACCAGCAGACCGAAGACGCCGCTGGGTGGTTGGGGCGGGAACAAGCCGTGCTCACCCTTTGATGTTGCCCACCGGCCGGAGAGCGACGACCTTCTTCGAGATGCCGGCCCTGTCCATGGTCTCCACGACCTCGGAGATGTCCTTGTAGGCCATCCCGGCCTCCTCGGCGAGCCCGTCCATGGTGGCGGCCTTCACGTAGATCCCCCGGTCCATCATCTTCCGCTGCAGCTCGGCGCCCCGCACTTCGCGCTTCGCCGCCGTCCGGGACATGGTCCTCCCGGACCCGTGGGCGGTGGAGCCGAAGGTCTCTTCCATTGCCTTCTGGGTACCCAGGAGAAGGTACGACCCGGTCTCCATGGAACCTCCTATTATCACCGGCTGACCGACCGAGCGGTAGGGGGCAGGGATGTCGCGGTGCCCCGGGCCGAAGCTGCGCGTAGCGCCCTTCCTGTGCACCAGGACGTCGGCCGTCGTGCCATCGTAGGTGTGCCTCTCCACCTTCGCCACGTTGTGGCACACGTCGTAGATGAGATGCATGTCCATGGCCTCCGCGTCCCTGTGGAAGACCTTGGAGAAGGCCTCCCTGACGCGCTGCACGATGATCTGCCTGTTGGTGAACGCCATGTTGGCCGCGCAGACCATGGCGCCGTAGTAGTCCTTCCCCTCCTTCGACGCGAAGGGGGCGCAGGCGAGCTCCCTGTCCCTGACCTGGATGCCGTACTTCTTCATCGCTCCGTCGAAGACTCTGAGGTAGTCGCTCCCTATCTGGTGCCCGAACCCGCGGCTGCCGCAGTGGACCATCACCAGCACCTGGTCGTCTTGGACGATCCCAAAGTGCCTGGCGAGGTCGGGGTCGAAGTGCCTGGCCGGGTCGACCACCTGGATCTCGAGGTAGTGGTTGCCTGAGCCCAGGGTCCCCAGCTGGTCTATCCCCCTGCTCCGGGCCTGGCGGCTCACCTTGGAGGGGTCGGCCCCCTTGATGTACCCCCCTTCTTCGACATGCGAAGGGTCGTCCTCCCACGCCTGGCCATTCTCGGCGCACCACTTCACCCCGTACTTCATGATCTCGTCGAACTGCGGCTCGCTGACCTTCAGGAACCCCTTTACGCCGACTCCGGCAGGAACAAGCTTGAAAATGAGGTCTACCAGCTCCTTTACCTTTGGTTTGACCTCTGGAAATGTAAGGTTCGTCCTTATCAGGCGCATCCCACAATTGATGTCGAATCCGATACCTCCAGGTGAAATCACGCCATTTTCGACGTCGAACGCCGCCACCCCCCCTATCGGGAACCCATATCCCCAGTGGGCGTCGGCCATGGCGTAGGCCTGCCGCACTATCCCCGGTAGGCAGGCGACGTTGGTCACCTGCTCGATGACGCCGGCATCCATGCCGTCGAGGAGCTTGCGCGTGGCGTAGATCTTGGCCGGGACGATCATCCCCTCCTTGTAGGACCGCGGAATCTCCCATGAATAGTCGGAGAGCTGCTTGAACGAGCTTGTCTGTGCCACCCAGAGCCCCTGCCTTTTCTTTTGGTCACGCGCTGAGCCTTTAAGGGTTTAGAGGGTCAGATGTCGAGGACGACGGTCGCCTTCCACGCGCTACCCTCGTGGCGTATTCCAAACATGTGCATGGTCACCGCCTTCACGTCGTTTCTGAGGGAGTGGCGCTCCCTGTCGATGGGCTCCCCTCGTGCAGTCGCCCTGAGCGACCGGCCGTCGGACGAGACCTGGACGCCGTAGTCCCTGAAGAGGAGGGAGTCGACGTCCTTGGCTATGATAAGCTCGGTGAGGAAGTCATAGAGGAGCCGGTCGGAGTCATCGGACGCCAGAGCGATGTCCCTCCCCACCGTCGGGCGGAGGGTCGTTGGATCGACCATGATGTCGGTGATCGCGCGGGCGCATGCCTCGAAGAGCTCGCCGAGGGAGGCGGCTTCGGCCTCGAAGGCGATGTCGGCGAGGGCTACGTCCGGGAGGTAGCGGAAGGTCAAGGGCGTCTGTTCCCGCCGTCCCGGCCGTCCTCTTAACCTGTGCGCGGGCTAGGCCGCGGTCCGTGCCTGGACCACGCCGAGCTCCTTCCCCGCGGTCTCGAAGGCCGTTATGGCGAAGTCGAGGTCCTCCTTGGCGAGGGCAGCGTTCATGATCGTCCGTATCCTCGCCTTCCCCTGGGCGACCATCGGGTACACTATGGGGAGGGCGAAGACCCCGATCTCGAAGAGTCGGGCGCTGAGCTTCTTGGCCTTGCCGCTCTCACCCACCATCACAGGTGTTATGGGGGTCTCGCTCCTGCCTATGTCGAACCCCAGGTCCTTCATGGCCTTCTTGAAGTACCGGGTATTATCCCAGAGCCTCTGGACGTGCTGCGGCTCGCTCTCCAGGACGTCCACCGCAGCCAGGCATGCGGCCGCCACCGCCGGTGGGTGGGACCCGCTCAGAAGCCAGGTACGGGACTTGTTGTAGGCGAAGTTCACCAGGTCCTTGGACCCTGAGACGTGCCCCCCCACGACCCCGAAGGCCTTGGAGAAGGTCCCCATCTCGACGTGTACCTTGTCCCGCGAAAGGCCGAAGTGGGACACTATCCCTCTCCCTCCCTTCCCCAGGACCCCCTCGCCGTGGGCGTCGTCGACGTACACCATGGCGCCGTGCTCGGCGCCGAGGGCCGCTACCTTGTCGAGGGGCGCGACGTCGCCGTCCATGGAGAAGACGCCGTCAGTGATTATGAGGATGCGCCTGTATGGAGGGGTCGACTTCTCTGCCTCGGCGAGCACCCGGGCGAGGTCTTCAGTGTCGGCGTGCTTGTAGACCTTGCGTTCCGCAGCGGAGAGCCTGACGCCGTCGATGATGCTCCCGTGGTTCAGTTCGTCGCTTATGATCAGGTCCCCCTTCCCCGCCAGCTGCGGTATGAGTCCGGAGTTGGCGGCGAACCCCGTCTGGTACACCAGGGACGCCTCGGCGTCCTTGAACTTGGCCAGCCGCCTCTCGAGCTCCACATGGGTGTCCATGTTCCCAGCTATGGGGCGGACCGACCCCGAACCCGCGCCGTGCGTCCGGACGGCCTCGATGGCAGCATCCTTCAGCCTCGGGTGGTTGCTTAGTCCGAGGTAGTTGTTAGAACAGAACATCAGCACCTTCTTCCCGTCGACCACGCACCACGGGGTGCTGGGCCCTCCGAGGACGCGCAGCTTCCAGTCGAGCTCCTGGCGGACCAGGTCGTCATATTCCTGCCTGAGAAAGGTTGTAGGGTCTCTCAACGCTTCTCGACGCGCCCCTCTGTGTGGTTAAACGCCTTTCCCCTCAGCCCTTAGCCGCGGCCCCAGTTTGGCGAGCATGTCGGCCACCATCCCCCCCAGGTCGTAGTCAGGCTTCCAGCCCCAGTCGCGCCTGGCTTCGGTGTCGTCTATGGACTGCGGCCAGGAGTCGGCGATCTTCTGCCGCGAGTCAGGAGAGTAGCTCACCTTGAACCCATGGACCCGCTTCGATATGGCGGCGGCGAGCTCCCCGGCAGAGAAGCTGAACGCTGCGAGATTGTAGCCGAGGTGACGGGGCACCTTTGACCCGGGCGCCTCCATCAGCTGGACCGTGGCCTTCAGGGCGTCGGGCATGTACATCATGGGGAGTATCGTGTCCTCGCGCAGGAAGCAGGTGTATGCCCCCGTCCTGATGGCCTCGTAGAATATCTCCACGGCGTAGTCCGTGGTCCCCCCTCCGGGCGGGGTCACGTTGCTGATCAGGCCAGGGTAGCGTAGGCACCTGACGTCGAGCCCGTACTTCCCGTGGTAGTAATTGCAGAGGAGCTCTCCGGCGACCTTAGTCACGCCGTACATCGTGGTTGGATTCAGGGGCACGTTCTGGGGGGCGTCTGTCCGCGGCGCGTCCGGTCCGAAGGCTCCGATGGAGCTTGGCCAGAACACCCGGGAGACGCCGTTCGTCCTGGAGGCCTCCAGGACGTTCCTCAGCCCGTCCATGTTCACCGTCCAGGCGAGCTGGGGGTCCTTCTCCCCCGTCGCGGACAGGAGGGCTGCGAGGTGGTATACGGTGTCTATCCTGTGCTCCTTCAGCGCGGCGGACACGGCGGCCTGGTCTCCGGTGTCGAGGGTGACCAATGGGCCGTCCCTGAGCGACTGCCCCCCCGGGGACCTGTGGATCGCCGCGACCACGCTGTCGCTACCGTAGAGCCCCCTGAGGTGCGGGACGAGCTCCGCGCCAATCTGACCGGCCGAGCCGGTGACGAGGACTCTGTGGGCCAACTCAAGACGGCGCCGGCGCAACCCGTTTAAGGCTTAGCGGGCTACAGGAGGATCTTCATCGTTATCGTGGAGACGACCCCGGGCTTGGACCTGAGGTTCTCAGCTATGATGGACTTCACTGCCTGATCGTCCGCCCCCTCCACCATTATCAGCAGGTCGTAGAGGCCGTAGAGCTGGTAGACCGACTTTATCCCCGGAGTCCCCCTCAGCGAGGCGACGCTCTCCTCCTCTGAGCCGGGGCTGAGGTTCACCAGGACTATCGCTCGCTCCATGCCTCACCGGGCGAGCGGGGGCCCATGGATTAAAGATTACTCCCCCGACTTCAGGCGCGGGAGATGCGCTTCACCGCGTCTTCCAGGGGCATGGTCTCTTCGCTGTGGCCCCTCATGTCCCTCAGGGTTACGGAGCCGGCCTTGGCCTCCCTCTCGCCTATGATCACCGCCCAGGTTGCCCCCATCCGGCTGGCGTCCTCAAGCTGCTTCGACAGCGGCCGCCCCTGCAGGGAGGTTTCGCATGGGATGCCCGCTTCCATCAGCGCCCTCCTGGCCCTCGACGCCTGGGCCCCGAGGCTCCCCCCCGCGACCGCCACGTAGGCGAGCAGCCCCGGGGCCCTGCCCTGGGCGGCGATAGACAGAGCCATCCGCTCTATCCCCCCCGCCGCGCCGGTGGCCGAGAGGTCGGGCCGGCCGAACATGCGAGGCAGGGCGTCGTACCTCCCACCCCCGAACAGGGACCCGAGGCGCGGGTTCCTGTTGTCCGTGGCTTCGAAGACGACCCCGGTGTAGTAGTCGATCCCCCTTACTATGCTCATGTTGTACTCCACGTTCCTAACCCCTCTGGAGTCGAGCATGTCGGCCAGGGCCCTGAGGTCCTTGGCCGCGTCCTCCCCCGACTCCATGACCTTCGACAGGACTTCGTCGGGCTTCCCCCGCAGGCGGCCGAAGTCTAACAGCTCCCGCACCTCCCCGGCGCTGAATCCTTTCGCCACGTACTCGCCTGTCAGCTCCTCGGCGGTCTTCTTCTCCACCTTGTCGAGGGCGCGCATGAAGTCGACCAGGCGGGCGTCGTCGGTGATTCCGATCCGCCTTCGGATGAAGCTCTCCACCACGCGCCGGTCCCCGACCTTTATCGTGACGTCTGACAGCCCAAGCCGGCCGAGCATGGCCGAGGAGGCGTCCAACACCTCGGCGTCGGCTTCGACTGAGGGCGGCCCGAATATCTCCAGGTCCCACTGGTGGGACCACCTGTACCTGCCGTACTGCGGCTCGTCGTAGCGCCAGATCCCACCGGCTGCGGCGAGCTTCACCGGGAGCCGGAGGCCCTTGCGGGAGCAGACGTAGCGGGCGATCCCCACGGTCATGTCGAAACGGAGCCCGACGTCCCTGCCGCCCTTGTCCTTGAAGGCGTAGATCTCTTTGTCGACCGCTTCGCCGCTCTTGGCCCTGAGGATGCCGAGGTGCTCCAGCGAAGCGGGTTCCATGAGCTGGAAATTGTAGAGCTTGGACACCTCTTCGAAGGCCGCCCTCACCCTCGAGTGGAGGGCGTACCTGTCCGGCTCAATGTCGTCCACCCCCCTGGGGAGCGAGAGGTCCAACCTAGGCGGCCTTCTCCTTCAGCGAGGAGAGCTGGGCGAGCATGGCCGTGAGCTGGAGCTCTGGCTGCGACCCCTGCACGAGGCGGAAGTCGTACTCGGCGAGGATTGATATGACCTTGCCCAGGTCGGGGACTTTGATCTCCCCGAGAGACTCGTTGGCGAACTTCAGGAAGTCCCTCTCCGGGATGCCGTAGACCCTGGTAAGCTCGATCATCTTCGTCCGTGCGGCCTCGAAGTCCCCGTCCAGGGCGGCCTTCATGATGCCCGCCACGCGCCCCTTCACCGCGGAGCCTGTGACTGACTTCACCGAGTCGAGCGTGATCTCTCCGGAGGCTGACGCAGCCTGCAGCATATTGATCGCCTGCCTCAGGTCGCCCTGGGTGGCATCGTAGATCGCGGTGAAGACGGAGTCGCCCGAGTGCTTCAGCTTCTCCTTCTTCGCTATGACCTTCAGGTGCTCGACCACCGGTTCCTCGGCGTACCTCTGGAACCTGAATATGGCGCACCGGCTCTGAAGGGGCTCGATTATGCCGGACGAATAGTTGCAGATCAGGACGAAGCGGGTGTGCTCCGAGTTCTCCTCCATGATGCGGCGAAGGGCTGTCTGGCCGTCGGAGGTCATCTCGTCGCTTTCGTCGAGGATCACGAGCCTGTACGGGACCCCCTCCCTCCTGTCCGCGAACCTGGCGAAGGTCTTGACCCTCTCCCGGACCACGTCTATCCCGCGCTCGTCGCTGGCGTTGAGCGAAAGGGTGTAGTCGCGCCAGGGCTCACCGAGCACCTGTCTGGCTAATATCATGGCGGTGGTGGTCTTCCCTGAGCCGGGCGGGCCGGCGAAGAGGAGGTGCGGGAGCTGCTCCTTCTTTTGGAGGAGCGCCTCCAGCCTGTGCTTTACCGACTCCTGGTCGACCATCTCAGCCATGGTGTACGGCCTGTACTTCTCCACCCACATCATGTCCGCCAGGGGCGTCTACGCTCCCCCCTTCGCAGTCCTTCGGTCCAACTCTGAGAAGACTGGCATCCGGTTCTTATTTATCCGTTCAAGAAAAAGTTGGCCAGTCCCTGGAATCCTTCGCCGCCGCAGGGTTTTGGGGATCGCTGTCGGGCCAAAGGGCTTCGTGCCCCCCGGGGGGAGGCGCGGGCGGGAGGGTCTCGGGCGCTCGCTCAAGGTCCGGCGGAGCCTTCTAGAATCGCCCAACATTTATTATCGAGGTGGGGCCCTTGGCGCCCGGTTTGTCCGGAGAGCAAATCGCCCTAAGGCAGATGCTCGAGCGCAGGGAGAGAGAGTACCTCCTCCGGACCGTGAGGGCGAAGATGCGGTCGTCCATCGAGAGCCTTGACGTGGGGGACTTCCATATCGAGAAGCTGTCCGAGGGCGACGCCGTCGAGCTCCCCCGGTGGGTGGCGGACGAGCTCGCCGCCCAGGGGATGGCAGAACCCTCAGAGGCGCCCTTCGAGAACGAGGTCTTCGGCGCGCTCAGCAAGGAGAAGATGATGGGCCCGCTTCAGCTTTCAGGGCTCGCCCAGGACTTCTACCTCAAGATGAGGAGGCGCCTTGGCGCCCTCAACGCCGCGGTTGCCGAGGGGAAGGCGAGGAGAGAAGACTTCGAGCGCCTGCGGGTGGTCTGCTACGACCTGATCGGTATTAGGCTGAGCAAGCTCCTCTCCCTGTCGAGTTCGTCCACCCCCGCCTCCACGCTCGCGGACAAGCTGACCCCTGAGGAGAAGGAGTTCTTTGCCATATCCCAGTCTCTGTCGAAGGAGTGGAAGTCCGGCCTGCTCGGAGGGCCGAACTAGATGGCGACCCTGGCCAGTGGAAAGCTCTCCGAACAGTTCGAGGACTTCCTGAAGTCCGTGTTGGACAGGAGTGGGAACGCGGTCTACAGGGGCAAGATTTCGCAGCTCATAGCGACCGAGGGGAAGTCCCTGGTCGTCGACTTCGGCGACCTCCTGCGGTACAACAACGACCTGGCGAACAGGTTGCTTCTCGAGCCTGATTCGTCTCTTGCGTCCTTCAAGATCGCCGCCTTCGAGACGATGAGGAGCGAGAACGCTCTCTACGCCGACAGGGTCAAGCGGGAGCTGACGGTCAGGCTGCGAGGGCTCCCTGACCTGGTCCCCCTAAGGAGGGTGGATACGTCATACATAGATCACATGCTCGCAATCTCTGGGATGGTCGTGAGGACGTCAGAGCTGAGGCCGATGATGACGGAGGCGGCATGGGTCTGCCCTAGCGGCCACCTCACCTACCAGGGGCAGGACGACCTGATCCTCAAGCGCCCCCCGAAGTGCGAGCTTTGCGGAGAGGCGAAGAGCTTCGAGCTCGACAAGAAGCGCTGCAGGTTCGTCGATTTCCAGGTTCTGAGGGTCCAGGAGCTCCCGGAGGAGCTCCCGCCCGGCCAGCTCCCTCAGTTCTTCGACGTCAACGTGGAAGGGGACATCGTGAACATGGCGCGGCCCGGCGACAGGGTGGTGCTCACCGGGGTGGTTAGGGCGGTCCCCGACTACACCCTCGGCCAGGTGAGGACGAGGCTGTTCAGGTCTCAGGTCGACTGCAACCAGGTCGAAGTGAAGGGGAAGGAGCCAGACCAGGTGGTCGTTTCGAAGGAGGACGAGGAGTTGATCAGGAAGATTGCAAGCGTCCCCGACGCCTACGAGAGGCTCATCAACTCCATCGCCCCGGTCATCCTGGGGCACCAGCAGGAGAAGGAGGCGATACTGCTCCTGCTCGCCGGAGGGAGCGCCACCCTCCTCCCCGACGGGACGAAGCTGAGGGGGGACATCAACGCCCTTTTCGTCGGCGACCCCGGTACGGGGAAGTCTGAGCTGCTAAAGTTCGCGTCGCAGGTAGCGCCTCGCGGGCTCTATGCGTCTGGGAGAGGCACCACCGCTGCCGGCCTCTCGGCGGCCGTGATACGGGAGAAGAACGTTCTCATGCTCGAAGCCGGCGTCGTCGTCCTGGCAGACCTCGGCATAGCGGCCATAGACGAGTTCGAGAAGATGAAGCCAGATGACAGGACGGCCCTCCACGAGATGATGGAGCAGCAGACGGTCACCATCGCGAAGGGCGGGATATACGCCACGCTCAACGCGAGGACCGCCATCCTGGCGGCCTGCAACCCGGTGCTCGGGCGGTACAACCCGTTTCAGAACCTCATCGAGAACATCGGGACCCTCCCTATACCGCTGCTGACTAGGTTCGACATCATATTCGTATTCAGGGACCAGCCATCGCCGGCGGACGACGAGAGGCTGGCTAGCCACATACTGTCCGTTCACGCGCGACGGTCATACAGCACGCCCCCGCCCATCGAATTCAGCCTCCTCAAGAAGTACCTCACCTTCGCCAAGAAGATCTCCCCGACGCTGACGAAGGCTGCCATGGACCGGATCAGGGAGTTCTACCTCGAGCTGAGGAAGTCGAGCGGAGCGGAGGACTCGATCCCCCCCACCCTTAGGACGCTGGAGGCGTTGATCAGGATCTCAACGGCCAGGGCTAGGGTGCTTCTCAGGGACGAGGTGACCGAGGAAGACGCGCTCTCGGCCATCGCCCTGATGAACAGGATGGTTGAGGACATACTCACCGACGCGGCTACGAAGAAGACGGACTTTGGGATTCAGCTGGGCAAGCCCGCGGGGGAGACCAAGAACCTGAGGTCGGCCCTGGAGGTGCTGAAGAGCCTTGAGGGCCCTGAGAAGAAGCCCGTGGAGCGGAAGCTGTTCAAGGAGGAGCTCGTGAAGGCGAAGTTCACCGACGAAGACGCTGAGAAGATGATCAGGACCATGTTCAGGGAGGGGATGGTCTACGAGTCTAAACCAGGGTTCATCCGGAGGCTGGGCTCCTAGGATGGGAGAGATGAGCGCGGGAGACCGGTCGAAGATAGAAGTCATGGGGCGGGGTTCCACCGCGCCCCCCGGCTAGAAGGCTGGTGGCGGTCCCTGAAGGTGGATGAGGTCAAGATCCCCGACGAGCTGGCCCGGTACATGAAGGACAAGGGCATCACCGAGCTCTACCCGCCCCAGGAGCAGGCGGTCCTTGCGGGGCTGCTCGATGGGAAGAGCCTGGTTGTGTCGGCGCCCACGGCTTGCTACGACGCGCAAACGGAAGTGTTGACAAAAAATGGTTGGAAGCTCTTCGAAGACACGGTTTCAGACGAAATCGTCCTCTCGATGAACCCGCTCACCTTCAAGATGGAATACGTCAAGGCAGTGGGAAAGGTTGAGCAAGAATACACCGGCAGAATGGTCTCTGTGAAAGGAAAGGAGATTGACTTCAGGGTCACTGAGAACCATAACATGTTCGCATGCAGCATGAACGACATGCGAAGAACGCCGGACCGTGCCCGTTCAATCCATCCGCCGGCCAGTTACAGTCTCAAGCCCGCCATAGGAATCACCAGCACGTGGAGATTCAAGTCGGGCGGCATCTGGACTGGGAAGCGCAAGTCCCAATTTCTCATTCCTCCGTTTAGGGCAAGGAGGAAGGGCAAGCATCATGCCGGAAACGTC
This sequence comes from archaeon, assembly GCA_021827865.1. GTDB lineage: Archaea > Thermoproteota > Nitrososphaeria > Nitrososphaerales > Gagatemarchaeaceae > UBA183. The sequence goes on from JAKAUC010000013.1 coordinate 486,978, forward strand.
TTGCCCGGCATCAAAGTGAGGGCAGAAGACTGGTTGAACTTTTTGGGATGGTACATGGCTGAAGGGAACACAAAGCGGAGAGGCGGCTCCTATGAAGTGACATTGTGTCAAGTCAAGAATCCGGCACTGGTCCGAGAAGCCATGGAAAGATTAGGCGTCGGCGCGGTTCACAAGACGGGAAGCAAGAATCATCTTCACTTTAGCATCTACAACCCTCAGTTGGGGTCGTATCTCTTGCGCTTTGGCCTTGCATACGAGAAGTACGTCCCTGAATACGTCAAAGAGCTGCCCCCCGACCAGATCGAGATCTTCCTCCATTCCTATAGATTGGGTGACGGGAATCGTGGAAGAGATGGCACAAGCCCAGTCTTCGGAACAACCTCAAAGAAGCTCGCAGACGATATCCAGGAGCTTCTGCTCAAGTCAGGGACCAGCAGTTCGGTGAGGAACAGGGGACTCGCGAAATCCCATGAGATGCCGGACGGACATACAATCGTCTCCAAACATCCATTTTACGAAGTGCCCGGCAGGAGATGCTCGGAACATGGTGTCGACCCGAGGAAGCCGAGCAAGCCGGTCATAGAAAGAACTGTAGGAGAAACCGTCTACTGCCTTACCCTTCCGAAATATCACCTCCTCTATGTCCGAAGAAATGGAAAAGCATTCTGGTGCGGCAATTCTGGAAAGACCCTCCTCGCCCTGATGTCGGCCTACCTCAGGACGAAGGTGGAGAGGAAGAAGGTGGTGTACCTGGCGCCTCTGAGGGCGCTTGCCTCGGAGAAGTACTCCGAGTTCTCGGAGCTGACGAAGTTCGGGATACGGACGGCCATCTCGACCGGCGACTACGACTCGAGCGGCGAATCTCTCGGCAGGGCGGACATCATCGTCCTGACCAACGAGAGGTTCGACTCGGTGATGAGGCACAGGGTGTCCTGGGTCAACTCTGTGGGGCTCTTCGTCGCGGACGAAGTGCACCTGGCGGGGAACGACAGGAGAGGACCGACCCTCGAGATGATCCTCACGAAGGTCATCCACCTCGGCCTGAACGCGCAGCTCCTGGCACTTTCTGCGACAATCAGCAACGCGAAGTCGATCGCGGAGTGGCTGCACGCCGTCCCGGTGGAGCTTGACTGGCGGCCGGTCCCGCTCAAGGAGGGGGTCTACGACTACGGGAGGGTCGTTTTCTCCGGCGGCGAAGAGATCCAGATCCCGAGGTCGACCTACGGCTCCCCCATCGACGTCGCCATGGACACCGTGAAGGGGGGCGGCCAGGCGCTGATCTTCGCCAGCACCAGGAGGAGGGCGGTGAGCCTGGCCACCAGGGCCGCGGAGGTGACCCAGAGTCGCCTGACACCCGAGGAGAAGAAGGCGACGTCCGAGGCCTCGCGGAGGATCCTGGGCTCGGGGGAAGAGACCAGCCTCGGCAGGCTCCTCGCGGAGGTGGTGGCGAAGGGGTCTGCCTTCCACCACGCCGGGCTCGAGCCCGAGCACAGGAGGATAGTGGAGGAATACTACCGGGCCAGGGCGATCAAGCTCCTGGCCGCCACCCCGACCCTCGCCGCAGGGGTCAACCTCCCCGCACGGCGGGTGGTGATAGCCGATATGACGCGCTACGACGCCGAGAGGGGAGGGAACGCGGAGATCTCGGTCCTGGAGTACCGGCAGATGGCCGGCAGGGCGGGGAGGCCGCAGTACGACGACCATGGCGAGACGGTGATGGTCCCACCCCCCTCTCAGCCCGCCGCGGACTTCCTCGAGCACTATACGAAAGAGCCCCCGGAGCCGATCAAGTCCAGGCTGTCTAACGAGGCGGCGATGCGGTCGCACACCCTGGCAACGATAGCCACGGGGAGGGGCCTCTCGAAGGGGGACCTGGACAGCCTGTTCAGGGAGACGCTGCTGGCCAGGCAGGCGGGCCAGGCGGAGGTCTCGAGGCTGACCGAGAAGGCCCTGGGCTACCTCCTGTCAGAAAGGCTGCTCGAGTCCCACGGGGGGCTGTTCTACGCGACTGATTTTGGGACGAGGGTCTCTGTCCTCTACGTCGACCCGGTCACGGCCGTCATGTTCCGGAACGCAGTAAAGCGTGCTGAGCCCGGCAGGGACTACACCGCAGGGCTGCTGCACCTGGTCGCCTCGGCGCCGGACTTCGAGCCGAAGTTCCCGCTGAGGAGCAAAGACTACGAAGATGCCATGGCGTTCATGGAGGAGCACGCGGCGGAGATGCTGGAGAGGCACACGACGAAGGAGTTCTCGGACTACGACAGGGCCCTGCAGGATGTGAGGAGCGTCATGGCGCTGCACGGTTGGATAGACGAGTGGAGGGAGGAACAGCTGCTCAGCAGGCTTGGGGTGGAGCCGGGGGACATGCACAGGGCGGTTGACAACGCGGACTGGCTTCTTCATGCGCTGGGGGAGCTCTGCAAGCTGTTCAAGATGCCGGACATGGTGAGGCAGGCGGACCTGCTGAGGAGGAGGGTGGCGAGCGGCGTCGGGGAGGAGCTCGTCGAACTCACGGCCCTCAGCGGGGTCGGGAGGGTGAGGGCGCGCGCCCTGTACTCGGCCGGGTTCAGGACGCTCGAGGATCTGAAGGAGGCGCCCGCCGAGAAGCTTGCCATGGTGGACAAGGTGGGGGCGTCGGTCGCGAGGAAGATCAAGGAACAGGTGAAGAGGCACTGAGCCTGGGCGGCCTCGACCAAGCCGCCGACGAGCTCGCGAGCCGCGTGAGGGCCGCGGTGGCAAAGGCCGTCGGGGTCGAGGAAACCGTGGCGGTCGCATTCTCAGGAGGGCTGGACAGCTCGGTCGTGGCGAAGTGCGCCGCGGCGGAGGCTCGGGTGATCGCGTGCACCGGAAGCGCTGACGGCTCCGGGGACGCGCTCCGCGCCCGCGGGGCGGCGGACTCCCTGGGCGTCGACCTGGTGACTACTCGGCTCACCCCCGAAGTCGTGGCGGCAGAGCTTGCCGGAGTCGACCTCCCGTTCGAGGCTACCCTGATGGACAGGAGCCTCTGGTGCCTGTACTCAGCCGTCTCCAGGACCGCGAGGGATGCCGGGGCTCGCGTTATCCTCCTCGGCCAGCTCGCTGACGAGCTGTTCGGGGGCTACGCGAAGTACGCGGCAGCGATGGGCGAAGGTGGCCCGGAGGCTGCAAGATCCATGATGGATGCGGACCTGAAGCAGTACTCCATCAGGGGGAGGGTTAGGGACGTGAAGGCGTGCTCCAGGTGGGTCGAACCCAGGATCCCCTTCGAAGAGCTCGCTGGCTATGCCGCGTCCATCCCGATGTCCTACAAGCTGATGGGCGGAGTCAGGAAGGCGGTCCTGAGGAGGGCGGCGGTCCGGCTCGGGGTCCCGGCGGACGTCGCTGAGGCGCCGAAGAAGGCGGCCCAGTACAGCTCAGGGGTCCAGAAGCTGGTGGCCAGTGCACCTTTTAACGCCCCCGGGTGAAGGCAACCTATGATACCTTCGCCGCAACCAAAGGGCAAGCTCGTTGGGTTCAAACCGCTGCAGGAGAGGTTCAGCTACTACGCCTTGGACGACGGAACTGTGCTCGGGATAAAGCCAGCCATGGTGAAGGTGTACAGGCTCCAGAACCCGGACAACAGCCTCGCCACGTCGCCGGATGGGACGCCGGCGTACTTCTACACCACCCAGAACATTACCCAGGTGCTCACCCCCGACGAGTACAAGTCCTTCAAGGCCGACGGACTGACCGAATGAGCGAGGGGCCCTATCTCGCTTCAGAGGACTCTGCCCTCCTGAGGGCGGCTCTGGTCGGCTACTCGGGAAAGAGCTGCCTGGAGATAGGCGCGGGGAACGGAGGGAACCTCATCGCGCTGGCGAAGGGATTCGAGATCGTGGTAGGCACAGACGTAGTAAGGCCTTCTATGGCAGACTGGAGGGAGAAGTCAGACTTCGTCCTCGCAGACCGGGCCGCATGCCTGCGCAGCGGATCCTTCGACCTGGTGACGTTCAACCCTCCATACCTAGAAGGAGACGAGACTGGGGACGTAGCCGTCGAGGGCGGGAGGCGGCTGGAGGTGCCCAGAGCGTTCCTATCGGAGGCCTTCCGCGTCGTGAAGGGGGACGGGAAGGTGGTCTTCCTCGTCAACGGAGCCATGGACGTGGAGGAGGTGAGGGCGGCGTGTGGAGAATGGGGTTTCGGGCTCAGGCTGCTCACCTCGCACAGGGTCTTCTTCGAAGTCCTTTCGGTGTACGAGGCGGCCAGGAGGGCGGGGGAGGAACATGCCGCCAGATCGGAAGAGCGGAAGGCCGCTGTCGGGATGCACGGCCCGGGGTCGCCGGCGCCCATCGCGAGAGTCACCAACTAGCCCCGCTGCCAGATTCCATGCTCGTCTGGTGACAGGTCCATGGGCTGGCGCTCCCCGGGCCGCGCCTCTTCTCCCGGAGCCGTCCTGGGAAGGTCCAGAAGCGCGTTTCTTCAGGGGCGGACTGCATTGCCCGCGAAGCAAGGCGCTCGAGGGGCCCCCAGGCGTCGATCAGGTCACCTAAGCTGTTAGGGAGCGCCTTCATAGGGTGCGATTTCCAGTTCTGAGAATCGTCTTTCTGCGTTAAATATCCCCCCCATACCCTAACCCGTGCGGCCATGCTGAGACAGGTGACGCTGCAGGTGAAGGCTGAGAACAAGCTGCAGGGCATAGCAAGAGCTAACGGCGTAAAACTCGGCATCGTAGACTGCAAACCGTTCAACAAGACCGGGATGTCGCTCCTCCTCGAACTCAGGGGAAGGCCCAAGAGCGTCCGCGCCGCGGTGGCAGAGATCCGCAGGACGGAGGGAGTCAGGCAGGCGGTCGAGGGGGAGGTGGAGGGAGATTCGGTCCCGCTCCTGGTCGTGCTCTCCAGGCCGGTGACATGCAGGGCGTCGAACGACGCAGCCATCGTCTGCCTCGAGTGTCCCCTCAACACCGATGCTCAGCCCGCATCGTGGAAGTTCATAGTGAGGAAGACCGGGGATTTCAGGCAGGTGTTGTCGAAACTCGAAAAGGAAGGGGTGGATGCTAAGATCGAGGATGTCGCGCCCCTCGAAAGAAAGGCCACCCTTACCGACAGGCAGAAGGAGATAATGTCGACTGCCGTAGCTCAGGGGTACTTCGAATTCCCGAGGAAGATCAGCCTCACTGGCCTGAGCGGGCTGGTCGGCGTCAAGCCCTCGACGCTCAGCGAGATCCTGAGGAGCGCCGAGCGCAGGATTATGGCCAACGCCCTGAGCGTCCCGTTCCAGGAAGAATAGAAGGAAGGGCCAGAGCCTAGGGCGCGGTTCCCCTTCAGTGCGCGGAAGGGTGCGCCGGACATGCGAACTCTTTTGAAGCGTCCCCCCGCAGCTGAGTCCTCGGATTTTGAGCAGTTCGACATTGATGTCGCGGGTGAATCGCGTCATCCAGCAGGGTTACCTCGCGAAGTGGGTGACGGTGGGCCTGCTCATCGGCGTCATAGCCGGGGCGGGGGCGGTCGGATTCTACCTCGCAATCGAAGGCGTGAGCAACTACCTGCTGGGCGGGATAACGGGGTTCTTCCCTCCCAACCCCGCAGGCGAAGGGGCGGCCCCGGTCTCCGTCCACCCAGACTACCTGCTCATACCAGTCGCGACGATAATCGGAGGGCTCATCGCTGGTTTCCTGGTCTATCGCTTCGCCCCCGAAGCCGAGGGGCACGGGACGGACGAGGCCATCGCTGCCTTCCATCGGCACGATGGGAAGATACGCCGGAGGATCCCCCTGGTCAAGGCGGTGGCGTCAGCGTTCACAATAGGCTCCGGAGGGAGCGGGGGGAGGGAAGGGCCGACCGCCCAGATAGCCGCAGGCTTCGGGTCTTTCATCGGCGACGTCCTGAAGCTGCCGGTCAAGGACAGGCGCATAGCTGTCGCGGTGGGAATCGGAGCGGGGATCGGGTCCATTTTCAAGTCCCCCTTCGGCGGCGCCATACTCTCGGGAGAGATACTCTACAGCGGCGGCGACTTCGAAGTTGAAGCCCTGATACCCTCCTTCATCGCCTCCCCCATAGGATACATCATCTTCGCGTCTTACACGGGGTTCACCCCCATCTTCGGGAGCGGGCTGGCCTACAACTTCACCGACCCCAGGGGCCTGCTGATCTACGCCGCCCTGGGCATCGTCTGCGGGCTGGTGGGGAGGCTCCACACGGCGACCTTCTACTCGGTGAAGAGCCTGTTCGCCCGCCTGCCGCTCACGAAGTATCTCAGGCCAATGGTAGGCGCCGCGGTCGCGGGCGCCATCGGCGTATTCTTCCCCCAGGTGGTGGGTCTGGGATACGGGTTCGTCCAGATACTGATCGATGGGAGCGGTGTCACCGGGTTGGCGCAGGAGAACTTCACTCACCTCGCCATCCCCCTCTTGGTGTTCTTGGTGGCCGTTGTCCTGCTGAAGATCGTGGCCACGGCGTTCACAGTCGGCTCGGGCGGGAGCGCGGGGGTGTTCGCTCCGTCCCTCGTGATAGGAGGTTTCGTCGGCGCCGCTTTCTGGATGGTGGTCAACGCCCTCCTCCCAGGGTGGATCCCTATCCCCGCCCCCCTGGTCGTGGTCGGCATGATGGCCCTGTTCGGCGGGGTCGGGCGCACCCCCATCGCTGTAATGCTCATGGTCAGCGAGATGACGGGGTCGCTGAACCTCCTTGCCCCGTCCATGGTCGCGGTCGTGGCCGCGTACTTCGTGACCACCCCCAAGTACACCATCTACAGGAGCCAGGTCTCCAAGCGCTCCGACTCGCCCGCCCACAGGGGGGAGTACAACGTGCCGCTGCTCACCAAGATATTCGTCTCCGACGCCATGAACCGGTCCGTCATCACCCTCTCGCCGGGCGACTCCGTCGACGCCGCCTATCAGATGGTGGTCGAGAAGGGTCACCGTGGGATCCCCATCGTGGACGGAGAGAAGCTGGTCGGGATTGTGACGGTGAGCGACCTGCTGAGGATCCCACGAGAGAAGGCAGCCGCCACGCCGCTGAGGGACGTGATGACCCAGAGCGTCCTTGTCGCCCACCTGGACGACAACCTCTTCGTCGCCCTTGAGACTATGACCAACCATGGCATCGGGCGCCTTCCGGTGATCTCCAAGGACTCAGGGAGGCTGGTCGGGATAGTCACCAGGACCGACGTCATCAGGGCGTACGAGAGGTCGATGGACATGCTTTCGAAGTCGGAGCCCACCTGACCGAGCCGGGGCCCGGGCTCCCGGTCGGGATGTTACCGGTCTCTTAAGTTCACGTTCGACTGAGTGGGCATTGCGGCCTTCGGACCCCTCGTGACTCCGTCCGCTCCGGTTTCCGAGTCAGACGCTCTGAATGCTTTCGCCGCCGTCTACGTCCCACGCCGCGCCAACGACGAAGCTCGCCCTCGGCGAGGCTAGGAAGGCGACGACCGAAGCGATTTCCTCTGGTTTGCCGAATCTGCCAATCGGTAGCGGCGCGGCGTGGCCATCTAGGAACGCTTCGGCCTGGGCGTCGGAACCGTCCGTAAGTTTCCTCGCCACGTTCCGCCACAAGGACGTGTCGGTCCGCCCCGGACAGACGCAGTTCACGCGTATCCCGCTTCCGATGAGTCGCAGCGCCATCGAGTTCGAGAATGAGATGAGGGCGGCTTTTGAGGCGCTGTAGTCCACCATGTGCATCCGCGCTCGACGTCCCCAGACAGAACTGATGTTCACAATCGCGCCGCCTCCCTGTTTCTTCATCACGGAGACGACGGCCCGAGTGAAGCGTACGGCTCCCAGCAGATTGATGTCGAATGCGTACTTCCAGTCGGCATCGTCGAGGTCCTCGGACTTCAGCGCCAACGTCCCCGGCGAGAGGTCCCCGGCGTTGTTCACCAGCACGTCGATTCGGCCCAGGCGGCGCTGCACTTCCTGAACAACCTCGGGGACCCGATTTGCTTGAGTCACGTCTACCGGAACGACGACCGGGCTCCCTCCTCCGGATCGAATAATCTGAGCCCGCACTTCCTCCAACGCCTTCGAATCCCGGGAGCAGAGAGCCACCGAAACGCCCTCGGCCGCTAGCCGCTCGGCGATAGCACGCCCGATGCCGCGACTGGCCCCCGTGACCAGGGCGCTCTTCCCCGACAGCCCGAGGTCCACGGCGGCGTTCAAAGGCGGGTGCATCGCCTTAAGCCTGTCGATGACACTCCGTAGGACGCCCGAAGCGAAAACAGCATCAACTGGCACGAAATCGAAGACCGCTCCTTGCGGTCAGGCGGTCCCTTATGCCTGACTCGGCGGGGCGGTCCAGGAGGTTTGCCGCTCCGGGTTCGCCTTCTGCCAAGTGCACCAAATGGAGAGTCCATCATGCTCTGCGGGCCTGGTCGGATTCACTCGGAAGAGCCGAGACGCTGTCGTCTCATCGGGATTCACGTAATCTTCTAAGCGGGCCTACTTGGATTCGAACTCGTTCTAAGCGAATCCTAATCCGGGCCCGGTGGGATTCGAACCCATGGTCTCCGAGGGCGATGCCTCTTCAGCTCCGAAGGCTGACGCCTTAATCCGTGCTAGGCTACGGGCCCACTGAGGCCGGCCGGCGCCGGCTAATTAAGCCATGGAGGCGGCGATGGTTTCTTCGAAGGGGGGGACCACCAGCCCCCTCTCTGTGATCATCGAGGTGACCAGCTCTGGAGGGGTCATGTCGAAGGCTGGGTTCGACACGGGGACGCCTTTGGGGGCTATCCTCCTTCCGCGGATCTGCACCACCTCCTCCGCCCCCCTCTCCTCGATTGTGACCTGGTCGTGGGCCCGCTCCAGGTCGAAGGTGGACCGAGGGGCGGCCGGGTGGAACGGTATTCCATGCCTCCGGGCGAGGACTGCCTCCTGGTACGTCCCAATCTTGTTGAAGACATAGCCGTCCCTGGTTATCCTGTCCGCCCCCACTACGACTCTGTCGACCCTGCCCAGGCTCATCATGTAGCCAACGGCGGTGTCAGGGATCAGTGTGCACGGGATACCGTCGCGGGCTAGCTCGAAGGCGGTCAGGCGCGCCCCCTGAAGGGCCGGCCTGGTCTCTGGGACCAGCACCTTGACCAGCTTCCCCTGCTCTACGGCCGCCCTGATCACCCCCAGCGCGGTGCCGTAGCCTACGGTCGCCAGCGACCCTGCGTTGCACTGGGTGAGGACGGTGTCGCCGTCCCGGATGAGGTCGGCGCCCACCCCCCCGAGCTTCCTGTTTGTCGCCACGTCCTCGTCCTCCATGCGCTTCACTTCGGATTCGACATCTTCCTTTGCGCGCTTCGCCGAAGTCGAGGCCCTGGCCTTCGCCAGGACCCTGTCGATGCCCCAGAACAGGTTCACTGCCGTTGGTCTGGTAGAACGAAGCATCGCGGCGCTCTTCTCAAGGTCGCGGACGAGCCCGGGCAGGTCCGTGGCCCTGGACCTGCGTGCGGCCAGCGCCAGCCCCATGGCCGCGGCCACCCCGATGGCAGGGGCGCCCCGGACCACCATGGTCCTGATGGCGGACGCTACCTGCTCCGGGGTTGTGTAGACCACGTAGGAGAACCTGTTGGGGAGGGCGGTCTGGTCGATCATCCTCACCCGACCGTCGTCCCAGGTCACAGTCCGGAGCGTGAAGAAGCCAGCCACACCGACGAACGCGTTTGAGCCCGCTAAAGGGTTTCCGGGGGCGTCCCCCAATCATCTTCAAATAGAGTCGGCCGGGCGTCCGGAACCAGATGCAGGAAGGCGGCCCAGGGGAAGAAGACATTAGACCGTACAGCGCGGTAATTGAGGACGGGACGGTGAGGGTGGTCGACAGAGAGCGATTCGGGGAGCTCGAGGAGTCTGGATACGGCACCAGGGAAGGGCGCCACCTGTCTCTCCGCGACTACGAGGCGCTCTACCTCCTCTATGCAGGGAAGCTGGAGCTGACCGAGTCGGGCAAGAAGGTGGGCTTTGACAAGCTCGCGGAGCTCTCCCAGAAGAGGTCAGGGGACTCCTGGACGAAGTTCATCATCTACAGGGACCTTAGGAGCAGAGGGTACGTCGTGAGGGAGGGCTTCGGGTTCGGGACCGACCTCCGGGCCTACGAGCGCGGGGACTACCCCAAGAAGCCCGCGAAATATGTGGTCTTCGCCCTCGACGAAGGCATCGAGAAGGGGATGTCAGAGCTCCAGCAGTCGGTGAAGGAGATGGCCAAGATGGGGAAGGAGGCCATAATCGCGGTGATCGAAAGGCGGGGAGAAGTGATCTACTACAAGGTCAGCAGGGCCAGGTTCTGAGCCCATGGACTCGGGGGGAGCGTTCAAGCTCATCAGGCCGATCAACTGCGCCATGATAGGGTTCGCAGTGATAGTCGGTGCCTTCGTGTCTAGGCCGCCGGTGATCCCGGCACCCCAGCTCGCCCTCGGGTTCCTGACCGGGTTCTTCATCTGCGCCTACTCCATGGTGGTCAACGACGTCTACGACGCCGACGTGGACAGAGTCAACAGACCCGGGAGGCCGATACCGAGCGGGAGGGTGTCTATGCAAGATGCAAACAGGCTCTCCGCGGCAGCCCTGGCGGCGGGACTGGCATGCTCGGTCCTGTCGCTCAACCCCCTCGCAGTGGCCCTGGCCGTCGCCTATGCCTTCCTCTCGTGGCTGTACAACAGCAGAGCGAAGAAGACCGGCCTCGCCGGCAACGTCATAGTGGCGTCGTCCCTGGCGATCCCGTTCATCTACGGCGGAGCGGTGGCAGGCGGGGCCGTGATCGGCTCGCTTCTCCTCATGATGGCCCTCACCGCTTTCTTCTCCGGGGTGGGGAGGGAGGTGGTGAAGGCAATGGCAGACGTGGAAGGGGACGCCAAGAGGAACATCAACTCCGTGGCCCGGAGCCGGGGGCTGGCTTTCGCGTCCTGGGTGGGTGCCATCTTCTTCATACTGGCGGTTTTCACGAGCTGGGTGCCCCTCCTGACCGGCCTCGCCAACGAGGTGTACTCCATCGGGGTGGTCGTGCCGGACGCGATATTCGCCTACCTGGCCGCAGCCATAGTCTACAAGCATGAACCGTCCAACGCCCTGCGCGTGAAGAATATCGCCCTGGCCGGGATGACCGTCGGACTCCTGGTCTTCATCGGGGGCGCCCTCTGAGCATGTGGACGGAGAAGCACAGGCCCAGGAGTCTGGAGGAGATGGTCGGCAATGAGGAGGCCAGGGCCAAGCTCGTCCTCTGGCTCAAGAAGTGGAAGCCTGGCGCCAGGGCTGCGCTGCTGCTCGGCCCTCCGGGGACGGGGAAGACCACGAGCGTCCACCTGGTTGCGGAGAAGCTCGGGTATCAGCTGATAGAGCTGAATGCGAGCGACGCGCGGACCAAGGACAAGCTGTCCAAGAAGGTGGGCGAGGCCATGGCGAGCTCCAGCCTGCTCGAAGGGTCGACGGCGATATTCCTCGACGAAGTGGACGGGCTCGCAGGGAGGGCGGATTACGGGGCGACAGACTTCATCAAGGACGCAGTCAAGAGAAGCGGGGTGCCGTTGCTGATGGCGGCCAACGACCCCGCCTCGGACGAAGTGAGGAAGCTCGGGACGGCCACGACGACGATTGAATTCAGGAGAGCGGACGACCAGGCAGTCCTGAAGCGGCTGCAGGCCGTCTCCAAAGCGGAGGGGCTGCGGATGGGGGACGACGAGATGGCCAGGATAGCGAGGGCGGCGAACGGCGACCTGAGGGCCGCGGTCAACTTCCTGCAGTCGGGGATCGCTGCCCAGAAGGACGAAGAGGTGACGGCCGCGGAGTCGGTGAACGCGTTTTTCGACGCGCCGGACGAAAAGGCGGCGCTGAGGGCGCTCCGGGCCTACCCTGGCCAACCCAGGGAGAAGATGCGCGACCTGTTCACTGCCGTGACGAGGTCCAGGGTCCACGAGGAGCGGAAGGCTGCGGCCCTTGAGGTCCTCTCCAGGGCCGACGTTGTCATGGGGAGGATGATGCGCGGGAAAGACTGGAGGCTCCTGAGGTACCTCGACTCTATGCTCGCGGCGGAGCTCTGGAAGGCGCTGGGGGACGGAGGGCCGCGGTACACCCTCGACGCAGTCCCCTGGCCACTGCAGCTTCGGATATGGAACGACTCGAAGAAGCTGAAGGACATAGCCCTGCTCGCGGGGAAGCGGCTGGGGACGAGCCAGAAGGGATTCCTGGTCCGAGACATGCCCTTCGTCCTGCTGCTCTGCGCCGACAGGGGTTTCAGGGAAGGCCTGGTGAGGAGCCTCGAGCTGGAGGAGAACTATGACGTCTTCCTGGCAAAGGAAGCGGCGAAGCCGCCCAGGCGCTAGTTGAACGGGAGCGATTCGGCGAAGCCGCCCACGTCCTTCCAGTCGGCGTAGAACCTGGCGAGAGCGCCGGCGAGGGGGCTCGCCGGGTCGACCCTGAATATCCTGATCCTGTTGAAGCGCTTCTCTGTGAGTATCCCTGACCGTGTGAGGAACTCGAGGTGGCGGGACGCCGCTCCGTGTGAGAGCCCCGCCCTCCTGGTTATCTCCGAGATATTGAGCTCCCCTGTCTCTAGCATTATCGTGAGCACCTTGGTCCTGCCGTAGGATGACAGCAGCTTCTCAAGCTCTAACATCTGCGAGCATCCCCTTCTCGAGCTCTCCCATCAGCTCCTTGGCCGAGACCAGAGACAACCCTATCATGGTCGTCCGCCCTCTCACCCCCTTTCCTGAGAGCTGCGTCTCGATGATCCCCTTCCTCGACAGCTCGTTGACGTCGCTCCACACCTGTGTGTGGCGGTACGCGGTCACGTTCATCCCCTCGCAGATGGCAGAGTAGCTCTTCTCAACTTCCCCTATGGTGACATAGGTCGAGCTCCCGTTCTTCAGGAGCGAAGAGATGGCCATGAGCAGCAGCTTCTGGTGGGCGGTCAGGTAGGACAGCTCCTCCTTTCTCAGCTGCGGCGGGAGCGAAGCCTTGGCAGACCTTACGTGCTCGGGCAGCACGCGGGGAGACCCGGAGTCATCAGCCAGCTTCCCCGCGCGCCAGACCAAGTCCAGCGCGTAGCGGGCGTCCCCGTAGGTCCCGGCTATGTCTGCGGCCAGCTGGACGACGTCGTCGTCGATGGCGCCGTCGCTGAACGCCTCGCTGCGCGAGTTCAGGATGTCAGCGAGCTGCTCCGACGGGTAGCTTTCGAGGGCGATCTCGTTCCATTGGAGGGAACTCAGCGTGCTCAGGTCGACCTTCTTGAGGTAATCCGTCGTCTTCGATATGAGCAGCGACGAGAGGACCTGGGCCCCCGGCGCCATCTCCCTGAGCCTGGTTATGGTGTAGAGCGACCCTGGATCTGACAGCACAAGCGAGTCCACTTCGTCGAAGGCTATGACGAGGTGCATCCTGTTGCTCCTCAGTTCCTCGACCAGCGCGGCGAGGAGCTCCTCGAAGCTGTAGCCGCGGGTCGGATAGTTCTGCCCCAGCGACTTCAGCGACTTCACCATGATGGCCTGGAGGGTCCTGTCTATCCTGCAGTTGACGTGCACAGCCTTGACCAGGTTCCCGTGAAGCGCTGCCTTCCTAGGGAGCGACTCCAGCAGTAGCTTCTTCGCCAGCATGGTTTTCCCTGAATTGTGAGTTATGGTGAAATCATCCAAAAGATACCGCTGGTCTGAATCTACTCTGAAGCCGAAGTACTCCTCCTCCCCCAGAGGTTCGAGCGTGAATCCTGTCCTCAAGACAGACTCTTGTTTCCGTTGCATGGCCTGCTTCATCTGGACTCTGGTGGGAATCCTAGAAAGATCGCCTGAGATGCCAACCCTGTAGCGCAGTCCTTCGTGGCCAAGTCGATCACGGGGGCGCTTCGCCCTGACGAAGGCATAGAACCCAAGACTTCTCGAGACGAATGCGACGTCCTCGGCCAACCTTTTCGACTTTGTGATGAAATCAAAACATCCGCTTGCCAAGTTGCCATCTGTGTCGAGCAATCCAGCCAATACCTCCAGGCGCGTCTCTCTCGAACCAAACTTGTACTGGCGCGGAATGAACTTCGAGTCGGATGTTGCTTCGAAGAGTCCCAGTGCCATCAGATCTCTGGCGATTCCACTTGTCAGTGTTTGCCCGCCTGTTCGCCCCGCAGCCAGCACGTATTGCTGTGCATTGCCTGCTGGATGGTGTCGCACTGACGGCGCGTATCTTTCCGACTCGTCTCTCACGATGGCTGGTATCTCTGGATCTGAAGTGAGGCCGATGTTGCCATGGGTGCGTCCTCCGTCTCCCAAATACACGCCGAGAAGATGCGGGTCGACCGGCCCTTCTGGCACCTTAGGAAAGTCGACCCCCGTTCTAGCCAGCTTGTAGAGCGCTCTGGGACCGACGAACCGCTTCGGAAGCTCCAACAACTCGCTTATCGGGACGTCTTTGATGACCCCCTCGGCGTCTTCGGAGGGCTTGCGCGGGCTCGTCCTCAGGCGGGTTTGTATTACTGTCAGTATATGGTCTTCGGAGACCACGAATGGCTTCCCTTTGACTGGCCGGACCTCGACCATCTTCCCAAAACCATGTACTGTTTCTAGGACACTTCTGGGAGCGCTATCTGGGCCCATCAACAAGTCTCCCTGAACCACGTCTTCGACGCGTTTCATCGAACCGTCGAACATCAAAACGAGCTGCCCCTTTCTGTGGCAGCCCACTGGTCCGGTTATCATGGCAATCTGGCTGGCCTTGGAGGCGTTCTGCGCGACGCCCTGGAAGTAGAGCTCGAGCTTCTTCAGCTGTGCCTCGCGGTGAGGTATCTGGTGCGGGAGGTACTCCTGGAGGAGGATGGCTTCGTCCCGGAAGACAGAGCGCGGGAGTGTCATGAGAGCGTCTTGATTCCCCCAATTTCTCTTATAACCTTAGTCGTGCGCTCAACAGGACTACAGATAGAGGGTTCGCCGAAAGTGTTCTGGCAAAGTGGAAATAAGCCGGAGGAAGACCAAGAGCGTTGAAGGCGGTCAGGTTCCACAGCCACGGCGGCCCCGAGGTGCTGAAGTACGAGGAGGCCCCCGACCCTGTTCCGACCGCGGATGAAGCGCTGGTGAGGGTGAAGGCGTGCGCCCTCAACCACCTGGACATATGGGCGCGGAACGGGCTGCCGAACGTCGAGATCCCACTGCCGCATATCTCAGGGAGCGACATTGCCGGGGTGGTGGAGAGGGTCCCGGCCGAAGAGAAGGAGCTCGCCGCAGGGGACGAGGTGATAGTCAACCCCGGGATGGGGTGCGGGCGGTGCGACAGGTGCCTCTCTGGTAGAGACGACCAGTGCAGGGACTACACCATAATCGGGTATG
Source organism: archaeon (assembly GCA_021827865.1). Classification (GTDB taxonomy): domain Archaea; phylum Thermoproteota; class Nitrososphaeria; order Nitrososphaerales; family Gagatemarchaeaceae; genus UBA183. Next base: position 502,215 of record JAKAUC010000013.1, read on the forward strand.
GGGTTGACGGAGGATACGCGGAGCTGGTGAAGGTCCGCAGGACCCACCTGCTCAGGAAGCCGGAGGAGATGTCGTTGGAGGAGGCCGCTTCATTCCCCCTGGTGTTCGAGACGGCGTACCACATGTTGGTAGCGAAGGCGAAGGTCGCCCCCGGCGACACCGTCCTCGTCCTCGGTGCCAACTCTGGGGTCGGCTCGGCGGCCATCCAGGTGGCCAAGCTGTTCGGTGCGAAGGTAATCGCGACAGCAGGCGACCGGGACAAGGCCGAGAGGGCGCGCGCACTCGGCGCCGACGAGGTGGTGGACCACTACTCCCAGGACGTCCTTGCCGAGGTCCGACGGCTCACCGGTAAGAGGGGGGTCGACGTGGTGGTCGAGCACGTAGGAAGGTCTACCTGGCAGGGGAGCGTGAGGGCGCTCGCGAAGGGGGGGAGGCTGGTCACCTGCGGGGCGACCACAGGGGCCGAGGTGACTACCGACCTCAGGTACGTATACAACAGGGAGCTCACCATCTACGGGAGCTTCATGGCTGGCATGGGCGAGCTGCTGGAGGTGGTGAAGCTGTTCAGGTCCGGGAGGCTGAAGACGGTGGTAGACAAGGTGTACCCTCTGGCGGAGGCGAGCGCAGCCCAATCTAGGATGGAGTCGAGCAGGCACTTTGGAAAGATAGTCCTGAAGGTCTAGGAGACTATCTCGTAGGAGTGCGAGATCTTCGCGGTGGGCTGTATTGTGGCGCCCACGCTGCAGAACTTCTCGGTGCTGTCTTTTATCGCCTCTTCCACGTATCTCCTCTCAAGGCCGACCCCGGAGAGGACATACTTGATGTGTATGGAAGTCCAGGGCTTCGGGAGGCCGTGCTCGGGCCTTTCCCCGGAGATGAATATCCTAAGCGAAGCCAGGTTCTGCTTTCTCTTCTTGAGTATGGCCACTATGTCCATCCCCGTGCAGGCGCCCAGGGAGGTGAGGAGGGCTGTCATCGGGCTGATCCCCTTGGGCGCGCCTTGCACGGCGTCGAAGACCACTGTGTGGCCCGACGCGTCGGAGCCAAGGAAGACGTTGTCTCCGCTCCAATCGACCTCCGCCTTCCACTCGCCTTCACTCAACCTCTATCGCCGCCGGCTTCGACTTCGATTCGACTCCCCCCTTCTCTATGAAACTCCTCCGCGTCCATCGCGCCCTCGCTTCGGCGAAGAGTCCGTGTCGCCCAGGGCCCAGAGAAGAGGCAGGGAACGCAAACTCCTTCTCCACGTCGAGCATCTTGGACTTCGCGTCCTCCACGTTCCGGGGTATCTTGGGAGGGCCGCCGTCTTCGGGCATGATCATCGCCCAGATTCGGTAGGGAAGGTCGGGGTCGCGGCTCCAGTAGAAGCTAGCCCTCCGGACCTCCTTCTTGATTTCCTCAAGCTTCCGGGGTCGGACCCCCCCGCTCGCGCTCAGGGTGAGCCTGAGGGTGAGTGGGAGCCTCTTGTCGAAGTCCTCCCAGGCGACCGTCCAGACGTCGGGGTTGAAGGCCTCCCTCAGCCCCCCTACGATCCTGTAGGCGACGTTGACCTTCACGGTGTCCCCTGAGGCGTAGCTCTTCTTGTCGGTGACGAGGTGCACCCGCTCGATCCGGGTAGGCGGCCACTCGTACTCCTCCCGCCTGTCTTTCAGAGACAACGGAGCCGGGCGGGCTCCGCAGGCGGTTTAAAGTTTGATGCGCCCTCAGGGGGCCCGTTCGGAGAGCCGCGCCGGGAGTCTGGGGGCGACCGCCTCGGAGAGCGCCACCCTGAACGAACAGACCTCGTCCCCGTCCGTCAGGCACTGAACCTCGCTCACGTCGAAGGCCTTGCTGAAGGTCCCTGACATGAACCCCCGGAGGTGCGCCCTGAAGAAAGCGCTCCTCCTGTGGAGGTGCTGCTTCGCGTTCGACTCGCACTCGAAGAGCGACTTCGCGTTTACCACAACGGGAAAGTCGGAAGTCTTACCTCGCTCTATCGATACGTCTGCGTAGCCCAGGGCAGAGTAGGTCCCGATCAGTTCGTCGAGCTGGTCGACTGCGAACCTCGCCCCGAAGTCTTCCACGATTTCCTTGGCAGAATGCCGACCCATGGCTTCCGCCATCTGGTCGATTATGGTCGCGGCTCCCGTACCGAAGACAGCCCAAAGTCTGTTCAGCATCTCGTTGAGCGCGTCCGCTCTCATCAGAATGCCCCTTCGGCCCGCCCACTGCACGGGGAAGTGCTGCTTGTCTACCATGAACCCGTCTTCGGCTGCGATGGCTTCCACAGACTGGATCTGATCCATGGCCTGCAGCGTCCTCCTCAGGTCGGAAAGACCCCCTTCCGCGTCGGTGATGTCAGCGAAGAAGCTCAGGGTAGCCGTGCGTGACCGCCCGGGCGCGGTGAAGAACCCCGTGAGGACGTTCACATTGCAGTCGCTTACAGCCTGACTGCAGCTGGCCAGGGCCCCCTTCTCGTTCCTGATTCTGACGACCACTTCCGCCAACCTTCGGCCGGGAGCATGCTCCCAGATTTCTACTTCCTTAGGATAACGCATGGGAGATTAGCCTTACCCCCGATGCATATTCTTAATAAAGCCTACCATCGCGGGCCGGCTCTATGCTGGTGGAAGGGCGAGCGGAAGCGAGATATCAAAGCTATGGATTTGGAATCTACACCCCTTAAATCCGGACGGCAGGCAAAGCACCCTGGAACCCTGGAGGGGAACATGACAGTAGTGGGACAGGAAGTCGACAGCACCAACGTCAGGACCGTACAACTCGTGAAGCTGCTATCTGAGGTCGGCCCCAACGTCCCAGAGATATCGAGGAGACTGGGTCAGTTCAAGGAGTCTGTGCGCTACAGGTACAAGGAGAAGATCGTCAAGCGCGGGATAGCAATCCAGGCGGCCGTCGACCACGAGAGGCTCGGCCTGAGGAGGATGATGGCCGTAGCCGACGTGTCCGAGCCCTACAGAGGCTACGCCCAGGCTGTCTTTGCGGCCATGCACGAGCTATGCTATGTCGTCGGGTTCGCGAAGACCCTGGTGAGCGGCGAGCATGTGGTCAACTTCAGCGTCCCTGCTGAACACGTCTCGGCGGTGCGTGGCCTTCTCAGAGGACTTGAAGAGATGGGGATGTTCTCCCGTCTCGAAGTCTTCGAGTTCGACTGGTTCCGTACGGTCCCCATGAAGCCAGAGCGCTACGACTTTGACACGGGGAGGTGGGATTTCGACTGGCAGGGGACGGGCCCTGACGACTTCCAGTCTGCCGCCGCGGTCCCGTCGGAGAAGTGCAGGTTCGACCATGTCGACCTGCTGATCATGAAGGAGCTCCAGATGGACGCGAACAAGTCCCTCAAGGAGATGTCGGACAAGCTGAAGGTCAACTACAAGAAGCTGGCGTGGCACTATTCGTCGCACGTCATCGCCAGGGGGTTGATATCGGGATACACGGTCAACTGGATGGGGACGAGGTACGACTACACCCTCGAGAAGGCGCTTCACCGTAGGCACCGGTATTTCGCCGTAGACCTATTCGCCAGGGGACCCAGCGAACTCGAAGCGATGTCCCTCAGACGGGGGATCGACCGGCTCCCGTTCCTCTGGGGGGAGGCCGGCGGCGGCAACTACTTCGCAGAATTCGCTTTCCCCGTCGACAACGTGGTCGAGGCCCTCCAGTACATCGGGCGCGTCACCCACGGGGTCAGGGACAGGATGAGCATCCATCCCATCGACCAGTCGGAAGCAGCCCGGTTCACGATCGCCTACCAGCTGTTCGACTCGACCGCGAAGCGGTGGACCTTCGATGCAGAGAGCCTGCTGTCGAAGTTCGAACGGTTGATGGTCCAGATAAAAGCAGGGGTCAGCTAGGAGGTCTAGCTGACACCGAAGCCGCCGATTATCTCGAGCGGCCCGACTTTCAGGCCCAGCGACGCAAAAACAATGCTTGCGCCGGTCAGGGCGAGCATCCCGTAGCGGATTTTCTCGTCCAGAGTCATGTCGGCAGCCGTGGCGCGCCTTGGCTTTTAAGAATGAGCCTATGCATGACGGCGAGACTGATGTGTCAAGCGAAATCCGATTCTTGTTCTTGGCGAGGGTCTCTTGGGGTGTAGCGTCAACTTCTAAATAAGAACCGTCATCCATCGCACGCGAGTCAAGCTGGCCTCCCATCCGATCGAGAAGCACCCTCACATCCCTGCCCGCAACATCCTAGACAGGGTTGTGCTTGGAGGGAGCGACGGGGCGATAGAGGGGGTCGCGATGACCTCGGCCCTGAACGGGGCCGGGCTGCCATTTGGGACCATTGCGGTCGCAGGGTTCGCATTCGCCCTCGCGGGCGCCCTGTCGATGTTCTTCAGCAGCTACCTCTCCCGGAGGTCGGAAGTGGACTCACTGAGGATTGACATGGAAAGGGAGAAGATGGAGATCGAGACGGAGCCCGATGAGGAGAAGCAGGAGATGGTTGGCCTTCTCAGGAAGGACGGCTACGACGAACGGGAGGTCGAGGTGATTATGGGGAGGCTGACGAAGGACAAGGACCTCTGGTTGAGGGAGACGCTCCGGAGGGAACTGCGCGTGGACGCAGAGGTAGCCAACGTGGACCCCTATACCCACGCGTTCGCCGCCGGCGTGGCGTTCTTCCTGCTTTCCATGCTCTCGGTCTCCCCGTACCTCTTTTTGCTCCCCAGAGCGGTGGCGCTCGGGGGATCCGTGACCCTTTCCCTCCTTGCACTTTTCGCCCTCGGGTCCAGGGCGTTCATCCCGCAGAACTTCAGGCCGAAGTCTGGGCTCGAGTCCGCGGCGGTGGGGGCGTTAGCCGCCCTCCTGCTCTACGTCATGGGGACGCTGCTCTCGGCTCTCTGAAAGGCGACCCGCAAGTTGCCGAAAGGAGCCGAAGTACAAGTTTGGGGGGAGGGTGTAGGGACACCGAATCGGAACCGCGCGGCCCCTGGAGCGACCGGAAAGGACTTTGGTTAGGGCCCGGCCCCCCAGGGAGTGAAGAGGCTCGACCTGGGGAAGATTCCAATCAGGGTCCTGAACGACACAGTGCTGAAGCTGACGGGAGCGGGATCGGACAAGTTGGTGGCTCCGGCCCGGGCGGGGCTCGACTTCGCGGCAGTCAAGGTCGGGGCTAAGTTCCTGGTGGCGTCGGCGGACCCGATAACGGGGGTTTCGGCGGATATAGGCACCTACGCCGTGAGGGTGAGCGCCAATGACGTGGCCACCAGCGGCAACATGCCGCAGTTCGCCGAGGTCGTCATACTCCTTCCGAGGGGCTCTTCAGAATCGGACCTCGCCAAGGTCGCCAGGCAAGTCCACGAGGCAGCCAAGGAGCTCGGGGTCACCGTACTGGGCGGGCACACCGAGGTCGCCCCCGGCGTCGACCACCCCATCCTAATGGTGACGGTGTTCAGCCTGGTGGACAGGTTTGTCACCTCGGGGGACGCCCGGGAGGGAGACACCCTAATGATGACGAAGACCGCGGGCCTGGAAGGGACAGCGGAGCTGGCACGGGAGCATAGGTTCACCGCAAGGGAGGTCCCGGCCTCCGCGCTCAAGAGGGCGAGACGATTCATCGATGAGGTCGACATAACGAAGGAGGCCGTGGCTTCATTTGGAACCGGAGCGGTCCACGCGATGCACGACTGCACCGAGGGGGGTGTCGTCGGCGCGGCCTTCGAGATGTCGCTGGCCTCCGGCGTCGGATTCGTGCTCGACGAGGCGGCGGTCCCTGTGGCCCCCGAGACCAGGCTGATATGCGACGCCCTCTCCATCGACCCCCTTCGGCTCATCGGCTCGGGTTCGCTGCTTCTGGCGGTGGCGCCTGGAGCAGAGGCTCAGGTGGAAGAGGCGTTGCTGGGGGTGTGCAAGGTCTCCAGGGTCGGGTCATTCTTGAAGGGCGGAAGATACGTGGCCGGGAGGGACGGCGCGAAGCGGGCGCTGCACGAAGCCCCTCAGGACGAGCTATGGAGAGTGCTCTCGCGGAGTCGACGCCTGAGGTAGCGGTTTTCCCCCACCGTCAGGGCTCCACTTTGCTGATGACTGGAGGACCCAGGCGAACTTCTTCTGCAGAGACTTGCTGTAGACTTTCGCCCAGTCGAGGCCGACGTAGTCGCACCAGGCCTTGTAGACCCTGGGGTCGATGTAGTTCTTCATCGACGTGTTGAGGTTGTAGTTCTTGGTCCGCTCATAGAACTCGAGCTCCCTCTTCAGCTTGGGGATGCGCTTGACGTCGTTTCTGGCGATGGCGTCTTCGAGCTTCTGCTGCTTCTTCCTGTGCGCTTCATCCCAGGTCTTCGGAGGGGTCCTCTGGTGGTTGCAGAAGACCGCCGCCTGAAGGTTCGCCTCCTTAGCGTGGTAGAGCTTGTCAAGGTCGTCAGCTTCCCTCAGGTCCTCGGAGCCCAGGTAGTCCTTCGTCCTCGCCGTGGCGTGGTAGGTCCTGAACACCTTCGCTGTGACCCCGGGGACGGTGGAGGAGAGGAACTGGTTGACCATGCTGGAGGTGACGTCGTGGAATATCTCGTCCCCGAGCTTCTTCCCGGCCATGAACTCGAGGAGGTTCCTCACGACCGACGGGGGCAGCTCTTCGGACTTGTTCCAGGCGACCGAGTCCTTCCCCAGGAACTTGAACTCCGCCATGTTCCCTCTCAGGCTTACGTGCTCCACCCTCAGAGTGCTGGCACCCACGGTGTCCGCCTCGTCTTCATCCTTCTCGTCCCCCACCCTCATGCCGAGTGCGTCGATCAGATAGCAGACCGTGGCGACCTGCCTGGCCTTTTCGGCCTTTGAGTCCAGGTCTCTCCGTATCCTGGCCCTGATCCTTTCGAGATTGGTACCCACCTTCCTGGCGTTGTCATACTTCGCTTTGCTGCGTGACTGCTGCAGTGGCGAGCTCTCGTGCAGCCACACGTACTTCTCCTTGTCAGTAAGCTTGTCCATCCACTTGGCCATCCACATCGAGTTGTGGTCGTTCACCACCTCCTTCCAGGCCCCCGGCGGCACCGGGGAACCCTCTCCGAGGTTGAGGACCACGTCCTCGGGCTGCACCCTGGGCTTCCACCGCCCCCGCAGCGGGTGCTGCCCCCTCCCCATGAAGAGCCCCGGGGGTTCGACCATCCAGTTCGCGATGTCCACCTCCTTCCCGTCGAGGATTGCCTTGCCGTACTTCGCCTTCAGGGCTTCCCTGCGCTCCTTCCTCGACGCCGCCTGCGCCTTCTTCTCTTCCTTGGACATCCCCTCCTTGGCCGCTTTCTCCATGTCGACCTTCCGGTAGAACTTCGAGAAGCCCACCTCTTCGAACTTGATCCCCCTGTACCGGTCTGGGAGTTGCTTTACGAAGTCAGACATGAAGTTGGACCGGAAGACCGGGTCCTGGACGTATGGCGTTTCTTTCTTCTTGGCGAAGTTGTAGGCCATCTCTTCCGCCAGGGGCGAAAGTGCGACATCCCCGCCGCCAACAGAGACCGTCAGGCCCTCTGGGACGTAGGGGTCGGGAAAATTCACTCCGCTGTGAGAAAGCGTCTTCCAGTAGGCGCTCATGAACCGCTGTCCGGTTTCCCCTCCTCGTGTATTAAAATCCATACCGGCTTTCTGCTGATGCGGTTACGATGGTTAAATAAGAAGCCAGGCTCCTGCGGTTCCCGAACATGTGGATCGACTACCAGGGGTCGAACCCCGCCCGATTGAAGAGCCCGGCGATGATCGTCGCGGTCTCGACCTCGATGCCCCAGTATCGGGCCCTCTACTCCCAGGCCAGGGAGCTGGCCGATTACATGCTGAAGAAGATGAAGTTCCAGAGGATCGGGACGGTCAGGTCCTCCGCGTTCCTCCCCGAGGTCCTACTTCGGGACGAAGGGATATCGACCCTTCCGGAGTGCGGCCTGTACCTGAGCAGGGGGAAGCACGACACCCTCCTCTTCGCCGGGGATTCGAGCCCCATGGACGAGCAGTATGAGTTCACGGAGTTCCTTCTGGAGAAGGCAGAGGCCTTGGGGGTGAAGGAGCTGTATTCGGTTGGCACGAGGTGGGCAGAGAACCCACTGCCGGCGGAGGCGGACCCTCTGGCGCTGGGCTTTGCGACCGACGCAGTCGGGGTGGCCAAGCTCCGGAAGAACGCCGTGAAGATTCTGGCGGAGGAACCGGCGCCATTCTTCGCTTCGATGGTGGTGGCCATGGCGAAGGATTACGGGATGAGAGGGTACAAGCTCTCTGTTGACCACGGGGAGCCGAGCCCCCACGTCAGGTCCGTCGCGAAGCTGCTCGAGGTTCTCAGCAAGATGGCGGGATTCCAGGTGGACCTTGACGAGTTGAGGTCAAAGGCCCTCCCCGTCCTACCGTCCCGCCAGTCTGGGAACAGTTCCATCTACCATTAGACGGGCGTTGGCGGCTCGCCGCCGTCGGATGTCCTACGGGTGGAAAGCCCGCCGGACCCGGCTGACTCATGGCATGGGGGGCGACGGTCCCATCCCCCGATGTGCGGCAGACTAGGCCCTTTTGGCCAGCCTTCTCCCGGCGATGGCCAACGCCAGCCCGACCCAGTATGGGAGATAACCTAGGACCGGGCCGAGGCCCCCCAACCTGTACGCCGAATACCCGAACCCCACGATGAGTCCCAGGAACCCTGCCCCACCCCCAAGCCAGATCAAAGTTTTCCCCGCCGTAGTGTGGCGGAAGACGATGCCCAGGCCGCCGGCCATGACCGTGACTCCCCCCAGCGCTATGACTCCTTCAAGGAGGGTTATTGCCAGCAAGGCGGCGCTCGCGTATACTCCGCTCAGGAGTGCTGCCATCCGCGGTTCGGCGTAGCCGAGCGCCGTATAGAGGAAGCCTCTCGACGAGTAGCCGCTGGCGAGCATGAGCGCGCCCCCGGTCAGGGCGAGAGCGCCCGCGAGATATCCCCTGACCCTCATCCTCTCGTTTTCTCGTCGGGCCGATAGAATAGCGTTTCGTCCGACGGCACCGGGTCGCCAGGCCCACGCTATGTTTATCCGTGTGGCGCGCCGCGTGGGTCGACCAATGCGCCTCGCGAACACCGACCGGCAGCTGCAGAGTACGCTCGATTGGGCGCTTGACAGGATGCGACAGAAGGGATATGCTGTGAAGTCCAAGGTAACCCTCAACGTCGAGCCGAACCTAGCGATAATGGGCTATGCACGGAAGGATGGCGAGACCCACAAGATACTGATCTCGGAGTGGGCGCTCGACTCCGAGATGCTGGGGGGGCTCGTGCTGCACGAACTTGCCCACGTCTACTTCACCGAACGGGGTGCGAGCTCTCACGACAGCGACGCCCTGGAGAAGCTCCTTGAGGAGCTGAAAGAGAGAGACGGCCTGAGGACGAAGGAGACAGAGTGCCTGATTGCCGCCTACAACCACCTACAGAACGTGATGGTGGACGACGTGGTTTTCGCCGTGATGGGGGAGAAGGAGAGGGAGATGACGAAGAAGTTCTTCGCCGAGTGGGTGTCGGACAGGCCGTCGGGGGACCCGGTGACCGACGCCGAGCTCCTTTGCAGGAACGCCTTCGCTGTCGCGTCTCTCAGGAGGAGGGGGCTGTTCGACAAGGCAAGCGAGATGCACTACAGGAACGAGTCCTTCATCACTGCACTCGGCCCAAAGTCGGAAGAGGAGTTCGAATGGATCGAGTCCTTCCTTTCTACCGCGAACATGGAGTGGGGTGCCGGGAAGTTCATGGACGCCCTGGAGTCGTACTTTGACAGAATATTGTCGCTCATGCGCGCGTCTTCCAAGCTAGACGACCTCCGATAGCCCCCCGAAGCCGACGGCGCGTTGCCTGCGGGTCCCGTAGAGCCATGGATGAGCGTCGCCCGTTAGGCCCGGCCCCCTATGCCTCGTTTATTAGAAGGGAAAAGGCGTCGGGTCTCGGTTGGCCCAAGAAACTGAGGTGGGCTTGAAGCGGGCCCGTCCACAGAAGTCGCTGAGCGCAGAGGCGCTCGAGAGGCGGTTCCAGGACTTTGGAGAGGTGGCGACGGCGTTCGTCAAGGAGGTGAGCGCCATGGGTCCGTTCTCCTACAGGGGGGAGGCGAGCTCGGTCAAGGACAACGTAAGCGTGACGAAGAGGGTGTTCAGCAAGTGGTCCATCGAGATACTGACGAGCACCTACTCCCTCGAAGCTGCTGGGTTCGCCGACCTGAGGAGGCTGCTCCGGGGGATCAGCCCGCGGGTGCTCTCGAAGAAGCTGAAGGACCTCGAAGAGATGGGATTCATCCAGAGGGAGGTAATCGGGAAGAGGCCCCCGAAGGTGAGGTACACGCTCTCGGAGAGGGGGGAGGTGCTTGCGAAGCTCGGAGAGCCGGTCATCCTCTACCTGCGCGAGTCCAGGGGCTAGCCGTCCCTACGCGGGGTCGAGCAGGCGTTTGAACGCGAGGCCAGTCATGGCGTAGTTCAGGATGTACATGGACATGCAGACGGGGCAGACGGCGTGTATCACTCCGAGCTCGAGGTACCACAGGTAGAGCGTGAATATGTTCCCCACCATCAGCAGGGGGACCATCACCTCTCCGTAGAGGGAGCCCTTCCTGCGGCCGTACCAGAGCCCCAGGGCGGCCATGAGCGGGAACCAGACCAGCCCGTAGATGTAGAGCGGGATGCCGTACTGCCCGGGGGGGAAGGTCACGTCCCCGCTGGCGAAGACGCTGCCGCACGAGAAGAAGCTGTTGATGTTGCAGACTGTCGATATGGGGGCAGTGTACGCCGTTATCTCGTCATAGCCGTGGAAGATTGCCACAGCCACTCCGACGGCTGCTACTGCTACGAAGGCCTTGGTCAGACGGTCCATCGTAGGTCCGAGCCCCTGACTGGGATGGCCAGCAGCGCCGGAGAGGCCACTGAGCCAGACTGAGCGGGTGATAGGGTGGCGGTCGCATAACCCTGACCACACACCGAACCAGGCTGGCCGCCGTCGACGTTGCAGATCGCGCTAATCAGATAGTTGGCCGCGCCGTCTATGAGCTGCGCGTAGCTGTTGCTGGGGTCGTTGAGCACTGACGCCACCTGCGTCCAGTTCCCCCCGGCTATGGCGGGGAGCTGGAACTGGGCTCCACAGTTGACCGCATACTGGTTGGCGATGTCGATGAACGGTATCCCCCCGGTCCCCCCTGACGCCGGGCACGTGTCATACTGGGAGACGAGGCTGGTCTGGGCGGTGGTCAGGGTCTGCCTCACGTCGGTGGTGCCTGCGCGGCCGTATTCCTCCACCGCCACGAATGAGATGTAGTTGCTGGTGAAGTTGGCGTGGGCGAAGGTGAAGGTCGGCGTGTTGGCGTTGACGTCTGTGCTGGAAGAGAGCATGTACTCGAGCCCGGTGAACGTCCCGAAGTGCGAAAGCGCCACTATCATAGCCCACCTCTCTATCGCACAGTAGGGGCAGAACTCCCCGCCGATATAGAGGACCTCGGGCTTACCTCCTGAAGTGAGAAGGGAACCCGATACCTTGGCTGGCGCAGAGACCCCAGATGGGGTCCCGACGACATTGAGGGTAGAGCCGCTAACCCCGGTTATCTGTTGGAGGATGGTCGAAGAGACCGGCTGGCCGATGTACTTCGTGTATGGGCTGCCGACCGCCGCTACGAAATAGACGACTACCAACAGGGCGACCACCACGGCGGTGACTGAAATCCACAGTATGCGCCTCCTCCTCTGTCTGGCGCGGAGAGTCGCCTTGATGGACAACTGGAGGGCGACTTTCTCGCCGGGTAAATAAAGAATAGAGCGCCAGAGGATGCCCTGCGCCGAACCTGCCCGCCGGCATGAGAGGCTCGACCACCCTGCCATGATGGTCAGAGTGACCTCGCCTTGAAGCTCCGTCAGATTGGTAACTGGAAGAAGCCCAGCCTCAAGAGGCATGCCAGCGCGAGCGCCCACAGTGCGAGGGATGCCCCGACGGGGGGCCAGAATGACGGCTTCGAGGTCTTGTGGCTGAAGATTACCCCACCCAGGACCACCCCCGGGAAGCCCCCGACCAGGGCGAGCTCGTGCAAGGTCTTTTCCCTTATCCTCCTCGGGTGCAGCTCGCGCTGCTGGAGCCGGGCCAAGCCCTTGTCAATCCCCATGGCCGCGAAACCGGCAATAGACCAGGCGCCAATCCACAGTAGGAGGTCCCCCGCGGTGAGATATGGAAAGCCCATGCCTATGGCATTCCGCACCTGCCTTGGTTAAGAACACTGGGCTATGGCCGAGGGTGGGGACGGAGTGGTCAGCCGAAACTGGGTCTAGGTCCCGGTGATCGGTTGGATCGGGAGTGGCTCGCCGTGCTCGCCTGCGGCGCATCCGCAGCCCTGGACGTGCCCCCCGCGCCTCAGAGTGCCCCTGTACAAGCCGTCCTCCAGTTTCCTGCCTGTCTTGGCCTCCCAAGCCTCGATGGGCATGCCGTACTTCTGCTGGATGCGGTCCCTGTACCACTCGGGAATCACGTTGAAGCTGCAGAAGGGTATGATCCTCAGGTCAGGGGTGAGATAGTGGATGTCGCAGCGCTGTAGCCTCTCCTCGTCCTGGTTGTACTTGTCCTGGAAGTGCATCATCCCGATGAACATGCTCTTCAGGTGGAACTGGCCCACGGAAGAGTAGTCGTGTTTCACGAGGGCGTCTGTGAGCAGCTTGGCGAAGCTCAGGCTCTTGGGCTGCTTCTCCTTGTTCACGAAGGACGAAATCCTCGTGAGGACCTTCGCTGCCACCACGTAGCGGTTTGTGCCGGAGTAAATCTCCTCCGTCTTCTCGTCGAGGTACTCGATGAGACCTGGTATGTCGACGAAGTCAGGCAGTGGGACTAGCCTCTTCTTGTCTGGGTCGTTGAACACGTATGTCCCAGCTCCGCAGGCGAAGTGGATGGAGAGCTCGTACTGCTCCTTCTTGGTGAAGGCCTCGATGAAGCCCGTCACCGGGGAGCATGACGGGACAGGGAACCATCCGTCCTTGGATATCATGCCGTTGGTCTGCTCTTCTATCTTCTCGATACAGTCAGGGATAGTGATTCTGTACTTTGCCCTCTCGGTCTTGGTCAGCCTCCCCGTGAGCGAGACCGGCTGGAAGTTGACCGCGTGCACGGTGTCGATGTTCTTCGAGCCGAAGCGGATTATGTCCCCCAACTCGTGGTCGTTGATCGACTTTATGACGGTCGGGACAAGGACGACGCCCACCCCCACCCGCCTGCAGGCGTCGATGGCGTAGGGCGCCTCCCAGTGGTTCTTCGGGTTGGTTTTTGGAGAGACGCCGTCGAAGCTCATGTAGAGATTAGAGACCCCGGCGTCCTTCAGGCGCTTCGCCAGTCCCGGGTTGAGGGCCAGGTTTATGCCGTTGGTGTTGAGCTGGATGTGGTCCACTCCTTCTTCCTTCAGTATCTTGATGACGGTCGGCAAGTCCTCGCGGAGGGTCGGCTCCCCGCCGGTGATCTGGACGGAGTTCCCCGCGACTGGCCTTTCCGCCTTCAGCGAGCGCCCCATCTCCCTGATCTGGTCGAGGGTGGGCTCGTAGACATAGGCTCCCTCCAGCCCCTTCTTGACGTAGAAGAAGCAATACCAGCAGGTGAGGTCGCACCTGTTCGTCACTATTATGTTCGAAAGTCCCGTGTGCGAAAGGTGGTTAGAGCAGAGGCCGCAGTTCGCCGGGCACGAGCAGACGTCGAGGGGCACGTTGGCGGCGTGGGTCCCCTTCCCATCCTTCCAATAGCGTGAGAACTTGCTGTACATCTCATAAGAGCCGAAATAGAGTTCTTCGGTCTCGCCATGCTCCGGGCAGGTCTTCGTCATCCAGACCTTGTTGTCTCGCTCAAAGACAATCGCAGGCAGTATCCTGTTGCAGTCGGGACAGATGGACTGCGTCTGGCGGATGAAGTTCCCCTTGGAGACTTCCTTCTTCAGTTCTAGGCTGACGTCAGCTATTTGAGCCAAAGTAGGTTCGCTGAAGAGTCTCCCTCTCCTAGACAATATAAGCATTTTAACTTTCAAGAAGGTGAAAAGTTAAAACTGGCCCCGTTGCCAGACTGCATATGCGTTCAGCAAGTGTCGGTGGTGACCCCCCGAGTGGCGTCGAGGCTGCTGCGGGGCGACTGAGAACCCTCCACGCGCTCGGGGGGCGGAACCGATGACCCTGAGCGAGCGCGCTTCTGCTTCCCTCGAGGGGCTAGGGCTGACGGGGAGCGAGGTGAAAGCCTACGTCGCCCTCCTGAAGGGAGGGACGATGACCGCCAGTGACGTCAGCAGGGAGGCAAGGATACCCTACTCGAAGGTTTACGATGCGCTGGAGTCGCTTCACAGGCGCGGCTGGGTTGAGGAGCAGAAGAGCAGGCCCACGGTATACACAGCCAAGCCACCGGACACGTCACTTGAAGAGTTGAGGTCGCGCCAGGAGACCGAAAGGAAGGAGATGGAGCAGCTCGCTCTGGACGAGCTGATGGGGATCTATGTGAGCAGAGGGGAGCAGGAGAAGCCGGACATCTGGATAATGAGGGGGACCAACGAGATCCTCTCGAGGGTGAAGAACCTCCTCCTCAACTGCAGGGCTGAGCTGCTCATCGCCCTCCCCGCCCAGCTCGCACCTTTCACCGACAGGATCGAGCCGCTGCTCGCGACGCTGAAGGAGAAAGGAGTGAAGTGCCTGATCCTCACCTCTCCCGACCTCCCCAGGGAGGCGACCGGCCAGCTGGCGAGGCACGCGGAGCTCCGGACGAGAAAGACCATGTACGGCGGAGGGCTCGTGTCTGACTCGCGCGAGGTCGTCCTGCTGCTCGGGGGGGGAGAGCAGGGCGGACTCCCCCTGGCCATCTGGGCTTCGCACCATGGTCTGGCCAGCTTCGCCAAGGATTACTTCGAGTTCCTTTGGAGCTCGCCGGGGACCACCAAGCTTTGAGTAAGAAACAGGGACCAAGGGACGAAGAGGGGGTCATCCAGAGTCTCGGCGCGGACGCCGGCCTGTCCCGGGATAACGCGCTGCTGTACCTCAGGCTGCTCCAGGATGGCCAAGTCCCGTTGTCGCAGAAGGCGCAGGCGGCCGCCCTGCTGGAGAGAGGGATGGCCATCATCTCAGGGGACGGAGAGAGGATCATCCCCGTCCATCCGAGGCTTGGCATCGCGAACCACTATAGGACGTGGAGGGAGGCCATGGTAAGGGAGATTAACGAGAGGAGGATGCGAGTGGACAAGCTGATACTCGAGTTGATTCCCTTGTACGAGGCCGCAACGGAGAAAAAGACCGCGAGCGGGGGCGCGTAAGCTATGGACGCACCGCATGAGCATGAGATAGTCTTCGTGGGCATGGTGAACGTGAACCGCGACAACTACCTGCAGGGAGTCGTGGACGTCTGGAGGTGCAGGAGCTGCAAGAAGCTCTTCTGCGACGACAAGAGGTACGGAGAGCCTCTGAAGGCGAGCGTAGGGTTCGAGTCCGTCCCAGACGACGAGGAGTGGGCGGTGCTTACCTGCACGACCCTGAAGGACGTATACATGAATTCCCTTGGGGTCAAGCCAGGGAAGAAAATCCCCCATGCCTGCAGAGACGGCCAGGTCTACGAATTGGTGGTAGGAGACGACTACTCCCTCTCGCCAAAGGCCGGCACCTCCATCCACAGACTGTACTTGGTGAAGGACAACCTCAACAAAAACATCGAGGCAGGGCACTACCGCCTGACCACGGTGAAGTAGGCTGGCTCTGGCGTCGAGGGCCTCGGCCATCCTCAACCTGCTTACCGGAGCGTCGGCCGCAGCGATCGGATGGGGGCTCGGGCCGTCATACATGTGCCCAAGCGGCGGATGTCCAGTACCAGCCCTGCAGGCCTCCGTGCCGATCCTCGGCGTCATCCTTGTCTTGGATTCGCTGGTTTGCTTCATCGGATTTCGGAGAGCGTTCATGGTCGGCGGGGCCCTTTCCGCGATGGTGGCGGCCATCGTCCTCTACAACTGGGCGGGACTGTATGGCGGGGTTGCCTGGGCGGCCCTGGTAATCCTTTCCCTGCTGTCGCTGATTTTCGACCTCCTCGCCCTCAGGCCGAGAGAGCAGTTGAAAGAACAGGCTAACCCGTTGAACCTGCCAGTGTTCGGCTAGATACTGAAGCAGAAGAACTTCTGGCCCACCAATATCTGCTCAGAATTCGTCCTCAGAGAGTCGACCCTGAACTCCCCAAAAGACGCCCTCGAGAAGTCCAGTTGCCGGATAGCCCTCTGCAAGATGCCCAAGGCGACCGGATCCTCCCCCTTCTGGTGGTGGACGAAGGCTGCGCAGACGAGTATCATCCCCTGGACGAGCCTCCTCTCATCCCCCTCCTTTGTCCGCCAAGCGCCCTCGAGGACCTCGTGGCACTCCCAGTACCGCTCGGCGTTGAACAACGACCGGGCCTCGGAGAAGAGCTCTGCTTCGTCCCGGAACGGTAGGGGGACGCTAAGGTCCTTGGTGAACTCTGGCTCGGCCAGGGGCTCCAGGGAGGCGACGAAGAGTTCGAAGTCAGGGGGACTGGGTGCGAATACATCCAGCTCTAGGGCGCCATAGGACGTCCGCTTTGGGTTCTTCGCCTCAGCCCCGAACTCCCTGGCGAGGGCTCTGACGGTCCCCAGGAAGCTCTCTTGTGGGTCCCGCTCCTTGAGCCTGATGAGGAAACGCAACATGGAACGGGAGGCGGCTGGAACGCTTTAATGTTGAGCCTCCCCCATAGGGTTCGTGGGTGATGACCGGATTTAGCCTGCTGAACCGACAGATGTCGAGGATCTTGAGTGCGAGAACCCACATGACTGGACAAGAATACCGCCCCGGCGTATTGGGAATCAATTTATAACCTCTGAAACGCGCCGCGGTCAAGGCGAAGCCTGGTGGTTGAGCTAGATCTCACCTGCAATCTGGAGGGGTTCAGGCGGTTTCTCATCAGCAGTACCTGCAGGAGCTTCATCCCGGAGTCCTACCTCAGGGACCCCGAAGTATTTCCGGAGAAGCAGGGAGACCAGGGGTCGATCTACGTAGAGGCCGTCGACAAGGTTGACCTCAAGAAGATCAGAGACGTCACATTCATCAACGCGAGGGATGTGCTGGGGATAATCTACACCTCCAAGAGCGGAAACACCAAGCTGAAGTGGCGTCAGCTCAGGGGGAGGATAGGGAGGCTGTCTGGAGACGCCTCAGCCAACTCCTTGGTGAACCTCTCGATGGCAAGGATTCTCTCGCCAGAGGACGTCGAGGCAATAATGGCGGACCAGCCTGCAGAGGGCGGAGAGCAGATGCCTCCGGAGGGACCACAGGCGGAAGGGACAGAGGGAAGCCCGGCTGAGCCTGGGTCTGACGCCCCGCAGTAGTCCGTTTTCATACAGAAAACTGAGCGCAAACGCCAGGCGCTGAGTTTATACCGGCGGAAATGAGAGATGGGCCAAATGGGCAAGGTGAAAGTCAACCGGATCAGCGGCGTCACGGACCCTCTGACTGGGCTTCCTGCCAAGCAGATAGAGCTAGTGGAAGTCAAGGACGCGCGGAGACCTGAGATGTTCCCCACCAGCGATGAGGCAAGGGTGGTTCAGGGGATGGTGTCGCAGCTACAGTCCTTGGGGCTGATGCCACAGATGAGGGAAGTAGGATTCTCCAAGGTCATAATGACCCTGACCGAGTCGGAGTACGACATGCTCGGCATAAGGCTAGACGTCAACGAAGTCTATGACCTGGACATCCGGAACGGGTCGATATCGTTGAAGAAGATCACGGAAGGGACCTGAAGGGAGTTGGGGCGCCCAAGGATCGGGGAAAAGGCCCCGGATTTCACGCTCCCGGCGCAGGACGGGCGGACTGTGTCACTGCACGACTTCGCTGGTTCGAAGAACGTCGTCCTCTACTTCTATCCGAAGGACTTCACGATGGGGTGCACGGTGGAGACGAAGGCGTTCGGCGAGAGCTACGACGGCATCTTGGCCATGGGGGCAGAGATTCTCGGGATAAGCTCAGACTCCGCTGAAAGCCACAGCGGCTTCGCCAAGGAGTGCGGCGCTAAGTTCCCCCTGCTCGCGGACGAAGGAGGGAAGATCAGGGAATCGTACGGCGCGAAGTCGATGGGTCTGATGCCGGGCCGGGTCACCTTCGTCATAGACAAGAAGGGGGTAGTGAGGCACGCGTTCTCGTCTCAGATGAGGCCGAAGCAGCACATAACTGAGGCAATGGAAGCATTAAGGGCCATCAAAGACTAAACACCCGCTATTCGATGGGGAAGGCCCGGGGCTGCCAGCTCGGCGTAGAATTGCGTTAGGGGCGGGACGAGGCAGATAGAATGGAGTCTCTGACCGCACGCTCACTTCAAAGGACCGTGGCGACACGTATGCATGCCCACTTACGTGCCCACTCCGGGACTAGGACTGCCACTGAACTATGTGGAGAACCGCGCGGGTGATGGTGCGGTCTCCGGGACTATCAACCGTCTGGGATGAATCCATGCCCAAGGCGCCGGCCAATGCCACCTGCATGGTTTGAAGGATTGCTAGTCCTTGCGAGCGGGCAGCTGCAGCGACTGAAGAAGCTGGCCCTGAGTCCATGAGAGGATCACTAGGATCGGTCCTCCTCGGCGAATCGCTTGCGCAGGTCGCCCTTCTTAGCCTCGACCTCGGCGAGTTGGCCTGCCGTTTCATTGTATTCACCCTGGGCCCGCGCCAATTCAGCCTCCAACCTTCTGACGGCGGATCCTTGCGAATCAGCCTTCAACTTGAGATCCTGTTCTTTGCCCTGCAACTGGTTGAACTCCTCTCGGATGGCGGCGAGGCTGCCATCTACCAGGGCCCGAGGGCCTGGACCAAGCAGCCCCAATGTGGCGACACCTGCAACCAGGAAGCCAATGCACGTGAAGACGAAGATCTCTGTGAAAGTCAAGGCGACTAGATAGTCTGCCGGAGCGACCCACTCCGATACCAGGCCACCGACCAACAACGAAGCCGTGAACCCCACTGTGTCCACGAGAAAGAACGACCAAGCGGTGTCGATGGCCCTCTCCTTTAGAGAACCGGAAGCCGGAGGTTGAGGCCTCAATCGCCCTCCCTTATTCAAGAGGTAGAATGTTAGTTAAGAATTGCCTGAAGGGAACTCCCTCTCATTGGGGGTTCAGAACTCACCCCAGGACTACTTGCAGTTTGTAGTATGTAACCTCCAGACCTTCATCCAGCCGGCGAAGCCCTCTGGGACGGATGACCGGGCGACGAGAAGAATCTGGCTGCTCGGGATGATGCGCCGCGGGATTATGCGTTGCTTTCGACAGACGGTACAACTCTCTTGGGACGCTTTACGTTTTGTCAAAATGCGTTAGGTTAACGCTTCATATTGCCTCCGGCGCTCTCGGTGAAGGAATACGGACGAGGCACGCGAGCAGCGCCCTATGCTCCTCGTGGAAGAGTAGACTGCGGCGCACGAGGTGAGGCGTTCAATACATAACAACGTCTAATGGGGGTCCGTTGTGGTTGTCGTCTGCCGCCCCAGGCAGACCTTCTTGGCCTTGATGTGCCTGTGGAACGACAGAATCAGCTTCCGGTCCTCGGAGCGAACCATCGGGTCGCTCTGGAGCCTCTGCAGCGCGTTCTTCACACGATACTCGTAGTCGTAGACCACTTCTGGGGTCATACTCCAGGTGGCCGTCTGACTATTTAAGCCGAGGTCGGAAATCAGTCTGGGATTCGACATTGCAGGAGGGGATGCGGCCTCCGGGATTCGAACCCGGGCAAGTGGCTTGGGAAGCCACTATCCTAACCACTGGATCAAGGCCGCGCCACCGGCCCCTTGAACGGAAATGGTATAAACCAAGCCGTTCCTCCTTCCCGAGCTAGTTGAGCGAACAGATCCTGCCCCGGCTGGCGTCAAGGCTGAAAGACCTCGACCGGGGCGCCTATGAGAGGAGCTACGGGACAGGGGGGGTCCAGAGACGGACGGGCACCCACCAGCTGGTGGCTGATCTGCTTCGTTCGCTGGGGGTCGAATTCAAGGAGAACGCGAAGGTCCCCGGCGCCAGGGGCCTTATGGCAGACTTCTACGTGAACGGGATCTGGGTGTTCGTCGAGCCAGAGCTGGACGAAAAGGAGGCGCGGGCTCTCAGCAGGAGAAAGAACTGCGTCATAATCAGGAGAGATTCCCTGAGAAGCGACCGCTTTGACCACGGCATTCGAGTGCTCGGGCTGAGCGAAGAAGGCAGGACGCAGACCATATTCCTGGACGACCCGTCCTTCAACTTCGACTATGCCCATATCCTCCCCAGGACAGAGAAGTGCTCTGTCATGCACGGGCACACCTCCAGCGTCCTGGTTGAGGTCGCCGGCCGGCCGATCGAAGGCATGGTGGTGGACTTCGGCACCGCGAAGCAGTTAGTCAGGGAGGCCGTCAGGGGACTTGACCACAAGCTGTTCGTGAGCGAGAAGTACGTGACTTCCGTGGACCGAGAGAGCGTCTCTCTGAAGTTCGATACGGTCCACGGTGAGTTCGCCATCAAGGCCCCCAAGGACACGACGGTGCTGCTCGAAGAGGAGGCGACGGTCGAGAACCTAGCGAGGGAAGTGCTAGGAAGGATAGCCCCGAAGATGCCCAGGAACGTGACCTCGGTCGGAGTTTATGTGTACGAGGGGCTGAACAAGGGGAGTCACATCCTGGCGAAGGTCCACCAGGACGGTGCGCAATCGGGACGAAAGAAGCGATAGTGCTCCTTTCGGGCGGGATAGACTCCGCCACCGCGCTCCTGCTGGCCAAGGAGACATACAATGTGAGGGCCCTCACCTTCGAGTACCACGGAGTGGCGGCCAGCGAGCTCAAGTCGGCCAGGGCCATAGCCTCCTGGGCGGGTATAGCCGAGCACAGGTTCGTGAGGGTCCCGGACCTCAGAGAGGCCGCGGACATCCCGGGCGCCAGATTCGACGGCCTCCCGTCGACCTACATCCCGCTCCGGAACAGTGTGTTCTACTCCTTCGCTGCGTCGTATGGCGAAGAGGTCAGGGCGTCGGCCATAGTGGGAGGGCACAACAGGGACGACGCGACAGTCTTCGCTGATGTGAGCCAGGAGTTCTTCGCCTCTCTAGAGAAGGCATTCCGGATGGGGTCCCCAATCCAGAGGAGGCTGAAGTTAAGGCTCCTTCGCCCGCTCCAGAACCTGACCAAAGCCCAGGTTGTAAGGCTGGCCAGCATGCGCGGGGTCCCCCTCGGACTCACTTGGAGCTGTCACCGAGACGGGAGGAGACACTGCTGGAAGTGTGCAGGATGCCTCTCAAGGAGGGCGGCCTTCGAGAAGGCGGGAGTCGAGGATCCCCTCACGGCGCGAGGAGGAAAAGTTACTTAAGGGGTGGTCGGGGGAATTGAGGCTCCTTGAGGCAGCAAGATAGAGCGACCGACGCCCTAGACTTCATTGACGCAACGGCCGATGTGCAGACTGAGATTTCCCAACTGCCGGTGGATGCCGGCATCGCCAACCTTAGGGTAGTCGGCAGTTCTGGCAACTTCTCAATGCCAGTCGAACTTTCCATCCAGACTTCGACAGGCCTCCATAGAGGGGTTCACATGAGTCGGCTTGTCAAGGCGGCCAACAGCAGGAAACCGAGAGGGGTGGAGCAGTGGCTCCGATGGATATGCAAGGATGTGAACCAGACGCAGCCGGGATCCAGTGTCACCGCGAGCTTCGAGCTCCCCTTCGAAGACCAGTTTGCGAAGGTCACGATGAGAGCCACCCAGCGAGGCTCTGTCACTTACAGGTACGTGGTGGATGGGATGACAGCGTGCCCATGCTCGAAGAAGATGATCGGCATAGGGCACATGCAGCGGGCCCAATTGACGGTGGTCCTGAAGAGCGAGAAGCCCCTCGACTCCATCGGAGTCGTAGGGAGGATAACGGAGTGCTTCTCTGCCACTCCGGTGGAGCACTTGAAGAGGCTGGACGAGGCGAAGAAGATCATGGAGGCGCAGGCGAACCCAAAGTTCGCAGAGGACATCGTCAGAGAGTGCGTCAGCAGGTTCCCGAACGCCCTTTACATAAGCGGAAGGTGCTTCGAATCGATACACGCCCACGATGCGATTGCGACCTGGTCCGCGAGGCCAGGGTGGATGCCCATCCTCTAGACTCGGTGCCCCAGACTTAAATCGAGAAGGACTTCTCAGCCCGACCAGTTGACCGACCTTCTCCTCGGGACGTCAGGCTGGTCGTACAACGAGTGGAACGGCGTCTTCTATCCTAGCTCTTCGGTCAACAAGCTTTCCTACTACTCCAAGCTCTACGGCACGGTGGAGGTCGACTCCACGTTCTACGCCTTCCCCTCGAAGGGGATGGTGCTCGGATGGGCGAGGTACACCCCTGAGAACTTCGTGTTCTCTGTGAAGCTCCCCAGGCTGCTCACCCACGACAAGAGGCTGGACCTGTCTCAGGGAGCCGAAGCGGACCTGATCAGGTTCCTTGGCCTGTTGAGGCCTCTAATCGACGCGGGGAAGCTGGGACCGGTCCTCGCGCAGCTCCCCCCGAGCTACTCATTCAAGGATGACTTCGAGAAGCTGAAAGGGTTCTTCGATAGGGCCCCCGAGGACGTCATGTTCGCGGTAGAGTTCCGACACCCCTCGTGGCTGAGGGAGGACGTCTGGTCGTATCTTCGGGACCGGAACCTCGCGAATGTGATCGTAGATGAGCCCCTCCTCCCTCCTGACACGGTGGTGACGGCTGACTTCGCCTTCATCAGATGGCATGGGAGGGGGAGCCGGCCTTGGTACAACTATAG
This sequence comes from archaeon, assembly GCA_021827865.1. Taxonomy (GTDB): domain Archaea; phylum Thermoproteota; class Nitrososphaeria; order Nitrososphaerales; family Gagatemarchaeaceae; genus UBA183. The sequence continues at coordinate 524,890 of JAKAUC010000013.1, forward strand.
GTACACCGACGGCGAACTCGACGGTTGGGTCCCGAAGGTGAAGGATGTCATATCAGGAGTGAAGAAGACCTTCGGCTACTTCAACAACCACTTCAAGGGGTTCGCCGTGGAGAACTCGTTTAAGATGATGGAGAAGCTCGAGATGTCGACGCCTCTTCAGGATGAAGCGAGGGCCAAGGCGACCAGGTTCATCGCCACGGGGAGAAGGGACGTGGGCGAGGGGAGCATCCTCGAGTTCGTCGGCCAGGGGAGCGACAGGTGAAAGCGGCTCTCCTGTTAGATGGCGAGGCGCCCAAAGTCGCGCCAGGCGAACTGAGGAGGATAGTCATGAAAGCCGGGATAGAAGTGGGAGAGGCAAAGGCTGACTTTGGCATCGTCGTTGGTGGGGATGGGCGATTCAGCAGATACGGGCGGACGGAGAAGATCCCGCTGCTCTTCGTGGGCGTGCGGTCGAAGGGGGCGATCGGATCCAAGGCTCGCCTCGCCCAGACCGTCCTCGACGAGCTCCCTGAGGCGTTGGCAAGAATCAGGGCCGGAGGCTATGAGATAGATGAACATCGACGGTTGAGGGTCATCAAGGGGACAAGGGTACTTGGAGAGGTGTTCACTGATGTCTATCTTCAGAGGGGTGCCGAAGGAAGCTGCCTCCGCTACAAGTTGAAGGTGTCGGGCAAAGGGGCAGAATTCGAAGAGGCGGCCATAGCAGACGGAATCGTGGTTGCCACGAGAGCGGGGGCCACGGGCTATTACTCCTACGTCGACAGAATCGGAAGGAACGTGGTCGAGCCTTCGGCGTTCGCCCGTATCGGGAGGGACGAAGTGGGGATATGTCATATCACGCCGACCTACACCGAAAGGCTCGGTGTTGGGACCCACCCCCTGAGATACACTGTCCCCTGGGGGAGCAAGATAGAGATTTCACTGTCCAGGGAGGCTGACGCGAGGCTCTTCGGCGTCACAGATAGCCGTGCGGGGATCAAGGTCTCGATGGGAGAGAAGGTCTCCATAGCGGCGGGGAAGGAAGTAACGAAGGTGATGACTCTGCCTTGAAGGCCGCACGATGCGATTGGTCCACGCCGGTGGCAGTATGCTCGACAGCATCGCAGATGCAGGCCAGGGGGTCGAAGACGCGCGGGGTTTCCCCGCCTCAATAGCCAAGTGTTACTGAGGCAAGAAGTATATAGTAGCTATTCTTGCTACCAGCGTGATTTGACGGGCGAATCCAGAAGGCAGGAATTCAGGAGGGTACAAAAGACTGGAGGGGACAGCTTCGTGGTCTCCCTTCCAAAGAGTTGGGTAATCGACGTTGGATTGAGGCCGAAGGACCCCGTGGCCGTGCTCGTGCAGCCTGACTCTTCGCTCCTGATCGTCCCTAGAAGAGACTTGCGCGCGGCGTCCAAATCGGAAGCCACCCTGGAGTCGGCACAGGGGCTCGACAAGGATTTCCTGCTGAGGCACTTCATTTCGTACTACCTGGCCGGCTATGACACCATCAGAGTGACCCTCGGCAGGTCGGACTCTGGACTTCGGGGATTCATCAGGGAGGGGATAAGGCGGAAGCTGGTCGGCGTGGAGATAATCGAGGAGTCGTCTGGAGGCATTCTCACGCAGTGTCTTTCTGGCTACATTGACCTTCCACTGAAGAAGGCCCTCGAAAGGATGGCCATCATTGCGGGGGGCATGCTGACGGACGCGGTCGGTGTCCTGCAGGGAGGGACAAAGGGTATGTCGGAGGAAGTCATAGAACGCGACGACGAGGTCGACAGGTTCTATCATTTCCTACTCAGGCAGCTGAACATAGCAGTGAGAGACAGGTCGGTGATTCAGGAAATAGGGCTGAAATCGACGAGAGACTGTCTGGGGTACAGGCTGGTGGTCAAGAACGTAGAGAGGGTAGCCGACCACGCGGCTAGCATAGCCGCTGAAGCGGAGAACCTTCGGATGCTCCCGGAGCAGGCAATCAAGAAGATTCAGGAGACGACGGCGCTCTCCAAGAAGGTGTTCGACAGCTCCATTGCCTCTCTACTCCGCCTCGACGGCAAGATGGCGGAGGAGGCGATTGCGAAGTCAAAGGAGGTCTTGCAGATGGAAGGTAAGATCAGCAGCGAAATGCTGGCGCCTAGGATGAGCGGAGCTCAGGTCGCCTCTGCGAAGCTCATGCTCGAGAGCATTAGAAGGACCGCTGAATATGGGTCTGACATAGCTGAAATCGCCATCGACCTGACAGTCGCGGAGCCCCTGGTGACCTGAA